>NZ_DASWOT010000129.1:0-17507 GCF_036404235.1 Pseudomonas sp.
GGCAGCCGCGTTGATGTCCGTGGGCGATCATTGCAGTCGCACCTCGATCAGCGGCCAGCGTCGGGCGCCATTGTGTGGCATGGGCATTTGCCAGGAGTGTCGGGTCAACATTGACGGCTTGCGCCGCCTCGCCTGTCAGACGTTGTGCCACGACGGCATGCGCGTGGAGACCCAGGCATGAGGCAGCATGTCGACCTGCTGATCATCGGCGCCGGTCCTGCGGGTATGGCGGCCGCCCTTGCCGCAGCGCCCAGTGGCGTCAGCATTGCGCTGCTCGACGACAACCCACTGCCTGGCGGGCAGATCTGGCGCGATGGACCGCAAGCGCATCTGCCGCCACAGGCTCACGACATGCGTGCGCAACTGCAACAGCACCGCAATATCCGGCTGTACAGCGCAACCAAAGTGGTGGCGTTGGCCGGGCCCAAACGGTTGTTACTCGAAGACCCGGTACGCGGCTGGACACTCAGTTATGGGCGACTGATTCTCTGCACCGGGGCTCGGGAATTGCTGCTGCCCTTCCCTGGCTGGACCTTGCCAGGCGTGACTGGCGCGGGTGGTTTGCAGGCGCTGATCAAGGGTGGATTGTCGATTAAAGGCGAGCGCGTGGTGATCGCCGGAACCGGGCCGCTGTTGCTGGCCAGTGCCGCGACGGCCAGCGCCAACGGTGCGAACGTCCGGCGTATCGCCGAGCAAGCGTCGCTGGCATCTGTCAGCCGCTTCGCCGGCAGCTTGTGGGCCTGGCCGAACAAGGCGATTCAGGCACTGGGTTTGACGAGTTCGCAGTATCGGACCTCGGCGCATGTCGTCCAAGCGCTGGGTTCTGATCGGCTAGAGGCAGTGCGCATTCAACGCCAAGGCCGCGTCGAAGAAATCCCCTGCGAGCGTTTGGCCTGCGGCTTCAGTCTGGTGCCGAACGTCGAGCTTGGTCAGGCCCTGGGCTGTCGGGTTGTCGAGCGCGCCATTACGGTGGATCAATGGCAGGCCAGCAGCCTGCCTGACCATTACGCAGCAGGGGAATGCACCGGTTTTGGTGGCAGCGAACTGGCCCTGGTGGAAGGCCGGATCGCCGGTCTGGTCGCCGTCGGTAACAATGATCAGGCCCGTGCATTATGGCCACAACGACTGCGCTGGCAGCGTTTCGCCGACCGATTGAATCGCGCTTTCGCCCTGCGCCCCGACATCAAGCAATTGGCCCAACCGGACACGCTGGTGTGTCGCTGCGAAGACGTGCCTTATTCGGCCCTGAGCGCTCACAGCGGCTGGACGAACGCCAAGCTCAACACCCGTTGCGGCATGGGCGCGTGCCAAGGGCGTATCTGTTCGTCCGCCGCACAAACGCTGTTTGGCTGGGAGCCGCCAAGCTTGCGACCGCCTTTTAGCCCCGCGCGTATCTCGACGCTGGTGTGTCTTGATGAGGGTGGTGAACTGCCTTGAGTGACGGGCCGATTGTGCTGCGGCACCGTGTTGCAGCATGATCAGCCTCGACCCTCGCCATGACTGACCCCATCACGAACATGCTTGATCTGATCACGACCTCGCCCCTGCACACGCTCGATCAACTGCTCGCCAGCCTTGAGCAGGTGTCGGCGCTATTCGACGCGGTTCCTGGCGTGGTGTTCTTCATCAAGGACAGCGAGGCGCGCTATGCGCTGGTCAATCAGACCCTGGCTCAGCGCTGTGGCTTCAAGCGCAAACAGGATCTGCTGGGGCGTACCGCCGAAGAGGTGTTTCCGGCGCGCTTCGGGCCTTTGTATACGGCGCAGGATCGTCGGGTACTGGCCGATGGCAGGCGACTGAGCGATCAACTGGAGCTGCATCTTTATTACGGCAATCAACCCATTTGGTGCCTGACCCACAAGCTGGCGCTGCGCAATCACGACGGCGACATCATTGGCCTGGCTGGCATCTCCCGGGATTTACAAGCGCTGCAATCGACACACCCCGCGTATCAGAAACTGGTTGAGGTCGATGCCTACATCCGCGAGCACTTCGCCCGACCGATTCTGCTGGAAGAACTGACAGCCATTGCCGGCTTGTCCATCGCCCAGTTGGAGCGCCAGTGCAAACGGATTTTCCAACTGACCCCACGGCAAATGATTCACAAGGCGCGCCTGGGCGAAGCGTCCCGGCTGTTATTGCAGGACCTGTCTATCACCGAGATTGCGCTGCGTTGCGGGTATACCGATCACAGCGCATTCAGTCGGCAGTTTCGCGCATTGACCGGGTTTTCGCCGAGCCAGTACCGAGCATCGCAGGATTAGGTGGCGGACAACAAATCGCTATTAAAGACCCTTTGGTTATAACCTAATCATTAAAAAATAGCATATTAGTCGCTAACATTATGTTTATATTCAGCCATGCCTCAATCTAGCGCTGGAACAGACATGACGAAACCTCGACACCCTGAGCGCCTGCGCGCATTCATTGGCGCGCTCGCCGAACTCATCGACAGCAATCCCCGCGAAGGCGACCTTCTGCATCGCGGCGGCAAATTGCTTGGGCAACTGGTCAGTTACGATGACTGGCTGCCAGACGAATATGCCATTCCCGATCCGACCCGCTATCAACAATTTCTGCTGCACGCCGACTCGCGCCAGCGGTTTTCGATTGTCAGCTTTGTCTGGGGGCCAGGTCAGAGCACACCGATTCACGACCATCGGGTGTGGGGGTTGATCGGCATGCTGCGTGGCGCTGAATATTCTCAGGGTTACGCCCGTAGCGCCGATGGTCGTTTGGAAAAAGAAGGCCCGGCGATCCGTCTCGTGCCCGGCCAGGTTGAAGCCCTGTCGCCGCGCAGCAACGACATCCATCAGGTCAGCAATGCCTTCGACGACCAAGTGTCGATCAGCGTTCATGTCTACGGCGCCAACATCGGTGCGGTACGGCGCGCGGTGTATCAACCTGACGGCAGCGAAAAACTGTTCATCTCCGGCTACTCCAACGCCTTTCTCCCGAATATCTGGGACCTGTCCAAAGAGAACCAAGCCCAATGAGCCAAGCCTTGCACCCTCAACCCGCCACTCGATCTTTCGCGGACATTCGCCAGGCGCTGCTCGCCAAAGAAGAAGTTGCATTGATCGACGTTCGTGAAGAAGCACCGTTTGCCCAAGCGCATCCACTGTTCGCGGCCAACATCCCCCTGTCGAAACTGGAACTGGAAGTGCTGTCGCGTATTCCTCGTCGCGATACCGCCATCACCCTGTACGACAACGGCGAAGGATTGGTACACAAAGCGCAGCAACGCCTTGAGGCATTGGGCTACAGCGATGTGCGTTTGCTGGAGGGTGGGCTGCAGGGCTGGCGCGACGCAGACGGTGAGCTGTTCATCGACGTCAACGTACCGAGCAAGGCCTTTGGCGAACTGGTCGAGCATTATCGCCACACGCCTTCACTGGCCGCCGAGCAAGTGCTTGAACTGATCGAATCGAACGCCGACGTGGTGGTGCTCGACGCACGCCGCTACGACGAATATCAGACCATGAGCATTCCCTCCGGGATCAGCGTGCCAGGCGCCGAACTGGTGCTGCGCGCCCGCGAACTGGCACCCGACCCCAAGACTCGGATCATCGTCAACTGTGCCGGGCGCACGCGCAGCATCATCGGCACCCAGTCGCTGGTGAACGCTGGCCTGCCGAACCCGATTTCGGCGCTGCGCAACGGCACCATTGGCTGGCTGCTGGCCGGACAAACCCTGGACCACGGTCAGGCCCGGCGTTTTGGCGAGGTCAGCGAAAGCACGCGCCAAACGGCCACCGCCGACGCACGAAAAGTCGCGGACAAGGCCCATGTACAGCGTGGCACTCGTGCCGACTTGCAACGCTGGCAGGCCGAGAAGAACCGCACGACGTACCTGTTCGATGTCCGTACAGCCGAAGAATTCGCCGTCGGCCATGTGCCCGGCGCACGCTCGACACCGGGTGGGCAACTGGTCCAGGAAACCGATCACTACGCCAGCGTACGCGGCGCGCGCATTGTCTTGGTCGACGATGACGGCGTGCGCGCCAACATGTCCGCATCCTGGCTGGCGCAATTGGGCTGGGAGGTGTTTGTGATCGACGACTTGCACCGCGAAGACTTCAGCGAAAAAGGTGACTGGAATGCCCCCAGCCCGACACCCCCTCAAGTCGAAGAAATCAGCGCCGAAACACTTGCTCAATGGCGCGATAATGGCAACGTCGCAGTCCTGGATTTCACCGCCAGCGCCAACTACGTCAAACAGCATATTCCCGGCGCCTGGTGGGTTTTGCGTGCGCAATTGAAGGATGCACTGGCGAAGATTCCAGCTGCCGAGCGCTATGTCCTGACCTGTGGCAGCAGCCGTCTGGCGAGGTTCGCCGTCCCTGAAGTCGAAGCGCTTACTGGCAAACCGGTGTTCCTGCTCAAGGGCGGTACACCCAGTTGGTTTGCGGCAGGTTACGCCGCAGAAACAGGCGAAAGCCAACTGGCGTCGCCGCGAATCGACCGTTATCGCCGCCCTTATGAAGGCACCGACGCACCGCGCGAAGCCATGCAAGCCTATCTCGACTGGGAGTTCGGCCTGGTCGAACAGCTCGGTCGCGATGGCACACACGGCTTTTACGTGATTTGACCCTTCAGGCGCGGTCGGCACGGCCGCGCCCTTTCTCATCGTTCCATACCGCCCTACCCCTCCTTTCACCAAACACGCTGTAACGATCTGAATAAAAGAGATTTTCTGTAGGAGCTGCCGAAGTTCCCGTGTTTGCTGCGCGGGGTCGGGACGACGGGCGATCTCTCAACGGCTTACACACCGCCTCGCAGCCTTCGGCGACTGGTCAGTTCCACATGGGAATTCGTACCACTGGATTCGCGTACATGAATCCACCACCAATTAATGCTTAAAATTTATATTAAAAATCAGACAAAATTACTAAAAAACATAATTAGCATATAACCAAACAGTACTTCCCAATCATTTCTTATAGGCATAACGTCAAACACTGACCGACCCCTTTTCCAGGCGGAGGCTGCCGATACTTATCCAAACTGTCTGGAGATATGCCGTATGGCTCTTGGCCTAAACACCCTGTCAACGTTCAAACATGCGTTGTTTGGCACCTTGCTGAGCCTGTCCCTGGGCCAGTTCGCCCAGGCTGCGGCGTTGCAACCATTGCTGGTTGCCAATCAGAAATCGGCGATCAAAGTGCTGCTGGAAGTGTCAGGCGAGCTTAAAAACGTTCCCTACGAGATCAAGTTTTCAGAATTCCCTTCTGCCTCACCTTTGGGTGAAGCCCTGAACGCCGGGGCTGTCGATGTCGGCGGGCTAGGCGATGCACCTTACGTATTTGCCCTTGGCGCGGGCGCGTCGTTAAAAGTGGTCAGCATTACCCATACCGCCGGACGCTATAGCACCGCGCTGCTGGTCAATAACAACTCGCCGGTGAAGACCGTCGCCGACCTCAAGGGCAAGCGTATCGTGACCGGGCGCGGGTCCATCGGCCATTACCTGGCAATTCGCGCTCTGCGCCAAGCCGGTCTGAACACCAGTGACGTGAGCTTCATCTACTTGCTGCCGGGCGAATCACGCATCCTGTTGGACAACGGCGATGCCGATGCCTGGGCCACCTGGGCGCCCTATACCACTATCGCCACGCTGCACGATGCCCGCCCCATCATCACGGGTGAACAACTGCTGACCAATCATTTCTACCTGGCTGCGACCAGCAAGGCCATTGCCGACAAGCGTGTGCAACTGGACGATTTTGTCGCCCGAGTCGACCGCGCCTACCAGTGGACAAACACTCATCCCGACGAATACGCCGCCGCCCAGGCCAAAGTCACCGGGCTGCCGATTGAGGTGCATCTGGCAATTACCCGAGAGACCAGAATGGAACGCGTCGACATTGACGACGGCGTGGTCAAAGGCCTGCAGCAGACCGCCGACATTTACCAGCAGGAAGGCATCCTCACGCGGCACATCGATGTTTCGCAAGGCTTTGACGCAAGTTTCAACGCCGTCCGTGCGGCAGCGGCAGCCGCCGCGCAAACCAACACACAAGCGGCCAGATAACCCTAAGTCGCCACGCGACGATCCGTTCAGGAGCATGATCATGAGCAACAAAAAACGTCAATTGAAACTCGGCGCCATGGTACACGGCGTCGGTCACGGCTGGGGCGAATGGCGCCACCCGGATGCGCAGGCCGATGCCAGCGTCAACTTCAGCTGGTACAAAGGCCAGGCAAAGCTGGCTGAAGCCGCGAAATTCGACTTCGTGTTCATCGCCGACAGCCTGCACATCCATGACAAATCCAGCCCGCATTACCTCAACCGCTTCGAGCCGCTGACCATCCTTTCGGCATTGGCGGCGACCACGGAAAACATCGGCCTGGTGGCCACTGTCACGGTCAGTTACACCGAGCCATTCCAGGTCGCCCGACAGCTCGCCTCGCTGGACCACATCAGCGGCGGTCGTGCTGGCTGGAATGTCGTCACCTCGTGGCTCAGCGGCACCGCCGAGAACCATAGCAAGTCCGAGCACCCGCCCCATGCCGTGCGTTATCGCATCGCCAAGGAGCATGTGTCGGTAGTCAAGGGCCTGTGGGACTCCTGGGAAGACGACGCTTTTGTGCGCAACAAGCAGACAGGCGAATTTTTCACCCCTGGCAAGCTCCACACGCTGAATCACCAGGGTGAGTTTTTCTCGGTCAAAGGCCCGTTGAACATCGCCCGTTCCAGACAGGGCCAGCCATTGATCTTCCAGGCCGGGACCTCCGAGGACGGCCGCAACTTCGCGGCTGAATATTCCGATGCGATCTTCGTTCACGCCGAAACCTTTGAGCAGTCCTACGCCTACACTCAAGACCTGAAAAAACGCGCCATCGGTTTCGGCCGCGATGCGAACAGTTTGTCGATCCTGCCGGGTATTCGGCCTATCGTCGGGCGCACTCAGGAGGAAGTAGAAAGCCGTTATCAGCAGGCCGTTGACCTTGTGTCCATCGAAGACGCCATCGTCGCTCTGGGCCGCCCCTTCAACGACCATGATTTCAGCCAGTACGCATTGGACGCGCCGTTTCCGGAACTGGGCGAGCTGGGCGCCAATAGCCAGAAAGGCGGCTCCGATCGCATCAAGCAATTGGCCAGGGAGCAGAACCTGACCCTGCGCGAAGTCGCCCTGCATTTCTCCCGTCCACGTCGCGAATTTGTTGGCACCCCGGACCAAGTCGCCGACACGATCGAGCAATGGTTCAAAGGCGGCGCAGCCGACGGTTTCATTATCAATTCCCTGTTGCCAGACGGCCTGCAGTATTTCACCGAACTGGTGGTGCCGCTGTTGCAGCAACGCGGTCTGTTTCGCAGCGAATACCAAGGCTCGACCCTGCGCGAAAACTTCGGGCTGGCCGTACCCGTCAACCGTTACAGCACCGAACTGAAGACCTTAACGCCCACACTCCAGGTTTCCATTGCCGTCTGAAAGAAACACCGCAGGCCCAGTAGGCGCGACCCAAGGCTGCGAAGCGTTGTACCTGCTAAAACATGCTCGCCTGATCTACCGGCAGTTGCGCTACTGAACCACACACTTATTCACAAGGGACCACCCGATGAGTCTTTCCCACTTTCGTTCAGGCACTCCACGTGTGCTCGGCACCGAGTCGCAACCCCCGACCGAGTTTCTCACGCGCCTGGAGAACTTGAGCGCAACGCTGGCCGAGAGTGCCGAACGGTATGACGAAAGCGGCGAGTTCCCTCACGCCAACTTCAGCCTGCTACATGAGCATGGGCTGCTGGGGTTCACCGTGCCGATCCACCTGGGCGGCAGTGGCGCAAACCTGAGCCAAGCGCGGCAAGTCATCAACGCCGTAGCCCGCGGCGAACCGTCTACCGCATTGATTCTGGTGATGCAGTACATCCAGCATGCCCGCTTGCAAGACAGCAAAAGCTGGCCTGAACACCTGCGCACGCGCGTCGCCCATGAAGCCGTGCAACACGGAGCATTGATCAACTCGTTGCGGGTCGAGCCTGATCTCGGAAGCCCGGCGCGTGGCGGCCTTCCTGCCACCCTTGCCCGTCGGACCGACGACGGCTGGCGCATCAGCGGCAGCAAAATCTACTCCACCGGCAGCCATGGTCTGACCTGGTTCAACGTTTGGGGGCGCAGTGACGACGAAGATCCGTTGGTCGGCGCCTGGCTGGTACACAAAGATACGCCCGGCATTCGTATCGTCGAGGATTGGGATCATCTGGGGATGCGCGCGACTTGCAGCCATCAAGTGATATTCGACGACGTGCGGGTGCCCTTGGAGCATGCCGTCAGTGTCAGCCGCTGGAGCGAACCTCAGCCTGAGCTCGACGCCTCAGGCTTGCTGTGGATGTCGGTGCTGATGTCATCGGTTTACGACGGTATCGCGCAATCGGCCAGGGACTGGCTGGTGCAGTGGCTGGAAGAACGGGCGCCGTCCAACCTGGGCGCGTCACTCTCGACATTGCCGCGTTTTCAGGAAGTCGTCGGCCATATCGATACGTTGCTGTTCGCCAACCGCACCCTGCTGGATTCGGCCGCTGGGGGCCTAACCGCGCCAACGCATGCGGCACAGATCAAATACCTGGTCACCAATAACGCGATACGCGCCGTGGAGCTGGCGATTGAAGCGGCAGGCAATCCGGGTTTGTCGCGCAAGAATCCGTTACAACGCCATTACCGCAACGTGGTCTGTGGCCGCGTACACACACCTCAGAACGATGTGGCGTTGCAGGGTGTCGGCAAGGCGGCGTTCGCCCAGCGACAACCTCAATGATGCAAACCGTGTAGGGGGCGGTTGTCCCCATGTCCGGACAGAGATTCTGCTCAATGCCCACCCCCAGGCGCGGCCTTCGCGCCAAACGGTGGTTTCGCCAGCCACACCAGTAGAGTCAGCGCAAAGAACACCCAGCCCAACAGGTAGAAGTAATCCACCGTGGACATCATGTATGCCTGGCTGCTAACGATGCGATCCAGTTGCGCATACGCCTGATTGCTCGCCCCGCCCAGCGTATCCAAGGCATGCCGCGTCGCCGGCTCGTAGGTGCTCACGCTTTCACTCAAGTACGCGTGATGCTGGTTGGCGCGGCGAATCCAGATCCAGGTGGTCAAGGACGCCGCGAAGCTGCCGCCCAGGTTACGCAGAAAGGTCGCCAATCCCGAACCGTCGGCGATCTGCGAGGGTGGCAAATCCGACAGCAAGATGCTCAAGGTCGGCATGAAGAACAACGCGATCCCCGCCCCCATGAACAACTGCACCAACGCGATGTGTTCGAAATCCACCTCGCTGGTAAACCCGGCCCGCATGAAACAACTGAGGCCAATGCCGAAAAAAGCCAGGCCTGACAGAATTCGCAAGTCGAATCGGGACGCGTATTTGCCAACGAACGGCGACATCAACACCGGCAAAATACCGATCGGCGCCACCGCCAGCCCCGCGTAGGTCGGGGTGTAGCCCATTTGCGTCTGCAGCCACTGCGGCAGAATCAGGTTGATACCAAAAAAGCCGGCATAGCCCGCCACCAGCGCAATGGTGCCAACGCAAAAATTTCGGTAGGCGAACAATCTCAAGTTCACCACCGGGTGCTCGTCAGTCAACTCCCAGATGATGAAAGCGGCCAGACCAATCACTGAAATCAGCGTGCCGATGATGATGAAATTCGACTCGAACCAGTCCAGGTCATTGCCCTTGTCGAGCACGATTTGCAGCGCTCCGACACCGATGATCAACGTGATCAGGCCCACGTAATCCATGGGCTGGCGACTGATCGCTATGGGACGCGTGGCCATCTGCTGACGCACCACGAATGCTGCGAACAAACCAATGGGCACGTTGATGAAGAAGATCCACGGCCAACTGTAACTGTCGGTGATCCAGCCGCCGAGAATCGGCCCGGCAATCGGCGCGACCACCGTGACCATCGCCAGCAATGCCAGTGCCATCCCCCTTTTTGCTGGAGGATAAACCGCGATCAATAGCGTCTGTGTCATCGGGTACAAAGGCCCGGCCACCACGCCTTGCAGCACGCGAAAACCCACCAGCTCTGGCATCGAGGTCGAGATGCCGCACAAGAACGAGGCCATCACAAAAAGAATCGTTGCCCATATGAAGAGCTTCACTTCACCGAAGCGGCGGCTAAGCCAGCCCGTCAACGGCAAGGCAATCGCATTACTCACAGCAAACGAGGTGATAACCCACGTGCCTTGCTCGGAACTCACCCCCAGGTTGCCGGAAATGGTGGGCAGCGCAACGTTGGCAATCGTGGTGTCGAGCACCTGCATAAAGGTCGCCAGCGACAGCCCTATCGTGCAAAGCAACAGGCTGGGCGGCGTAAAAGAAGCGGGAGCGTCGTTACTCATCGCAAATCCTTTGACACTTGAAAGGCGCTCCGGCCAGACGTCCGGAGCGCACGGATTGGCGAATCAGGGCTGCGCGGTCTTACCAGTGGCAGCACTGTTTTGGTGGATCAGACGAGCAATCAGGGTGTCGGCATCGGCCAACTGCTTCTCGTAGACCTTGGTGCTGAAAGAGGCTTGTTTTGGCGGCTGTTGCGCCTGCACGGGGCCACTCTGGTCATGCAGGTTGACGTCAACCACGGTCGACAGGCCGATACGTAGCGGATTGGCCGCCAACTCGTCTGGGTTGATGTGAATCCGCACCGGCACCCGCTGAACGATCTTGATCCAGTTACCGGTGGCGTTTTGCGCGGGCAGCAAGGCAAACGCGCTGCCTGTGCCGGCGCCCACACTGTCCACGGTGCCGCTGTATTTCACATCGCTGCCATACAGGTCGGCTTCGATGTCCACCGGCTGGCCGATGCGCATCTTGCCGAGTTGGGTTTCCTTGAAGTTGGCGTCGATCCATAGCTGATCCAGCGGAATCACCGCCATCAGCGCGGTGCCAGGCTGAACTCGCTGGCCCAATTGCACAGTGCGTTTAGCGACGTAACCGGTGACGGGGGCAATCAAGGTGCTGCGCGCGCTGTTCAGATAGGCCTGACGCAACTGCGCAGCGGCGGCCTTGACGTCGGGATGCGATGACACTTCGGTGTCATCGACCAGCGCCGTGCTGGTCGCCAATTGCTGCTGGATGTTGGCCAATGCGTTTTGTGCGCTGGTCAAGTCGTCCTTGGCGTGGGACAGCTCTTCCTGGGAAATCGCCCCGCCCGCCGCCAGATTGCGCCGCCGGTTGTAGTTATCCTGGGCCTTCTGTACTTCAGCGCGCTGGGCAGCGAGTTGAGCTTTCATGCCATCGACGTTGCTGTACAGGCCGCGCACTTGACGCACGGTCCGTCCCAGATTGGCTTCGGCGTTCTGCTGCGCGACTTCGGCGTCACTTGGGTCGAACTGGATCAACACCTGGCCTTCTTTAACCAGGTCGCCATCGTCCGCACCGATGCTGACCACGGTGCCCGTGACCTGCGGGGTAATTTCCACCACGTTGCCATTGACGTAAGCGTCGTCGGTGCTTTCATTCCAGCGCCCGTAAAACTCATACCAGCCCCAAACCCCGAGCCCGACGAGGATGACGATTAACGCCAAGCCGATCAGCAGCAACTTGCGTTTGCGTGGGTTGGCTTTCGGTTTGCTGTCACCGCCTGACTGCGCACCCGCCGATTGAGGGGCTTTCTGATCGGCAGGCGACTTGTTGTCCTGTTGCTCGTTTGCTGGATTGTTCTCGCGTGTAGCAGTGGCCATGACATTTACCTTACTTAGTCAGCGACGCAGTTGATGGGGCACTCGGGGTGGCGTGTTCGCCGGGAGCGCCAGGTGCGAAACCTCCCCCCAGGGCCTGCATCAACTGGATCGATAAATCGATGCGTTGCGCATTGAGATCCGCCAGTTGGCGTTGCGATTGCAAAAGTTGTTGTTCGATGGACAGCACATCCAGGTAGTTTCCGATTCCCGATGCATAGCGCTGCACGCCGGTGTCGTAGGATTGCTTGATGACATCGGTGGCATGCTGGCGCGCCTCGATCTGCCTGCTGATCGAGCGCAATTGACCAATGTTGTCGCTGACATCACCCAACGCCCGGATCAGACTTTTGTTGTACTGGGCCACGGCGAGGTCGTAATCGGCGTCCCGCGCGTCAAGGTCGGCACGGCGGCGACCGCCATCGAACAACGGCAGCGAGATCGTCGGCGCGACATTGAAAAAGCGACTGGCCGAACCGAACATCGCATCGCCCAATAGCGATTCCACACCCGCCGACGCGCTTAGGTTCAGATTGGGATAGAAGCTAACCTTGCTCGCCACGATGTCTTTGCTGGCCGCTTCGACACGCCAACGCGCCGCAACCAGATCGGGGCGGCGCCCCAGTAATTCGGCCGGTAACGAGGACGGCAAGGCGACCACCGCAGGCTTGAGCACATTAGGCCGGGTCAGCTCTTGGCCTCGGTCAGGGCCTTTGCCCGTCAATACGGCAAGCTGAATCTGCGCGGTGCGCAGACGCTTCTGCGCATCGACCAACGACTCCTGCGAACCAGCGGCCAGGCTCTCGGTCTGCTGATACTGATACTCGCTGTCGATCCCGGAACTCAGACGACGACGCCCCAGGTCGAGCATTTGCGTGGTGCGCTTGAGGTCTTCGGCGGCCAGATCAACAACGATGTAAGCCTGCCCCAGATCGCTGTAAGCGCGGGCAACATCCGCGGCCAGGGTCAATTGCGCCGCCTGTTGATCGATCTCGGCGGCGCGCGCCTGGCCCAACGCCGCTTCCCAGGTGGCACGTTGCCCGCCCCATAGGTCGAAGTTGTAGTTAAAAATACCCGACAAACTGCGCAACGTGCTGTAACGGCCCCCCACCCCGGCGGGGTCCTGATCGCGGGCCAAACGCGAACGGCTGACGCTGGCATCAGCGTCCAGCGTGGGCATCCGCTCGGCATCGGCGCCTAACGCGGCGGCGCTGGCCTGATGACTGCGGGCATTGGCAATCTGCATGTCCGGGCTGTCGCGCAGGGCTTCGGTGATCAGGCCATTGAGTTGTGGATCGCCCAGGCTCTTCCACCAGTCACGCGCAGGCCATGCCGCTTGCGAGAGTGTGACGCCCCGAAGACTACTTTCGGTCTGCAGGCTATTAGCATCGACAGCGACACCCTCGGTGTTCAAACCCTTGGAGTTGGCGCAACCGGCCAGCACCAGGGCGACGCACACCAGGCTTAAAGAAGTACGCAAGGCAGTGCCTTGCCAGCGTTGAGGGTTCATTTTGCGGCAATCCGGGCGAGCGTAATGGGATCTGCCGAGGCCACCAGAACTTTGGTGAGGATCTTTTCCAGGGTTGCCAGTTCGTCCTTGTCGAGCACTCCAACCATCTCGTTCATGGCTTTCGCGCCGATCTGTGGCAACAGGTCCGACAGTGTCTTGCCATCTTCAGTCAGCACCAGTCGCACCTGACGCCGATCAGCGTCGGAGCGTCTGCGAGCAAGCCATTTCTTCTGCTCCAGACGGTCAAGCATGCGAGTCATAGAGCCGCTGTCCAGACACAACGCGCGACACAGGTCGGCCGGAGTCTCGGCACTGAACCGGCCAATCATGATCAGCACTTTGAACTGCGGTGCGGTGACGCCATAGGGCGCCAGATAAGTCTCAAGGATGCGGTTTTTCAGCAGTTCGGTCCGGCCCAGCAACATGCCGAGCAGACTGGTATGAAAGGTTTCAGGCGTGAAATGCGGCATAGGTCACCAAATACCTGCCTAGGCAGTGAGTTGGCGGGATGTTACTGCCTAGGCAGCTACCTTCTCAATGAAACATTATTTAACAACTGGCTTTTCAGACGAGCGTGGCCTCGCCGCCAGCAGAAGATTCGCCCGCAACGGCAAATGACTGCACAAGGCCTGTTTTTGATTCTGGCCGCAGGCCGTAGATACTCTGTTGCCGGTCAAGCTTTCAGCAGGTGGTATCAAAAGGGCCAGAACGCGCTGTAGGAGCGTGGCTTGTCCCGCGATCTGGCGCGCAGCGGCAGTAAACCCGGCGTGCGCGGTTGGCGAGGCGAGCAACGTGGCGCCCGAGACTTCGCCTCGCGAACAAGTTCGCTCCTACAACTGAGCAAGGAACTTGGCTTGCCAGCGATGGGCTGTGCAGCAGACCTGAATCAAACACCCCAGCCCGGCAGGAAAACCGCGTACACCCTGTTGCTGCCGCTACGCGACAGGTCGTCGGCAAGCCGGACTCCTACGCCTCCGGCAGAAGCCTTACTCAAGTCAGACGCTGATTGGCACACCACTGTGAAACCGGAAATCGACATCCGGGCTTTCGATCAATTCGCGCTCGGCCAGGCGTATCTCTTCGACCTTGGCACTGACATCGGCTTCGTCGCCATAGGTGTAAGCCAGTTTCAGGTAATCCTGAAAATGCCGGGCTTCGGATTTGAGCAGGCTGGAGTAGAACTTGGCGAGGTCTTCGTCGAGATGCGGTATCAGCGCGGCGAAACGCTCGCACGAGCGGGCCTCGACGATAGCGCCGACTACCAGTGCATCGGTCAGACGGTAGGGGTTGTGATTGCGCACCCGCTTGCGCAATGAGCCTGCATAGCGTGCAGAGCTGACGTTGACCATGGGAATGCCGCGCTTTTTGATGATGCCGATCACCTGTTCGAAGTGACGCAACTCTTCACGGGCCAGACGCGACATCTTGCTCAGCAGATCGAGCTTGTCGTTGTACTGAAACATGAATTGGAACGCCGCCCCGGCCGCCTTCTTCTCGTTGTTGGCATGATCGATCAACAAAATATCCAGGTTGCGCAACGCCGCTTGGACCCAGCTATCCGGGGTACTGCAAAGCAGGAACGCGTCGATTTCAGGATAGATCTGCATAAGTTCACAACTGGCTGGGAGGGCAAGGCGCAGCATTATACGAGGGCTACCGCGTGGGGCCAGTCTTACCGGCAAGAAAAGCACTGATGCAGATCAACGCACCGATCAATGGCTGGCATCTATAGTCAATGAACGGTCTTCGGACCCGCGTTGACGAAAGCAGCGAGATAGCGCTTTGGAGGATTGATCATGTCATCGATTAACCGGATTTTGGTGGTCATTGAGCCCACCGCCGAAACGGATACGGTCGAAAGCCTTGCCATGAGGCGCGCCTGCCTGATTGCCGATGCTACGAGCGCCCATTTGCACTTGCTGATCTGCGATAAAAAGCACGACCACTCAGAGTTGCTGACGACCCTCAAGCACGATCTCCAGGCCGACGAGTTCAACGTCACAGCTGAACAGGCGTGGCATGAAAGCGCCCACCAAACCATCATCACCGTGCAGCAAAGCGAAGGTTGCGATCTGGTGATCAAGCAGCACTTTCCTGACAACCCGCTGAAAAAAGCGCTGCTGACGCCCGCTGACTGGAAACTCCTGCGCCTGTGTCCCTGCCCCGTGCTAATGGTCAAAACAGATCGTTCTTGGAAAGACGGCGCGATTCTCGCCGCCGTGGACATCGGCAACCGGGATGGCGAGCACACGGAGTTGCACTACAGCATCGTCCGCCGTGGCTTTGAGATAGCCGACATGGCGGGCGGCGAACTGCATGTCATTACCGCGCACCCTTCACCCACGCTCTCGGCCGCCGACCCGGTCTATCAGTTATCCGAAAGCGTAGAGGGGAAATATCGCGAGCAGTGCCTGGCCTTTCAGAGCGAATTCGACATCGACGACGCCCACCTGCACATCGCGGAGGGGCCGGCAGATGTGCTGATTCCATTCACGGCTCATCATTTACAGGCGGTGGTGACGGTGATTGGCAGCGTCGCACGTACGGGTATCTCTGGCGCCCTGATTGGCAATACCGCAGAAGTGGTGCTCGATTCATTGGAAAGTGATGTCTGGGTGCTGAAAAGCGAAGAAATCACCGCACACTTGTTGGAGCCATTGGCCAAGTCATGATGTTGGGCGGCAATCATTCACTAACAAGCCTCGTCCTACAGCCCTATAGGACATTACGCACTCGCGGGCACTCCATGCAGGTGATCTGAGCGATTACAATCGACTCCCGACTGAAAACGACGACGATCAAACAATGCGATCCAGCCTCTCGCGCTTTCCCGCAGCAGCCTTGCTTGTACTTCTGGCCACCTCATCGATTACGCATGCCGACGACGATGCACAAGCCAGAATCGAATCAGCCGTGAAACTGGCCATTGAGCCGGTGATGGCGAAATACACAATTCCCGGAGTGGCCGTTGGCGTCGTCGTCGCGGGTAAACCGCATTTTTTCACCTACGGTGTTGCGTCGAGACAAACCGGTCAGCCTGTTACGCGTGACACGTTGTTCGAAGTTGGGTCGGTGACCAAGACATTCACCGCCACGCTTGCAACTTACGCACAGGTCAGCGGCAAGCTGTCGCTTTCAGACAAAACCAGTCAATACCTGCCATCGCTCAAGGGCCATCCATTCGGCGAAGTGAGCTTGATAAGTCTGGGCACGCACACACCGGGCGGCCTGCCATTGCAGGTGCCAGACAGCGTTCAGAGCAACGACCAATTACTGCGCTATTTCGAGCAATGGCAACCCGTTTATGCTCCCGGCACTCATCGAACTTACGCAAATCCAAGCAGTGGGGCGCTTGGATTGATCGCCGCAACCGCCATGGGTGAGGACTTTACAAAACTGATGGAAAGCCGGCTATTTTCCGAGCTTGGCCTAAACGACACCTACATCAACGTGCCAAAAACCAAATCAGAGCACTATGCGCAGGGTTATACAAAAGAAGAAGCCCCGATCCGAATGAAGACCGGGGTACTGTCCTCAGAAGCCTATGGCATTAAAACAACGGTCACCGACCTAACCCGCTTCATGCAAGCCAATATGAAGCTCATCACACTCGATCCCACGCTGCAGCAGGCGATTACCAATACACACACCGGGTACTTCAAGGTAGGTGGCATGACGCAGGACCTGATGTGGGAACAATATCCGTATCCGGTGCAATTGCAGACACTGCTGGAAGGCAATTCGTCGAACGTGATCCTGAATGCAACGCCGGTAACCGAAATAACGCCGCCACAAAAGCCACAGGCGGATGTCTGGATTAACAAGACCGGGGCCACAACCGGTTTCGGCGCCTATGTTGCGTTCATCCCGCAACGGCAATTGGGGATCGTGATCCTGGCCAACAAGAATTATCCGAACGAGGACAGGGTCAGGGTGGCTTATCAAGTCCTGAAATCGCTGGCCGACAACAAACTCTAAGCGTCTGCCCCGAAGGCGTCCTTTAGAAACCCCGGTGCGATATATCGCTCGTAGTGCGCTTCGGACAGCAGGAAGAATTCCCGATCAATGGCATCGCGCAATTGGGGCAGCGTCCAGTCGCGAAACTCAGGCATCAGCACCATGCCGTAGGCCTCCAACTGGTTGATCACCCGCGCACCACGGGCAATCAGTTGATAAGCCCAGCAGTATTCGGACTGGTGCGGGACGAAACGAATTTTGCGCAGTTCCAGTTGTTGGCGCAGCTTGTCGGCATCGAACACTTCAAGCTTGGCGGTCATTACCTGCACCAGCAATTGCTCCAGACGCCGCCACACCGCTTGTTTTTC
>NZ_DASWOT010000130.1:0-2064 GCF_036404235.1 Pseudomonas sp.
CACTGTGAGACGCCAGGGTCTCCTATGCTGACCGTTGGCTGGCGGAATGGTGGGGCTCGTAATCAACAAGGCACTCCGGTCCACCGCTGCCCTAAATGCGGTCTAACTGACAATAGTGGCTGGAGCTGGACGGCAACTGCTGAGATAGCGGCAATCGCCAACGAAAGGCTGACTGCCAATAAAGCCCAGCCAGATTAGGGTCCAAACACGAACGATTTCCCAACGCCGAAAACTTATGTCGAATTAGATGCTAAGCGCAAGCGCGACACGGACGTTGTTCTTTTCTGTATGAAAGTGGTTCTTCTTGGACCTATTTTAGCAATATTGTTTTTTGTATCTCGCTGGCAGGTTCGGACTTTGAAGGTTGTAAGTTTAAAACTCTGGGGCAAAACCTGAGGCAGAGGTGACGCCTCAGGTTCTGAAGCCTCCCCGATAGCAACTGAGTAAGGCTGGTCTTTATGTCCGATTTACAAAAGGGATCCTGCTTACGCACTTTCCTCAGCCAGTTTCCTGCGTATTGTTGACCTGCTCATGCAAAGACGTCGGCCAGCTTGAGCAGCCGGTAGGGCATTGGCGTCGTGCGCACGCCAGCCCAGGTGAGCCGCGGCATCATGGCGCCAAGGTCGTATCGTCGGTTGAAGCGATACTCGAACTCGGCGAGGTAGCGCGGCACATGTTTCTGATCAATCGCGCGGTAGGTTCCGACAATGGCAGCTTTGATATTGCCCAGTGCTGTATTGACCCATTTGAAGGTGGGGGTGCGCGCCGCGGCGGCGCCCGAGCCGGTCTTGACGACCTGATGCTTACACCCAGCGTCCGCCACTGCACCGAAACAAGCCAGCCCATCGCTGACGACCTCGCATGTCGGATCGAGGCTCCGCTTGGCAAAAGTCGACAGCGCATGGTTGCAGAAGCTGGTGACGCGACGCAGTTTCAGGCGCACCGGTTTGCCCTCCGGCGTGGTCTCGGCGGCGGCAACGAAGGGTGTCTTTCCGGGTGCGCCGCGGCCCCGCTTGCCGCCCGTGCGTTCGCCGCCGAGATAGACATCGTCCAGTTCAACACGCCCGCTCAGCCGCTTGGTGGCGTCACGCTCCATCATGACCTGCGCCAGCTTGTGCTTGATCTTCCACGCTGTGGTCTGCGTCACGCCAAGCCGACGGCCCAGTTCGATACTGGAGATGCCCTGCTTGCTCTGGGTCAGGTGATACATAGCTCGGAACCACAACCGCAATGGCAGATGGGTCGAGGCGTAGATCGTGCCTGCGATTGGCGAGGTTTGGCGGCGGCAGGCATTGCATTGGAACAGGCCACGAGACTTCACTTCGCAGTACGCTCGCCCACCGCAAGCCGGGCATTCAAAGCCATTCGGCCACCGCGACGCGATCACCAACGCACGGCATTTTTCCTCTGTGCCGTAAAGCGCCTCGAACCCTACTTCACTGAGACCCTTCTGAAATTGAACCTTGTTCCGAGCCATTGTCACATCCCGCTACCGAACCTTCATGTTCATGCTATGTACCAGAACTATGGGGCTGAGGAAAGTGCGTAAACAGGAAATCGTTTGACGGCCTATCGGGCGGAACATCCTGATCTAGCGCCGAACAAAATCGAAGATTTATTCCAGGTTCAGGGCGGGCGCATCGCCAATGTGCTGTCCGAACCCGGCGCCCCCGAGCGCATGCGGGAACAAGAGCGAACGTTTTCAAATGCGGCAACGGTTCGGGAAGAACAGGGTGTCTTATCAAGCACAACGATTCAGCAATTCGAGCAATCGATAGCAAACATTTCGAATATTGCGAATACGTTAGCAACTCCCACGCTTTCAGGGCTGGACGCGGCGTTTAAGACACTGAATACCGGGCTGCTTGGCATCAATGATTTCCTAAAGCAACATCCTTTGGCCGCTGAAGTTGGCGGTTATGTAATGGATGCCGCCCTTGTCGGCGTTGCCGTTGGCGTTGGTGGGCAGATCCTCAACTTTGTTAAAGGCGGCTTCTCAGCACTTGGCTTAGGCGGTGCTGGAGCTGGCGCGGCAGGCGCAGGGGCGGGTGCTGGCGCTTTGGG
>NZ_DASWOT010000131.1:0-47022 GCF_036404235.1 Pseudomonas sp.
CACAGGCGAAGAAGATGGTGGGTGAGTCGGTCTCGATCTACAACGGCGAGCGACCGCACCTGTCTTTGAAATACAAAACGCCCGATGCGGTGCATCGGGCGTTGGGATGAAACAGGTGTAAACCTATTTCAGGACTAGACAGCTTTTTGAAAAATTAATCTGTCCCCGGTCTGCTAAAAAAGTGGGACAGATTAATTTACGGTGAAGCGCTGTAAATAAATCAGCCCCCTTTCAAATTCGTGTCTTCAACGTGGTGGTTGACCAGCTGTAGGAGCGAACTTGTTCGCGAGGCGGTGTCTCAGGCGCACCTCTACAACGCTTTTTCGAAAATCTTCGAATTACGCTGATAGTTGTACAACGAGGCGCGTGCGCTGGGCAGGCGGTCGACGCTGCTTGGCTCAAAACCGCGCTCGCGGAACCAGTGAGCGGTGCGGGTGGTGAGGACGAACAAGGTCTTCAAGCCCTGTTCCCGCGCTCGTTCTTCAATGCGTTCGAGCAATTCATCGCCGCGTCCGCCGTGGCGGTAATCCGGGTTGACCGCCAGACAGGCCAGTTCCCCAGCCTGCGAATCGGCAATTTGGTACAGCGCCGCACAGGCGATGATCAAGCCTTCGCGCTCGACCACGCTGAACTGCTCGATCTCGCGCTCTAGCACTTCGCGCGAACGACGCACCAGGATGCCTTGCTCTTCCAGCGGCGTGATCAGCTCCATCAGCCCGCCGACATCCCCGATGCCCGCCTCGCGCACGAATTCGAACTGTTCTTGCGCCACCAGCGTGCCGCCACCTGAGCGGGTGAACAGCTCCGATAGCAGCGCACCGTCTTCGGCGTAACTGACGATATGGCTGCGTGCCACACCACCACGGCAGGCCTCGGCGGCGGCATCCAGCAACTCGGCTTGATAGTTGTTGCCCAGGCGTTGCAAATGCGCTGGAACTTGTTGCGGGCGCAACTCACGCACGAGCTTGCCTTGTGCATCCAGCAGACCGGACTCGGCGCCGAACAACAGCAATTTATCGGCGGCCAGATCCACGGCTGCGCGGGTGGCGACGTCTTCGCAGGCGAGGTTGAAGATTTCCCCCGTTGGTGAATAGCCCACGGGCGACAGCAGCACGATGGAGCGCTCGTCCAGCAGGCGATTGATACCCTTGCGGTCGATCCGGCGGACTTCGCCGGTGTGCTGGTAGTCAACGCCTTCGAGCACGCCTATGGGCCGCGCAGTGACCAGGTTGCCGCTGGTGACACGCAACCGCGAGCCCTGCATCGGCGAGGCGGCCATGTCCATCGACAGGCGCGCTTCGATGGCCAGACGCAAGGCGCCTACCGCATCGATCACGCATTCCAGGGTCGCAGCATCGGTGATGCGCATGTCGCGATGGAAATGCGGCGTCAGGCCACGTGCGGCCATACGGCTTTCAATCTGTGGCCGTGAGCCATGAACCAGCACCAAGCGCACGCCCAAACTGTGCAGCAACACAAGATCGTGGACGATATTGCCGAAATTGGGGTGATCAATGCCGTCGCCGGGGAGCATGACGACGAAGGTGCGATCGCGGTGGGCGTTGATGTAAGGAGATGCGTGACGAAGCCAGTTAACGTAATCGGGCATGACTGCAAGAGCCTGTAAAAATAAAGAGACGAAGGGTAAACGCTCACAACGGCATGAGCTTTATCGTCGGAACAGGCTTGGCAACACGCGCGCTCTCCTTATGGGCAGCACCTGACTCACTGGGCCGGAGTCAGGCAGTAATGTTCGATCAACTGGCGCAATAGGCGCACTGTAGGCTGCAAGCGTGACATTTCAAGGTATTCGCCCGGTTGGTGCGCGCAGGCGATGTCGCCAGGGCCCAACACGATCGTCTCGCAACCAAGGCGCTGAAGATAAGGCGCTTCGGTGCCAAATGCTACTGCTTGGGCCGTATGGCCGGTTAGACGTTCGGCTACCCGCACCAATTCCGCATCTGCGCTCTGCTCAAACGGCGCCACCTCCGAAAACAGTGGCGCGTAGTTGATCTGCACCTGATGCAGTTCGGCCAACGGCTGTAGCTTTTGCCCAATGGCGCTGCGCAGCATTGCCGGGTCCATGCCTGGCAATGGTCGAAGGTCAAACTCAAGCGAACATTGGCCGCAAATCCGGTTCGGGTTGTCGCCACCATGAATACAACCGAAGTTCATGGTCGGCTGCGGCACGCTGAACTGTGGATTGCGAAACTGCGCTTGCCATTGCTGACGCAGACCTTTGAGTTCGCCAATGACGTCGTACATGGCCTCTAGGGCGCTGTGTCCCAGGCTTGGGTCTGAGGAGTGACCGCTGCGCCCGAGAATCTCGATGCGCTCCATCATCACCCCTTTGTGCAGCCGGATCGGCTTCAAGCCGGTCGGCTCGCCGATTACCGCCGCGCGGCCCAAGGGTTTGCCTGCCTCGGCCAATGCCTTGGCACCCGACATTGAGCTTTCTTCATCGCACGTCGCAAGGATGATCAACGGCTGCTTGAACGGCTGATCCAGCAGCTCGCGCGCCGCTTCGATGATCAATGCGAAAAAGCCTTTCATGTCGCAGCTACCCAGGCCCACCCAACTGCCGTCGACTTCTGTCAGCTTCAGCGGGTCGGTTTTCCACAATGCATCGTCATACGGAACCGTGTCGCTGTGACCGGCCAGCACCAAGCCGCCGGGTCCTGTGCCGTAGGTCGCCAATAAATTGAATTTGCCCGGCAGCACCTGCTGGATATCGCAGACAAAACCCAAATCTCCCAGCCAGCCGGCCAAAAGGTCGATGACAGGGCGATTGGATTGGTCCAGCGCAGCTTGAGTGCAGCTTACCGAAGGGGCGGCAATCAGAGCCGTGAACTGGTCTTTCATGGACGGCAACGGCATAGGCGACTCCTTGGTGCGGTTACGACCATCATAGGGTGATTGGCGTGCGGGAATAAACTGTCACGGTTGATGTCCTGTACACTGCACGCCCCCCGTAGCTGTGTCGAACCCGGCTACGTCCCCCGTTTATCAGCGATCAGCGCTTGGATTCTCCGGCCATGCAGAAAGAAACCGAAATCAAACTCCGCGTCAGCCGCGAAACCCTCATCGCTCTGCGCGAGCACCCGCTGCTCAAAAAACGCAACAAAAGTGGCTGGGAGCGGCTGGAGCTGTTCAACCAGTACTTCGACACCCCAGAACGCGAGTTGGCTCATGCCAAAGTTGCGCTGCGTCTGCGTCGTGATGGCGAGGCGATTATCCAGACCCTCAAGACCCGCGGGCAGAGCATCGCCGGTCTGTCGGAGCGCAACGAATACAACTGGGATTTACCCAAGGCCAAGCTGGACCTGAAAAAGCTCGACGGCGAATGCTGGCCAGAGCAACTGGCGGATCTGGATAAAAAGACCATCAAGCCGGTGTTTACCACTGATTTTGTGCGCGAGAAGGCAGAAATCGCCTGGGGTCGCGGCAAATCCAAAGTGGTGATCGAGGCTGCGCTGGACTTGGGCAAGGTCATCGCCGGCAAGCAAGAAGAGGAAATCTGCGAGCTGGAACTGGAACTACGCGAAGGCGAGCCATCTGCGTTGCTGGAGTTGGCCGCCGAGCTTGCCGAGAAACTGGCCCTGATGCCATGCGACATCAGCAAGGCTGAGCGCGGCTATCGTCTATTCGATGCCAGCAGCTATTCGCTGAAGCTGCCAGCGCCGGAAATCACCGCCGAAATGTCGCTGGACGAAGCGTTCAGCTCTATCGCCTGGTACTTGTTGGGCAGCAGCCAGCGTCTGGCCGAGCAGTACCGTTTCAACGGTCACTGGAGCTTGTTGCAGGAGTGGGTGCAGATGCTCGCCGAACTGCGCGCACTGGCCGGTAGCCTCGGTCAGGCAGCGCCGCGTTCGACTACACACGACCTGCGCGCCGCGCTGGATGCACTGCTGGAAGACTGGCGCACAGTGGTGCAAGCCGGTCAGGAAGATGACGACGTACGTGCTGCGGCCCATGAGCAATTCATCGAAGAACTGCAGGACCCGCGTTGGGGCCAGTTCTCGCTGAACACCTCGCGCTGGTTGATGGCGCGCAGCTGGACCATCGAGCGCAATAACCGTGGCAATCGTCAGGGCGCCGCGATGGTCGAGAGCTGGGTAGCGCGCTTCCTCGCTGACGAGGCGAGTGCTGTGAACCTGGCGCGCTATCAGCAACAGCCCGAAGACCTGGCCGAGCAACTGCCGCGCATCGAGCGCATCCAAGTCTGGCTGCACCACGCCCGCACCGCGCTGGATTTACCAGAGCTGGACCGCCTGTACGGCGAGCTGAATAAGCTGGAGCAGTTGGCGCACCTGGACATCACCGACGAAGTCCTGGAAGGACGCATGCAACAGACCATCACCGTGCTGCAAAGCCGGTCGTGGAAGGTGTTGTTGAAGATGTAAGGCGTTTTTTGGCGCCTGATCTATCTCGATCAGGCGCGGAACACTAATTGGATACATAGGCCGGTTTACGCGTAAGCGTGGCTTAAATAGCGTGGATGGTGATCGATTAATATCGGCTTAATACGCACGATATTTTCAGAATTGCAGAAGTTAATCTTCTAAAGCCGATTTTTATCGGATATAAAGGCGCTGGATTGTCATGGCTCATTTGCTATGGTGATAAGCCCCTTTGCATCCGCCGCTGGAGGATTTGCCATGAGTCGTATCGTTACCGTCGCCGCTACCCAGATGGCCTGTTCCTGGGATCTGGAAGCCAACATCGAAACCGCTGAAAAGCTGGTACGTGAGGCGGCCGCCAAGGGCGCGCAGATCATTCTGATTCAGGAGCTGTTCGAAGCTCCGTATTTCTGCCAAAAGCCAAACCCGGATTACCTGCAACTGGCGACCCCGGTCGACACCAACGTTGCTATCAAGCACTTCCAGAAAGTCGCTAAAGAGCTGCAAGTTGTGTTGCCGATCAGCTTCTTTGAGCTGGCCGGTCGTGCGCGTTTTAACAGCGTTGCGATCATCGATGCCGACGGCACTAACCTAGGCATCTACCGCAAGAGCCACATCCCGGACGGTCCTGGCTACCACGAAAAGTACTATTTCAATCCGGGCGACACCGGTTTCAAAGTCTGGAACACCCGTTACGCGAAGATCGGCGTGGGCATCTGCTGGGATCAGTGGTTCCCGGAATGCGCGCGCAGCATGGCGTTGCAAGGCGCGGAAATTCTGTTCTACCCGACTGCCATTGGCAGCGAGCCGCACGACAAGACCATCAGCTCTCGCGACCACTGGCAGCGTGTGCAGCAGGGCCATGCCGGCGCAAACCTGATGCCGCTGATCGCCAGTAACCGCATCGGCAACGAAGAACAGGACGGCTACGACATCACCTTCTATGGCTCCTCGTTCATTGCTGATCAGTTCGGTGAGAAAGTCGAAGAGCTAGGTGAAACCGAAGAAGGCGTGCTGGTCCACAGCTTCGATCTCGATGAGCTGGAGCACATCCGCAGCGCCTGGGGCACCTTCCGTGACCGTCGCCCGAACCTGTACGGCGCGATCAAAACCCTCGACGGCTCGCTGGAGTCCTGATCGCTATGACGACGCTCAACAGCACGCCGCGCGCTGACGGCTTCTACATGCCCGCCGAGTGGGCGCCGCAAACCCAGACCTGGATGGTCTGGCCTGAGCGGCCAGACAACTGGCGTCTGGGCGGCAAGCCGGTGCAGACCGCGCATGTGGCGGTGGCCAAAGCCATCGCGCGTTTCGAGCCGGTGACCGTTGCGGTGTCGGCCGCGCAATACGACAACGCCCGTGCGCGTTTGGATGTGCCGAACATTCGTGTCGTGGAAATCAGTAGCAACGATGCCTGGGTGCGTGACACCGGGCCGACGTTCGTCATCAACGACAGTGGCGAAGTACGGGGCGTGGATTGGGGGTTCAATGCGTGGGGCGGTTTCGATGGTGGCCTGTATTGGCCGTGGAACCTCGATGCGCAGCTAGCGAGCAAGGTTCTGGAGATCGAGCGCTGCCCACGGTATGTCACTGAAGGCTTCGTGCTGGAAGGTGGCTCGATCCATGTCGATGGCGAAGGCACGCTGATCACCACCGAAGAGTGTCTGCTTAACCGCAATCGCAACCCGCATTTGTCGCGTGAAGAGATCGAAGCGGTGCTGCGTGATCATCTGTCGGTGGAGAAGGTCATCTGGCTACCGGACGGTTTGTACAACGACGAAACCGACGGTCATGTGGATAATTTCTGCTGTTACGTGCGCCCCGGTGAGGTGCTACTGGCGTGGACCGATGATCCAAAAGATCCCAACTTCCCGCGTTGTCAGGCTGCCCTGGGCATTCTGCAAAGCGCGCGGGATGCAAAAGGTCGACCGTTCATCGTTCACAAGATGCCGATTCCGGGTCCGTTGTTCGCTACGCAAGAAGAGTGCGCAGGCGTCGATCAAGTGCATGGCAGCCAGGAGCGCAACCCTTCGGTGCGCTTGGCCGGTTCTTATGTGAACTTCCTGATCGTCAATGGCGGCATCATTGCCCCCAGTTTTGACGATCCGCTCGATAAAACGGCGCGTAAAATCCTTCAGCAATTGTTCCCCGAACATGAGGTGGTGATGGTGCCAGGCCGCGAGCTTCTGCTCGGTGGAGGCAATATCCACTGCCTGACGCAGCAACAACCGGCGCCTCATCGCCGCTGAGTTGGTTCACTTTTTGCTGCGATCAGACCCATCGAACGATGGGTTTTCGAGGACGCGATTTCACGCTGCTTTGTTAATACAGTCCAAAGAGGGGGCTAAACGGTTACCCGGTTTGTTCGTCTGTAACAAAAGCTACGTAGATTTCGCAGTTCAAGAAGCAGTGAGGGTTGTTACTTATGAACGCAGGTTATGAGCCGCGTATGGCTCGAGGTTTGTCTGCGAGCAATGAAGCACGGCAGATGGTGGCTGACTGGTTACGGATAACCCGAGCTCCAAAAGTGCAAGCTCCCGACTACCGGACAATGCTGATTCAGCGCTATCCGGCAGGGTTGATTGACGATGCTGAAATTGAGGCATTGCTGGGCGTGCTTTACAACTGATGGGAGTACTTTGGTCATGCTGGCTATGGCCTTAGGCAAACCATTTGGTCTTCATCAAATTGACACCCAAGTCCACGGGCGGATAGCATGTCTGCTTTCACTGCCCCGTGGCTAAACGCCATATACGTGCATCAGTAGTCCACTGCGATGATTTCGTGCGGGCTTTCGAGGCTTCCTAATGCTCGAGAGACCTAATTACCTGTTTGGGTATTTGCCACGGCGCTTGATCAATCTGGCTGACAAGGACAATAAGATGAACACACGTATCAGCATGCTCGCCCTGGGCATTATGGCGGCGACCAACGTCTCTCAAGCGCTGGCTGACGGACAAGCGGACGCCAAAGGTTTCGTGGAAGACAGTAGCCTCAAGATCAACCTGCGCAATGCTTATATCAGCCGCGATTACAAAAACGGACCTGAAGACCGTGCCGAATGGGGCCAGGCGTTCGTGGCGAACTATTCGTCCGGTTACACCCAGGGTGTGGTTGGCGTCGGCGTCGACGCGTTTGGCCTGTACGCATTGCGCCTGGACGGTGGTAAAGGCAAAAGTGGTCAGGGCGGTATCGATTTTTTCAAGCAGGGCGACAGTGGCAACGCAGCTGACGATCTGTCCCGTTTCGGTGGCGCGATTAAATTCCGCATCTCCAACACCGAGCTGAAGTACGGCGACATGATTCCGCAGTTGCCAGTCCTGAGTGCTCAAACTTCGCGCCTGCTGCCTGACACCTACACCGGCACCCTGATCACCTCCAAAGAGATCAAGGACCTGACGTTGATTGCTGGCCGTTTCACCGCCCAGGCACGCAAGAGCGCTGAAGGGCGCGACAGTGGTGACCTGAAAAGCATCAACGTCTACGGCGCCAGCTACAAGTTCACCGATGCGTTCAGTGGTGCATTTTATGCGTCCGATGACGAAGACACGCTGAAAAAGCAGTACATCAACCTGAACTACGTGTTTGCCCTGCCGCAGGATCAATCCCTGACCTTCGACTTCAATGGCTACAAGACCAAGTTGGACAGGGATATTGCTGTCGACGACGCACGCGACAACAAAATCTGGAGTTTGGCGGCCACTTGGGCGGTGGGCATTCATTCCTTCACGCTCGCGCATCAACGCAGCACCGGTGAAACCGGTTACAACTACGGTGGCTATCGCAGCAACGGTGGTTTTGGTGACGGCGGCGACAGCATTAATCTGGCCAACTCGTACTGGTCCGACTTCAACGGCAAGGACGAGCGCTCCTGGCAGTTGGGCTACGGCGTGAATTTGGCCACACTCGTCACTCCGGGCCTGAGCTACAAAGTCGCTTACGTACGTGGCGACAACATCGACGACAACTCTGGCCGTGGTCGTGGCGAAGAGCGTGAACTGTTCAGCCAACTGACCTATGTCGTGCAAAGCGGCCCGGCGAAAGACCTGTCGGTACGCCTGCGTAATTCGTTCCTGCGCGTCTCCAACGATGTGGCTGACTACAACGTTGGTGGTAACGAGACCCGTATCTTCATCGACTACCCGATCAACGTGTTCTGATATTGAGCGCAGGTTGAAGAACGCCCTGGTCTTTGGATCGGGGCGTTTTTACGTGGGGATGCCTTCTTATAGTCGCGTGCATACACAAGCAGTTTCGCGCTGGTGATAGCGTGCTGATTGTCGCTACCATTGCCCAAACCACTCGACCTCGGTCTTCATATGGCCCTCGCCGCCCCACCCGACCTCTCCGACACCGCCGTCCCCGTGCTGCCTTTGTCGCGAACCTATCCGCGTGGGCGTTACATCGAGCCGCATGAACACGATTGGGGCCAGGTGCTTTACGCGATGTCAGGGGTGATGTGGGTCGAGACGCCGAACGAAGCGCTGGTGGTGCCACCGCAGCGTGCGGTGTGGCTGCCGCCGGGCGTACTGCATGGGATTCGTGTGGTATCGGACCTTGAAATGCGCAACATCTACTTGCGGCCAGCACTTGCCCAAACGCTGGAAGGCACTGTGCAGGTGTTCGAAGTCGGTCGTCTGCTGCGCGAGCTGATCCTCAGTCTGGTGGCTGAGACGGACAAGGATTCGCAGTATTACAACGCGTTGGTTGGGCTTGCGCTGCTTGAGCTTGAGCGCGCCAAGCGCTCCTTGTTGAAAGTCCCGATGCCTGACGATTCTGATCGTCGTCTGATGAACGTGTGTCAGGCGGTGATGATCGAACCCTCCCTCGACGTACCCTTCGAGCAGCACGCGGAAAATGCTGGCGCCAGCGTCAGAACCCTCGCGCGGCTATTCCAGTCTTTACTCGGCATGGGCTTTGCCCAATGGCGTCGGCAGGTGCAACTGGCGACCTCTGTCGCACAAATCATCCAAGGCGTGCCGCTCAGCAAAATCGCGCGCTCGATGGGTTATTCGCCCAGCAGTTTCAGCGACATGTTTCGCCGCGAGCTGGGCATCCCGCCTTCGCGATACCCCCTTGGCACCCAAGAAGAATAAGGAGTCGTAGCCTGTCCGAAATTCAGAAGCACTTGGCCGGTAGCCTTGTCGGGCTCTTCGTAAACTCTGGTCATCGCTAAACGCCAACGTGCAGCAACAGTGCTGCACGACGCACAGCCCCGGAGTTGACCATGAGCTACCTCATTTCACTCGCAATCGGCATCGCCGTCGGCCTGCTTTACGGCGCCCTGGACTTCCGCTCGCCAGCCCCGCCGTTGGTTGCGCTGGTTGGCCTGCTTGGTATGCAAGCTGGCGAAAAGCTCTGGCCGATGGGCCGTCAGCTGCTGGCCAGTTGGATGTCCTGATCAACCCTTTCCGATCCCTGAATATTTCCTGGAAGATCCCACCATGAACGCACTGCAATTTTCCCGAACTGGCGAGCTGGCTGCGCTGGAACTCGTTCAACTGCCGACCCCGATACCCGCCGAAGGCGAAGTGCTGGTGCAGATCAAAGCGGCTGGCCTGAACCCCAGCGACGTGAAAAACGTCCTCGGTCGCTTCCCTTACACCACCATGCCGCGCATCCCGGGGCGGGATTTCGCCGGTATCGTCATCGAAGGCCCGCAAGAGTTGATCGGCCAGGAGGTCTGGGGCACAGGTAAAGAACTTGGCTTTCTGCGCGACGGCTCGCACGCGGCGTACATCACGCTTGCGGTAAATGGCATCGCGCTCAAACCAAAATCCCTCAGCTTCGCTCAAGCGGCCAGCCTCGGGGTGCCTTACACCACGGCATGGGACGCGCTGCAACGCAGCCTGGTCGATGGCAATACGCGCCTGTTGGTGATTGGCGCCAATGGCGCAGTTGGCAGTGCCGCATTGGCGCTCGCCAAAGTGCGTGGTGCGCAAGTTCTTGGCGCAGTACGTCGCCCCGAGCAACTCCAGGCGCTCAAGGCCAATGGCTACAACGCCATCCTCCTGGATAAAGGCGAAGACCTCGCCGGGCAGGTCAAAGCGGTCTTTCCCGAGGGCGCCGACGTCATTTTCGACACCACCGGCTTTTGGCTACCGGCATCTGTCACGGCCCTCGCACCCTTCGGCCGCATCGCCATCATCGCCGCTCCGTTAGACGGTCACGTCCAACTCCCGGTGCTGGCGCTTTATCGCAACGGCGGCTCGGTGGTGGGCATCAACTCCTTGCTCTACGGCGTAGAAGCCTGCGCGCGGATGCTGGAGCAGTTCGGGAAGTTGTTTGATCAAGGCACGCTGCCGCTGCCGAGCGGGTTGCTGGAGTCGCCGCTGAGTGAAGGGTTGGAGCGGTATGCGCAAGTGAACGAGGGCGGGGTGGACAAGGTGATATTGGTGCCGTAAGCGGGTTGCCCTTTGCTCATCCATCGCTGCATGCGTGTTGGTGGCGATGGCTCGCTCATGACACCTGGTTGATCTTTGGTAGGTGAAGACAGTGATCGCCCCGCAGTGACGAGCTGAAGGCGCCAGTGCTATTTCGGCAAAGACGCTTTTTTCGCGCCAATGCGAGCATTTTTTGATGTTGGAGGCTGTGCAACAACGCCTTACTTTAGCGCCACACAAGGTCAGTCCCGGACTGTCTTTAGTATTGTGTTGCGCAGATAGGAAGCCACATTGAAAAACCCACAGCCCGCATTATCAGTCACCTGGCCGGAGGAGGGCGTTCGCAGAATTCCCTTCGCGGTTTATTCAGATCCTGACGTGTTCAAGCACGAACAAGAGGCCATCTTCCGTGGGCCGATCTGGCATTTTCTGGGCCTGGAAATACAAATTCCAGACCCAGGTTGCTACGTGCTCGCGCAGGTTGGCGAAACGCCGGTCATTGTCGTCAGGGGCGATGATGGTGAAGTCAGCGCGATGGTCAACCGCTGTTCGCACAAGGGCACACCGCTGGCCTTTGTGCCGTCGGGCAAGGTCTCTCGGTTCATGTGCATCTACCATAACTGGTGCTTTGATCTGAAAGGCAAGATGACCGCGGCTGCATTTGAGCGCGGCGTGCGTGGCAAGGGCGGCATGGCATCGACGTTCAAGAAGGAAGATAACGGCCTGCAACGCCTTCGCGTGCATACGCTGCATGGTCTGATTTTCGGCACCTTCAGCGATGAAACACCTTCGTTCGAAGACTATGTCGGCGCCGATCTGATTGCCAATATCGCTCGAGTTTGTGGTCGCCCTTTGCGTCTGTTGGGACAGTACACCCAAGCCATTCCCTCGAACTGGAAGCTGTACATCGAAAACGTCAAAGACCCCTACCACGCCTCGATCCTGCACGCCTTCAACGGTGTAATGAAGCAGGATCGGTTGACCATGGAAGGCGGCATTGTCATGGGCAGCAACGGTTGGTCACACATCAGTTATTCGAAGATGGATTTCGAAACGGGTGGCGAAGTGTATGAGAACGCCGAAATGCGTTCCGCCGAACTGAACATCTATGGCTTCGGCCTGCGAGACAAGTCCATGACGGCGGTCTGGGATGATTTCGGTGACAGCGTCTCGATGACCATTCAGACGATCTTCCCTAATTTTGTCCTGCAGCAACTGCGCAACTGCCTGGCGTTTCGCACCATCGTGCCGATCAGTACCCATGAGTCGGAGTTGCGCTGGATCGCCTTCGGGTATGTCGATGACGATGAAGCCAAGACTAATGGCCGCCTCAAGCAGGCCAACATGATGGGGCCTGCGGGCCTGATCGCCATGGAGGACGGCATGATTGGCGGCCTGGTGCAGCGCGGCATCGCCGGCAGCCTGGACAAGGCCGCTGTAGTGGAGATGGGCGGACACGGTATCGAACCGATTCCGGGGTCCAGGGTTTCGGAAGGCAGCGTGCGCGGCTTCTGGACCGGTTATCGCGCGTTGATGGGCTTATAAGGAACGATCATGGGTACAGTCATCCACCGCATTACCGAGTCACAAGCCCGTCAGTTGATCTCTGATTACACCTACACCATCGACGACGGCGCCGTTTCCGAATGGCCTACGTATTTCACCGAGCCATGCCTGTATCGCATCACCACCCGGCAAAACCATGAAATGGTGATGCCGCTGTCGATCATGCTCTGTGACAACCAGGCGATGCTTTATGACCGGGTCGAGGCGATTGAAAAGGCCAACATTTTCGAGCCGCACTACTACCGGCATGTGGTTTCCGAATCCAAGGTGATCGGCAAAACCGACACCGAGATCCAAATGGAAACCAGCTTCATCTGTGTGCGCACGATGCTTGATGGTCGGGTCACAGTATTTGCCACAGGTCGGTACTCGGACCACATCGTTCTTGACGAGGGACGCTGCCTGTTCCGCTCGCGAGTGGTGATCCTGGATTCGTCGAAGATCGATACGCTGATCGCGATCCCGCTTTGAATGCCGCAACCACACTGTTTGGGAGTCGTTTGATATGGCGTTGAGTGAACTCAATCGGCAGCGTCTGGCCGAGGTCAATATTTCGACGTTGAGCACGTGCCTGTATCGCCTGGGCGTTCGTCGCACGGTGCCCACCGGTATCGTCGCGTTGACCAGCAATCAGCCACGAATGGTGGGCCCCGCGTTCACCTTGCGCTTTGTGCCGATGCGCGACGACGTGGGTGGGCAGGACTCTTACGGGACCGACAAGAACGTCCATCAACAGGCGTTCGAACAGTGCCCGCCAGGCAGCGTATTGGTGATGGATACGCGGGGGGAGACAAGAGGTTGTTCATGCGGCGATTTGTTGATTGGGCGTCTTAAGGCACGCGGTTGCAGCGGGATCGTCACCGACGGTGGCTTTCGGGATACGGCGCAGATCGAATTGCTGGGCTTTGCGGCGTATCAACGTTGTGCCGTGCCGGCGCCGAGCTTCGGTTTTCTGCAAGCGGTGGAAATGAACACGCCGATTGGTTGCGGCGACGTTGCGGTCTATCCCGGTGACATCATTGTCGGTGATGCCGAGGGCGTGGTGGTGATTCCTCTGGCTATCGCCGATCAGATTGCCGAACAAGCCTACGAGCAAACGCAATACGAAAAATACGCTTCCAATGAAGTCGCCAATGGCCGCAGCATCATTGGCCTCTACCCGTCCACCGAGGCGTCGCGGGAACAGTACCGCGTTTGGCTGCAAGGGCGGGCAGATGCCTGATCAACACGTCGCTCGCGAAGCGTTGCATCACCAACTGCGTCGTCAAGGATTGCGCGTGGAGCCTGAGCGTTTCGCGGCATTTGCGCAGGCCCATCAGCACTTGCTGGTGTTCACCGAGCAATTGCGTCAACGCAGCCTGGTTTCGGTGAAGCAGTTGGACGTCGGCGATGACAATTGATCCTTCGGCGGTCACCAGCCTGGCTCACGCGTCGAGATTGATTCGAGAGCGTCGATTGAGCGCCGTCGATCTTACTCAGAGCTGCCTGGACACCATTCACCGACTCCCGCAGTTGGGTGCTTTTGTGACCTTGCTGGAAGAGGACGCGCTGGCTTGCGCCAAAACGGCTGACCGTGACATCCGACTAGGCGACTGGCGCGGTCCATTGCATGGCATGCCGTTGGGCATCAAGGATCTGATCGACATGGCGGGTGTGCCCACCTTGGCGCAGTCGCGGCAGTTGCGTGGGTATCTGCCCAAACGCAACGCCTGGGCGGTCGATCGGCTAGTGGACGCCGGGGCCATTGTGCTTGGCAAGTTGACCACTCATGAGTTCGCTTTTGGCCCGCCAGTGTTTGGCGAATGCGGCCCTGCTGCGTGCAATCCCTGGAATCCGCAGTACTTTGCTGGCGGCTCCTCCAGTGGCGCAGCGGTCGCAGTGGCCAGCGGCATGCTACTGGGCGCGCTGGGCAGTGATACCGCAGGCTCATTACGCAGCCCGGCGGCGTTGTGTGGTGTGGTGGGTTTCAAGCCGACCCGATCACGCATTGACCGCAAAGGCGCACTGCCCCTGGCAGACAGCCTTGATGCGCTGGGTCCGATGGCGCGCAATGTTGAAGATTGTGCGCTGATGTATCAGGCATTGGCCCAGGGAGCCGGCGCGGGCGAACCTTTTGATTTGACGCCGCGAAGGCCGTTGCGCATCGGCGTCGCGCGCTCGTTCTTGAGTGACGAGTCGCCACTGCAGGCCGAGGGACGCGCAGCCATCGAGGCGGCGCTGGAGGTGTTTTCCGGTTTAGGCAGTCATGTGGTTGATGTTGCCGTGGCGCCGCTGCGCGATTGGAATGCGGCCGGGATGGTGATCCTGCTCAGCGAGGCGTTTGCTTTTCATGAGTATTGGCTGCGTACCCGGCCGCAAGATTATGGTCCCGCGTTGCACGACGCGTTGTTACTTGGCGCCACGTTATCGGCCGCCGACTATGTCCGAGCGCTGGAACAACGCAGGCTCATGACTCACCAGCTGGACGCAGCAATGGCGCAACTTGATGTGCTGATAGCACCGATCCAGGCAGGAGCAGCACCACGCCTGGATCAACTGCACGATTGGGGATTCCTCGAAAGTCCAAGTTTCGGTATTGCTTTTAATCTGAGTGATAACCCGGCGCTTTCACTGTGCTGTGGGTTTAACGGCCAGGGTTTGCCGCTGGGTATGCAGTTGATCGGTCGGCGCAATGATGAAATAACCCTCTTACAGGCCGCGCATGTTTATGAGCGAGCCTGCGACTGGTATTTGCGGCGTCCCGAGTTGTAAGGGCACCACCTGTGTGCATTGCGATACTCGTGTCGCAGTCGCACTATTAAATAGAGTGATCAGCGCCTAATTTCTCTGCTATCGATACTGTTCTGAATGACTTCGATACCTCTTAAACTAGTGTGTAACTTCCAGGCGTTCCGCTTGAGAATTTCAGCACGCCGTTAATTGTGTCAATGCTGCTGGCGCTGTCGATAACCCAGTTAATATCTGTCAGGAAAAATTCCATGAGCTATCAAAGTATTCGTGTGGTTCCTACCACTCCCCATATCGGGGCCGAGATTTACGACATTGATTTGACCGCGCCATTATCGATTCCTGTGGTCAAGGAGTTGAAACAGGCGCTTGCCGAATTTCAAGTCATCTTCTTTCGCGATCAGGCGATCAGCTTCGACAATCACATGGCCCTGGCTATGTTGTTTGGCGAGATACATAACCACGTCGGGCCGGCTACCGAAAGCAAGCCGTTAACGGAGCACCCTGGTATCCGTGTCTTGCACTTCGATAAAAACTCCACAAAAGTGGCGGGCGAGGACTGGCACTCTGATCAGACCTGCGCAGCGATGCCGCCTATGGGGTCTATTCTGCATATCACCCAGACTGCACCAAACGGTGGCGGGGCGACCCTGTTTGGCAGTATGTATGCCGCTTATGAAGCACTCTCGCCCTTGATGAAAACCTATCTGGAAGGGCTGACGGCAACTCACGACGGTCGGCGCGTATTCGGCCCGGATGCTCCGGTGAATTCCCACCCTATTGTGGTTCGTCACCCGCAAACAGGGCGCAGGCTGATCTTCGTCAACAAGGCCATGACCTCCCACATTGACGGTCTGCCGCGTGACGAGAGCGAGGCAATACTGAATTTCCTTTACGCTCATTGCCAGAAGCCCGAGTTCCATGTTCGCTTCCAGTGGCGAGATAATTCGATTGCGTTCTGGGATAACCGCTGCACTCAACACAAAGCGATATGGGATTATTACCCCAATGTCAGGCTCGGTTATCGAATCCAGATTAAAGGCGTCGCCGCGCCAGCAATGGGTTAGGTAGTTTTGTGTAGCTGGCCTGATACATGCATGTGAGGCTGTTCAGGAATAACGGTGTATATGCCGTAATGCTGACTGGTCAAAGGAATGCTCAGCGATGGTGCAGTGCTGATACATGTGCGGGAATCTTGTCATGTTCGACAACTTTTCGCTGTTCATTCAAAGACTAGGGCAGATCGCATACTCATGACACTCGGATTATTACCCCATTTCGTCAATACGGCGGCACTTCGATACTTCTATGAAGTTGCCCGCCATGGGTCCTTCAAGTTGGCCGAGGAAAATATTTACATTGCCGCGTCTGCTATTCGACGACAAATCCAGTTATTGGAACAGGAACTGGACACCAAGTTGTTCGTGCGTGACCGCAATGGCTTGCGACTGACTTCCTCGGGTGAGTCGTTGCTGTATCGGGTCAAGCGGGCAATGAAGGAGCTGAGTATCGCGCGTTCTGAAATCGACATTCTTCAGGGCGAACACACCGGCAATGTGCGCATCGGCATCAATGAAACGGCAGCCAGGGAATTTCTCGCAGGCTTTCTGGCGACTTTTCGTGAGGCGCACCCGCGTATCACGTTCGAAATCGTCGTGGCCAACTCGAACATGCTCACCGACATCATGATGCGCGGCGAAGTCGACATCATTGTCGGCTATGCGCTGGAGCAGCAAAGCGGCTTGCAGAGGGTGGTCTCCTACGATCTACAGACCTGTATTACCGTGCATAAGTCTCACCGACTGGCCAACCGTGCTTCTGTGAAGGTCGCCGATCTGGTGGACGAAAACTTTATCTTCCCCAGTGGGGACCAGACGCTTCATCACGTCTTCAATCAGGTCTTCACCCGGGTGGCGGTGAAGCCGATGTTCAGCGTGGTCGCCAATTCTTTCGAGTTCATCGCGGTAATGGTCAGCCAGGGCCTGGGTATTGGTTGTCAGGTGAGATTGTCAGTGGGGCCTGATCCCATGCGCCCGGATCTGGTCTATGTGCCGATTCGCGATGTCACCATCAAGTCGGCGGTATTGGCTTGCTATATCGCGGCTGAAGGCACCTCGAACAAGGCCACCTTGATTTGCCTGGAGGAATTGCGGGTGGCGCTGGATGCATGGAGTTTGCAGTCTGTGGAGGAGGCGCAATGCAGCACCGGCGAAGGCTCATTGGGCGCGCTTCGTTTGCCCGCATCTACCGATGGATTAAGCATGCAGTAAGGCATCCGTCGCGCTGCCTGCTCTGCGCTGTTGTTATAGATCCAGCACCAGCCGGGGGGTGAATGCGCGCGAACAGCAAGGCGTGAACAGATCGTTCTGTGCTTGTTCTTCCTCGCTCAGGACTTGATCCCGGTGATCCACAATCCCTGCGCGAACGCCTGTCAGGCAAGCACCGCAAATGCCTTTGCCGCAAGAGATTGGCACATCGATTCCAGCGGCATCGAGCACCTGGTGGACGGTCTGGTCGGCTGCCACCTGCAAGATCGCTCCGGTGCTGGCGATCTCGACTTCAAAGGGCTGGTCGCCTTCAATGACGGGAGTTTTTGCGTTGAAAACCTCGCGATGCAAATTGGCTTCAGCCCAGCCCAGGCGGCGCGCGGTATCGATCATCTGCTCCATGAACAATTGCGGGCCGCAGACATAGAGGTGTTTGTCTGCCGCTGGCCGGCCCGGCAGCGTTGCGTCATTGAAGGCAGTCCGATCGAAATACGTTCGCAATTGTTGCGGGAAGTGTTCGGTCAGTTGATCGAGAAATGCCGAGCGCGCCGGGTCACGAGTTCGGTAGTGCAGTTCGAAGGTGTCGCCGCGTAGCGCCAGTTCGTGGGCCATGCTGAGCAAGGGCGTGATACCGATCCCTGCGCCAATCAGCACATGTTGACTGCCGGGCGGCTGTAGTTCGAAGAGATTGCGCGGCGTGCCGATGGTCAATCGCTGGCCGACTTCGATCTGTTCATGCATCCATTGAGAGCCGCCACGTGACGGAGTTTCACGCTGAACAGCAATCAGGTAGCGATGCCGTTCGCGAGGTGAATTGCACAGCGAATATTGACGGATCAATTGCGCATTCAGATGCACATCGATATGAGCCCCCGCCGTAAACGGCGGTAAGGTTCGTCCCTCGGCGTCCACCAACTCGAAGACGCAGATGGTGTCGGTCTCCTGGTGTTTGCGCGTGACGAGAACAGTGAGCATATGGACTCCTGGGCAACTATCAATGAGAGGTTTCGAGATGACGCTCAGGCAGATACAAGGCTGCCAATAAAGCGGGCAGAGCGAGCGCTGCATCGATCAGCAATAACTGGCGAAACACCGTGTCCAGAGCGCTGGCAGCGAGGCCGCCGCTCAGTCCGGAATCCGCCAGGGACGGGTCGGCACCTGCTCGATGTAACAGTGACACGAGCACGCTCGACATCAGTGCGATACCCAGCGCACCGCCCAGAGAGCGCAGCAGGTTGAGGGTGCTGGTGGCGACGCCCATATGGGCCGCGCTCACCGCGGTCTGGATCGAAACTATGCTGGCGGGAAACTGGCAACCGATGGCTGCCCCGCAAAACAGCATCCATGCGCCGGACGCCCATGCGTTGTGTAATGACGTACAGGCCAGCGCTGCGATGCTCAGTGGCAACAGCAGGTTGCCAAACACGATTTGCGGTTTGTAGCGCCCCAGATGGGTGATCAACCGACCGCTGCAATAGGCGCCTAACGGCACGCCCATGACCAGCGGCAGCAAGTGCAGGGCAGCCCGGTCGGCGGGTTGACTGGTCAGCATTTCAAAGCGCAACGGGATAAAAACGGTAAGCACGATCATCTGCAACGACGCAAAAAACGCTACCAGGCCACTGAGCAATGGATGCCGCTCGTGCAGTAGGTAAAGGGGCAGCAGAGGCTCGCGGCTGCGCTTTTGCTGAGCCACGAAAGCGCTGAGCAATAACACTGACAGGCACAGCAGGGTTATCTGCACAGCATCGGCGGTTTGCTTTTGCAATTGTCCGAATCCACTGATTGCCAGCAACAGACACATCAAGCCGCTGATCAGTAAAAGCGCACCTGCGTAGTCGATGTGTGAGCTGTGACATGGTAGTGCCAGACCTCGCAGGGCGCGGCGGCAAATCAACCATGCGGCCAATCCCAGAGGCAGGTTGATCCAGAAAATCCAGCGCCATGACAGCCAGGTCGTGAGCAGTCCGCCGAGTAGCGGTCCGGCCACGCTGGCTAAGGCAAACATGCCGCTGATATAGCCTTGATAGCGACCGCGCTGGCGAGGCGGCAACAGTTCACCGATGATCGCTTGGCTCAAGGTCGCCAGGCCGCCGGCGCCTAGTCCTTGCAACACGCGGGCGGCGATCAGTTGTGGCATGTCCTGGGCAAATCCACAGAGCATCGAGGCCACGGTAAACCAGCCGATAGCGACCAACAGCAAGCGGCGACGCCCGTAGAGGTCGCCGAGTTTGCCGTACAACGGAGTGCTGACCGTCATTGCTACCAGATAGCCCGAGATGATCCAGGCCAGATCATGAGAATCACCCAGTTGAACCGAAAGGGTGCTCATGGAAACGGCAACGATGGTCTGGTCCAGCGCGCTAAGAAAGATCGCCAGCATTAATCCGAGCAGGATCAAACCAAAACCGCTGGCGACTGGGGGAATGGGAAGCGTGTTGTCAATGGAGGTGCGCAAGCGGAGCATCCAGGCCACGGACGGTGGGGATCTTGCACCCGAATACGGATGTCGATCCCCATCGCCTGCAGCGGTCAGAATTTATAGTTGAGCGAGGCCGTGAAGGTCCGAGGCTCCGATGGGAACACCAGGACCGAGTCGAACAGGTTCGCAGAGGTAAAGTATTTCTCGTTGAGCAGGTTGTTCACGGTCAGCAGCGTCGACCAGTTTTTGTAGTCATAACCGACCGAACCGTTCCACACGGTGTAGGCAGGTAGACGAATCTGTTTCTGGTTGTCAGCCCACTGCGCGTCGACCCAGGTGAAACCCAGACTGCTGTTCAGACGGCCCGGACCCAAGGGCTGCGTGTAGTTGCCATACAGACTGCCCACCCACTCCGGCACGCCACCGCGATCCCATTCGCCACCGAGTACCGAGCCCGAAGGGTCATAAAACCGATAACCGTACAGACTCGATGGATCGACCCCCAGCGCCTTAGCCACTGCTGCCGTATTGAGGATGGTGAATGGGGCTCCTTTCTCACGCACGGCCATTTTGCTGCCGGTAGCGCTCAGGGAGAAATTCTTGTTCAGCAACCAGCGTAACTCTGCTTCGTAGCCCTTGCTGTTGACCAGAATGTCGGAACCGCTCTGGGCATCCTGATAGCTGCGGTCCTGATCGAAGTACGCCAGGCTGCCATAGACATTGTTGTTCGGGCTTTGATACTTCACACCGAATTCACGCAGCTTCGAATCTTGCAGCCAGGAGCCGTTTTGCACGTTCTCCACCGGCACCCCGCCTGCGGAGTTGGACGCCAGCGCGCCTTGCTCGGCGTAGGTGAAGTAAGGAACGATGCCCCACGGTGTTTTGTACGACAGGCTGATGTTGTAGGAGTCTTTGTTACCGGTGTCGCTGTACCAGTCGGCGCTGCCATTATCGTCGGAATCGCTGATCAGGTTGCCGGCTGTGCCGCGAGCTTTTTCCGAGGCTTTCACATCGTAGTAATCCATGCGATAGCCCAGCGTCAGATCGAAGTTGTGCCATTGGATGTCCGACAGCATGAAGGCGCCGGTGTCCTTGGTTACCGAGTAGTTTTGCGAGCTGTAGTTGCGCGCATACTCTCCCGGAGCGACCTGCACCAGACCCGTGTGGCCCGAGTCGAAACTGTCGTTCGGTGTGGCGCCGACGCTCAGGTCGCGGCGGTCGAAGATTTCATCGCCATAGGCTTCCTTGTCGATGCCGTTGTAGTAGCGATAGTTGACCCCGACGGTGTTCGACAGGCTCGCATCGCCCAGGGTTATCGGGAAACTGAGGCTGAGCTTGTCTTCCCAAGTGTAAGAGTCGAAGTCAGCGGTAAAGCCGTAGGACGAATATTTGTAGTGATCCATGCTTTCGTAGAAAGCCTGGTTCTTCAGCTCGACGCCATCGCCCAGATCACGGATAAGGTCGAAATATCCGGTCTTCACGGCGGTGTGACCGCGATCCGCTTTGGCCGTCATGGTTTGGTCGTGATCGAGTTTGGTCGTGCCGGGATTGGTCAGCTTGCCCAGCCCACCGTCGTTGGGCACGCTGCAATTGGCATAACCACCGCTGCAATAAACGTCCAACAACGCGTTGCCGTTACCCGACGGGAAGCCAACGCCTGGGGCAATGTCGGTACGCACGTTTTCGGGGTACAGCTCGCCGCCGCGAGTGACCAGATTCGAGGGTGAGCCCGTGACGTAGGTGCCGTGATCGATCAGGTCTTGAGTGACCCGGTTCCAACCGGCGTTCTGGATACGCTCGGAGTTGAGGTATTGGCCACCGAACTCGGTGCGCAGGTTATCGGTCAAGTCCAGATCGAATGCCAACTGGCCCAGCTTCGATTGCGGCTCGACATAGTCGTAATAGCTCTTGGAGTCTTCTTGCTCGTAATAGCCGTAGACGCCGCCACGGTGCTCGCCAATTTGAATCGGCATGCCGCCTTCGGCGTGGACCTTGAACTGATCGTAGGAGCCGACAGTAGTGCCAATTTCTCCTGTTGGCTCTTCGATGTATTTCGAGGTGGCGGACTTCGCAGATTTGGGCGTGAAGTTCATGTAGCCGCCGATCTTGCCGGCACCGAAGATCGGCGGAACCGGCCCGCGCACGATATCCACCGAGCTGGCAGCGGAGATCGGGGTGGTGTAGTTGCCTGAGTTCTGCACCCGTTTCATGCCGCGAAAATAGTTATCGGCTTCTTCGCCTCGCAATGCCAGGGAACCCGCAATGCCGAAGAACGAGCCGGTATAGGCACCTGGCGTCATGCGCACCAGATCGTTGATGTCACGCAAGCCGTAACTTTTAATCAGGTCGGCGGACACTTCGGTAACCGAGCGTGGCGTTTCCACCAGCGGCTTGTCCAGGCCGAATACGCTGGAGCCCGCCGTGGCGCTGGGCATGATGCCGACGTTATCGTCGAAGGATTCTTCGACGGTGTAATCCTTGAGTTTGACCGGATCGTCTTTGTTTTCCGGGGTGTCGTCCCCGTAGGCGGCTGCACACATCATCGGAATCGCCAGAGCGACCGCAATACCGAGTTGCTTGTAGCTAAAAGTGAACGCTCCCATGCCGGGCTCCTGCATTTTTAGTGAAGGCAAAGTTTTTTTAGAAAGCCCTGGCGAGTCGAATCAACTGGGTATCCAGTTCATTGATTGGTGATGTAATCGCAGCAAGGCTAATACCGGTATTATTTGCCTTCGATAAATCGAGGCGTCCGTGTGAGTGCCAACCTAATGGCCTGGGGGGGCGTTCGTAAATATCAAAAAATACGCGGGTATGGGCTAAAAATTAGCCAGCGGCGGCAGTGGCTCGGGAGTGTGATTAAACAGAGCGAGTTGATCCGTTTGACGCACAATAATGTTTCATTTCCAGAGTGCGGAAGTTTAAGTGACGAATTGTTAGTTAAGTGTCGGCGTTTTTTTGCGAGGAGGAAAATTAATGCCAGTCAGGAGGGCATCAGAATAAAAAAACCGACGCCAGATAAACGGGCGTCGGTATGAAGGTGTTCCTTCCCTGGATCACGATTGCGGGGTTGTCCGGCTCTGCAACAGAGCCGGATAGGCGGGGTTGACTGTTAGCCGTCGGCTTTTTTGAGGTCGAACTTCACGGTTTGTCGGGCATGTTGTTCCTGAGCGACACCGCCGACCATGCGTGGCTGAAATTTCCAGTTTTTCACCGCGTTGATCGCTGCATCGTCGAACAGGCGCGGCGGTTTACCGTCCACGACCTTCGCCGAGGCTACAGAACCGTCCGGACGAATGATCAAATCGAGTACCACGTAACCCTCAATCTTCGCCTGACGTGCCATGCGCGGATACGCCGGCACGGTTTGCTGCAGTGCCACCGCGTCAGTGCTGGCGCTTGGCGCGGGCGGTACCGGCTTCGGCGGTGGCGGTGGTGGCGGCACAGGCGGTACTGGCACCGGCGGCGGTGGTGGAGGCGTCGGCACGGGAGGCTTGGGCAGCGGCGGTTTAGGCAGCGGCTTGGGCGCAGGCAAAGGCTTGTCCACAGGCTTGGGCGGTAGCGGTTTAGGGGGTGGCGGTGGCGGTGGAATCTCTGGAGGCGGCGGTGGCGGTGGTTCCGGAGGTGGCGGAGGCGGTGGTTGCTCAGGAGGTGGAGGTGGTGCCTCAGGCGGAGGAGGCGGCAACTCGACCATCTCGATACGGGTGATTTTCGGCGGCTCCTCGACAGGCTTGGGCTTGACCTCGACCATCGCGCCGACGCCGATGAACAAAGCCACCAGCAACAGGGCGCCACCGATAGCCACGGGCATCGGCAGGTGATGGTGGACGTGGCTGTCCTGCGTCGCCCACAAGGCGCCGCTGCGTAGATTCTTTTCCATGGCGCCCACTATTTCTGCGTAGCCAGGCCAATGGCGCTGACACCCGCGCCGCGGACCAGATCCATCGCATGCACGATGCTTTCGTATTGGCTGCCCCGGTCGCCGGCGATCACCACGTCGAGCTTGCCGCTGTTCTTCATCTCGGACAGCCGAGCACTCAGTTGCTCGTCGTTGACCAACTGGCCGTCAACATACAGCCCACCATCGACCGCGACGCCGATGTTCAGGGTCACCGACTCAATAGGGTCCTGAGACGAGGACTTGGGAAGATCAAGGGTAATGCCCGCGCCCTGGATCATTTCGATCATGATGAGTACGAAAAACACCAGCAGAAACATCATCACGTCGATCATTGGAATGATCTCGATGCGTGCCTTTTCTTCGTGACCCAGGTAATGGGATTTTCTGGCCATGAGAGATTCTCCGTGGATGGCGAGCGAGACTTAGATCGTCGCGAAACGGCTGATCAGCATCGACTTGACCAATTCCATCTGGTTGACCACCAGGCGGATACGCTTGTTGAAGTAATTAAGAAACACCACGCAGGTGATAGCGATGCACAGGCCAACCGCCGTCGCCACCAGCGCATGGGCAATGGGCCCGGTGACGGAGCTGACTTTTTGTGAACTGTTGGCTGCTAGCACGCTGAACACTTGGATCATGTGAATGATGGTGCCCAGCAGACCCAGTAACGGGCCGAGGGTGACGCAGGTGTCGAGCACCCACAGGTTGCGATCCAGATAAGGCATCTGCACCATGATGCTTTCATCGACTTCGCGCTCCATGGCAGCTTCGGATTTGTTGGGCGAATCAAGTGCCGCTTCGACCAATTTGCCCTGCACGGTGCGCTGATAATGTCCGGCAACTTGCCTGGCATCGTGCTCATTGTTGTAAGCAACATGCCGCAGATCTGCATCAAGGCTGGCGCCGGACTGGATACTTTTACGAAAGAAGAAGTAGCGCTCGATAATAACGGCAATGCCGATGATGAAGATTACAAGCATCAACGGAATGATGCCCCAGGAATCCTTGGAATATTGAATTACACCTTCGAACATGTCAGTTCCTTACGCGCAGCGTGAAAAAGTTATCGTTGGGGCAGTCCGAAATGCCGTCGTTGTCAGGACGACATGAGTACGGGCTAAGTACAGGGGTAAAACTGTCTAACGATCTATTGTTTTAATAAGAGCTGTTATCGCCATGATGCCAGTAACGTTTTGCTGTACCGGGTTGTAATAAACCCCGGTACATAACTAACGAGTTTATTTGCCGCGTTTGGCCCAATGGGTAAAGCGACCTTCAATCAGTTCGCATACTTGATAGGCAATGACTGCCATCGCGGCGATCACGATGACCCCGGCAAACACCAGAGGTACATCAAAGCGCGAAGAGGCGGCCTGCATCAGAAAACCGATACCTTCGTTGGAGGCGATGGTCTCAGACAGTACTGATCCGACGAACGCCAGGGTGATCGCGATCTTCAGCGATGCGAACAGATAGGGTGTCATTCGCGGGATGCCGACCTTGGTCAAAATGTCCCAACGGCTGGCACCCAGCGAGCGCATGACGTCTTCCATTTCTGAATCGATGGTCGACAAACCGGTGGCGACGTTAACGATGATCGGAAACACGGCCAGGGAAAACGCAGTAACGACGGCTGGCAGTGTGCCGATGCCGAACCAGAGGACGAAGATCGGCACCAGCGCGACTTTTGGCACGGCGTTGAAAGCAATGAGCAGCGGGTAGATACCGCGATAGATCAGCGGCGAAGCGCCAATGGCAAGGCCGAACAACATGCCCAGCACCACGGCAAAGGCGAATCCCATGCCGGTGGTATAGAGCGTCTGCAATGCATTGGGCCAAATCACGTCGTAGTGTTCGGCGATGGAGCTGGCGATAGCGGTGGGCGGCGGCAGCATCAGGCTGGCGCTGCCCAGCGCCATGGCCACGATCTGCCAGAGTGCCAACAACGCTAACGTGGTGATCCATGGAACAAAGGCGTGGGCTCTGGATTTTTTCGAGGATTTCATCAGGCTCGAGCCTCCAGGATTTTCTCGCGGATCTCGTGGACGATTTCGCTGAAACCTGCTTCGTAGGTACTCGCCAGGGTGCGTGGTCGTGGCAGGTCGACGGTCCGCTCAAGAATGATGCGGCCGGGGCGCTTGCTTAAAACGATGACGCGATCCGCCAGAAACACCGCTTCGCGTAGGTCATGAGTGACCAGGATCGCGCTGAAGCGCTGCTCAAGCCAAAGGTCCTGGGTCATTAGCCACAGTTCTTCGCGCGTGAATGCATCCAACGCTCCGAAAGGTTCATCCAGCATCAGCAGTGGCGGCTCGTGAACCAGCGCACGACAGACATTGGCGCGCTGTTGCATGCCGCCCGAGAGTTCCCAGGGATACTTATTGGCAAACTCCTTCAAACCGACGATTTCCAGCAGGTGCATGGCGCGTTCGCGATACTCATCGTAGTGGCGGCGCAGACGCTGGCGATGTGGCTTGACCAGCTCAAACGGCAGCATCACGTTGGACAGCGTGGTGCGCCACGGCAACAGGGTGGAATTCTGAAACGCCATGCCGACACTGCGCACTGGACCGGTGGTTTTCTGTCCCTGGATGAAGACCGCACCGCCGTCAGGTTGCAAAAGACCTGTGACCAGCTTCATCAACGTCGACTTACCGCAGCCGGACGGCCCGACCACCGCGACGAATTCGCCTTCTCGCACCTGCAGGTCGAGCCTGTCGATAGCCAGCATTTGCTCGTCATCGGCCCCATACACAAGACTTACATTGCGTAAGTCAACATACGGCTGACGGCTTTGCGCCTCGTGTGGCACCTGTTCTATTTTCGGTAATGCAGATGCACTGGCCTCGCCCTTGTTTTCAAAGGCAAAGCTGTCGGCAAAACGTTCGCTCATGCTCACACCCGATCACTCCTCATCGCTTGGCATTTGGATGGCCCATGACGACTGCCATTGCGCTGATCGGTCACAGCGCAATGGCCTGGGCAAAACCTGCCTCTTCTTGATCGGTCTGGATGACCGGCACGTGGCTAACGGCTCGGATTACCCGATGATGGGCGGTCCGTTGGATCTGTTGCGGGCTCAATGGGCCTCTTGTGTTTTCAGGGATTGCCTACCGCCAATTCGCTCTGTGGCGGCAAATAGTCAGCGGTCCACACCGAGCTGCTGGGCGGCGTAGCAAAGCCCATGGCCTCGGCAATTTGTGCAATGGAATGGTTGAGTCGGTCTGGATCGATGTTGCTCAAACCGTTCTGTTTGACATGCGGTGTCAGCACCGCGACGTGAGTCGCAAAATCGAGGTGCTGGGCTTCCAGCTTGGCGTCCAGCATCGAGTTGTAGCTGCGCAGCGATGCAATCGCGGCTTGCGGGTCGTTAATGGTCGCCTTGATGCCGACCACGGTGCAGCTGAGGAAATCGCGCATCTGCTGTGGATGTGCGCGTGCCCATTCAGGCTTGACCATCACCGCATTACCCGGCACATCCACACCGTATTCGGAGAAGGGCATGCTGAAAATCTGCTCGCGTTTCACCCCGACAGAAAGGAAGCCATTGACCACCGTGAGCAAGTGGCCCGCAGCAGCATCCGCCTGGCCCCGAACCACAGTGGCCTGGCGCAGGTTCGGCGCGACGTTGACCCAGGACACTTTGCCCGAATCGATACCGTTGGCTTTGGCGAACGCCGGGAAAAGCATCCGGCTGGCCTCGCCCTGAGTGTCGGCAATGCGCTTGCCCTGAAGATCCTTGGGGCCTGCGATGCCGGAGCTTTTCAATACGCTGACCGAGGCCGATGAGCGATCACTGACAATAAACGTAGCAATCAGCGGGTTTTCCGGGTGTTCGGCGTTATACGCCAGGATGCTGCCGAAGTCCGCCACGCCAATGGCGTAGGAGCCTGACGCGACCTTACTGATGCTGTCTCCTGAACCGAAGCCGCGGTCGATGGAGACGTTCAAACCCTTCTGGGTAAAGCAGCCACTTTTAGCGGCGGCCGACCACATTGCCTGCGGGCCTTCAAAGGCCCAATCCAATACCAGCCGGACCGAATCTTCGGCGTGTACAGCCTGAGTCATGACACAGCTCAGACTGGCGGCCAGAACAGCCTTTACCGCGTAGTTCATCCTCCACCCCTCGGGACAACAGCAATTGAGCAGCTCGATTCGAAGCCACAGTACGGGGGGCGAGCTTTTAGTGTAAAGGTGAGATTTTCGGTCCCGGAGAACGAATTTTTATCGCTTTCGCCCTGTGGCCTTATAGCGCTTGAAGTCGCCGCCCGGCTGATGTCTGCAAGTGATGCAAGCGCTTGCGCCGACACTGAAGCAATCGGATCGCTGCGCTGTTTATTAGTCGTCTCTCGCCGATTTTTTATCGTTTACGCAAGCGTTGCGCCGCTCTTAGGCTTGGGGGATTCAGCCTTGGAGCAGAGACGACTTCTATGAGTGATTTCGACCTGGTGGTTCGTGGAAAGGTGGTCACCACCGACCGCATCATCGACAACGGTTACGTCGCGACACTCGATGGCAAAATTGCCTTGGTCGGCGAGGGGCAACCCCCTGGCGCGCACGATATGCAGGACTGTCGTGGTTGCTGGATAGTGCCTGGTGCCGTCGATGGGCAGACCCACACAGGCAGTGCCAATCATGAATGGCTCGGCCAGGCTTCTCGCGCCGCTGCGGCAGGCGGTGTGACAACGCTTGTCGACATGCCCTACGACGAGCCGGAGCCGGTCTGGAACTCCCAGCGCTTTTATCAAAAAGCTGCCCAGGCCAATAGCGATTGCCATATTGATATCGGGCTGTACGCAACGATTCGGCCGCAGGACGGCCTGGATGAAATTCCGGGGCTGATCGAAGCCGGGGCCTGCGCTTTCAAGTTCTCGACGTTTGAAGCCAACGCATTGCGCTTTCCACGGATCACCGACGATGTGCTGTATGAGGCAATGCGCCGTATCGCCCCGTCAGGGCTGGCCTGTGGTGTACATAACCAGGATCAGGAAATGACCCTGACCAACATTGCCCGGCTCAAGGCTGCGGGCGACACGGGTTGGGACGCGTTCGGGCGAGCGCATCCGCCCCTGCTGGAAAACCTTGCCACGGCGCGGGTCTATGAGCTGGGCGCAGCGACCGGAGCCCGCGCCCATGTGGTTCATATCTCGCTGTCCCGCGGCTTCGAGCTGTGCAATCTGTACCGCAATGCCGGGTTCAAGGCGAGTGCCGAAACCTGCGTGCAGTACCTGATGCTCAACGAAGAAGAGCATGTGCGCCGCCTCGGCGCGAAGACCAAGCACTATCCGCCGATACGACCTCAGGCCGAAGTCGACAAGTTGTGGACTCATATCGCTGCCGGCGACTGCGATTTTGTGTCCTCCGACCATGTGTCCTGGGGCCTGGATCGCAAGGGCGACCCTGACATCTTCAAGAACGCATCCGGGGGGCCGGGTCTTGAAACACTGGTGCCTGCGTTGTGGACTGGGTGTCTTGAACGCGGCATCTCACCGTTGATGGCGGTTCGTCTGTTGTGTCAGGGGCCGGCAGACTTCTTTTTGATGCAGGCCAAAGGCGCGCTGACGGCTGGCAAAGATGCCGACATCGTCGTGCTTGAGCCTGGCAGTTTCATTTACGACCCCGCCAATAGCCAGGCGGCGGTCAACTGGAGTTCCTTCGAAGGGCGCAATTTTGCCGTGCGAGTCGCGGCTACATATTTGCGCGGTGAATTGGCCTGGGACGGCCAGTCAATCGTCAATCAGGCAGGCAAGGGGCGTTTACAAAAGCCGCGCCTTCGCGCCTATCAATCAGCCAGCGAGGTCGGTGTGTAATGCGTTTGAATGAACAGGCGGCAGGGGTTTTCATTATCTGCGTCACGCCCTTTACCGAGGATGGCGCGCTGGATTTGCCCAGTGCCGAGCGCATGGTCGAGTTCTATCTGGAGCGTGGCGCCACCGGTCTTACCGTGCTGGGCATGATGGGCGAAGCGCCGAAATTGACCATGGCCGAATCCCTGACCTTCGTCGATTGCGTACTCAAATGCGTGGCCGGGCGGGTGCCCGTGGTCGTCGGGGTTTCCGGCCCCGGGCTGGCCTCGATGGCCGAGCTGAGCGCGGCGGTGATGGCCTCCGGTGCGGCAGGCGTCATGGTCGCGCCGCCGTCCAATCTGCGCAGCGATGCGCAGATCCGTAGCTACTTCTCTCAAGTGGCCCAGGCGATTGGCATGGACACACCGTTCGTGTTGCAGGACTTCCCGCTGGCGACCACCGTGATGATCAGCACCGCGACGATTATCCAGATCGTTGCCGACAACCCGAATTGCGTAATGCTCAAGCATGAAGACTGGCCGGGCCTGAACAAGATCACTGAGTTGCGCAGCGCGCAGGCCAGCGGTGCGATGCGCCCGATCAGTATTTTGGTAGGCAATGGCGGGATCTTTCTGCCCGAGGAGCTGGCTCGTGGTGTCGACGGTGCCATGACCGGCTTTGCCTTTCCGGAAATGATGGCTGATGTCTACCATGCCTACAGTTCAGGCGATGCCGAGCGTGCCCGGGACCTGTTCGACGCGTATCTGCCGTTGGCTCGCTACGAACAGCAGCCGGGGTTTGGCCTGGCGGTACGCAAATACGTTCTCGCCAAACGCGGTGCCATTGGCTCAGCCACGTTACGTGCGCCAGCGCCCAAACTGAGCGCTGCCGATATCGCCGATATTGAAGGCCTGATCGAGCGTCAAACGCGTCGTCTTGAGGAACTGAGCTGATGGAACTTGGATTGAAAGGTCGCCGCGCTTTAGTGCTGGGCGCCAGCCGCGGTCTGGGTGCAGCCATTGCCAAAAGCCTGGTCGCCGAAGGCGCGACGGTGATCGCTGCCGCACGCTCGACCGACCTGATTAAAGCCTGGGCTGCCGAGCTTGGGCCAGAATATGCAGCGCAAATCATACCGCTGGCGCTGGACCTGAACGACTTCACGTCAGTGGACAGCGCTGCCGATTGGGTCATCGCGCAGGGCGGTGTCGATATCCTCGTCAATAACAGCGGCGGCCCTCCGGCCGGTAGTGTGCTCCAACAGACGGCGACGCTCTGGCAAACGCATTTTCAAGCCATGGCCGGCCATGTGTTTCATCTGACCAACCGATTGATCGATGGCATGCTCGGCCAACGCTGGGGCAGGATCATCAGCATCGCGTCCTCGGGGGTCGAACAGCCGATCCCCAATCTGGGTTTGTCCAACGGCATCCGTATGGCGGTGCTGGGTTGGTCCAAAACCCTGGCGAGTGAGGTCGCGGCACAAGGGGTGACGGTTAATGTCGTGCTGCCCGGACGTATCCACACCGACCGTGTCGATCAGCTCGATCAAGGTGCCGCCACCCGTCAACACAAAAGCGTCGAGGATATCGCTGCCGCGTCCAGGGCCACCATCCCCGTTGGGCGTTACGGCACACCGCAGGAATTCGCCAACGTGGTGACCTTCCTCGCAAGCGACGCGGCATCGTATGTCACCGGCAGCACAATCCGGGTTGATGGCGGGATGATTCGATCCGTGTGAGGTCGGTCTGCGGCGATGCTGCGCCGCGATCAGCGAGCCAGTGCATACTCGCCGCCTTTTTTAATCGCCGCCTGATAAGCCGGACGCTTTTGGAAACGTTCTATCCACGCTTGGAGATGTGGACAGTCGCCGAGCTTGCCCTGCTGATCGGCGACTTCGCCGATAAAACTCATCTGAATGTCCGCGCCGCTTAGTTCGTCGCCCATCAGGTAATCCGACTGGCTTAGCGCGTTGTCGAGATAGCCGAGGTAATTTTTCAGTTCGCTATCGATGCGTGGGCGCAGCGGCGCACCGGCTTCGCCCAGGCGCCCGGTGTAGAGATTAAGCATCAGCGGCAACATGGCCGAGCCTTCGGCGAAGTGCAGCCATTGCACGTACTCGTCATAGGTAGCTGTGGCCGGATCCGGCTGCAGAGCGCCGCCGCCATGGCGCCGAATCAGGTAATCGACGATAGCTCCCGATTCGATCAGCGTAAGCGGCCCGTCCTGAATAACCGGAGACTTGCCCAGCGGATTAATGGCTTTGAGTTCCGGCGGTGCGAGATTTGTCTTGGGGTCGCGCTCGTAACGCTTCACCTCATAAGGCACGCCCAACTCTTCAAGTAGCCAGAGGATACGATGCGAGCGAGAGTTGTTCAGATGATGCACGGTGATCATGGGCATGTCCGTTTAAGGGCGTGAATAAAAACCTGCTGCGCTGCATGGAGTGCCAGGACAGGGTCTAAAAGCAGACCTCGCTGATGGGGCAGAGTGCCTGACAGATCCATCTAAGGCTTGCATGGCGATGCGCAGAGCCGAACTACCGTCTCACGCAGTTGGCGGGAACCCTTCCAGTCGAGCCTGCACAGCATCGTCGAAAATGATGTAGAGCGCCTCGATGTCACCGGGCCGCACGCGTTTGCCCGACTCCAGCTCATGGATAAAACTGATCTGCATTTCCCCTTCGCGCTCGATATCGGCACGCGTATTGGCGGCATCAAGCGAGCGCAATAATTTATCGATAGGGCCGCGGATGTTCTTTTGCAGCTTTACCTGATCGAGCTTTTGCTGTGGGGTGAGTTCTTCAGTACCTGTATTCATGAGGTGGTGAACTCGCTGCTGCCAGGTTTATGAGAGCCATATTTTGATTCGTAGTCTGACCCAAGCCGAACCGCCTCTGCGTCGGCCAGGTCCTTGGATGCAAAGATATCGACGAAGCTCCATGGCGTATTGCGTACCACGGCCCAACCGAGGACATGACCCGAGTTGTCGGGGTCCTTGGGCAGGGCCCGGACGAGGCTTACTAATGTCATTGAGGATTCCGTTGGCTGAGGAGCGATAGGGGACGATAGCACCTTGACGCCTTGGTCAATCACTTCACCTGTGCAATATTCAAACGCCAAAGAACGACCGTCGCAGTAGAACCCGCAAGAATTACCATCATCGTGCTGAGTCAGCGTTCAGCGGTTTACCTGATTAGTCAGCGCTGACTGCTACATCATCAATCTGCCTTTCTCCACGGCCTCGTCAAGCCGCTCTCGTAGCGGATCAAACAGACACCACACTTGATCTGCGTCGAACTTTTCGTCGTGCGAGGCCGCGAGCAACCGCGAGATCAGACCCAACGCTGCATTGACGTCAGCGACGCATTGAAAGGCTGCGCTCAATCCATTGAGTCGGACTGACAATGCGCACCTCAACCAAGAGCTGCTGCGCCGTACTCGACGGAAGGGGCGTATCACTCTGGACGAAATACTCTAGAGCCGATTGAAGGTCGCTGAGGCGGGTTTCGATCGGTATGTTTCGGCGAGACTAGGTTTTTCGGGCGTCTGGAGTTCGCTGGAAAATTCGGCGTACCCCAACTAGTAACTATAAATAAATCAGCTAGTTATGGCGTTCGGTGGAATCGAATTCGAGATTTTTTAATGGCGACAGGCAGCAGACGACCCGTTGCTGCCGGTCGCGAACGGCCGTTTTGGGGGAAAGGTAGGTAGTAGCGTCTGGCCTCCCCGTTGAGCTTTCGAAGGCCTGGACGTACAGCTGCGAGGACGCCGAGCAAGACGCGATTCAACCGGTATGGCAGATAGCGCTGGCGATCCACGTCAGCAAAAAGCCGGGCTGGCGCTCATTGCTACTTTGGCCCACATGCCGGGAATGCCGTGGAGTTCAGGTCGTGGCTTTGGGCGCATGGCCGGTTCCTCACCAAGAAGCTCAGCGTGCCTGTTTCAGCTCGTGATTTCTGTCAGTGCCAGCCGACCGGGTGGCTCGGACAAGACCATTCTGGTCGCGAGGTTTCTGACCTCGTTTTTGCTTGCCGTCTGGTTCATTCCTTAATCTCGGGAAAGATACATCCACCATTGCGGACCAGCGCCTTCAGTTCTTCGCTCACCTGCGTGGGGTTTCGACTTAATTGAGTCACGAACGCCTCGAGGTCTCGTACGTACGACTTCGAATCGTGCTTCGCGCTCCAAAGGACGATGTTGAGCACGATGGGAATGAGATCCAGGCCCTTCTCGGTCAACGTGTAGAAATCCTTGCGCCTGTCGTCGGGGTTGGGTGCTTTCGAGAGAATTCCTTGCCCCTCAAGAAAGGCAAGACGGGAAGCGAGGACATTAGACGCGATCCCCTCTTCCGATTTCAGGAACTGGCCATACGTCTTCTTACCAACAAAAACGATGTCGCGAATGATCAAGAGCGACCATCGGTCGCCGAAGATCTCCACGCCATAGTTCACTGCGCAATGGGACCGAAAGTCTTCTTTAGAGGTTGTTTTCATGGCGGGATCTTAGCATCGCTTGCATGGTGCAAGTAAATTCCTGTAATTCACTTGCTTTTTGCAAGCGAGTCGACCAGCATGGCTAGTCTGTTGAGCGCAGTCGCCGGAACGTGCCGGCAGTCCTTGAATGATCAACCCCATATCTGTAAGGAAACTGCACATGAGCACTATCAGCATCATCGGCTCAGGTGGCATGGCCGCATCGATCGGCGGCCTTGCCGCCAAGGCCGGACACACCGTCGAGGTGATGAGTCGTGACGCCGCCAAGGCGCGGGCGCTGGCCGAGCAGATCGGAGCCGGCGCTACGACAGGAACGTTCGGCGCAGCCCCCTCCGGGGATATTGTCATCCTGGCGGTTCCCTACTCCGCCGTTCTCGACGTGGTGAAGCAATACGGCGAAGCACTGGCAGGCAAGCTTCTTGTTGACATCACCAACCCCGTCGCCCCTGACTTCACGAGCTTTGTGACCCCTGAGGACAGTTTCGGCGCACAGGAGATCGCCAAAGCCGCCCCTGCCGACGCAGAAGTCGTCAAGGCGTTCAACACCCACTTCTCCCACGTCCTGGCCGACGGTCCGGTCGAGGGCCACCCGCTGGACGTGTTCATCGCCGGGGACGGCGCGCAGGCGAAGGTACGCGTCTCGGCGTTCATCAAAAGCCTCGGACTGCGCCCGATGGACACTGGGCCGCTGCTTATGGCTCGAACGCTGGAGCACGTCTGCCTGCTGTCGCTGGGCCTCATGACCCACTCGGTCAAAAACACCAATTTCGCGATCGGCGTCAGCCTTCCTGGCTGAGCGCACGCGCACCAGCATGTCTCGTATCACACTGCTCAGAAGGGCCAATAACATGCTCGTTTTCGTCACTGGCGGCACCGGCCACGTCGGTTCGTACGTCATCCCCGACCTCATCGCAGCCGGCCACGAGGTCGTCGCTCTGGCAAGGTCGGACGCGTCCGCGGCAGCGGCGTATGCGCTCGGCGCCAAGGTGCGTCGTGGAGATCTTGCCGACCTCGAAGGGCTCAAGGCAGCGGCGGTCGAGTCCGACGGCGTCATCCACCTCGGATACAGGGCCGAACTGCTTCCGTCCGGGGGGATCGCCGCCTTAGTCGAATCGGAACTCGCGACCGTCCTCGCGTTCGGCGAGGCGCTGGCGGGCACGGATAAGCCATTGGTCGTTGCAGGCAGTATCGGCACGCCCATGAACGTGGGCAGAGCGGCGCCTATCGGCGCACCGGTCAGTCTGGGTCGACCGGCGACCGAGGATGATCCCGCTCTACCTAGCGGCCCGATCGATTCAGGCACTCTGTTGGCACGCAATATCGTGGAAACCGCCGTCGTGGGCCTCGCCGAGCGAGGTGTTAGATCGTCGGTCGTGCGGATTCCCACTCTCTTACACAGTGCGACCGGTCGCCTGCAGCTGATCATGCTCGCGAAAACAAAGGGTTTCGCTGGCTATCCGGGAGACGGCAAGAACCGGTGGCCCGCCGTGCATGTCCGCGATCTTGCCTCTCTGTTCCGCCTGGCGCTCGAGAAGGGGGCCGCAGGCAAAACCTGGCACGCGATCGGCGACGAGGGTATCCCGTTCCGCGAGATCGCCGAGGCTATAGCCGTTCGCCTGGGAATACCCGCCGTGAGCGTCCCCGCGGACGAACTGATGCTGCCGGGCTACTTTGGGTTCCTGGCGGCAGTGGCCACGCTAGACCTCCCCGCGTCGAACGCCATCACCCGCCAGGCTCTTGGCTGGGACCCCGTTCAGCCCGGTCTGATCGAGGACCTAGACAACGGCCATTACTTTGCGCCGACTGACTTGAGCTGACGGCGGGGCGCTGGATCGCAAATGCGTCCGTCCGGCACAGTCCCCTTAGCACCTTTTCCCGCACCCCATCACCCACGAGGAGCACGCATATGCACGTTTTTGTTACCGGCGGCACCGGCCATTCCGGTCCGTACATCATCTCCGATCTTATCGCCGCCGGCCATGAGGTCACTGCCCTGGCTCGGTCCGACACGGCCGCGGCGCAGGCTGCTGCGCTCGGCGCCAAGGTACGTCGTGGCAATCTCGAGGATCTCGACGGGCTCAAGGAGGCGGCTGCAGCCTCCGACGGCGTCATTCACCTCGCGCACCGGCAGGACCTGATTCCAACCGGCGGGATCAACGCCGTTGCGGCCGCGGAGCTTGAGATCATGCTCGCCTATGGCGAAGCACTGGCCGAAAGCGGAAAGCCGTTGGTCGTGTCTGGAAGTGTCGGCTCGCCCGGGTGGGAGGGCCTGGGCCGGCCGGCCACCGAGGAGGATCCGCCCCTTCCCGGTGGCGATCCGTACAAGAATACCCTGCGAGTTCGGAACATCGTGGAAACCACGGTGATCGGTCTCGCCGAAAAGGGCATACGGTCTTCGATCGTGCGGATCCCTGAGATCATGCACAGCTCCACCGATAACGCCGGCTTCCTTCCGCTGTTGATCGGGCTGGCTAAGGAAAAGGGTGTCGTCGGCTACCCCGGAGACGGTGCCAACCGTTGGGGGGCCGTGCATGCCCGTGACCTCGCCACCGTGTTTCGCCTGGCGCTGGAAAAAGGCGCCGCGGGCAGAAGCTGGCATGCAATCGCCGACGTGGCTATCCCGTACCGCCAGATCGCCGAAGCCATTGCCAGCCGGTTGAATTTGCCGGCCGTGTCTATTCCTGCGGACGTGCTGATGCTGCCTGGCTACTTCGGGTTCCTTGCGAATCTGGTCACGCTGGACACCCCGACATCGAACGCCATCACGCGCCGGGTTCTTGGCTGGGAACCGACCCAGCCCGGACTCTTCGCCGATCTTGATAGCGGTCATTACTTCCCGGCCGACTGATGAGGTGACGGCACACCGCCGGGTCGCACTGCGCCCGGCGGGTGGCCAAGCCGCGACGGCGTAACCCGTCCAGAAAAGATGGAAAATACCTGATTTCAGAACGGAGACTGCACATGAGCACTATCAGCATCATCGGTTCGGGAGGCATGGCCACGGCGGTCGCCGGCCGTATCGCCAAGGCCGGACACACCGTCGAAGTGGTCAGCCGCGATCCCGCCAAGGCGCAGGCGCTTGTCGACAAGCTCGCATCCGGAGCGATCACGGGGACTTACGGCGCCAATCCGGCGGGCGACATCGTCATTCTCGCCGTGCCGTACACCAGTGCGGTGGCGGTACTGGCCGACTTTGGCAAAGCGCTCGACGGTAAGGTGATCATCGATATCACCAACCCGGTCGCTCCCGATCTCTCGGGCCTCGTTACCCCGCACGGCAGTTCCGGCGCGCAGGAGATCGCCAAGGGCGCCCCGGCTAGCGCGCATGTCGTCAAGGCGTTCAATACTCTCTTCGGCCAAGTACTTGCCAAGGATGAACGCCTCGACGCGTTCATCGCGGCGGACGATGCGCACGCCAAAGCGCGCGTCTCGACCTTCCTCGAGAGTCTCGGGCTGCGTCCGTTGGATGTTGGCGGCCTGCAGATGGCCCAGACGCTCGAGTGGCTCGGTCTGATGATGATCGGCCTGGCTAAAAACGGCGCCGGCACCTGGGACATCGCCATGAAAGTCGATATCGGCTGAATCACCGACACCACGTCCTCACCAGCAGGCCCACAACGTGTCCGATTAGATCGGACACGATCCTAGGCAAAGGAAATGGAGAGATTTCGATGAGCACACAAGAGAATGTCCAGACTGTGAAGAATTTTTTTGCAGCCATGGGCCGCGGCGATAAGCCAGGTCTGCTGGCGTTGTCTGCCGAAGATATCGAGTGGATCATTCCGGGCGAGGACTGGCCGCTGGCCGGCACGCACCGCGGGCACCAGGGCTTGGCGGATTTGCTTCAGAAGGCTTGCGAAATGGAAACTTCATTCCCGGAGCCCCCTGAATTTGTAGCGCAGGGAGACCGGGTTCTGATGGTCGGATTCGCCACGGGGAAAGTTAAGGCCACGAACAGGACGTTCGAGGACCATTTTGTCTTCGCCATGACTATTCGGAATGGCAAAGTGATAAACATCCGCGAATATATCGACACGCAAGCACTGGCACGGTCCTCCGAGATGGCGTGAGCTGTTGGCGCTGATTGAAAACTGACCCACCCTGGCGATTGAAAATTGAACCACAGCGGATTGCCGATTTTGTCCCAGCAATTGTGGATAAGCTTAGCCGTAGTGTTCTGGTTGAAGGCCCATCGGGCCCCACCGCATGCAGGCATGCGGCAGGGCATTTATGGTGCAGATCAAAACGACCAGTGCGCCACCACTCTGGCTGAAGTGCAAATACCCAAGCTCATCGAGTATCACTAGCTCTGTTCGAAGCAGTCCTTGGGCAATTCGGCCTGCCTTGCCGTCGTACTTTTCACGCTCCAGCAGATTGACGAGATCCACCGTGGAGAAGAACCGTACTCGTTTGTTGTGAGTAGTGATTCCGGATGCCGCGACGCGGCACGCAGCCTAAAGCTTCCTACATGGATGTGGTTATTTCATGTAGGTGGTTTACGGGCGCTGAGTCAGTCGAAATATCTTCGGTTCATCTGCTGCTGGTTATCTTGAGTTTTGTTTGAGTGGCGCAACGAAGGTTTTTTTCCGGCGGGCGTGTGGTGCTGGCGAGAATGCTTTCGCGGGCAGTCCGCTCCCACGGTTTTGTTTGGCGCAAAAAAAAAGACCCACCTTTCGGTGAGTCTCTCTCGCTAAATCTTGGTGCGGCACCAGGAGTCGAAGCGAACTATAACTTGCTGATAAATGGCCTTTTATACGGCCTATGAGAGCAGGCTTATCTCTAAATCTACCCTGATGATGTCATCGACGCTCTCGCCCTGCCAGGCAACGCCTGTCCCGACAGCACCACTGATTCAGCGAGCACTATTCGCCGTCGCATAGAGGCCAGGATCAGGACAATAATCTCAAACAACGAATCGCTATCGAGCGTTGTATGCGCCTTGTCTTTGGCTTGTTGATTTGCGTTCAGGGCAATGGAATACCCCACCGCCTCAAACAATGGAATGTCCGACACCGAATCGCCGACATGGAATACCTCCGACATGTCTGCGCCGAGAGACTGGCACATTGACCTAACAAACACGGGCTTGTCGTGTTCGGTGAGGTGCGATTCGACCTCTCCCGTGAAACTCCCATGTGGTCGGTTTTCAAGACGGGGCCGCTGGACGTGATGACCCCATAGTGGTCGGCAAAAAACTCATCGACACATTTCCAGGCCAGGGTGCATATCCCCGAAGGGATTCCATTGACCTGAAGCCAATCAACGGTTTTCCTTATATCGTGGATTACCGGGATCCGTCTGCTTATTTGGAGGGCGTCCTCCCGCGCCTGCCGACGCAGCGGGCGAGTGAAATCGATCAGTTGCTGCCGCATAGTTGGCAGCCGGACTAATCATGCAAGGCATGCTGCTCGGACGCAAACGCAGCCTTCATAAATATGGTGCCAATGTCATTGCGCATCTACCAGGAAGAGCGTTCCATAACTTCCTTTGAGCACTCTGTGCTGCTTCCCAGCGGGTACGATATGGAAATCCCCCGCTCGCATTTTGATTACCTCACCCTCGATCTCAAGACTCATCTGTCCGTCGATCAGTAGAAGGGCTTCATCAAATTCACTGTGGCTTTCATAGGGGATACCATTCGCATCCATCCGGATTACTTTAAGATTGGCTCCCCCTGTTGTACCGAGAATACGCGAGCGCCATGCGACCGGGAGCAAAGCGGCTTCTTCGACGAGATTCGTTGCCATATTGTCCAAAATTCCTTCGCGTCTCTTTTGCCCCTGGCTGAGGACAAGCTCAACAGGGAGTCCATGTGTAGCCGAAAAGCAGAACTTGCAATGTGTGTTTACCGACCGGTTACCGCTGAGATGCCATCGATTTACTGATCGTTGTGATCCGACGATCCATCCGGTTTGCTTACCAAAAAATCAGCTAAGTCCTCAGCAGCGTCCGCCGCTAATAAGCCGACAACGACTGTAATGCCTGCATCTCGCAGTATTCTTATGCCCGCTCCAGAGTTTCTTGGATCGGGATCAAGCAACCCAACAAAAACCTTCTCGATTCCGCTGTTAATCAGTGCCTGAGCACATGACGGAGTTCGACCATGAAAGGAGCATGGCTCAAGCGTGACAAAAGCAGTCACCCCGGAGCAGTCATTCGTTAATCGGCTTAACGCCATCGCTTCCGCGTGATGGAACCCCGGTGCCTGTGTATAGCCTTGGCTGATCACCACGTTGTCCTTTACCAGCACGCAACCTACTGGCGGATTTGGAAGGCACTCAGGTAAGGCTAAACGCCCTTGGGCAAGAGCAAGCTGCATGAAATCGGTATTGGAATGGGGACTAGGCATATTTAATTGGTGCTCATCCTTGGTGGCCGACTCTTGGCAGATCGGGTTAATCAGTGCTGTACCGGCGAGACTATGGACCTATCAGTCAAATTACGCGGGCACCCAACATCACACTAGAGGCAGCGTGCCTCTCAGAATGTCAGTATCAAGCGTTGGAATCTCGAAACTCTTCAAGACCAGCATGTTGCCGTTTGAGAGCTGCCAGTCGTAAAAATCTGAAAAATCCCCTTTGGCCAACGCACGGATGACCTTTGCAACAAAGCCGTGCGCGACGAGCAAAACAGTTTTTGACGGGTATTTCGATTCCAGTTCAACCAAACCGTCCCGTACTCTCGTCACTACGTCGGAGATTGACTCACCACCGGTTGGCCCGGCATCCCAGCGACGAGTGATATTTTGCGACCAAAGCTGTGGGTATTGCTCTCTTGCGTCAGCTCGGGTCAATCCCTCGAAAACCCCGACATCCCGCTCTCGGAAGCACGCCATTATCTCGACCGGGAGCTTCAGCCCTTCGTTAAGGATACTCGCAGTTTCTGTGGCCCTTATGCGAGGGGAAACGACGAGTGCATCAAGATTCTTGGGCACGTATTCGCCAAGCGCTACAGCTTGCCGCCGCCCTGGTTCGGTAAGCCCCGGATCAAGCGAACCAAGGTAGCGCTGTTCGGCATTGGCCCAAGTTTCCCCGTGCCGTACGACGTATAAATGCATGAAATCCATCTTAGTGAGTTAAACGTGGGAACTGAGCAAATGAACCTGCGCTCCAGGAAGTCTGCCGAATACCTCGGCGGGTCCGGTGAGATCAAGCTGTGTCAGATTGGGAAACAGCACAAGGCCGATTTGGAGTTTTGGAGATGGCATCAATGCCTCCATGGCAGTTACAGAAGCACGGTAATTTACTCCGCATTTAGTCCTGGCTTTAGACGAAATTGTCTTCGATGAGGAGCCATTTGTTATTACGAGAACGCTGAGTGTCCAGCCAACTGGATTGTGCTGGGAAGATAGGGCGAAAAGTATAAATAGTAGTTCGAGACTCGCCTGTGGGTACTTGGGCCATGGAATTGGCTGTTTGAAAGGTCGCTACTCGGCGGAAAGCTGCCGGCGGCGATCATGAGCTTGCTTCAATCAGCGACTCAACGGACATTATCCATATGCTGATTTGAAGGCCATCCTCATGCACCTTAATTCGTAGGCGGCATGTAAGTCATAAGGCTGACTAGATAAGTTTGGATGTCTGCCCATGTGAAGTGATGTTTCGACCGCCATCCAGCTTGTTACAGGATGGCATTCTCTTTTTCCTCGTTCCTTAGCCCGCACCGCCTTGGGCAGCTTTTGTTAACCGCTTTGCCTGACGGGAGCAATACGTGATTTCCACGTTCCACTTACAGGAGTTTGTCGGGTTAGGTGCCTTACCGTGATTTCGCAGAGGTACTGAATGCGTGGATCTTGTCGACGATTTGACGTGAAGCCGTCCTGATCGCCGTTGCGGTGTTGCCCGCGATATGCGGTGTCAGTTGCGCGTTGGCGATGCTTGTCAGCGGCGAGTTGAAGCAGTCCTTTTCTTGGGCAAAGGTATCGATGGCGACCGCTTTGATATGCTCGGGAAAGCGAGTCATAAAGGTCGCCAACTGGTTCTCGTCGACGATGCCACCGCGAGCGGTATTGATCAAGATCGAGCCCTGGCGCATCTGGCTGAACGCCGTACTGCCGAACAGACCCCGTGTGAGCGGCGTGAGCGGCGTATGGATCGAGACGACATCGGCTTCGCCCAGCAACTGGTCGAGGGTTTGCCTTCGCTCCAGCCCAAGGTCCTGCGCAACCTGATCCGTAAAGCGTTCTGAACCGGTGGCGATAACCTTAATGCCCAGCGCCCTGGCCTTGCGAGCTACTGCCTGGGCGATACCGCCCGTGCCCACCAGCCCCAGCGTCAGTTCGGAGAATTCCTGGCCGGGAGCCAGGCTGCCCTTGGACCAATTGCCCTTGTGGGTTTCGGCGTTGTAGTAGTTGAGGTCCCTGGATAAAAACAACGTCTGGGCCACCACGTATTCTGCGACGGCTATGGCGTTGGAGCCTGGTGTGTTGAGTATCGTCACGCCAGAGCGCTCGGCCTCTTGCCGGTCGATATGGTTAAGCCCGACGCCTGCTTGGGCGATGGCGCGCAACGGTGTTGCTAAAGCGAGAGAGGCGGCGGCGCTGATCAGTTCGCCGTCGAGTGGGATGTTCAAGCGTGTCTTTAACACGCTGTAGCCGCCGGCCTGGGTCACCGCAGCTATGAAGGCGGGCTTGTCGTGGCAATTGATCTCGGCATATTGAATGCGCTCGCCGTAGTGGCGCTTGATGGTGTGCTTATCCGTGAAGTAGTGAAGGTTCAGGGTGACGGGCAGGCCCAGTTCAAGGAATCGGTCGACTTCCTCAAATAGCAGCGGTGGGCCGGGAGCATCCAGTATCAGGGTGGTGAATGCCATGCGCGTGGTCCTTTTGAGGAGTACCTGCACCTACCGCTATCCAGTTTACCGCTGGATAGTGGTAGGTGATTTACCAAGTAAAGTGACTCGTACTCACGGAATCGACCAGGCCTGCGTCAATACCGACTGCTGCCGGGCGGCCTCCAGTAACCGATGATGTTTCTCGGGGGCAAGCATATGGGAACGTCTAACGTCGGTATAAGATTTGTTACGCATAACCTTAGGAACAATCGGGCCCAAGTTACTTCGCCGGACGGGTAAATAGATTGACGAGGCAGGTCGATCTCAATTCGTCACACGACTCTTATAATTACCTTCCAAGGGGCGTGCAGCGCCTCGATCTTTCCATTAGCTCCATGACCTGATCGACGCCAGTCAGTTCGACGACCGTTTGCGCCCAGGCAGGAACGTATGTGGTGTAGATGAGTCGGCTTGCATAAAATCGACCTACCGAAGCCAAACTAAAGCCGAAGGTTGGTTTCCCGCTGTCTGAGTCGGAACTATCGAACGAGGGGGTGGGTTTGATGACGTCTTCGCGAGCAAGCTTGCTCCCACAATCTATTCTCCGCACAAACAAAAAAGGCCCACCTTTCGGTGAGCCTTCTTCGGTGTTGCGTATGGTGCCGACACCAGACGAACGGTATGTTTCGGCGAGGCCAGGTTTTTCGGGCGTCTGGAGTTCGTTGGAAAATTCGGCGTACCCCAACTAGTAACTATAAATAAATCAGCTAGTTATGGCGTTCGGTGGAATCGAATTCGGGATTTTTTAGATGTCAGCACATTGTCGGTCGGTAAGTAATTCAGAGCCGCATACGAATGGTACACCTCCTGAATTCAAACGTTGTCGATCATCCCTTCCGTAGAGAATAGGCAGGAATCCGCGAAAAGCTGCCGTGGCGACAGGCAACAGAGGGCCGCTTTCTGCCTCTCGCGACGGGCAGAGAACGGCCAAAAGCGGATCCTCCGGCAAGTGAGAGTAGCGTGGCACGATAAGCTGCAGTAGCATCGAGCCACCAACGCATAAGGGATAATCCGAAACAGTCCTGCTCCGAAAAATGCAGTCCAGTAGGCATTGGGCTTTCCAGTCTGCCACTTCGTAAAAGCCGACTTTTCAAAGTCCCCCTAGGTATGCAGTTTTGCTCTAACCGAATGGTTATTTGGATGTAAATGTGGAAAATAAAGAAAAAAAGAAAAATCAGCATTATGTACCGCAGTACTATTTTAAATTTTTTAATGGCAAGCAGGCTTTTATTTCAGTATTGCTTGTTTCCAAAGGTAAAGTTATTCCTTCAAGCTCTGTTGCCGACCAGGCTTCAAAGTCATATTTTTATGGGGATGCAGAGATAGAGAATGAAGTTTGCATCGTTGAGAATAGGCTGAGGAAGCACATAGTAGACGTTCTGAACACAGGGTCTATAGATAAAAGGCAAAAGCTTTCACTCATTGAGTATATTGCATATCAGGAGGCGAGAACCTCTAAGAAGCGAGCGGAAACCTCTAGTGCCTTTCGTACAATAGAGGCGTTCGTGGACCTTGAGGATAAAGTTAAAGATATTGAAGCTGCAAAGTCCTGGCATGCAAGAAATTCCATTTCCAGCTTTGCGGCAGATGAGGCGAAATGGCATTGGCGGCAAATGTTATTGGCTTTATCCTCTACTTGGTCAATGAGCGATTTGAGTTGCATACTGCTAGAAAATAATACAGAAATCCCATTCGTATTTTCAGATTCTCCAGTGGTATTTCTGAATCACCATATGTCTGATTTTTCCGAGTTTGGTATTGTTGGAACCATGTCCAAGGGTTTGGTGGTGGTTTTTCCGATTGATCCTAGTTATTGTGTTTTGCTATATGATCCGGATGCTTATCGTTTGACCTTCCCGTATGCCCGGACCTTCGACAAAACCAGATCAGTTTTGGCTGTCTCTGAGTCAGATGTTCAAGTGGTAAATACGTTGCAGTACTTGAATTCTGAAAACTGCGTGTATTCAGCAGACATAAAATATTTGAAGTCTTTCTTGAGCAGGCCAAGACCTGAAAGTCGTGCAGGATTTGGTTGTGCCATTGACGCTGTTGTGGATACGCCTGACAAATTTACATTAAAATTCCATGGCGCTTTCAAAGGCGGTGCTGTCTTTCCAGACCTACCATTTTTTGACTATAAAAAATCGAAGCGTTTTGTTCAGGCCCGCGCAAAGCCATTAAAAATTTATGAGGAGCGACAAAAGAGGAGGTTTGGTTTGCTGAACGATAAAAAATTCCTTCGCAAGCTAGCAGGGATGAATTTTGAGCAGATGATGGATGCTCTTAGAGTATGAAGCACAACTCTACTGCTGAAAGCTATCAACAAAAGTGGGCCGAGTCGCCCCTGGTTTTCGTAGAAAGCTTTCGCTTTGAGAGGCCGCTTCTGGCCGATAGCTGTCATTTACAGTGGTTTCATCGCATCGACATTTTATTGGCGTAAATTTGTGATTAACGTTGATTATGAGTAAAGGCGATTAAAACGTTAGGGAGATTGTCGCGTGAATTCTGACAGTGCAAACGGCTCAATGCGACAGTCACCCTAATCGGCATGCGGTACCGACGGGTGACAACTTGGTTGGATTTATCAATAACGACGAAGAAACTGCTGAATCCTCTCACCGCTGTTACTGCCAAAAAACTCCTCGGTAGGGCAGTCTTTAACGATGACACCGTTTTCCATGAAGACCACGCGATCAGCCGCTTCACGGGCAAAGCGCAATTCATGGGTTACCACCAGCATGGTCATGCCAGCGTTAGCCAGTTCACGCATGACGTTCAGCACTTCATCCCTCAGTTCCGGGTCCAGCGCTGATGTCGGCTCGTCGAAGAAAATTACTTCCGGATCCATTGCCAGGCCACGAGCAATGGCGACGCGCTGTTTTTGTCCGCCTGATAGTTTTGCCGGGTAGCTGTCTGCTTTCTCGGATAACCCGACCGAGGCCAGTAACTCCTGGCCCCTCTCTACAGCTTGGGCGCGCGGCACTTTGCGGACGCTAATCAGCCCTTCAATAACGTTCTGCAACGCTGTCATGTGGGGAAAGAGGTTGAACGACTGAAACACCATCGCAGTTTTTTGCCGTAGCAAATCGACTTGCTTGCGAGTTGCACGGTCAAGGTGGCCGTTAGCTGGGATTTCCACCTTGTGACCACAGACTTCCAGCACACCGCTGTCTGGTTGTTCCAATAAGTTGAGAGAGCGTAGCAGGGTCGTTTTTCCTGATCCGGAAGGGCCAAGGATAACTACGACTTCACCTGCCTTGACTTCAAGATTGACCTGTTTGAGAACAGCCAGGTCCCCAAATGCCTTACTCAAACCACTGACACGAACCTTTGTGGTAGTCATCGCATGTGCCTCGTCCAGCGGCCTTCCAGCCAGGTTTGCAAGATAGTCAGCACTTGGTTGATCAACCAATACATGGCCCCTACCATCAGGAACATTTCCATATAGCGGAAAGTCGCTGCGCCTACTTGTTCGGCGACGCGAGTCAGCTCCATAACGGTAATGGTCGAGGCGAGCGAGGTGTCTTTAACCAACGCGATCATTCGGCTGCCTAGTGGTGGCGTCGCAATCCTCAGCGCCTGGGGCAGAATGATGCGTCGCAGGCTGGTCCAGTAACCCATGCTCATCGACTTGGCAGCTTCCCACTGACCGGGATCCACAGAGTTGATACCGGCACGGAAAATTTCGCTCAAGTACGCGGCAGAGAATAGCGTCAGGGCCAGTAGTGCCGATGGAATTGGCGTGAGTACGATGCCGTAGTGTGGCAAGCCAAAGTAGATCAGCAGGATCTGCACCAGCAGCGGAGTGCCGCGAAATAGCGATACGTAGGAAAAAGCCAGCGCCCGAAGAAGGCGAACGCTGGAGAGTCGTAACAAAGCGATCAGCATGCCAAGGATACAGCCCAGTATGAAGGCCCCGAGGCCGAGGCCCAGGGTCATCACAATGGCTTTTTCCAGCAAAGGCAACGAGCGCAGGAATAATTCCCACATAGTTTATTCCTCGGCCAATTCGGTCAGTGCGGCCTGAATACCATGAGTCATGTGGTAGTCGGGACCGATCCACTGCTTGGAGTACGCATCCACAGTGCCGTCCTTGACCATTTCGTCTACTGCCTTGCTAACCGCGTCGCGCAGGCTGTCTCGGCCTTTTTTCAAAACTGGGGCAGACAGCTGATAGGTCAGAGGTTCTCCAACCGCCTTGATCGGGAGGTTATTGGTCTTCTTGTATTTCTCGCCTCCAAACAGA
>NZ_DASWOT010000132.1:0-9903 GCF_036404235.1 Pseudomonas sp.
AAACGAAAGGTGGTGCCCAGAGACGGAATCGAACCGCCGACACGGGGATTTTCAATCCCCTGCTCTACCGACTGAGCTATCTGGGCAACGGGGCGCATTAGACGTGTTTTTCAGGGGGTCGTCAAGCGAGTTTCTAAAAAAATTTGAATTATTACCGTCGCTTACGAACCGCACCGCGCAAAACCCTTTTATTGCACGGGCGGAACGTAACCTTCTGCCTTGGCGTATTCCTCGCCCGACAGGAACTTGTCCATTTCGGTCTGCAGGAATTTTCGGTCTTCGGCGTTCATCATGTTCAAGCGACGTTCGTTGATCAGCAGGGTCTGGTGTTTTTGCCAGTCGGCCCAGGCTTTCTGTGAGACGTTGTTGAAGATGTCTTCGCCTTTTGCGCCTGGATAAGGCGCGCGTTCCAGGCCTGGCAGTTCTTCTTTGTATTTACGGCACATTACGATGCGGGTCATGAGGACTCTCCTGCATTCAATACGTCGGCTGCGTTCTTGAGCAGCTTCTTCACCGGGGCAGCAAGGCCCAGGCGCGGCGGGGTGGCGAGGTTATACCAGAGCCAGTCGTCCTCGGCCACGTGATGGACGGACTCTTCGACCTGGACCAGCCACGGCTCGATGCTCAGTTGGAAGTGGCTGAACGTGTGAACCAGGCCCGGCAGGGCGTGATGTTTGCCCAGCGCGAGTGAGTGTTGCACGGCCAGATGTTGCATGTCGTCGAAGTGGTCCAGCTCTGGCAGGCTCCACAAACCGCCCCACAAACCGCTCGACGGGCGACGATACAGCAGAATCGCACCGTCGCGGTTAGCGAACATCGGCATAAGTGTGCGTTTTTGCGGGATTGCTTTACGGGGTTTGGGGATCGGGTAGCGCGTTTCCAGGCCCAGCATGTGTGCCTGGCAACCGCGCTCCAGCGGGCACAGCAGGCAACTTGGCTTGCTGCGCGTACACAGCGTGGCGCCCAGGTCCATCATGGCTTGGGTGTAGTTATTTACCCGTTGATACGGCGTAAAACGCTCGGCAGTGGCCCACAGTTGTTTAGCGACCTTCGGCTCGCCCGGATACCCCTCTTGCGCTGTGTAGCGCGCCAGAACGCGTTTGACGTTGCCATCCAGAATCGGCGCGCGCAGGCCCATGCTGATGCTGGCGATGGCGCCTGCGGTAGACAGGCCAATGCCCGGCAGCAAGATGAGTTTTTCTACGTCACGCGGGAATTCGCCACCGTGATCGGCAACGACGATCTTCGCGGCTTTTTGCAGGTTGCGCGCGCGGGTGTAGTAGCCCAGTCCGGTCCACAGGTGCAGTACTTCGTCTTCCGGCGCATCGGCCAGCGCTTGCACAGTCGGCAGCGCCTCCATGAAGCGGTCGAAGTAGTTCAGCACGGTGCTGACTTGGGTCTGTTGCAGCATGATTTCCGAGACCCACACTCGGTAGGGCGTGATGTTCTGTTGCCACGGCAGATCGTGGCGGCCGTGGCGGTCGTACCACTCCAGCACGGCGCTGGAGAATTGTTCGGGTTGCATGGGTTGTCCGGTGTCAGGGAAAGGGTTGAGGCTCGGTTGTCGCATGCCCCATAGAGACTCTGTTCCCGGTCAAGCTTTCAGCAGGTATTTTTCGCTGAGAAGCTTGACCGTATCAAATGCTTCATCGCTGCGGATGGCGTATGTCTTCAATTTGCCGGTTGATCAGTTGTACAGGCTGTGTGAAAACCACTGCGGGCTGGAAGCCATCGGCTTGACGCGCACAATACGGCGTTAAAAGCAGGCGGAAAATGCTCATTTAGAACACCTAGAGCCGGTCGCGACTCCGGCCGTTTTCCCGCCTGTTTTTGCCTTGCCTTCGCGCGCGACGTTTTCACGCACCCTGTGAGCGAACTTGTTCGCGAGGCGGCGTTTCAGACATACCGCGTTGGTGGCCTCACCAACACGTTGGTTCCTACAGATTGAAAAGCGGGTAATGATGGGCTCATCACCGCTTGAACAATCCCTTGATGGCGTCTTTGAGTTGCGGGCTGACCTTGTCGCCCAGCTTCTCGTCGATTTTTTCGCCGATGCGATCGCCCGCCAATTTAGCGGCGACTTTGCCCAGCCCTTCGTTGTCCAGACGACAGGCTTTGGCGCCCAGTTCCAGCGGGCCGCGACATTGCACCGGCCATTCGATGCCGACGTAGCGGGGGTTCACTTCGCAGGCCGGATCAGGCATGTCGCTCTTGTCACCTTCGATGACGATGCCGACGCGGTAATTCATGCCCAGCACGCGCAGGTCGAGGTCACCATCGCCATTGATCGTCAGGCCCGGTGTACGCACTTTCAGGTCCGGGTTGCTGGCGACGCCGTTGCGCAGTACCAGATTGCCGTTGAGCTGCTGAAAGGGCGTGTCCTTGCCACGCGGTTCGCCGCTTAGCGATTTGCGATTGAGCGTCGCGATGCCACGGCACAACTGCTGCTCCAGGTTGGCGTTGACCAGCACCCCATCGGTAAGCGCGAAGCTGGCGGTGCCGTTGAGGCTGTCGATCAGCGCTTTTTCGCTGTTGCCTTTGCCGGTCACGTCACTGTTGAGCGTCAACAAGCCACGCAGCGGCGGGGTTTCGCCTTGCGCCTGAATGAAGCGCTCTACCGGCACTTTGGCGATGCGCGTTTGCACGCTGGCCAACGGCACTTCGGGGCGCACGTCCAGATTGCCTTTGACCTCAAAGTTGCCGTTATAGAGATCGCCACGCAGGCTGTCGACTTTGATGATCCCGTCCAGGGCCGAGGTGTTCAGCACTGCGTTCTGGATCAGCAGTTTTTGCACGGTCAGTTGACCGAAACTCAAATCTGCATCGACATCGAGTTTGCGCATCCGCTCTAGCGGGAAGAGTCTGGCGTCGCTCCAGGCGGCCTTGGTCGGTTGATCCGGCAGCGGCGTGGTGCCTGCTCCTGCCATCGCCTGGGCTTCGCCGCCCTCGACTTCGGCCTTGCGTGCTGCGCCTGCGCTCTTGCGTTCTTCGCTTGGCGCCGGACGATAGCGGTCGGCGTTGAATGTGTCGGCCTTGAGCTGCAGGCGCAGCGATTGCTTGGCGAAATCCTCGACTGCGACCCGGCCGGTAATGGTGCTGTCATCGAGTTTCAGGGTCAGGTCGTCAAACGAAGCGCTGGTCGGGTTGGCCGCGACGCGGGTGACCATTTCAAATTTATTGAGGCTGTTGTCACCCAGCGCAGGTGCCGGTTGGCCAATGTTATCGAGGAAGTCGCGCAGGTTGACCTGTGCAATCGACAGGCCGCCGCTCAGCTGTGGTGTCTTGTCCAGATCCCGTACGTGCAATTCGCCCAGCGCACGGAGTTGGTTGGCGGACAGCTTCAGACCGTTCCATTCGGCGACGTTGGCGGCCAAATCGACTAACAGTTGGCCTTGTGCAGCGAAGGTCACCGTCTTGCCTTGCAGCGGATCGCCAGCCGCTTCGCCCGATAAACGCATGTCTTCGAACTGATAGCGTTTGAGTACTCGGTCGAAGCGCAGTTTGCCGGACAACTCGGTTTTGGTACGGACGGCCGGTTGGCTGGCGGTCAGAAACGCGGTCAGCTTGACGGGAATGTCGGTCGCTTCATGCACCGCGCCGGTGCTGATTTGAATGCTCTCGGCGGTGAATTGCCGAGCGCTGGGAATATCGTTGTATTCAATGCGTGCGTTATTCACGGTCAGGCTGTCGATGTCGAGCTTGATCGGCTGTGACGGGCGTTCAGGTTTGGCAGGAGCAGATTCATCGGCAGGCGTCGTCGTGTCGGTCGATGCACTAGCAGGTTCTTTGCCGATGTCCTGCCAATTACCGTGGCCGTTTGCGTCGCGGGTTAGCATCAGGTTCAGGCCTTCGACGCGCACGTCGCTCATCTGTACTTCTTTACGCAGCAGCGGCAGCACGCGAACAGAGAGGCCAAGCATTTGCAGATCGGCGAACGGTTTGCTTGGGTCGGTCAGGGTTGCGACGCTGGCGTCATGCAGTTCCAGTCCAAGCCAGGGGAACAGGCTCCAGCCGATATCGCCATTGAGCGTCAGCTCCACATGGGCTTTGTCGCGGGCCAGTTTACGAATCTCGTCTTTATAGTCGTTGGGATCAAATAGATGGGTCAGGGCGAAGCCGAGAGCCACGATGATCAGCAACAGCCCGAGAATAAACAGTCCCAGGATTTTGCCGAACGCTTTCATGGGCGAGTCCTTGTTGTCGAGTCGTTCAAAATTTAGCCCGCGAGTATAGCGTCCTCACGCAGGTGCAGGGCTCTGGATAGTCTTACGCGCTGCCAGTCCGAAATCCAGTTGGCGGCATGACATCCAATGGCACCCGTAACTTGTTCGCTAACGCCGTTACTTCGATTGAAGGCGCAGGTGCAAGCAAGCGTAGTTCGCATCCAGCCTGGCGTGCCAATTTGCCAGCATCTACCACCAATCGTTCTGCAACTCCCCGGCGCCGCGTGAGCTTTCGCACGCAAAGGTGGGACAGCAACCAAACCGGGTTATTACGTTGAACAAATGCAGCACCTAATAAGCGGTCGTTAAAGCGTGCTGCGATCAGGCAGTTGTCGGTCAGGCCGTATTCGATCAGTGACTGCGCATTGGTAAACGGCGAGAACAGTTGGAGCGGGGCGTCGTAGTAGATCTTCTGCAAGTCTTGCTGATCTTGATAGGTGGCAGAGTGAATCGATTCAACGACGATGGGCATCAGGGTTCCTCAGTAACACGTTTGTCTTTAGGGACAATGTGCTTGCAGATTGCTTCGCCAACAAGTCGGCTCCTACAGGTCGAGGGCATTGCCTGCGAACACATGACAGATGGCATAAAAAAGGTAGTAGCAGAGTGCTTCCTTTTACACAGTAAATGGTAGAGTTTCGCGCATCGGGGCTCATGATGCGTCGAATTGTCGCATAGTCAGGTTCTCTGCCGATAAAACAGCTGTTGCCTGCGTGCATCAAGGTTGTGGCGCAGATGTCGTCTTGCCTTGCGATACATAACTAAAAAATCAGGGGAAATAACAATGAGTACAAGTGCTGTGTTAAACGGCTCTGCCGTTCAGCCTGGATTCTTGTCCAAAGAGCGCATTATCGCGAAGCGCGGTTTCAACCGCTGGCTGGTTCCACCTGCCGCCCTCGCGATCCACCTGTGTATCGGTATGGCCTATGGTTTCTCGGTCTTCTGGCTGCCGCTTTCCAAAGCCGTCGGCATCAAGACCGCAATCGCCTGCGCACCGGACGTCGGGTTCTTCGAACAAATATTCTCGTCCACCTGTGACTGGCCGATCTCTATGCTCGGCTGGATCTACACGCTGTTCTTTATCTTTCTGGGTTGCTCTGCGGCCCTCTGGGGTGGTTGGCTGGAACGCGCCGGTCCGCGCAAGGCCGGTGTCGTATCAACGCTGTGCTGGTGTGGCGGTCTGCTTATTTCGGCGTTGGGCGTTTATACGCACCAGATTTGGCTGATGTGGATCGGTTCGGGCGTGATCGGCGGTATTGGGCTGGGCCTGGGCTATATCTCGCCGGTCTCGACCCTGATCAAGTGGTTCCCGGACAAGCGCGGCATGGCGACCGGCATGGCGATCATGGGCTTTGGCGGTGGCGCGATGGTGGGTGCGCCGCTGGCGGCTGCTCTGATGAGCTATTTCGCGACCCCTGATGGCGTCGGCGTCTGGCAGAGCTTTGTGGTCATGGCGGTGATTTACTTCATCTTCATGATCGGTGGCGCGCTGTCGTACCGTGTTCCGCCAACCGGCTGGAAGCCTGAAGGCTGGACTGCGCCAGTCAAGAAGGCCGGTAACTCGATGATCACCCACAGTCACGTACACGTGAGCGTGGCGTGGAAGACGCCTCAATTCCGGCTGGTTTGGTTGGTATTGTGCCTAAACGTTTCGGCCGGTATCGGTATCCTCGGCATGGCCTCGCCGCTGCTGCAAGAAGTGTTCGCCGGTAAATTGTTGGGCAATGAGCTGACCTTTGGTCAGTTGGATGGCTCGCAACTGGCTGCTATCGCCGCCATCGCTGCGGGCTTTACTGGCCTGTTGAGCCTGTTCAACATCGGTGGCCGGTTTTTCTGGGCCTCGTTCTCAGACTACATCGGCCGCAAAGCCACGTATTTCGTGTTCTTCGCTTTGGGGTTTCTGCTTTATGCAGCGGTTCCAACGTTGGGTCACCTGGGCAGCGTCGCGCTGTTCGTGGCGGCATTCTGCGTGGTGTTGTCGATGTACGGTGGTGGTTTCGCCACTGTTCCGGCTTACCTGGCTGATCTGTTCGGTACTCAAATGGTTGGCGCGATCCACGGTCGCCTGCTGACCGCCTGGGCCGCAGCCGGTGTACTGGGGCCAGTCTTGGTGAACTACTTGCGTGAGTATCAATTGAGCCACGGCGTTGCCCGCGCCGATGCTTATGACATCACCTTGTACATCCTCGCCGGTCTGTTGGTGCTGGGGTTTATCTGCAATCTTCTGGTGCGTCCGGTGGACGACAAGTACTTCATGACCGACGCCGAGCTGAGAGCTGAACAAGCTCTGGGCCACGATGCCGGCGCCGACCACACCACTTCCCTGGAGTGGAAAGCGGACCCTGGCACCAAGCCGCTGGCGATCCTCGCCTGGTTGGCGGTAGGCATTCCACTGGCGTGGGGCGTCTGGGTCACGTTGCAGAAAACCGCTGTGCTGTTCCACTGACAGCGGCTTGCGGCGCCTGTTCGCGACCTATTGAGTGACGTGAACAGGCACCAATCGGGTGTATCCGACCGGTTGCACCCGACTTCTTCTTCTCCCTTCCTCTGTTTACTTCATGCCAGGCGCTTTCGGGCCTATAATGCTCGCCTTTTTCGCCCAATGATTTTGCGGAGCTGGTGATGGCCGAACGTAAGGCGTTCGTCGAGCGCGACACTCTGGAAACCCAGATCAAAGCCTCGATCAACCTGGATGGCACCGGAAAGGCCCGATTCGATATCGGCGTTCCTTTCCTTGAACACATGCTCGATCAGATCGCCCGTCACGGGTTGATCGATCTGGATATCGAAAGCAAGGGCGACCTGCATATCGACGATCACCACACCGTGGAGGACGTCGGCATCACCTTGGGTCAGGCTTTCAGCAAAGCCATTGGCGATAAAAAAGGCATCCGCCGCTACGGCCACGCCTACGTTCCTCTGGATGAAGCCCTGTCACGCGTGGTCATCGACTTTTCCGGTCGTCCGGGCCTGCAAATGCATGTGCCGTACACCCGTGCCACGGTAGGTGGGTTCGACGTCGACTTGTTCCAGGAGTTTTTCCAGGGCTTCGTCAACCACGCCAATGTCACGCTGCACATCGACAACCTGCGCGGCCATAACACACACCACCAGATCGAAACCGTATTCAAGGCTTTTGGCCGTGCGTTGCGCATGGCGGTTGAGCTGGATGACCGCATGGCTGGGCAAATGCCGTCGACCAAGGGTGTGCTCTGATGCAAACGGTCGCGGTTATCGATTACGGCATGGGCAATCTGCACTCGGTGGCCAAGGCTCTGGAGCATGTGGGCGCCGGGCGAGTGCTGATCACCAGTGATGCCAATGTGATCCGTGAAGCCGACCGCGTGGTATTTCCCGGAGTCGGCGCCATTCGCGATTGCATGGCCGAGATTCGCCGCCTGGGTTTTGATGCGCTGGTACGCGAAGTGAGCCAGGATCGTCCATTCCTCGGCATCTGCGTGGGCATGCAAGCATTGATGGATCGCAGTGAAGAGAACGATGGCGTCGACTGCATCGGTGTGTTCCCCGGCCAGGTGCGCTTCTTCGGCAAAGATCTGCATGAAGAAGGCGAACACCTGAAGGTCCCGCACATGGGTTGGAACGAAGTGGCGCAGGCGGTGGATCACCCGCTGTGGCACGACATCCCCGATATGGCGCGTTTCTACTTCGTACACAGCTATTACATTGATGCGGGCAACCCTCGGCAGGTCGTCGGGCGTGGTCATTATGGTCGTGATTTCGCCGCTGCACTGGCTGACGGCTCGCGCTTCGCCGTGCAATTTCACCCGGAGAAGAGCCATACCCATGGCCTGCAATTGTTGCAGAACTTCGCTGCTTGGGACGGTCGCTGGTAATGAACAAGAAGATCAAGCCGCCGATCCTGACCCTCACGCCTGAACAGGAAGGTGAGGCCTGTCACAAGATCAAGCGCTTCATGGAGGAGCGCTTCGAGCTGGGCCTGGGCTCGTTCGAAGCGGCCGAGATTCTTGACCTGTTTACCCGTGAAATTGCTCCGCACTATTACAATCGCGCAATTTTCGATGTGCAGACGCACCTCAAAGAACGATTCGAAAGCATCGAAAGCGACGTTTGGGCATTGGAAAAAAGCAGCTGAAAGCTACACGTTTCAAGCTGCAAGAATTAGTACGCGTGCCTGCTTGCAGCTTATAGCTTGCAACTTGCAGCTCTTTTGACGAAGGAAAAAGCATGCTCATTATTCCCGCTATCGACCTTAAAGACGGTGCTTGCGTGCGTCTGCGCCAAGGCCGCATGGACGATTCCACGGTGTTCTCCGACGATCCGGTGAGCATGGCCGCCAAGTGGGTTGAAGGTGGCTGCCGCCGTCTGCATCTGGTCGATCTGAACGGCGCGTTCGAAGGTCAGCCGGTCAATGGTGATGTGGTCACTGCCATCGCCAAGCGTTACCCGCAACTGCCCATCCAGATCGGCGGCGGCATTCGCTCACTGGAAACCATTGAGCACTACATCAAAGCCGGCGTGAGCTACGTGATCATTGGCACCAAGGCAGTCAAGGAGCCCGAGTTCGTGGCCCAGGCATGCCGTGCCTTTCCGGGCAAGGTGATCGTCGGTCTGGACGCCAAGGATGGGTTCGTTGCCACTGACGGCTGGGCTGAAGTCAGCGCGATTCAGGTGATCGATCTGGCCAAGCGCTTCGAAGCGGACGGCGTCGCGGCCATCGTTTATACCGACATCGCCAAAGACGGCATGATGCAAGGCTGCAACGTACCATTCACCGCCGCGCTGGCCGCTGCCACGCGCATTCCGGTGATTGCTTCGGGCGGCATCCATAATCTGGGTGACATCCAGGCGCTGCTCGATGCGAAGCAGCCAGGAATCATCGGTGCGATTACCGGCCGTGCGATTTACGAAGGCACGCTGGATGTGGCGCAAGCCCAAGCGTTGTGCGATCTGGCGCAGCGGTGAGCATTCCAACACAGGATCGACAGATAGAAATCGGAGAATAGGCTCATGGCCCTCGCCAAACGCATCATCCCTTGCCTCGACGTCGATAACGGTCGCGTGGTCAAAGGCGTCAAGTTCGAGAACATCCGTGACGCTGGTGATCCGGTTGAAATCGCCCGTCGCTACGACGAGCAGGGTGCGGACGAGATTACCTTTCTCGACATCACCGCCAGCGTCGATGGCCGTGACACCACACTGCACACTGTTGAGCGGATGGCCAGTCAGGTGTTCATCCCACTGACGGTCGGTGGCGGCGTGCGTACCGTGCAGGACATCCGTAACCTGTTGAACGCAGGTGCCGACAAAGTCTCGATCAACACCGCAGCGGTGTTCAACCCGGAGTTCGTCGGCGAAGCTGCGGCGCGCTTCGGCTCGCAGTGCATCGTCGTCGCCATTGATGCCAAGAAGGTTTCACTGCCGGGCGAAACCCCGCGCTGGGAAATCTTCACCCACGGCGGTCGCAAGCCGACGGGTCTCGACGCCGTGATGTGGGCGAAGAAGATGGAGGACCTCGGCGCAGGCGAGATTCTTCTGACCAGCATGGATCAGGACGGCATGAAGAACGGCTTTGACCTGGGCGTGACTCGCGCCATCAGCGATGCACTGGGCATCCCGGTGATTGCATCTGGCGGCGTCGGTAATCTTGAGCACTTGGCTGCTGGCGTGCTTGAAGGTCACGCCAGTGCGGTATTGGCTG
>NZ_DASWOT010000133.1:0-17712 GCF_036404235.1 Pseudomonas sp.
CAGGAAAACGGCGAGAAGCGTTTCCAGATAAACGCGCAGAACTGCGTCCACTGCAAGACCTGCGACATCAAGGACCCTTCACAGAACATCACCTGGGTGGCACCGGAAGGCGCTGGCGGCCCGACTTACCCGAATATGTAAATCGACTGTAGGAGCTGCTAAAGACTGCGATTACCATGCTGCCGCACCAAGGCCAATGGCGCTTTCACAGCCTTTGGCAGCTCAAAGTCCGCCCGATCCAGAAATGGCGTTTTAATGACGCCTTTTTTGTGCCTGGCAATCAGGCCGGCATGCGCATTTGTGCGCCCTCTTCCCCTGGGCTGCGCTCAAAGTAACGTTTGTATTCCCGACTGAATTGCGACGTGCTTTGGTAGCCGACCTTGTGCGCCACTTGTGCGACGCCCAAGCCTTCACCGACCAGCATCTGCTGGGCCTTGAGCAGCCGAAGACGCTTGAGGTACTGCACGGGTGACAACAGCGTGCTGCGCTTGAAATGCTCGTGAAAGGTCGACGCGCTCATGTTCGCGCAACTCGCCAGCTCATCGACGCTCAGCGACTCATCATAATGATCGTGGAGGTGCTGCAACGATGCAGCAATTCGAGCGAAGTGCCCCTGCTGTTCGACCAGCGCACGCAGCACACCCGCCTGCGGCCCGCGCAAAGCGGCGTAAAACACCTCACGCACTCGCGCGCGCCCCATCACCTGACAGTCCAGCGGATCATGCAGGCACCGCAGCAAGCGCTCGACGCTTTCACGCATCTGCACGTCCAGCTTGGCGGATGTCATCGATTCTGGCGTCTGTGCCTTTACCGCGGCATCAGGCGGCAGCCCCATGGACTGCACCAACTCCCCCAACACAATGCGATCGATCGCAACCGACACGCCATATAAAGGCTCATCAACCGTAGCAAACGTCTCGCACATAAACGGTACCGACAGGGCCTGCACCAGGTAATGACCCGCGCCGTACTCCAGCGTCCGGGGCCCAAGCCGCGCCAGTTTGCTGCCCTGGGCAAGGATGACCAGGCTGGGCTCATAAATCTGCGGGCTGCTGGCGACATAGTGATCCCACGACATCGCTTGCACGCCAGGCAGCCGTGTGTCGACAAACCCAGGATACGGCGCCAACGGCTTGATCAGGGAAACGAGGGTGTTATTGAAATCCATAAAGTGAGTCGAGGGCATAGATGACCAGACAGAGGAATAGACACTGGCATCATCGCAGATAAGCCTGCGGCAACAAGCCATGATCGGCCAATGCCGGAGGATTAGGCATGACACCCGTAGGAATGGTCATGGCCGCGAACGACCGCCTTGCGGAGAATGGCCCACCTCACTTGTCATCTCTTTGCGAGGCTCCACATGTACACCGCTATCGGTTATGCCGCTCAATCGGCCACCACTCCCCTCGCCCCCATGACTTTCGAGCGCCGCAGCCCACGAGCCGATGATGTGGCCATCGAGATCATGTATTGCGGGGTCTGCCACTCCGACATTCACCAGGCACGTAATGAATGGGGCATCGCGGTTTATCCGTTGATGCCAGGTCATGAAATCGTCGGCAAGGTCACCGCGATTGGCGCTAACGTCAGCAACTACAAGGTCGGCGACCTGGTAGGCGTTGGCTGCATGGTCGACTCTTGCCGCCACTGCGAAGCCTGCGCGGCGGATCTGGAGCAGTACTGCCTCGAAGGCCCCACCCTGACGTACGCCACCCCGGACCGTATCGACGGCAGTAACACCATGGGTGGCTACTCCAACAGCATCGTGGTCAGCGAGCATTTCGTCGTTCGCATCCCGGAAAAACTGGACCTGGCCGCCGCCGCACCGATCCTTTGTGCAGGCATCACCACGTATTCGCCACTTAAGCATTACGGCGTGAAACCAGGCGACAAGGTCGGGATTCTTGGCATGGGCGGTCTGGGCCACATGGGCATCAAGTTCGCCAAAGCCATGGGCGCCGAAGTGACCCTGTTTACCCGCTCCGCCAGCAAGGCCGAAGAAGCGCGCCGTCAGGGCGCCGATCATGTGATCGTCTCCACTGATGCCGAACAGATGAAAGCCGCTGCCGGGCATTTCGATTTTCTGCTGGATACCATTCCGGTGCAGCACGACCTGAACCCCTACCTCGAAACCCTGCGTTTCGATGGCGTCCATATTCTAGTGGGTCTGATCGAACCGGTTGATCCTGCGCTGCACGCCGCCAATCTGGTGATGAAGCGTCGCGTGCTGGCTGGCTCGTTGATCGGTGGCATCGCAGAAACCCAGGAAGTGCTGGATTTCTGCGCTGAACATGGCATCACCTGTGACATCGAAATGCTCGACATCAAAAACATCAACGAGGCGTTCAGCCGCATGATTGCCGGCGACGTGAAGTACCGTTTCGTGATTGATATGGCAACGTTGAAGGCTTGACCCACGGCATAGTCGGGGGGGGGGGCATCCCTTAGAAGTGAACGCGTTCGCGAGGCGTCATGCCTGACACACCGCGATGGTCGCCTCGCCAACAAGTTGGCTCCTACAGGGAATTCAAAGACGGTGATTTACCCCCCCAACTCCGCCGACAACCGTGCCGCTACTTCTTTGATCAATGGCACCAGCTCTGCCATCTTTTCCAGCGGCATATACGGCACAGTGCTGGCAATACTGATACCGGCGACGATGTGCTTGCTCGCATCACGAACAGGCGCGGCCACGCAGCGAATCGACGGTTCGTTGTCTTCCAGATCAAACGCATAACCGCCCTGTACGTACTCGTGCATGCGCTGACAGACCTGTTCCCAGGATTGCTCCTGATGCGCAGGCCACAGCGGATTTCGCGCAGCGTCCGGCAAACTGACCTCATACAGCCGCTGCCATTCGCTTTCTGGACTGTCCAACAATAACGCCTTGCCGATGCCGGTGCGCGCAAGCGGCATGCGGTGCCCGACGCGCGAGCGCATTTCCGGGCCATTGCGCCCTGGATTCTTGTGCAGGTAAAGCACCTCGTCACCATCGCGCACCGCCAGATGCACCGTGTCGCCAGTCAACGCCGACAGCTCATCCAGAAAAGGCCGTGCCAGCATGGCCAAAGGCACTTCTTCACGCGCCTGAAAACCCAGTTCGATCAGTTTAGGGCCGAGCAAATAACCCACTTGTGGCAGCACCCGCAGGTAGCGCTCCTCAACCAGGCAACTGGCCAACCTGTGTGTGGTGCTGCGCGTGGTGCCGATCAGTCGGGCGATTTCCTTGAGGTCACGCGCGCCACTGGCCACCGCCTGTACCACGCCCAAACCGCGAAGCAAGGTTTGCGTCCCAGTGGGCGCGGGGTCTTTGCTTACAACGCTTGGGGTATCGGAAGTGTCTTGCATATCGCGCCTTATCCAATCAGAGAGCGGGAGGCATTATCGGCGCCAGCTCTAAGGCTTGCCAATCGTTACAGTTCGATACGTTCCACTTTGCCTACCAGCAAGATGTACGACAGCGCGCCCAGCAACGCCAACACCGCAATGTAGGTGATGGCCGGCGCGAACGAATCACCGCTGGCCAGGAAGCCAATGACGATCGGCGTGGCGATGGCCGCCAGGTTACCGATCAAATTGAACGTACCGCCCGTCAAACCCAGCAAACGCGCCGGCGCTAATGTCGAGACCAACGACCAGGTGATAGACGCCAACCCATTACCGAAGAACGCTAACGCCAAAAAGGTGATCACCAGCGGTGTCGATTCAACGTAGTTGGCACCGATGATCGAGGTTGAAATCAACAGGCCCGCAATAATCGGCAGCTTACGGGCGAAGCCGACGGTATAGCCTCGACGGATCAACCAGTCGGAAAAGAACCCCGAGCACAGCACGCCGACAAACGCTGCAAGAAACGGCAGCGAGGCCAGCAGACCCGACTTGATGAAGTCCATACCGCGATATTTCACCAGGTAGGTCGGGAACCACGTCAGGAAGAACCACAGCGTGGAGTTTAGGCAGAACTGGCCCAGATAAATGCCCCACAGCTTGCGTTTGCTCAGCACAATCCCAAGGTCGAGCCAACTGAAACCCTGCTTGGCTTTTGCAGTATCGGCCTGAATATCGACCAGCCCACCACCCTCGGTAATTAGCTCGATTTCAGCTTGATTGGCCCCTTTGAAATCACGCGGCTCGCGGTACACCATGAACCAGATCGCGGCCCAAAGCACGCCCACGGCACCGGTCGCGACAAACACCATGTGCCAGCCGTAATAGGTTTGCAGCCACGCCAGCACGGGTGTCAGAAACGCCAGGCCAACGAATTGCCCTGACGTGTAAAAACCAACCGCCGTCGCTCGCTCGCGCTCAGGAAACCAGGTGGTGACGACACGGCTGTTGATCGGATACGCCGGCGCTTCGAGCGCGCCAACCAGCATGCGCAGGATAAACAGACCGATGAAGCTGCCAACAAAGCCGAGCATGATGGTGGCCAGCGACCACAGGGCCAGCGCAACAGTGTAAAGAATGCGCGGTGGCACGCGGTCCACCAGCCAGCCGCCAGGCAGTTGCATTGCGACGTAGGTCCAGCCGAAGGCTGAAAAGATCAAGCCCACGTGGACCGGGTCGATGCCCAACTCGCTGGTCAGTGCTGGCGCGGCAATGGACAGGTTGCTGCGGTCCAGGTAGTTGATGACCACCGTGATGAACAGCAGCACCATGATGAAGAAACGTTTACGGGTCGGCGTGGCGGTCGTGGCCCGCGCCTGGGCAAGGGTTTGTGTGCGCATGGATCATGCCTCTTTTTATGGTTATTTGAGGTCAGGAAAAACACTGGAACATTGCAAATCCGTAGGAGCCTTTGAAGGTTGCGATCAAGCTATCGCAGCCTGCGGCAGCTCCTACAAAAACTGCCGCTAGCTGGAATCACCACTCGGCAAAACTGCCATCGGCATGACGCCAGATCGGGTTGCGCCAACGGTGGCCGATGGCGGCGCGCTCCTTGACGTACTCCTCATTGATCTCGATACCCAGGCCCGGACCGTTGGGGATTTTCACCATGCCCTTGTCGTAGTCGAAGACTTGCGGGTTCTTGATGTAATCGAGCAGGTCGTTGCTTTCGTTGTAATGGATGCCCAGGCTCTGCTCCTGGATGAACGCGTTGTAACAAACCGCGTCCAGTTGCAGGCAAGCCGCTAGTGCAATCGGGCCCAACGGGCAATGCAGCGCCAGCGCGACGTCGTAGGCTTCGGCCATGTTGGCGATCTTGCGGGTTTCAGTGATACCGCCTGCATGGGAAGCATCAGGCTGGATGATGTCGACATAGCCCTCGCTCAGGACCCGCTTGAAATCCCAGCGCGAGAACAGACGCTCGCCCAACGCAATCGGCGTACTGGTCAACGGCGCCAGCTCTTTAAGCGCTTCGTAGTTTTCGCTGAGCACCGGCTCTTCGATGAACATCAGCTTGTAGGGATCAAGCTCCTTCATCAGCACCTTGGCCATCGGCTTATGTACCCGGCCATGGAAGTCGACGCCGATGCCGACGTTCGGGCCTACCGCATCACGCACGGCGGCGACGTTGGCCAGCGCCATGTCCACTTTGTCGAAGGTGTCGAGAAATTGCAGTTCTTCAGTGCCGTTCATTTTCACGGCAGTGAAACCCCGCTCGACTGCTTCCTTGGCGGCCCGCGCGGTATCGGCGGGACGGTCGCCGCCAATCCATGAGTACACGCGAATCTTGTCCCGCACCTGGCCACCCAGCAGATCACTGACTGACACACCGAGCGCCTTACCCTTGATGTCCCACAAGGCTTGATCAATGCCCGCCAGCGCGCTCATGTGAATGGCGCCGCCACGGTAGAAACCGCCGCGATACAGCACCGTCCAGATGTCTTCGATATTGCGTGGGTCTTTGCCGATCAAGTAGTCGGACAACTCTTCGACGGCGGCGGCAACGGTGTGCGCGCGTCCTTCAACAACAGGCTCGCCCCAACCGGTAACGCCCTGATCCGTTTCGACTTTCAGAAAGCACCAGCGCGGCGGGACGATGAAGGTCGTGAGTTTAGTGATTTTCATCTTTCTCTCTCTTATTCAAAGATGCGTGTTCGAGGGTGCTTGATTACTGGCCGTTTTCGGCCTGGCGCGATTGCTTCCAGGCCGCTACGTAAGCACTGGCGCGTTCGGCCACCTCTTCGGCAGTCATGCCGGGCTTGAACAACCCTGAGCCCAGACCAAAACCTGACACGCCTGCGTCGAGGAAGACTTTCATGTTGTCCACCGTGATGCCGCCCACCGGAACCAGCGCCGTGCCGCTTGGCAATACCGCCAGCCAGGCCTTGACCACTGCGGGGCCCATTTGCTCGGCCGGGAACATTTTCAGTACATCGGCGCCGTTAGCCAGTGCGGCAAAGGCTTCGGTCGGCGTGGCGACGCCGGGCGACAAAAACAGACCTTCGGCCTTGGCTGCGCGTAGTACCTCAGGGTCGCTGTGTGGCATGACAATGACTTGCCCGCCCGCCTCCTTCACCCACCGCACCTGCTCTGGTGTCAGCACGGTGCCAGCGCCGATCAGGCAATCGGCGGGAAGGCTCTGACGCAGCAACCGAATACTGTCGTACGGCTGGGGTGAATTAAGCGGGACTTCGATGACCCGAAAACCGGCCTTGTACAGGACATCGCCAATAGCAGGCGCTTCTTCGGGGCGCAGACCACGCAGGATGGCAATCAGACCGTTTTGCACGAGGGCTTGCTTGAGCATGTCAGTTCTCTACGTGATAACGCGGTTGAGTGGAGACGAGCAAACCGGCCTGAACCGCGACTTGCCACAGACCGTGTTCAGTCGCTTGTTGGGCCAACGTCACTTGGGTAAACCCGCAATCGTGCAGCGCACGCTGATAACGCACCAGCAACGGGTCGCTGCCGATGAGGATGACCGCAGGCAATGGTTTGCCGGACGCTTGAAGCAAGGCTCGCAAAGCGACCAGTTCATGACCGATCAGCAGGCCGGACAGATAATCGGGTTGCGCACTGCCAGCCAACTCACCGATCAGGCCCAGGGTTCGGCAACTGAAGACGGTGGAGAGTGGCCCGGCAGCGCCGCTTGGCGACAACGCCACCGCTACGCCGCGCTCGAACGCGACCTCATCGAAGACGTCGCTGCGCTGCATAGTGCGGCCCAGAATGGTATGAGCAGATAACGCGGCGTAGACCTCGCCGGTCATGAAGGTGTCGAAGTGGACGATGCAGCCCTTGACGACTCGCACCCATTTGGAATGGCTACCGGGTAGGCCAATCAGCAACGGCGCCTCGGTGATCTGGTCATCCAACATGCTCAGAACACCCAAGACCTGGGTCTCTTCACCGCGCATGACATTGGGCAGCACCGAGCGTTGCAGCACGCCGGGGATGATGTGTACATCCACCCCACGCACGCTGCGCACCGTGACCAGGGCGCAACTGAGTGCGGACACATCGGCAGGGGTCTCGCGATACGCTGCTTCACGCCAGCCTTGCGCACTGCCGACCATGCCGCAGGCGATCACCGGAAGATCCGGCCGGGCATCGAGCCAGTCGCCACAGGCCAGATCGAAAGCCAGCTCAAACCCATCACTGCACAGGGCACCCGCAATCAGGCGGGGGGTTGACGGTAGCTGCATGATACCGGCGCTCAATGCGCGTTGTTCCAGAACTCGGCCTCGCTCGCCAAGCCGATAAGCACGAAGGGAGGTTGTTCCCCAATCGAGCGCGATCAATTGCGCCTGCATTGCTTCACCTGATTGTTATTGATGAGTGAGTGCGAGACGACTATAAACCTGAGCAAAGATAAATCTCAATATATAACTTTAAATCTCATATATTGGGATTAAAAAAGAACTGACTGATCGTCAGATCAAGCAAATGTTTCTCCTGGGCTGCGGCATAATCTGCAGCACCAACGCGCCACCATCGCCATCCGTCCTCAGCACGGAAGGTGGTAACCATTGCGTTGTTTCCCTCACTCTATGTTCCCTGCCGCTCGTGATGGCCTGTCCGGTCGCCACGAACCGTCGTGCTGTGCAATCGGCTGGACTCCATCTGCAAAAGGACCCGTAAGATGAAGAGATTTCCCGTGTTCGACAGCCTGTGTGGGCTCTGTGCGCTGACACTTATCGTTCACCATTCACACATCGAACGCAGCTTCACGGAACTGGCGCTGTTCAGGAACGCCAGCTACTTCGTCGAGCTGTTTTTTGCCATCAGTGGCTTCCTGATCTATCGCCACTACATGAATCACCTCGCAACGCCACGCCAACTGCGTGACTTCGTCATCACCCAAACGTGCAGGGTTTATCCACTGCACGTGTTCATGCTGGTCGTGTTTATCGGTTTTGAATGCGCCAAGCTGGTACTCGAACGCTACGGCATGTCGCTCAACAGCGCGGCCTTCAGCGGCGACCGGGCGCCAGCAGAAATCCTGCCCAATCTGCTACTGATCCAGGCCTGGTGGCCAGGGTTCAACGCCCTGTCGTTCAACTATCCATCGTGGGCGGTCAGTGTTCAGTACTACCTGGCCTTGCTGTTCGCGCTGATCGTTTTCCTGGTACCCGCTCTGGCTCGCAAAATCCTGACCCTGCTGGCAGTTTTGTCGTTTGTGGCACTGTTTGTGGAAACACCGTTGCTCACGCCTAACCTGCAATGGGGCGCGGCTGCTTTCTTCGGCGGAGCCCTTACCTATCGCGTTTATCTTCGATTACACGACTTCGCGCCGGGACGCTTGCTCGCCAGCGTGCTCGAAATTGCCATCCTCGCGCTGATCTACGTGATCATGACCGAGGGCGAAAAACCGTTGACGCTCGAACTGGCGCTGCTGTTCTGCGTGGCGGTCCTGATATTCGCGTTTGAAGCGGGAGTGGTCTCGCAGCTACTGCGGCTGCGGCCATTCAGGTGGCTGGGCAAGCTGTGGTTGTCGATTTATATGACCCACGCTGCGGTGATATTCGCAGTCGGCACCGCCTTGCAAATCATCGCCAAGCGCACCGGCACAACACTGTTTGCCGACCTACCTGGGGACGCGGCGGGGACGATGGTGCGTTACGTGAGCACTGGCACGGGCATCAATGACAACCTGATCATGGTGTTCCTGATCGTCACCGTTGTAGTGGTGTCGATGCTGACCTATCGGTATGTCGAGGCGCAAGGCGTGCTGCTCGGTAAGCGCTGGAAGGCCGGTAAAATTGTCGACCGGCGTCAGGGGCCAGACGCCAGTCGTTCGATCTGATCAATTGTTTCATGCATAAAAAACCGCCATTGAAGGCGGTTTTCGATGTCCGGTATCAGCGCTGCATCAGCGTTCCAGCAGGATACGCAGCATGCGACGCAGCGGTTCGGCCGCGCCCCACAGCAGTTGGTCACCAACGGTAAATGCGCCCAGGTATTGCGAACCCATATTCAACTTGCGCAGACGCCCCACCGGAACGTTCAGCGTACCGGTCACTGACGTCGGGCTCAGCTCCTGAATGCTCGCTTCACGGGTATTAGGCACCAGTTTCACCCACGGGTTGTGCTGGCTGATCATGCCTTCGATATCGGCAATCGGTACGTCTTTGTTGAGCTTGATCGTCAGCGCCTGGCTGTGGCAACGCATGGCGCCAATGCGCACGCAGATACCGTCCACCGGAATCGGGCTCTTGAAGCGGCCGAGGATCTTGTTGGTCTCGGCCTGGCCTTTCCACTCTTCACGGCTCTGGCCGTTTGGCAACTCTTTGTCGATCCATGGGATCAGGCTGCCAGCCAGTGGCACGCCGAAGTTCTCGGTGGGGAACGCTTCACTGCGCATGGCTTCGGCCACTTTGCGATCGATGTCCAGAATCGCGCTGGCAGGATTTGCCAGCTCATCGGCAACCGATGCGTTGATCGCACCCATCTGCTTGATCAGCTCACGCATGTTCTGCGCGCCGGCACCGGAGGCTGCCTGGTAGGTCATGACGTTCATCCACTCGACCAGACCGGCCTCGAACAAACCGCCCAACCCCATCAGCATCAGGCTTACCGTGCAGTTGCCACCGATGTAGTTTTTGGTGCCGGCGTCCAGTTGCTGGTCGATGACCTTGCGGTTTACCGGATCAAGGATGATCACTGCATCGTCGTGCATACGCAGCGATGAGGCCGCATCGATCCAATAACCCTGCCAGCCGGCTTCACGCAGCTTCGGGAACACCTCATTAGTGTAGTCGCCGCCCTGGCAGGTCAGCACCACGTCGAGGGTCTTGAGATCGTCGATGCTGTATGCATCCTTGAGCGGTGCAATGTCCTTGCCCACCGATGGACCTTGTCCACCGACGTTGGACGTGGTGAAAAAAACCGGCTCGATCAGATCGAAATCCTGCTCTTCCAGCATCCGCTGCATGAGCACGGAACCAACCATACCGCGCCAACCGACCAGACCTACACGTTTCATCGCAACTACACCTTAACTAAAAGTGGGGCCCCTTACGGAGCGAATCGAAATGCGCTTGTGCTCCGCCGCCTCGACTCGATCTCGTGGTAGTGGGCCCGGGATATTACAGATTGCGCAGCGCGGCGACTACGGCATCACCCATTTCCTGCGTACCGACTTGAGCATTACCGATGGACCAGATGTCGCCAGTGCGCAAACCTTGGTCCAGCACCAGGCTGACAGCCTTCTCGATCGCATCGGCGGCGGCCAACTGGTTAAAGCTGTAACGCAACATCATCGACACCGAAAGAATGGTCGCCAACGGGTTGGCCACGCCTTTGCCGGCGATGTCTGGCGCCGAACCGTGACAAGGCTCGTACATGCCCTTGTTGTATGCATCCAGTGACGCCGAGGGCAGCATGCCGATGGAACCCGTGAGCATCGACGCTTCGTCGGAGAGAATGTCACCGAACAGGTTGTCAGTGACGATCACGTCAAATTGCTTCGGCGCACGCACCAATTGCATGGCGGCATTATCGACGTACATGTGGCTCAGTTCGACGTCCGGGTAATCCTTGGCCACTTCCTCGACCACTTCACGCCACAGTTGGCTGGAGGCCAGGACATTGGCCTTGTCCACTGAGCACAACTTCTTGCCACGCACCCGCGCCATGTCGAAACCGACAAGGGCAATACGGCGGATTTCGCTTTCGCTGTACGGCAGCGTGTCATAGGCCTGACGCTCACCATTCTCCAATTCGCCGGTGCCGCGTGGCGAGCCAAAATAGATGCCGCCGGTCAGTTCGCGCACGATCAGGATGTCCAGACCGGAAACGATTTCCGGCTTCAGACTCGACGCGTCGGCCAGTTGCGGATAAAGGATGGCCGGGCGCAGGTTGGCGAACAGGCCCAGTTGCGAGCGAATCTTCAACAGGCCCCGTTCAGGGCGGATATCACGCTCGATGGCATCCCACTTAGGCCCGCCGACTGCGCCAAGCAATACGGCGTCAGCCTTGCGCGCACGCTCCAGCGTCTCGTCAGCCAGCGGAACGCCATGCTTGTCGATTGCCGCGCCGCCGATCAGGTCGTGGGTTAATTCGAACCCCAATGAGTACTTGTCATTGGCCTGCTCCAGCACCTTGACCGCTTCGGCCATGATTTCCGGACCAATGCCATCACCTGGAAGAATCAGAATCTGCTTGCTCATAATGTCCTCGTTGAAATGAGTGCGGCGCTAGCAAGAGCGCTGATAAAATCTGCGAATATTCTGATCTGTAGGAGCGAATTTATTCGCGAGGCGCTAGATCTGACACGCCACCCTGACGCCTCGCCAACAAGTTGGCTCCTACAGAACGCATCAAGGCATACCCGTTTACCTGAACAACCACGGCTGGCTCGCACGGTGTTTGCTTTCGAACGTCGCAATCGCATCGCCGTCCACCAGCGTCAGGCCGATGTCGTCAAGGCCGTTCAACAGACAATGCTTGCGAAACGCGTCGATCTCAAAACTCAGAACCTTACCGTCTGGACGGGTCACGGTCTGCGATGCCAGATCAACATTCAGTTGGTATCCCGGTGTCGCTTCGACCTGCTTGAACAACTCGTCAACATCAGCTTCGTTCAGAATGATCGGCAGCAAACCATTTTTGAAACTGTTGTTGAAAAAAATATCAGCATAGCTCGGCGCGATGATTGCACGGAAACCATACTCCTCCAGCGCCCAAGGTGCATGCTCGCGGCTAGAGCCGCAACCGAAGTTTTCACGGGCCAGCAACACACTGGCGCCTTGATAGCGCGCATTGTTGAGCACGAAGTCAGGGTTCAGCGGACGCCTGGAGTTGTCCTGATACGGTTGCCCCACATCCAGATAACGCCATTCATCGAACAGATTGGGGCCGAACCCCGTACGCTTGATCGATTTGAGAAACTGCTTGGGGATGATCTGGTCGGTGTCGACGTTGGCGCGATCCAGAGGAGCAACCATGCCGGTGTGTTGAGTAAAGGCTTTCATGTTGGGCTCCTTATTGCTGGCTCATGCTGCGAACGTCGACGAAACGACCATTAACCGCGGCAGCTGCCGCCATCGCCGGGCTGACCAGGTGAGTACGGCCACCGGCGCCCTGACGGCCTTCGAAATTGCGGTTGGACGTGGACGCACAATGCTCACCGCTTTCCAAACGGTCGGGGTTCATCGCCAGACACATCGAGCAACCCGGCTCGCGCCATTCGAAACCGGCGTCAATGAAGATTTTGTCCAAACCTTCTTTCTCCGCCTGTGCTTTCACCAGACCCGACCCCGGCACCACAATGGCTTGCTTGATGGTCGAAGCCACCTTGCGACCCTTGGCGATGTCTGCGGCGGCGCGCAGGTCTTCAATCCGCGAGTTGGTGCAGGACCCAATGAACACACGGTCCAGTTGGATATCAGTGATTGCCTGATTGGCTTTGAGCCCCATGTACTTCAGGGCCCGCTCGATGGAATCACGCTTGACCAGGTCAGGTTCTTTCTCAGGGTCAGGAACATTCTGATCAACAGCCAGGACCATTTCCGGTGAGGTGCCCCAACTGACTTGTGGCTTGATCTGCGCGGCATCAAGCTCAACCACCTTGTCGAACACCGCATCGTCGTCAGAGACCAGATCTTTCCAGGCCTCGACGGCCATGTCCCATTGATCGCCCTTCGGTGCAAACGGACGGCCCTTGACGTAAGCGATGGTTTTTTCGTCTGTGGCGACCAGGCCCACACGAGCGCCACCTTCGATGGACATGTTGCAGATGGTCATGCGGCCTTCGACCGACAGGTCACGAATCGCGCTACCGGCGAATTCAATCGCGTGACCATTGCCGCCTGCGGTACCGATCTTGCCGATGATTGCCAGCACGATGTCTTTGGCGGTGACACCAAACGGCAATTTGCCTTCAACGCGCACCAGCATGTTTTTCATTTTTTTGGCGACCAGGCACTGCGTGGCGAGCACATGCTCAACCTCAGAAGTGCCGATACCATGGGCCAGAGCGCCAAACGCACCGTGAGTCGAGGTGTGCGAGTCGCCGCAGACCACGGTCATGCCGGGCAAGGTCGCGCCCTGCTCCGGGCCGATCACGTGAACGATGCCTTGACGCACGTCGTTCATCTTGAATTCGGTGATGCCGTATTCGTCGCAGTTGTCGTCCAGGGTCTTGACCTGCAAACGCGACACCAGATCGACGATGGCATCTACGCCGTCCTTACGCTCAGGGGTAGTGGGCACATTATGGTCGGCAGTCGCGATGTTGGCGTCGATGCGCCAAGGCTTGCGCCCAGCCAGACGCAGGCCCTCGAAGGCTTGCGGAGAGGTCACTTCGTGGATGATGTGACGATCGATATAAAGCAGCGCCGAACCATCGTCGCGCTGCTTGACCAAATGCGAATCCCAGAGCTTGTCGTAAAGCGTTTTGCCGGCCATCAGACGGTTTCCTCATCAGCTTGTTTCTATGCCGCGGTCATCGACAGGCAATAACCCTTGGCTTGTAAGGGTGATGCTATGGAATATGCTTAAATAACTCAAATTCATATTTTTTATGCTTTGCATAACCAACTGGAATTCGAGCATGGATCTGGCCAACCTTAATGCCTTTATTGCAATCGCCGAGACCGGCAGTTTTTCTGCGGCGGCTGAACGGCTGCACCTGACACAACCGGCGGTGAGCAAACGCATTGCCGGACTCGAACAGCAACTGAAGGTCAGATTGTTTGACCGGCTTGGCCGTGAAGTCGGTCTGACCGAGGCTGGGCGGGCGTTGTTGCCACGCGCGTATCAGATTTTGAACGTGCTGGACGACACCCGCCGCGCCCTGACCAACTTGACCGGCGAGGTCAGCGGACGCCTGACACTGGCAACCAGCCATCACATCGGCCTGCACCGCTTGCCTCCTTTATTACGTGAGTTCACCCGACGTTATCCCAACGTCGCGCTGGATATTCAGTTCCTCGATTCGGAAGTGGCCTACGAGGAAATCCTCCACGGGCGTGCAGAACTCGCCGTTATTACCCTTGCCCCACAACCTCATGCCCTGGTCAAAGCCGTGCCGGTGTGGGATGACCCACTGGATTTCGTCGCCGCCCCCGAGCACCCGCTGGCCAACAGCGGTGAGGTCACTCTGGCCGACATCGCCGCCTATCCAGCGGTGTTCCCTGGCGGCAATACCTTTACCCATCACATCGTCAGCGGGTTGTGCGAAGCACAAGGGGTCAAGCCGAACATCGCCATGAGTACCAACTACATGGAGACGATCAAGATGATGGTGTCCATCGGCCTGGCCTGGAGCGTATTACCCAGAACCATGCTCGATGAACAAGTTGCGCGCATTCCATTGCCAGGCATACAGCTCAATCGCCAGCTGGGCTACATCGTTCACACCGAGCGCACGCTGTCGAACGCCGCCCGGGCGTTTATGGCGTTATTGGACGCACAGGTCGAAGCTTGACGTTGTGAACCGATGAGACACCGACAGATTCTCGAATAGCGGGCGTCGAGAAACCTGAACCATTGGCGTTTCTGGCTGAATAAAACCGGACAATAAATGTGTATACATAAGAAAGGCGCCCGTTCAGGCGCCTTTCTTGATACTACCGCTACGACTCAGTGGGTCAGGGTTTTCTGACCATTGATCTGAATGCGCTTTGGTTTGGCCTCTTCGGGCACCAGACGCAACAGGTCGATGTTCAACAGACCGTTGGCCAACTCGGCATTTTTGACCTCTATATGGTCGGCAAGGCGGAACGACAGCTTGAACGCGCGCTGGGCGATGCCCTGATGCAGGAAGGTTACGCCTTCAGCGGTATTCTCGCGCTTGCCACCAGTGACCGTGAGCACGCCATTCTCGACCTGCAATTCCAGGTCTTCTTCCTGGAAACCCGCAGCCGCGATGACAATGCGGTATTGGTCATCTGCGTGTTTCTCGACGTTGTAGGGAGGATAGGTGCTCGCCGAATCGTTGCGTGCGGCCGATTCAAACAAGTCGTTGAAGCGGTCGAAACCAACGGAATGACGGAACAATGGAGCCAGGGAAAATGCAGTTGTCATTTGAATCTCTCCTGATAAATCAGCAAGTGGTGTGTCTGCGCGACCCGAATCCGGCATCGCGTAATCCCAAAATAAGGACTGTCACTTGTGTTTCAAGAGTCGCTTTAAAAAAATTTCGTCCGTTCAAGCCGCCTGTGTCTGACTGCCACCGAGCATCTGTCCGATGCGCTCGCAGTCGGTTTCGCGACGCAGGGCATCGAACAGCACCGTCGCTTCGGGGTAGCTTTTGGTCAACAGCACCACCCATTGCTTCAAGCGGCCTGGCGCCTGCACACGGGTCATCTTGCCTACCGCCTGCCGCCAGAACTCACGCAGCAGCGGTTGCAGTTCTGCCCAGGTCATTTCGACCACCTCCCTGCCCGCCTCCGCAGCTGCGATTTGCCGCGCCAGATCCGGCCGCGCCACCAGCCCTCGCCCGATCATGATGTCACGCGCACCACAGATTTCGCGGCAGCGCCGCCAGTCATCGACTGTCCAGATTTCGCCATTGGCAATGATCGGGATCTTCACCACATCCTGAATCCTGCCGATCCACTCCCAATGCGCAGGCGGCTTGTAGCCATCCACCTTGGTTCGTGCATGCACGACGATGTGCTCGGCGCCTCCCGCCTCAAGGGCGCGGGCACAATCAAGAGCAGGATCGGTATTGTCGAAGCCCAGCCGCATTTTCGCCGTAACCGGAATGTGCGCAGGAACGGCGCGGCGCACTTGGCTGATGATGTCGTGCAGCAGTTCAGGCTCTTTGAGCAATACGGCGCCGCCACGGGAGCGATTGACCGTTTTTGCCGGACAGCCAAAATTCAAGTCGATGACCGGCGCGCCCAACTCGGCAGCGTATGCAGCGTTTTCTGCCAGGCAGACCGGGTCGCAACCTAGCAACTGCACCCGCAAAGGCACGCCAGCGCGGGTCTTGGCGTCGGTCAGTAACTCGGAGGCAAACGTGTGGAAGTAGTGAGCCGGCAGCAAACGCTCGGTCACTCGGATGAACTCGGTCACGCACCAATCTATGCCGCCGACCTGAGTCAGTACGTCGCGAAGGATGTCATCGACCAGGCCTTCCATGGGCGCCAGGGCAATTTGCATGGATCACACTCGAAAAAAGTCTGGCAGTTTACGGGGCTGCGGCCCACTTGGGAACGGGCTCGCCGAGCTGCTCATTAAGATGTAACCGTTATCAGTGCTGATCCGTAGCCTTCGAGGAACTCGGCGGGCATACGCTTGGGTTTACCGCTGGACAGCTCGATGCAGACAAACGTGGTGTGTGCTCGCAACAGCGTGATTCCATCGCTGGGGCGCTTGAGCTGAAAGCGTCGAGTCATTTTCAAGCGCTGGTCCCAGTCGACAATCCAGGTTGCCAGTTGCAGTTCGTCGTCCTGATACGCGCTGGCGAGGTAGTCGATTTCGTGCCTGACCACCACCATCGCCCGATCAAGACGACGATATTCAGTCAAGTCCAGGCCCAACTGCTGCGAGTGGCGCCAGGCACAGCGCTCAAGCCAGGTCACATACACCGCATTGTTGGCGTGCCCCAATCCATCGATATCGTCCTCGACCACATTCAGATCGATGACGAATGGCGTTGCCAGATCCCAGACCATGCCCACTCCTGCCCTCATGAATTCGTGTCGCAAGCAGTGTAACGAAAAGCCACCACCGATAGACGCAGGATGTCGGACAGCTTAAACAACCGCCAACTTAGCGGCGCACGGACCATCACGGCGATGGTCTGCCAGTACGTTATCAGGCTACGCTCGCTAGCTCGCAAGCTTGAGCTTTTCTGTCGTTTGTACGCGCGCCAGAATGTGGGTTGGCGAGGGCCAGGAATGCAGCGAGCTTGTTGCGCCGCACCAGCAGGAAAAAGAAGGAGAAAACCGAAACCCCAAAAAAACAAAAGGGCCATTCAATAATCGAATGACCCTTGGTCTCGCAGAGCGAGAAATCGTGGCGTCCCCTAGGGGACTCGAACCCCTGTTACCGCCGTGAAAGGGCGGTGTCCTAGGCCACTAGACGAAGGGGACGCAAAACCTTCGAGCAAATTCGTCTTTACAACCTGACGAATCCTGACAAATTTGGTGGAGCTAAGCGGGATCGAACCGCTGACCTCCTGCATGCCATGCAGGCGCTCTCCCAGCTGAGCTATAGCCCCGAATTTACGCCTCTCGGCGGAGATCAACTAACGTTTCACTCGGTAAAACTGGCGTCCCCTAGGGGACTCGAACCCCTGTTACCGCCGTGAAAGGGCGGTGTCCTAGGCCACTAGACGAAGGGGACGCAAACCCTTCTATGCCTGAT
>NZ_DASWOT010000134.1:0-35067 GCF_036404235.1 Pseudomonas sp.
TCAGCTCGCCTTTTTCGACTTGGTCGACGACCGACAATTTAAAAGTCAGCGTGTAGTCTCGCTGACTACGCCTTTTTGCTGATTCCATTACGCCCTCCTGAAAATAGATCAGAAGGTGTAAACCTTATTCAGGACGGGACACTCGGTATTTAAAGGGGACAGATTTATTTACGGTGGAGCGCTGTAAATAAGATCAGTCCCCTTTACGCCCTTACAGCAAGATCGTACGAATGTCGGCCAGCAGATCGCTCAAACGCTTGGTGAAGCGAGCGGCAGCAGCGCCGTTGATCACGCGGTGATCGTAGGACAGCGACAGTGGCAGCATCAGTTTTGGCTGGAACGCTTTGCCATCCCAGACCGGCTGGATGGTTGCCTTGGACACACCCAGGATCGCCACTTCCGGTGCGTTGACGATTGGCGTGAAACCGGTGCCGCCAATGTGCCCCAGGCTTGAGATGGTGAAGCAAGCGCCCTGCATTTCGTTCGCCGACAGCTTCTTGCTGCGCGCTTTCTCGGCCAGTACAGCGGCTTCGGCAGCGAGCTCCAGCAAGCTCTTCTTGTCGACGTCCTTGATCACAGGGACCAGGAGACCGTCCGGGGTGTCCACGGCAAAGCCGATGTTCACGTACTTCTTGCGGATGATCGCTTTGCCGCTTGGCGCCAACGAGGCGTTGAAGTCTGGCAGCTCCTTGAGCAGGAAGGCGCAGGATTTGAGCAGCAGCGGCAGGATGGTCAGCTTGACGCCAGCTTTCTCGGCCACAGCTTTCTGTGCCACGCGGAAAGCTTCCAGATCAGTGATGTCGGCCTGGTCGAATTGGGTAACGTGCGGAATGTTCAACCAGCTGCGGTGCAGACCGGTCGCGCCCAGTTGCATCAGGCGAGTCATCGGCACTTCTTCGATTTCGCCGAAACGGCTGAAATCGACTTCCGGAATTGGCTGGATACCCATGCCGCCGCTTGCGCCGCCTGCTGGAGCGTCCTTGGCCTTCTGCATCATGTTTTTGACGTAAACCTGCACGTCTTCTTTCAGCACGCGGCCGTGTGGGCCGGTGGCTGCGACGGCGCTTAGCTCAACGCCGAACTCGCGGGCCAACTGACGAACCGCCGGGCCGGCATGAACCTTGGCACCGCTGCTTGCAGCAGGTGCAGCAGTCGGAGCAGCTTCAGCTTTCGGAGCCGGCGCAGCGGCAACGGCAGGCGCTTCGGATTTCGCTGGAGCCGGTGAAGCAGCTTGTGCTGGCGCGGCGGCAGGCGCAGCCCCCGTTACTTTCAATTTCAGGATCAAGTCACCCGTGCCGACTTCGTCTTCGAGCTTGACGCTGATGCTTTCGACGACGCCTGCGGCAGGCGAAGGGATTTCCATGCTGGCTTTATCGGATTCGAGAGTGATCAAGGATTGATCAGCTACGATGCTGTCGCCCACCTTGACCATCAGTTCGATGATCTTGGCTTTGCCCGACGAACCGATGTCAGGGACGTGAATGTCCTGAACACTTTCGGCGCCAGCAGCCGTTGAAGCGGCGGTTGGAGCAGGCGCGGCTTCAACGGCTGGCTTTTCAGCGGCGGCGGGCGCGGCAGCAGCGGGAGTAGCGGCGGCTGCAGCTTCGCCTTCGACTTCCAGATCAAACAGCGCGTCGCCTTCTTTCAGGCGGTCGCCCAATTTGACCTTAAGGCTTTTGATGACGCCAGCCTTGGGAGCCGGGATTTCCATGCTCGCCTTGTCGGATTCCAGCGTCAGGATGCTCTGGTCGGCCTCGATGCGATCGCCTTCCTTGACCATCAACTCAATGACTTCACCTTCACCGTTGCCGATGTCGGGTACGCGAATTAGCTCACTCACAATGTCTCTCCTTCGGAGAACCTGTTCTTTCTCGATTGCGCCGACTTCAGTTGCAGCGAAAACAGCGTCGGATGCTCATTTACCGATGTAAATTCCGCATCCTCGGCTGTTTCGCGCAATCAGTCAGCGCTGTATGCGATCTTGAAGCAGACTCTTAACAGTCCAGTGGGTTGCGTTTTTCAGGGTCGATACCGAACTTGACGATGGCTTCAGCCACCACTTTAGGTTCGATATCGCCGCGATCGGCCAAGGCTTCCAGCGCTGCCAGCACCACGAAGTGACGGTCGACTTCAAAGAAGTGACGCAGCTTCTTGCGGCTGTCGCTGCGACCGAAGCCGTCAGTGCCCAGCACTTTATATTCCTTGGTCGGAACCCACTGACGAATCTGGTCAGCGAACAGTTTCATGTAGTCGGTCGAAGCGATCACCGGGCCTTTACGGCCATTGAGACACTCTTCAACGTAGCTCAGCTTGGGCTTTTGGCCTGGCTTCATGCGGTTGCTGCGCTCGACGGCCAAGCCATCGCGACGCAATTCGTTGAAGCTGGTGACGCTCCAGACGTCCGCGCCGATGTTGAACTCTTCACGCAGGATCTTCGCCGCCTCGCGCACTTCGCGCAGGATGGTGCCCGATCCCAGGAGCTGCACGTGGTGCGCGGCTTCGCGGGTGTCTTCTTCGAGCAGGTACATGCCCTTGACGATACCTTCCTCGACACCGGCCGGCATGGCCGGTTGGACGTAGGATTCGTTCATCACGGTCAGGTAGTAGAAAACGTCCTGCTGTTCTTCGAACATCAGGCGCATGCCTTCGCGGATGATCACCGCCAGTTCGTAACCGTAAGTCGGGTCGAAAGTGCGGCAGTTCGGGATGGTCGAGGCCAGGATATGGCTGTGTCCATCTTCGTGCTGCAGGCCTTCACCGTTGAGCGTGGTACGACCGGCGGTGCCGCCGACCAGGAAGCCACGGGTGCGGCTGTCGCCAGCGGCCCAGGCCAAGTCACCGATACGCTGGAAACCGAACATCGAGTAGAAGATGTAAAACGGAATCATCGGTTGGTTATGGGTGCTGTAGGACGTACCGGCAGCAATGAAGGACGACATGGCGCCTGCTTCGTTGATGCCTTCCTCGAGGATCTGACCTTTCTTGTCCTCGCGGTAGAACATCACTTGCTCTTTATCGACTGGCTCGTAGAGCTGGCCGACGGCTGAGTAAATGCCCAACTGGCGGAACATGCCTTCCATACCGAAGGTACGGGCTTCGTCGGGGATGATCGGCACGATGCGCTGGCCGACTTCCTTGTCCTTGACCAACTGCGCGAGGATGCGCACGAACGCCATGGTGGTGGAGATTTCGCGATCGCCGGAACCATCGAGGATGGCCTTGAGGGTTTCCAGTGGCGGGGTCGGCAGGGTGAAGCTTTTGGCGCGACGCTGCGGCACGAAGCCGCCCAGTGCGGCGCGACGCTCGCTCAGATAGCGGGCTTCGGCGCTGCCTTCTTCGGGTTTGAAGAACGGCAGGGTGTCCAGTTGCTCGTCCTTGACCGGAATATCAAAGCGGTCACGGAAGCTTTTCAGGCTATCGACGTCGACTTTCTTGGTGTTGTGCGCGGTGTTTTTCGCTTCACCGGCGCCGGTGCCATAACCTTTGATGGTCTTGGCCAGGATCACGGTCGGCTGACCTTTGTGGTTAACCGCCTGGTGGTATGCCGCGTACATCTTGTACGGGTCATGACCGCCACGGTTGAGCTTCCAGATTTCGTCATCGGACAGGTCTGCGACCATGGCCTTGAGTTCTGGCGAGTTGAAGAAGTGCTCACGTACGAACGCGCCGTCTTTGGCTTTGTAGTTCTGGTATTCGCCGTCGACCACTTCGTCCATCCGGCGTTGCAGGATGCCATCGACGTCTTTGGCCAGCAGTGGGTCCCAGAAACGCCCCCAGACGACTTTGGTCACGTTCCACTGAGCGCCACGGAACACGCCTTCGAGTTCCTGGATGATCTTGCCGTTGCCGCGAACCGGACCGTCGAGACGTTGCAGGTTGCAGTTGACCACGAAAATCAGGTTGTCGAGGTTTTCACGACCGGCCAGGGAGATGGCTCCCAGCGATTCTGGTTCGTCGGTTTCGCCGTCGCCCAGGAAACACCAGACTTTTTGCTTGCCTTCCGGGATGTAGCCGCGATGTTCCAGGTACTTCATGAAGCGCGCCTGGTAGATCGCCTGGATCGGACCCAGACCCATGGAAACGGTTGGGAACTGCCAGAAATCTTTCATCAACCACGGGTGTGGGTAAGAAGACAGGCCTTTGCCGTCGACTTCCTGACGGAAGTTGTTCATTTGCTCTTCGGTGATCCGGCCTTCCATGTACGCACGGGCGTAGACGCCTGGCGATGCGTGACCCTGGAAGTAGATCAGGTCGCCGCCGTGTTCGTCGGTCGGGGCCTGGAAGAAGTAGTTGAAGCCAATGTCGTACAGCGTCGCACTGGAAGCGAAGCTGGAAATGTGTCCGCCCAGATCCGGGTCATTGAGGTTGGTTTTGACAACCATGGCCAACGCGTTCCAGCGTACCAGCGAGCGAATGCGGCGTTCCATGAACAGGTCGCCAGGCATGCGTGCTTCGTGGGTAACGGGGATGGTATTGCGGTATGGCGTAGTGATGGCGTAAGGCAGCTGCGAACCACTTCGTGTGGCCAGCTCACCCATACGGGTCATCAAATAATGAGCACGGTCTTCGCCTTCTTTGTCGAGAACCGATTCCAGGGCGTCCAGCCATTCCTGGGTTTCGACGGGATCGAGGTCTTGCATGGCTTGCTCCAGGGCGGAAAGGCTTCCAGAATCGGTTGCCTGAGTTTGTTGCGACTGGCCTTGTGGGCAGACGACGTAAATTCTTGGATGACCGGAGTTGTACCCGGTCGTGTAGTTTTACTACAAATCGTTGGCCATTTCAGCTTTTCGACTTGTATATACAGTAGTAAAACTACAGTTTTACGAGCTTTCAGCTCATGTGGCGTAGTGAGATTAATCGTTAAATTTGGTTGGAAACTAACGGGTCACCTTGAAAAGCTTAGCTGGCTACCAACAAACAAAGATCGCCGGCAATTTTTAACCTTTGTTCGACAGTCCTCCCGTGACGTGTTTCTTGTTTTCACTGCGGGGGAGTGTTTTGAACGCCGATCAGGATAGACCATGAGCCTACCTTTGCTGGCTGAACTGCCGGCCATCCTTCTGCCGTTGGTCACTCGCGCGCAACAATCGTTTCGTGCATCGCTCGCTTCGCTGCCCAACGGGCTGGAGGCCGCCTTCGATGCGTGGCCCGCGTCGCGTCTTGGCGCGTTTGATCGGGTATGTGCCGCCAGCGATTTCGTTGCGCAGCAGATAGCACGCGATCCGCACATGCTGTTCGAGCTTGCCGACGCCGGCGAGCTGGAGCGCAGTTTTGCCACGGGCGAACTGCGTGAGCAACTTGCCGTTGCAGTGCGCGCCGCCACCAGCGAAGAGGAGCTTGGACGTAATCTACGTCGGCAACGCACGCGCCAGCAAGTCCGAATTATCTGGCGTGACCTGACCCGCCAGGCAGACTTGATTGAGACCTGTCGCGACCTTTCCGACATGGCTGACGGCAGCGTCGACCTGGCTTATCAGTGGCTGTACGAGCGCCATTGCGAACAATTTGGCACGCCGATCGGTGGTCGCAGCGGTGAACCGCAGCCGATGGTCATCCTCGGTATGGGCAAGCTTGGGGCCGTCGAACTTAATCTGTCCTCTGATATCGACCTGATTTTTGCCTACCCCGAAGGTGGCGAAACCCAAGGCGTCAAGCGCCCGCTGGATAATCAGGAGTTCTTCATTCGGCTAGGCCAGCGGCTGATCAAAGCGTTGGACCCTGTGACAGTCGATGGATTTGTGTTTCGCGTCGACATGCGCCTGCGGCCTTATGGTTCGTCCGGCTCGCTGGTGCTCAGCTTCAATGCGCTGGAGCAGTATTACCAGGATCAGGGCCGCGACTGGGAGCGTTACGCCATGATCAAGGCGCGAGTCGTCGGCGGCGATCAGCGTCAGGGCGAGGTGCTGCAGGAGATGTTGCGTCCTTTCGTCTACCGCCGTTATCTGGACTTCTCGGCCATCGAAGCGCTGCGCACCATGAAGCAACTGATTCAGCAGGAAGTCCGGCGCAAAGGCATGGCCGAGAACATCAAGCTGGGGTCGGGTGGCATTCGTGAGGTGGAGTTCATCGCTCAGGCGTTCCAGTTGATTCACGGCGGGCGAGACCTGAGTTTGCAGCAGCGTCCGCTGCTCAAAGTGCTGCGCACCCTGGAAGGGCAGGGTTACTTGCCATCCGCGGTGATTGAGGAACTGCGCGAGGGCTATGAGTTCCTGCGTTATACCGAGCACGCGATCCAGGCCATTGCCGACCGTCAGACCCAGATGCTGCCCGATGGCGATCAGGATCAGGCGCGGATTGCGTTCATGATGGGGTTCCCTGACTGGTCGAGTTTTCACGAGAAGTTGATGTATTGGCGCGGGCGTGTGGATTGGCATTTCCGTCAGGTGATCGCCGATCCCGATGAGGAGCAAGGCCAGCCAGATACCGATGTCGCTGTTGGTGGAGAGTGGCTACCTTTGTGGGAAGCCTCGCAAAACGAAGAAAGCGCCTGCCGACAGTTATTGGAAGGCGGGTTTGTGGACGCGAAGATGGCGCTCAAACATCTGACCGATCTGCGTAATAGCTCTCAACTGCGGTCGATGCAGCGTTTGGGGCGCGAGCGCCTTGATGCGTTTATTCCGCGTCTGCTGGCGCAAGCCGTGGAGCATGAAAATCCTGATTTGGTATTGGAGCGCGTGCTGCCCTTGGTGGAGGCGGTTGCGCGTCGCTCGGCCTATTTGGTGTTGCTCACCGAGAACCCCAGTGCGTTGCGTCGCTTGCTGACCTTGTGCGCGGCCAGTCCCTGGATTGCTGAGCAGATCGCGAAATTTCCTCTGTTGCTCGATGAACTGCTCAATGCAGAACGACTGTTCAGCCCGCCCCATGCGCCTGAGCTGGCTGCTGAGTTGCGTGAACGGCTAACGCGAATTCCCGAGGACGATCTTGAGCAGCAAATGGAGGCGCTGCGGCATTTCAAGCTGGCGCACCGCTTGCGGGTTGCTGCATCGGAAATCACCGGCAGCCTACCGTTGATGAAGGTCAGCGATTACCTGACCTGGCTGGCTGAGGCGATTCTTGAGCAAGTGCTGGCCTTGGCCTGGCGGCACACCGTTGCCCGTCACGGCGCACCTCGGCGTCCTGATGGCACATTGTGCGATCCGGGATTTGTGATTGTCGGTTATGGGAAAGTCGGTGGCCTGGAACTGGGGCATGGTTCGGATCTGGATTTGGTATTTATTCATGATGGCGACCCGCAGGCTGAGACCGATGGGCCGAAACCTATCGATGGCGCGCAGTTCTTTACGCGTTTGGGGCAGCGCATCATTCATTTGCTGACCACGCAGACCAACTCCGGCCAGTTGTATGAAGTCGATATGCGCCTGCGCCCGTCCGGCGCCTCAGGGTTGCTGGTCAGTTCGCTGGGGGCGTTTTCCCGTTATCAGGAAAACGAAGCCTGGACCTGGGAGCATCAGGCGTTGGTCCGCGCTCGGGTGTTGGTGGGTAGTCGCGATGTCGGCGCCGGCTTTGAAGGCGTGCGCGCCTCAGTGCTGGCACACGAGCGCGACCTGACCGTGTTGCGCCAGGAGGTCAGCGAAATGCGCGCCAAGATGCGTGACAACCTTGGCACCCGGATTACCACGGCCGGAAAAGGCGCGAACGCCTTCGAAGCCACCACGCCCTTCGATCTCAAGCAGGACGCCGGTGGTATCGTCGATATTGAATTTATGGTGCAATACGCCGCCTTGGCGTGGTCTGGCAAGCATTCAGAGCTGCTGCGCTACACCGATAACATCCGGATTCTCGAAGGCCTTGAACAGGTCGGCCTGATCCCTGCTGCCGACGCCAGCTTGTTGCGTGAGGCCTACAAGGCTTACCGCTCAGCCGCTCACCGTCAGGCGTTGCAGAATGAGGCAGGTGTGGTGCGCGGTGATCAGTTTCAGGTTGAACGGCGTGAAGTGATGCGGATTTGGGGCGAGTTGGGATTGAGTTGATCCAACCGGTGACTGCCCTCTGTAGGCGCGAATTGATTTGCGAAGCGATGTTCCAGCCGCTGGTGATTTGTCGTCTGCGCTGGCCCTTCGCGAATCAATTCGCTCCTACAGGTGAGCCCGGCGTTTGATGGGCACTTATATAAAGCTATGACAGGGAGGCGTCAGGTTGTGTGCAAGCGTCACGCAGCCTGATGAGCCTCCCTGCTCGTTTCTGGTCGTTTTTGGATTGAGCATGAAAATTCTGATCGTTGGGCCCAGTTGGGTCGGTGACATGGTGATGGCGCAAACGCTATTCCAGTGCCTGAAACAGCGTCACCCGCAATGCGAAATCGATGTACTGGCGCCAGAGTGGAGCCGACCGATCCTTGAGCGCATGCCCGAGGTGCGCACGGCCTTGAGCTTTCCGCTCGGCCATGGTGCGCTGGAATTGGCGACCCGCCGGCGCATTGGCAAATCCCTCAAGGGGCAATACGACCAGGCAATCGTGCTGCCGAACTCGTTGAAATCGGCGTTGGTGCCGTTTTTTGCCAGCATTCCCAAGCGCACCGGCTGGCGTGGCGAGTTTCGCTATGGCCTGCTCAACGATGTGCGCACGCTGGACAAGCAACGCTATCAGCTGATGATCGAGCGCTTCATGGCGCTGGCGTTCGACAAAGGCGCCGAGTTGCCGCATCCCTATCCAAAACCTAGCCTGCAAATCGAAACCGCCAGTCGCGAGGTAGCACTGGCCAAGTTCGGTCTGGTACTGGATCGTCCTGTGTTGGCGTTGTGCCCAGGCGCTGAGTTCGGCGAATCCAAACGCTGGCCCGCCGAGCATTACGCCAAAGTCGCCGAAACCAAGATTCGTGAAGGCTGGCAAGTCTGGCTGTTCGGTTCAAAAAAAGATCATCCGGTGGGCGAAAGCATTCGTGAGCGTTTGATTCCGGGGTTGCGTGAAGAGTCGGTCAACCTTAGTGGCGATACCTCATTGGCCGAGGCGATTGATCTGCTGTCCTGTGCTGACTCGGTGGTGTCCAACGATTCCGGGCTGATGCACGTCGCTGCGGCGTTGAATCGGCCATTGGTCGCGGTGTACGGCTCTACTTCTCCGGGTTTCACGCCGCCGCTGGCCGACCACGTGGAAATCGTCCAGTTGGGCATCGAGTGCAGCCCGTGTTTCGAGCGTACTTGCCGTTTCGGTCACTACAACTGCCTGCGTCTGCTTGAGCCGGCTAGGGTGGTCCAGGCATTGAATCGCCTGGGTGGCACCCCGGTCGAGGTTGCCTGACTTGCGGGTATTGCTGATAAAAACGTCGTCTCTTGGAGACGTGGTTCATGCCCTGCCAGCGTTGACCGACGCGGCGCGCGCGATACCCGGTATTCAGTTTGACTGGGTGGTGGAGGAGGGTTTCGCCGAAATTCCCGCCTGGCACCCGGCCGTTTCGAATGTAATCCCGGTGGCGATTCGGCGCTGGCGCAAGAGTCTCTGGCAAACCCTCAAAAGCGGCGAGTGGCGACGCTTCAAGCAGCGCCTGCGCGACACGCATTACGATCTGGTGATCGATGCACAGGGTTTGCTGAAAAGCGCATGGCTGACGCGCTACGTCAAAGCGCCGGTTGTGGGCCTGGATAAGCATTCGGCCCGCGAACCCTTGGCAGCGCGTTTTTATGATCGAGCCTATCCAGTGGCGCGCGGGCAGCATGCGGTTGAGCGTTTGCGCCAGTTGTTCGCGCAGGCGTTGGGTTATGAAGTCCCGGCGGGGCTGGGCGATTACGGTCTGGACCGCAGTCGCTTGCTGGGCGCTTCAAGCAGTGTGCCGTTCGTGCTGTTTCTGCATGGCACCACGTGGACGACCAAGCATTGGCCGGAACTGTACTGGCGGCAACTGGCCGAGCGCGTGATTGGGCAGGGGCTGCAAGTGCATCTGCCGTGGGGTAACCCAGCGGAAAAAGCCCGTGCCGAGCGCATCGCCGAGGGGCTGGATAATGCCATTGTGCTGCCCAAACTGAATCTGGCGGGTGTCGCCAAAGTGCTGGCTGGCGCGCAGGCTTGCGTTGCGGTGGACACCGGGCTCGGCCATTTGGCGGCGGCGCTGGACGTGCCGACGCTGTCGCTGTACGGCCCGACCAACCCCGGCCTGACCGGCGCCTATGGCAAGTCGCAAGTCCATCTGGCAAGCGACTATCCGGCGTGCGCGCCGTGCTTGCAGAAAAAATGCACGTATCGACCGACGCTTGAGGATCAGCGTCAGTTCGATCTCGAACGCGAGTGGCCACTGTGTTTCACTCGCCTGAACCCCGAGCGAGTGGCGGGCCAACTGGGCACGCTGGTGCTGGCAAAGGAACACGACTGATGCAATTGGCATTCGTGCTGTACAAATACTTCCCGTTTGGCGGCCTGCAGCGTGACTTCATGCGCATCGCCCTTGAGTGTCAGCAGCGCGGTCACAAGATCCGCGTCTACACGCTGATCTGGGAAGGCGACGTGCCGCCTGGCTTCGAGGTTTTGGTGGCGCCGGTCAAGGCGATCTTCAATCACCGGCGTAACGAAAAACTGACCGACTGGATGAACGCAGACCTCGCCAAGCGCCCAGTGGACCGCTTGATCGGTTTCAACAAAATGCCGGGCCTGGATGTTTATTACGCCGCCGACGGTTGTTTTGAGGACAAGGCGCAAAACCTGCGTCACTCGCTGTATAGGCATTGGGGGCGTTATCGCCACTTCGCCGAATATGAGCGCTCGGTGTTTGGCAAAGACGCCAAAACCGAAGTGCTGATGATTTCCGAAGTGCAGCAGCCGCTATTCATCAAGCACTACGACACGCCGCTTGCGCGCTTTCATCTATTGCCGCCGGGGATTTCCCAAGACCGTCGTGCGCCTGAAAACGCCGCTGAAATTCGCGCTGAGTTCCGTCGCGAATTCAAGCTGGCGGACAGTGACCTGTTGCTGGTGCAAATCGGCTCAGGCTTCAAGACCAAAGGTGTTGATCGCAGCCTCAAAGCGCTGGCCGCGCTGCCTTCGGAGCTTAAAAAACGCACCCGGTTGTTTGTAATAGGCCAGGACGACCCCAAAGTATTCCACCTACAAAGCACGGCATTGGGATTGGGCGATCACGTGACCTTTATGAAAGGCCGTAGCGACATCCCGCGTTTTCTGCTCGGTGCCGATCTGTTGATTCACCCGGCGTACAACGAAAACACCGGCACGGTGTTGCTCGAAGCGCTGGTGGCCGGGCTGCCGGTACTGGTCAGCGCGGTGTGTGGGTACGCCCATTACATTGCCGAGGCCGACAGTGGGCTGGTGCTGGATGAGCCGTTCGAGCAGCATCAGCTCAACGACTATCTGGCGCGCATGCTCAAAGACAATGCGGCACGCAGCACCTGGGGCCGAAACGGTCTGGCATTTGCCGACACGGCCGACCTTTACAGCATGCCGCAGCACGCTGCGGATGTGATTCTGGCGGAGCACCACGGATGAAATTGATCCTCGATGAACCGTTCAAAAGCCTCTGGGCCGGGCGTGATGCGTTCGAGGCCGTCGAAGCGCTGGACGGGCAGGTCTATCGCGAGCTCGAAGGCCGACGCACGCTGCGCACCGAAGTCGACGGGCGTGGTTATTTCGTCAAGATTCACCGGGGCATCGGTTGGGGCGAAGTGGCGAAAAACCTGCTGACCGCCAAATTGCCGGTGCTCGGAGCAGGCCAGGAGTGGGAGGCGATCAACCGTCTGCACGAAGTGGGCGTGGCGACCATGACCGCCGTGGCCTATGGCGAGCGTGGAAATAATCCTGCGGCCCAGCACTCTTTCATCATTACTGAAGAGCTGGCGCCGACCGAAAGCCTGGAAGACGTCAGCATCAACTGGCGCAATGCCCCGCCCGATCCACGCCTCAAGCGCGCCTTCATCGCTGAAGTCGCGCGCATGGTCAGCACCATGCACCGTGCCGGGGTCAACCATCGCGACTGTTACATCTGCCATTTCCTGCTGCACACCGATAAGCCGATCACGCCGAACGACTTCAAGCTTTCAGTCATCGACCTGCACCGTGCTCAGGTGCGTCCGGCGATTACTCAGCGCTGGCGCAACAAGGATTTGGCCGCGCTGTATTTCTCGGCGCTGGATATTGGCCTGACGCGCCGCGACAAGTTGCGCTTTCTCAAGGGCTATTTCCAACAGCCGCTGCGCCAGATCATTGCGCAGGAATCTGCCCTGCTCAGTTGGCTGGAGGCGCGCGCCGAAAAGCTATACCAGCGTAAATTGCGTTACGGGGATGCGCTCTGATGGCGGGTTGGAAACTTGAGCCGGCTTACGCTTCATTGGCACACGACTTTGGCAGCCTCGATGCGGTATTCGCCTTGCAGGGCGAGCGGCTGACACGCGACCCGCTTTCTGAAGTGATTCGTGTGCAGCGTGAAGGCGTTAATTATTACGTCAAACGTTACGTCGGCGCCGGCAAAGGCTTGCGCCGTTATCTGGGGCGCCCTCGGGTGAAGTCCGAATGGCAGAACCTCAAGCGTTTCGCTAAATGGGGGATTCCCACGGCCGAGGTCGTGGCCTGGGGGCTGGAGCGCAAAGGCGCCGCCTATGCCCGTGGCGCGTTGATCACCCGCGAGCTGCCTGGCACCGAGGATTTGTCGGCGTTGGCGTTGCAACATGATCCGCGTCTGACCGATCGCGCCTGGGTCGACAGCATCAGTCGCCAGGTCGCCCGTTACACCCGCACGATGCATGATCACCACTTCACGCATAACGATCTGAAGTGGCGCAACTTGTTGGTCAACGATCAGGCAAAGCTGTTTTTCATTGACTGTCCCAACGGTGCATTTTGGGTCAGTTTCATGTTGCGTTATCGAATCACCAAGGATCTGGCGTGCCTGGACAAGGTCGCCAAACATCACCTTTCAGCGACCCAGCGGCTGCGGTTCTACCTGCAATATCGCGGGCGTGAACGCTTGAACAACTCGGATAAAAAACGCATCCGCCATATCGTCAGCTTTTTCGAGGGCCGCGAATGAGTGTTTTCATTGCCGAACCTGACCGGGCATTACTTGAGCGGCACGGGCTGGCTGATTTCGATTCGTTGTGGGACGTTGAGCTTGAAGCAGTCGATGAGCCCAACACCGGGCGCGGCGGTTGGAGCAGTGTGTTTCGTCTGGAGCTTGAAGGCTGCGGCTATTACCTCAAGCGCCAAAGCAATTATCTGACCCATACCTTGCATCATCCACTGGGCGAGCCGTCGTTTTCCCGCGAGTTTCGCAACATCAGCCTGTACCAGAAGCTCGGAATACCGGCGCTGCACGCGGTGTTCTACGGTGAGAAGAAGGTCGACGGCGAGCGCCGCGCGATTCTGATGACGCGTGCGCTAGATGGTTGGACCGATCTGGACACGTTGTTGCAACAATGGGCTGAGCTTTCAGCCACTCAACGTCTGGCGATTTTGCAGGCGTGTGGTGAACTGGCCCGCACCCTTCATCAGGCGGGTCAGGTCCACGGCTGTTTCTACCCCAAGCATATTTTCCTGCATGCACGGGCGGGCGCTTACATGGCCCAGTTGATCGATCTTGAGAAAACCCGCAAGGCTCTGTTCGGTCAGCGTGATCGGGTCAAGGATCTGGAGCCTTTGCTGCGCCGGGCTCCGGTCTGGAACGAGGCGGAAATTCGCGAGTTGCTGGGTGCTTATCTGCAAGCCGCCAGTAATAGCGTTGCGGTCGATGGGTGGTGGCAGCGCTTGGCGCAACGTGGCAGCCATAAGCGCAGCCGATAAGCTGTGCAGTCATGAAAGAAGAGGGCACCGATGCGTTTGTCTGAACTGAAAAACGCCGGGCGTACGCCGACGTTACCCCTGAATATCGCCTTGGCCGATGCCGCAGGCTCGGCTGAGCTGCAATTGCTCAGTTTGCTGCGTGTGCTGCCGGGCCAGCGTTATGTGGGCGCGGGTGTCTGGCGCGGTCGGCCGGTGTTGGCGAAATTGCTGGTCGGGCAAAAGGCGCCACGGCACTTTCAACGTGAATTGGCCGGTGTGCGTTTGCTCGCAGAGCAGGGCATGACCACGCCGCTACTGTTGGCCGATGGGCTGCAGGAAGGCGAGGGTGGCTGGCTGCTGTTCGAGTTACTGGAAAACGCGCAAAGCCTGGGCGATGCCTGGGCTGATGTGGAAAACCTGCCACCACTGTCGGATGAGCAACAAGCCGTGCTGGGCGAGGCGTTGTCGGCAATCGGTCAGTTGCACGGCAAAGGCTTGTGGCAGGAGGACCTGCACCTGGACAACCTGCTACGTCGGGGCGGCAAGCTGTACTTGATCGACGGTGCAGGCATTCGGGTGGAGCAAGCGGGCAAGCCGTTGTCGCGGCACAAGGTGCTGGAAAACCTTGGCGTGTTCTTCGCTCAGTTGCCCAAGTCGCTGGAGCCGTTCATCGAAGAGCTGCTGGTCTATTACCTGTTGAGCAATGGCGAGCACGGCTTGCCGGTGGAGGCGTTGCACAAGCAGATCGACAAAGTGCGTGCCTGGCGCCTGAAAGACTTTCTGACCAAAGTCGGTCGCGATTGCAGCTTGTTTAGCGTCAAGGACAGTGCTTTCCAATTGCGCGCGATTCGCCGGGAAGAAGAGGCGGCGATGAATCCCGTGCTGGAAGCGGCCGACGCGTTGCTCGATCAAGGGCATCTGTACAAGACCGGTGGTGCGGCCAGTGTCGCGAAGGTCGAGGTAGCTGGTCGGCCACTGGTGATCAAACGCTACAACGTCAAGAATTTCGCCCATTGGCTTAAACGCTTCTGGCGTCCGAGCCGCGCCTGGCATTCGTGGCGTGAGGGCAATCGTCTGGTATTCCTCGGGATCGCCACGCCTAAACCTTTGGCCGTGCTGGAGCAGCGATTCTTCTGGCTGCGGCGTAAGGCTTATCTGATTACCGAGTACTTGCCCGGCCCTGACATCATCGAGCGGTTTGCGCCGTATGTTGAGTCCGGGGAGGTGCCGCATGTGGAGTTGCAGGCGCTGGATCAGTTGTTTGCGCAATTGATCGAAGAACGAATCAGTCATGGCGACTTGAAGGGGCATAACGTGTTCTGGCAGCAGGATCGCTGGGCGCTGATTGACCTGGATGCGATGTGTCAGCACGGCTCACAGGCATCGTTCGCTGACGCATTTGCCAAAGACCGCGCACGCTTCATGCGTAACTGGCCGGCCGACAGTGCGCTGTACCAATTGCTGGAGCAGCGCATTGCGAAGGTTTTAAAAAGCGCCGAGTGACGTCGAGAGTATTACGTCTGAGCCACAACGGCGCAGGGGGCACGGTTTACCCGCGATGGCAGTCGTGCCGGCCCTCAAGGTTTTGCTGGGCGTACTGCCATCATTGCAAGCAAGCCCTGCTACTGGGTTAGCGGCCTTTTATGAATGTCAGATTCATCTCCTCCAGCGCGGTAATCAGGGACTTGAGGTCATGAAAGACTTTCCCATGGACCGTTTCCCATGATTCACGCTCAACGTACAGCTGGTCACTGGCAGTGCGTTTGATCGGCGTTTCCTGAAGGGTCTGGTCCCTGGAGCGGTGCTTGATCACCAGGTTTGCAGGGTCGGCGTCGTCGATCATGAACTGACCTGGCTCGCGCAAACGGTCAGCAATTGACAACTGCTGTGGCAGCCTGGCCGGAGTGTGGGCACCCACGAGGAAATCATTTTTTACGAATACTCCGTTCATCTGCCCAAGTTGTTTCATCTGTTCGCCGGGATCAACCAGGGTACTTCTGCTTTGACCGGGCTCCACATCCGCGACGCGTACGCCGATGCCGTGCTCAAGTTCAGCGATGCCGGGAACATTTTTATAGGTGTTGGCGTGCGAGTTACCGACTAGCGCGATCCACTTGTGCTCTCCCATGATTTCCTGATGCTTACGGATGGTGCGCGAGGCGAAGTAACTCATCATCTGCTGGCGGGATGTCTCGGAGGCTGTAGCCATATTTTTGATGTAATAGCTTGCCGCACAGTCGATGGCGCGTACTTCGATGCCGTGCTTCTTCGCCTGGGTCACCAGTTTTTCGAAGGTGTAGCCACGCTTAAGGTCGACGCGATGCCCTTTGTCCAGTCGCTTGAGGTCATGTAGCAGCCGCTTGCTCATCAGTCCGGTCTGTGCGAAGCGATCTAGATCGGCCTGATGGAGGTCGGTCAGCAAATGCTCCAGGTAAAGCGTTTTAACCTCGCGTTTAGCCAAGTGTTCCATGTTGTCGATGATGAACTGTTTGCTGGCCGTTGCTGAGTGGGCCTCACCGACCACGACACCGCGAGCACTTTCGTACAGCCGGTCAAGAAAAGCGGGCGGTGTGATGTCGGCTGCAACGACGGGCAGTTCCGCTCGCGGCGGTAACGGTTGGTTGAGGATCGTGCGAGCGTCGTTCTGAAGCTGTTGGCGAAGATTGAAGAACGCTTTGCGCACCTCGCTTTTTAGAGGGTCGGCGTAGAAGTAATGGGGGTGCAGTCCCTTATTGTCAAAATTAGCCAGGCCATGAAAAGTGGCGTGCTGCTCGACCGGCAATTGATACAGCTCATCGGTCAACGATAATTGCAGCGCCGAGGGTGAGGATGCTCCCGGCCACTCACCGGGTTTGGTTCGCTTCCAGGCACCCGCGCTATCGAGCTTGAGCCCATATTCACCGACGTACGGATTTACGGGCGGCTTGCGTAGCGGGACAAAGACCTTGCGGGTAGGGTCCCATGTCCTGTTCGACGGGAGATTTGCATCGAGCAAGGCGTGCAGTGATCTGTCCAGGTCCGTGGCCTGATCGGGTGCGTTGGCAATGTTACCCGCAGAAGCCGAAGTCCCTGGAATATCGGTATTGGCCATCGCAAGTTTGAAGTCGGCTCTGATGATGCCGGGCTCGACACCCACATCCCGACTGATTTTCCCAGTGCTGCCGGATGCCGCCGCCTCGATGCGAACGCTGACGACGCCTTGCAGTTCAGCTATGCCAGGCTGGCCTTGCAACGTGTTGGCCACGCGTTGATCGAGCAAGGCAACCCAGCGTTGGTTCGGGTGTGCGGCTACATCGGCACTGATGACTTTGTTGCCAAAGAAAGTCGACATTTTTCGTGGTGCCAGATGATCATCTACGGCCGTCGTGACAGGGTTTCCTGGGAAGTCATAACTGACGGAGGAGTTGAAGGGTTTAACTTCAATGCCGTTCTGGTGCGCGGCTTTGATGACGTGGTAGTAGTCAAATTCGTCGCTGCCGTTGCTCAGCGCGCCATCGTTCAGTTCCTTCAAGTGGTTCTTTATCTCATGCGAGCCTCTGCCTCTGAGCGCTTCCTGCCCCTTACCCTTGTATTTCTGTAGTTTGTGCAGGTGTTGGTCGGTGAACACGTGCTCGATGTACAGCACCTTCACCTCTTGATCCTTCAGCACCTTCATGTTGTTGATCAGCAGTTGTTTGGCGGCCATGGAACTCGGCGTCTCGCTGATGACCAAGCCCTTGGCGCCCTCAAAGGCCAATTCCATCAGGTCTTTGAACTCTGCTGCTTCGGTCAGCACTGGCAGGTCGGGTTTGCTGGCGAGTGTTGGGGCGACGAAAAAGGCTTCGGCATCTCGGTAAAGGTTCTGGCGCAGCCCGGTGTAGGTTGGCCGGTTTTCTCTGTAGATGAGGTTGAGTATATTTTCGTGGTATTCGAACAATGCATCTGAAGCCCTGTGTACGGAATGAGGCTCGAACGGGGCGGCGGGTTTTACGATGTCCTTCAAGAAGTTACGTAAATGGGAGGGCATCTCGTAATCGTTGGTCCCTCCTACCGCCGTTGAGGACTCTGCCGGCGTTTCGATCAGCGGCTTGAACTTGCCGGGCACACCGCCCTGAAGGCCCAGTGGGTCGAGAATTTCCCATGCTCCCTGTGCTGACAGGCGAACGGGTTGCTTGCCAAAAAAAGCGAATGGATTATTGGGGTCGATGATGTTCCAGCGTTTGAACTGCGCGTCGTATCGGACCTGAAAAACACGGCCATCCAACCCAACGTAGTGCTTGCCTTGTAGCAAGGTGACGCCTTGGCCGTGCCCCTGGGTGATAACCGTACCGTCGGCCAGAGAAACGTTGACCGCATAAGACGGATTGGCCACCGTTCGATTGACGGGTATCGGTTCTATACTGTCTGCCTGAAGTGCATGCCATATGGCGTCGCTACTTTGCTGTGTGGGTAGCTCGGTAGGTTGCAACCTGTCGGGCAACAGAGCGTTGCTGCGCCTCAATGGTGTGTGGCTTTTTAGCTCAGGACGACCGATCCAGAACAGCTCATCCTGGGATTCAAGTCGATTGAGGTGCATCCGTGTAGCTGCCCGGCGCAGGGGCTTCACGGTGTGCAGCGCGCGATTGCGCTCTGCCTGTTGGGCCATGCGTTTAACCACAGCCCCGAAGCCTTTCAAGCCTGAATATAAATCGCCAGCGGCGCCGACAGCATTCAGTAGCGACGCCAGTATGTGGGCACTGGCAGCTTCGCGATCACCCTCGCGCAATGCCTCGAACGCAAGATAGTCGTAACGCAAGACAAATGCTGCGCCGACCGCGAAGCTGGCAATCGGAAACGGCAACGTAACGGAGAGGGCGATGATTTCTATGCTCATCCATATCATTTGGGCAAGCATGTCATGGCGTCCGGTGGTGGTTTCTTCCACATCACGGATTTTGCGCAGCACGGTTTGATCGAAACAGGTGTGCTGAAGATCCAGGTAAGCCTTGGAAGGGACGACTGGGGCTTGGCTAGCGCCGCCTTTTTTTAGATCAGCCAGAAAAAAGGCCAGGGTGCGATTGGCTTTCAGACGGCAGCGATCCTTGTAGTAATCGCTCATCCCTTCTCGCAAGAGCGTATTGCTAAAGCTATCCAGACGACGGAATTCAATCCCGTCCGGTGCCTGTGGTGTGTAAATCAGTGTTTGCGCAGGGTCGTTCGCATCGTCTTCGGAGAGTACAAAGCAACCCTGAACCGTTTCGATGTGGAATATTTTTGGGGTGCGCACGGTTGAAAGCGGACGATTGACGTCCATCAATGTATTTAGCGCTTTATCAAGTTCGGGCGCGCCTGATGCAATCAACGGGTTCTCGATTTTGAATTGCAGCGGATAGACCGGATGACGTAGGCGAGTCTTTGCATCGCTTAGGTCCAGACTGTTGATCGATGCGGTGAGCCAGCCATATTGGCTGTCGGTGATCTCGGTTTTCAGCAAGCTGCGCAGGGCTGCGGCGCTCATGTGTAGCTGTGTCAGCAGCAGGCTGTGGCGACGACGATATTCATAACCATCGCTGGCCGGATCAAGCAGCGAGAGACGGACCAGATTGACGTAATCGTCGGCCAACCATTTACCGTGTACCGAGCGGGCGACTTTTTCGGCCGTCAGAGCCTTCAGGTCGATACCTGCTGGCCCTGTGAATGTTGCGGTGGTGTCGGCGCTGGCGCTGATTGGGCCAAAGGTGTCGTCGTAGCCGTTACGTAGCATTTGCGTATAGGTCAGTTGCTCTCGCGGCGAGGTGATGATGATGTCATCAGGGTCCACGCTGCCGTCAGGCAATCCCAGCAGTGCGTTGATTTTATCGCTGGCACGTTGGTGAACATAAACCTCGAACTCCGGCACGCGGGTATGTGGTTTTTCGCTATAAAGCTGGTGTGCGGCGGTGATCGCATCCTCAAGTGCGGTCAGCTTTTGACGCTGCTCGACGCTGGCGCGCAAATACCAGGTCGGTGTGTGAGCAGTCTGTTCGGTCAGTTTGACGCGAGCATACGTTTTGACCTGCGCTTGCAACGCATCCGCGTAGTGATCCCAGCGGATATACCCGATGAAGTCTTCCGTCGGCGTCGGTTTGTCGCGTAGTGCGCCAAGTTGTTCCTGCAAGGCTTGCCGTTGCGCGAACACTACCCGTTCTACGAGGTACTGACTCATCTCGGGCGATGCACTCCAGCCAACGATTTCATGCAGCAGTTGGCGCTCGTTGTCGAACCCCTGAAGCTCTTGCCCGCGAGGACTGTCGGGAGTGAACATCACCAGGCGTTGAAGCGCGCCCTGTGCGTCAACCTTGCGGATCACCCATATGTCGCTCAACACATCCCGGGCGTTGAGCTTCAATTGCTGGAAAACCACGTCGGGGTTAGCCTGCGCGTTGATCGAGGGGTCAAGTCGCTCGATCATTTCGAAGTCTTGTGTCTGGATATGACCTTGCAGTTTGGCGGCATAGGCTTGAGCCACTAACTGTTGGTGCATGACCGCACGCATCAATTGCTGCGTCTGAGCTGAACCATAAGCGTTGAGTTGGGCAGCCCCGAAGCTGGCGCGCAGATCCAGACTTTCGATTGCGTTGGCGATGTAGGCAGGTGTCAGGCCTGACATTGACTCGTCCAAGGTTTCTGCGCCCAGCGTGATCTGGCTGTGCATCAGAAACTCGGAGCCCTCGTGTGTATCGTTCGGATGCAGGCCCCACAATGCCAGTTGGGTCAGCGAGCGAGCCACTTGATAATGTTCGCCGGTCATAGGTAGCGAGCGTCGGGTCGTCACCAGTAATTGGTCGGGGTCCAGATCGACGCCCAGGTCATCGGCCATTCGCCCGCGCAATTGCTCATTCGCGTAATGCTCGGGGGAGGATGCAGGCCCCATGGTGCTCAAACATACCTCGCGCACCTGGTCGTACTCTTGCAGCCTTTGAATGTATTGCTGGCGCTCTTGGACGTTGGCGAGCTTGAACCAGGCGGGCAGGGCCGCGTACTGCTGGCGCATAACACCTTGGCTTTGCAGTGCTTGGATAATCGCTTCGCACCCTAATAGGCCAGGCATGCGAATCGCTTCATTGAGTGCATGAACGTGCGAGAGAGCAGGGTTACTTTCTACGATTCGGCTGCAAACGAACTCGATATCGGCGCGTTGCTTGGTCACTTGCTGCTCAAAGGCATGATCGAAGGGCGCGCTGGGGATACTGATCAACTGCCAGTCGGTCTGCACGAACGGCTCAAGGACAATATCAGGGTCCTCATCCTCGGCGTACACCGTTGCCTGATCACTCAGACATGTGTTTTGCATCGGCAGAAAACGCATGGCCGGATCATTGATCTGGGCCGTGAGTGCAGCGAGCATCGCATCAATGGTCACAAAACCTTCGACGCCATAACCCGGTAGAAACAGCAGTGCCAATCCTTGTGGGTTGGTAAAAACCAGGGCCCCAGCGATGTCAATTTGATAGGTGTCGGCCAGGCTCAGTTTAAGCGCGTGACAGGTCACGGCAGTGTCATTTGGCGAATGGGGCAGGCAATTGGCGTAGCCCGTACGCAGTTCACCTGCTTCGATGTTCAACGTCACCAGGTCATGAACGCTACGTTCCAGAGCGTTGATGAATTGCACTTTGCGTGACGTGCCATAGCTGCCGGGTTGTACCCAGAATCGTTCAATCTGCTGTAGCAAGGCTTGCGGCTCACCGACGGCGTAATCTTGCGCCTTGGGTAATTTCCTCAGCTCTGTCGCCAGTACAGCGGCCTGCGTGGTCAGGCGCTCAAACGCCTGAGATTTATGTGTGGAGATTTCCATGAAGTGGTGCATTCCTTTATACAGCCTACTGCGTTGTGATCTATCGGATGAGCAGGAGGGGGTTCTTGTGATGTGTTTCACCCGAATAAATCAGAGTGGCGCGTGTGGTGTGGGCTACATAATTAATGCGCCATTGTCTTGCCGTTTCAGACTGTTGTTGCGCAGTGACGCTTAGGCAGACCCGATGCATCACCGTTTGGGCGGGCTCTGATGCGCTGAACACCTGGTTCCAGGCTGTAAACGTGTATGGGCCCTCTATCTGATGCCCGACCTGCTGATGATTTGCTCCCGACCAAATCCCTGCGCATTACGCTATAATCCCGCCCTTTAGCTGCCCGCCGCCCTGGCGCGAGGCACACTTTTTTATTCAGGCGCCTGACGCCTGTTATGCAGATAAAGAGGCTCGACCCTAGTGGCATTGACGATTCTTGGCCTGTCCGGCGCCCTTAGCCATGATCCTTCCGCAGCCTTGTATATCGACGGCAAGCTGGTTGCCGCCGCCGAAGAAGAGCGTTTCGTTCGCGACAAGCACGCAAAGAACCGCATGCCCTACGAGTCGGCGAAGTTCTGTCTTGAGTACGCTGGCATCAAGCCATCCGACGTTGATGTGGTAGCGATTCCTTTCGCTCCGGTCAGCCTGTTCGGTGAGGCGCGCTGGAAGTACGCCAAGCGTTACTGGTATGCCCCGGACCGCGCGCTCGATGCCATCCTGATGGGTAACCGTCGCTACAAGCGTTATCGCAACAAGATCGTCTGGTGCCTTGAGCAACTGGGTTTCGATCCGAAAAAAGTCAAGATCGAGCCCGTTGAGCATCATCTGGCTCATGCTTCCAGCGCCTATCACTGCTCTGGCTTCAAAGAGAAAACCGCGATCCTCGGCATCGATGGCAAAGGCGAATACGCCACCACGTTCTTCGGCTATGGCGAAAACGGCAAGATCCACAAGATCAAGGAGTTCTTCGACCCGGACTCGCTCGGCGGCCTGTATGGCGCGATTACTGAATTCCTTGGCTTTGAAATGCTCGACGGCGAGTTCAAAGTCATGGGCATGGCGCCGTATGGCGATGCCAGCAAGTATGACTTTTCGCGTCTGGCAAGCTTTGAAAACGGCGAGTTGGTGATCAACACCGACTACGCCAACGTCATTGGCCTGCGTCGCTATAAAGAGAAGGGCAAGGGCTTTTACTTCTCGCCCAAACTGATCGAGTGGCTGGGCCCCAAGCGCGAAGGCGACATCGCCGACGAGCCGTACATCCACTACGCGGCCAGTATGCAGGCGCTGTTCGAAAAGCTGTCGCTGCAAATGATGGATTACTACCTGGGCGACATCCTCAAGGAAACCGGCAAGATCGCCTTCGCTGGCGGCTGTGCGCTGAACGTCAAGCTGAACCAGAAAATCATCGCGCGCCCGGAGGTCAAGGAGCTGTTCGTCCAACCGGCGTCCGGTGATGCCGGCACGGCGGTCGGCGCGGCGGCTTATGTGTCCCACGCGCGTGGCGTGCCGGTCGAGAAGATGGAGCACGTTTACCTCGGCCCTTCGTACAGCAACGAAGACGTGATCGCGGCCTGCGCCCGTCACCCGAGCAAGCCGCTGTGGCGTCAGATCGACAATACCCCGCAGCGCATCGCCAAAATCATGGTCGAAGGCAATCCGGTGGCCTGGTTCCAGGGCCGCATGGAGTTCGGTCCACGCGCGTTGGGCGGTCGTTCGATTATCGGTTGCCCGAGCATTCCCGGTGTGGCTGATCGCATCAACCACCAGATCAAGTTCCGCGAGCGCTGGAGGCCTTTCTGTCCGTCGATGCTCGACACCGTGGCGCCACAGATGATCAAGGTTGACCATCCGGCCCCCTTCATGACCTTCACCTTTGAAGTGGCTGAAGAGTGGAAAACCCGCGTGCCGGAAGTCGTCCATGAAGACGGCACATCGCGTGCACAGGTACTCAAGCGCGAGTACAACCCGCGTTACTACGACATGATGAAAGCTCTGGAAGACCTGACCGGCAACGGCGTGTCTCTGAATACTTCGCTGAACCGCCGTGGCGAACCGATGATCTGCTCGCCGACCGATGCGCTGAACATGTTCTTTGGCTCGGATCTGCAATACCTGATCATGGAAGACATCCTGGTGGTCAAAGACGGCGCGGAAACCTATGACACGCTCGGCTGAACGCCATGTGTTGCAGTTTTGCCACGGTTATGACGGGCCGTTTCTCGACTGCGCCCGGCAATACGCCAGCCTGTTCGCCGGCAAGGGCTATCGTGTCACCACGGTATTTTTGACCGGCATCGCCGATGCCGAAGTCGCCGCCGGTTGTGCCTCGGATGAAGTGCTGTTCATGGAATACAGCTCCAAGGCCATTCGTGGCCTCAAGCTGGGCGCGATCCTCCAATTGCGCAAAATCGCGGCGTCGCGGGACTTTACGTTTTGCATTGCCCACCGGTTCAAGCCGGTGTACATCGCGTTGCTGGCCACGCGCCTGCCAGTGATTGGCGTACACCACGCCTTTGGCGACTATCAACGCCGCAGCCGCAAGCTGTTTGCCCACCTGTTTCGCTGGCGACTGAGCCTTTTGGGCGTCTCTGACGCTGTGCGCGACGACATGCGCAAGAGTCTGCCGAAGTGGCCGACCGGCCGAATTCAAACCTTGTACAACCGCATCGATGTCGATCAATTGCAGGCCAGTCTGCTGACGCGAGAGCAAGCGCGTGAAGCATTGGGTCTCTCGCCGGATGCCTGGATTGTCGGCAACGTCGGTCGCCTGCATCCAGACAAGGATCAGGCGACGTTGCTGCGGGGCTTTGCCCAGGCCTTGCCGAACCTGCCTGCAAACAGCCAATTGGTGATTCTCGGCAAAGGGCGTTTGGAGCAGGACCTCAAAGAGCTGGCTATGGAGTTGGGTATCGGCGGCCAGGTAATGTTGCTTGGGCAAGTCCCCCAGGCCAGTCGCTATTTCAAAGCCTTCGATGTGTTTGCGCTCAGCTCCGACCATGAACCCTTTGGCATGGTCCTGCTCGAAGCCATGGCGGCAGGCGTTCCGCTGCTGGCGACGGCTTGCGGCGGCGCGAAGGAAGTGGTCGAAGGCGTCGGCGTATTGTTTGCGTTGGGCGATGAAGTGCGCCTTGCGCAGGGCTTGACGCATTTGTCGACACTGGACGTTGCTCAGCGTCAGGCTTGCGCCGACCTTATGTTGCAGCGTTTGCGTGAGCGGTTCTCTGACTCGGCGGTGCGTGAGGTGTTCTGGCGTTTACCGCAGGTCACTGACCTGGCTGCGCAGCCTTGATGCTCAACCGCTTTCAAAGCATTCGTGAGCGCGGCTGGACGCTGATCGATGCGCCGGTTTATGAGCAAGCCTGGCAGCGTTACGGCGGCAGCGTTGCGACTCACCCGCTGGTGGTTGAGCGGTTGGCTGGCCTGGCCGGTATTGCCGTGCGTTATCTGGCGTGGGAGCAGGGCGGCGAGGTGAAAGGCGCGATTGCCACGTGGGGACGTTCGCTGGCGCTGTCCAAAGACGTACTCAAGAGTCACGGCAAGAAAGGCCTGTTCGATCTGGGCAACGCAGAGTTGATCCTGCCAATCGCACCTGATGCTCACGTACCGGTCCGTCATCGTGGTCGTTATTTGTCGGCGCTCAATGAGGGCCGGGTATCGACCCTCAAACCGCAGGCCGAATCGCTGGCGATGGCCCGTACGCCCGAAGAGCTGTCAAAGAAGTTTCGCTACAACCAGCGCCGTGAGCTGCGCCTGCTGGAAGAAGCGGGCGGCGTCGTGCGTCCTGTCAGTGACTTTTCCAGCGCTGAGCTGGCAAGTATGTACTGCGATCTTTTCCAGCGTCGTTGGGGTTTCCCGGCAACGGGGGCCGAGCGGATGGCCGAAGTGGTCGAACTGCTGCGCGACTTGTTGATCGGTTCGGTGATCTTCCTCAACGATGCGGCGATTGCCATTCAGTTGGTGTACCGCGTCGAGGCGCCGGAATGGATCAGTGTCGAGTACATCAATGGCGGTGTCGACCCGCAGACCCGTGATTTCAGTCCCGGCAGTGTGTTGAGTTTCCTCAATACTCAAAGCGCCTGGGAGCAGGCGCGGGCGCTGGGCAAGCCGCTGCGTTTTTCCTTTGGTCGCGCCGACCGTGAGTACAAGGATCGTTGGTGCAACCCTGTTCCGGTGTTTCAGATTTGAGCCGCAAGCAAGAATTGCTCAAGCGCCATCGCCGCCACAAGCGAATCGCGCTGCTGATCGGTGTTCTGGTGCTGATCGTCGTCGGCGTGGCGGTGGCCTGGTGGCTACCCGTGCTGCTGGCGTTGCTCGGCTGGATTGCCCATGAAGCCTGGTTCTCCGATCACCTGTTCTATTCGCCGCATGACGACTATCAATACCAATTCCCCGCTGAAAACGAAGTCAGTGGTATTCGGCTACAGGGCGACGCCTTGCGTGTTGATGCAGCGCTGTCGCTAAGCGGTGACGAAACCCTGGTGCTGTCGGTGCCGATCAAAAGCTCATGGCTGGGGCGGTTTGTCGATCCAGTGATTGAGCTGGAAGGTTTGGATGTCCGTGACAGCCAAGCGTTTGAGCGCGGGGTTGATGGCTTGCGTTACCTGAACCTAACCGGCCTGGGTGAGTCATTGGCAGCGGGCTCGCTACGCATACGTGGTCGTTTTTGCCGAGTGACCGGTCAGCCTCGGCTTTGGTCGTTCCGTCATGCCGACGCGCGTCGTCAGCGAGTGATGGTGATCGCACCTCACGCCGACGACGCTGAACTGGCAGCGTTCGGCCTATACAGTCAGGCTGACGAGAGCTGGATCGTCACGTTGACCGCCGGCGAGATTGAGGCCGAACACTATCGGCAAATGGGCATGAGTCCAGCGCAGGCCGCACGCATCAAGGGTCGCTTGCGCGCGTGGGACAGCATTGCTGTGCCACGTTGGGGCGGCGTGCCGGAGTCGCATTGCGTTCAGTTGGGTTATTTCTGCCTTCAACTGCCAGCGATGCAAGCGTCGCCAGCAGAGCCAATCGCCTCGCGTGAAGCGCAACTGAGCGATATTCGTTTGTTCCGCCAGTTCAACCCGATGAGTTTGCCGGGCGATGTCGATGGCGCGCCAACATGGAACAACCTGATCGCTGATTTGCGCGCCTTGATGCTTCAAGCGCGCCCTGAGGTGCTGGTCATGCCGCACCCGACCATCGATCCTCATCCCGACCATATTTGCTCCCAGTCCGCAGTGCTGGAGGCATTGGTGGGCTTGGCCTGGCAGCCGAAAGTGATATTGGGTTACGCCAATCACCTGCATGACAACGACCGCTGGCCGATGGGCTGTGCCCACAGTGGTGTCGCTTTGCCACCGGTATTTGATAAAAGCGTCGAACTGGTGCCCTATTGTGTTGAATTAACTGAGATTGCGCAGCGCGATAAAGCCATGGCATTGGGTATGATGCATGACTTGCAGCCCCCGGCGCCGCTTAAACGGCGCGTGAGGCGCTGGTTGCAAAAGCTGCTGGCGGGGCGACGCTGGCCTGCCGAGGGCGAGAACGAGTTTTTCAGGAAATCCGTGCGCCGGCATGAGTTGTTCTGGCGCAAGGATTGCTGAGCATTAAGCCGGATTGAGTCAACGATCAGATGTCACTGGGCGCCGGGAGTGTCAGGGGTGAACACCAGTGGACGCCAAGGAAACCGATGAAAGTTCTATTTCTGGTCCAGAAAGAGCAACGCGCCATTCTGGATCGCCTGTATGACGGCGTCGCAGCGAACTGTGAGTGTGACTTGCGCTGGCTGACGTCCGAACAGCAGCGAAATCTGCGTGGCTATTTCCGTCGTGAAGTGGACGTGACTCGCTATGACCGCATCGTGTTTTTCCTGCGCTTTAAACAGGAAATACGCCAGGCGAGCTTCATCCGCACGATCCCCAATCTGGTGATCCTCGAGCACGACGCGTATCAGAACTATATTGCTTGCAAGTACACCGGGAAGTTCAGTGCTCATTACCGCAAGCTGCCTTGGGTGCGGGTGATCAGCTCCGGGTTTATGGTCAGTGAGCGTCTGCGTGAGGAAGGCTTTGATGCGGTCTTTGTACCCAAGGGCTACGATCAAAGTCTGTTGCAGGATCAAGGGCGTGAGCGCGATATTGAGCTGGCGTTCGTCGGCAGCACCAACAGCGTGGCCTACAGCGGTCGCAAGGCGCTGCTCGACGAGTTGGGGCGAGTGGAGTCGCTGATCGTCACACGTACCAAGTCCGGCGAAGAGTATTGCGATACCCTTAACCGCATCCGGTTTTTCGTCAGCGCCGACGTCGGTATGGGCGAGTACATGATCAAGAACTTCGAGGCCATGGCGTGTGGCTGCGTGCTGCTGGCGTTCGATCAGGGCGAGGCGGAAAACCGTGCGCTGGGCTTTGAAGACATGCGAAACGTTGTGCTTTATAGCGATATTCCCCAACTGCAAAAGAAGTTGGCGGTCTTGCGCGATGATCCTGAGTTGGCGTTGCGTATTGCCGAGAACGGTCGACATCTGGCAACGTCGAATTTCGCGTTCTCGGCGATTGGTGAGCGTATTGTGCAGGCATTGACGCCTGCGTTGCGTACGCATCCACCCCTGAGTTGGGTACAGCGGCTGCGGGCTATGTTGGGCCTTTGATGGAGCAGATATTTGCCGGGCTGTGGAACAAAGCGACGCGGCAGATTACGAATTGACTAGGGACATCGCCCTGTAAGGGCGATGTGGTTCTACTGACGGCTCCAGAGTCACGCCTGTGCGTGGCTGAATTCTGGTTTTACGCTTCTCTTTCGGGGTGCGCATTGGCTTTACCATTGATTGACCCTGCCAGCATGAATGTCGTGACGTTATCGTCAAGGCAAGGCGTCTGATGAGCATCATTAATGTGATGTGGTCCAGTGGCTCACCGTTTTCATCGGTTCACAAAGTTCATCAGCAAATCATTTCGCAGCTCGATCCGGCCGTTGATATCAAGACATGGTTTCTTCAAGGCGAGGCCAGTGGCTGCGCAGAACCTGTCACTCAAGTGCGCGAGTGGAAACTGTCATCGCGCCTGCTTAAAGAGCGGCACGTCTGGCGGCTTCTGAAACCGTTGCTGCAATTTCGCATGAGAAAGGCCCTGATCGAGAGCCAGGCCAAAGTGGTGCTGCTCGACGGGTTAGGCGTCGCACGCGTGTTGTTGCCGATTCTAAAGGACATGCCGGACATTCGGGCGGTGGTGGTTTTTCACGGCGCCACGAAAATGCGAGATGAGCAGCGGCTTATGTTTCAGCAGTTTCCCGCAGAGCGGATGACACTGGCGGCGGTATCGCAAACCCTGGCGGCTTCGCTGCAAAAGACCCTGCAGATACCGGTGATAGGCTTGCGCAGTGCGCTGGAGCCAGAATCGTTTTGTCTGCATTTGCTTGCCCGCAAGCAGGCTCGGCGCGTGCTTGATCTACCTTCTGAAAACATGCGCATCCTGGGGGCCGTTGGGCGGCTGGTCAGCGACAAAGGCTTTGATTACCTGCTCGATGCATTCTCGCAGTCGCTGGTGCGTCATCCTGATCTCAATCTGGTGATCATTGGCGAAGGCCCTGACCGCGGGGTGCTGGAGCACAAGATCAAACAATTGAAGCTCGGCTCAAAGGTGTTTTTGCCCGGACACAAACCGGGTTTGGCGAAGCTGTACCGTGGGTTTGACTGGGTGGTGATTCCATCGCGCGAGGAAGGTTTAGGGCTGGTGTTGCAAGAGGCGGTGATCGCCGGTGTCCCGGTATTGGTCAGCGATTTGGATGTTTTTCGTGAGCAGTTGGGCGATGCAGGTCATTACGTGCCGGTCGCCGATGTTCCGGCGTGGGTCGCCGCGATTGAACAGTTCACGGCCCAGCGCGGCGATGACGTTTCGGCTTCCCAACATCAGGCCCTGGCGCCTGAAAAAGCCTGGGAGCAATTTCGCCATGACTCCCGGGCCCTGCTCGCCCCTCATCCTTGAGGCGATGTTGTCAGGAACTCAGCAAGGCTTTTTCAAGGTCCTGCAGTGGAAACTCCTGTCCTAGATTTTCCCGCTCGATATACCGCGCGAAATGCTGAACGTTACGTTTCTTGAGGCGCTCTGAAAGAGGCGCCTTGAAAAAGCGCATGTCGGCAACGTCGATCAGCCCCAGCTTCTCGTCCGGCGTCACGACAATGTTGCCCAGGTGCAGCGAGCGGAAATAAATCCCCGAACGATGCAGGCTGCGGATCAACTCGATCAGCGCAGGGAGCGCCTGCGGCCATTTAAAACCAGGCTTTTTGGCGATTTGCCGCAATGTTTCACCCACAAGAGGGCGATACAAGACAGCGGTCATGCCCGGTTGCTCCAGCGCATAGAAGTGCGTGACCCTTAGCGTGGGTACGCCAAGTTTTTCGAGCTGGGCGGCGTTGTCGATGAAGCGTTTGGAATAAGGGCGCAACAAGGCGGATGAAAACCAGCGCTTGCGGCGAAATAGTTTAAGGATTTTGCCGTCCAGCAGCATGTACACTTTCGCGCCATAGCTGTCGGCCTCCAGTACTTTGGCGCCGACGATCATTTGATTTAAAGCGGCTTTTGAAAGCCGAAAGCATTGCATCAGTAGAAAGCCTTGTGAAAGTTACGAGCCGTTTGACGGGCAATGATGCCCAAAAGTGAACGCTTTCACCATGCCGGGCGGACTGGTCGTACATTTTTAGGGAGACGGGATGTACTCGAATCGCTGGGCACATGCCCTGCTGTCTACAGGATTGTTGTGGTTTTTGCTCGCCATCGCGTTCGCACCGGCGAACAAAATCTATCAGCAAGGCTTGGTCGCGCTGCTCTGGGTGCCCTGTATTGCCCTGGCCTGGTCGGCACGGGCGTGTCTGGGGGAGGCTTGGCGTGGGCAACGATTATTGTTTTCGCTGTTACTGTTGCTGGCGCTGTGGGCGTCGATCAGTCTGCTCTGGAGCCATACCCAAGAGCCAGATCGTGAATTCAAGCGAGTGCTCTACATCGCGTTCTTCGTCCTGTTTTTTCCGATCCTGGCCGATGCGAAGCCTGATCGGGTCATGCGCCTTATGCAGTGGGCCGGCGTCGGTTTGGGCGTCGCGGCGCTGGTTTCGATGATCAAGTTCTTCGGTGTCCAACACCACGCCTGGCTGGCGCGAGTGGAGGGTGTCGGCGAGCTCAGCCATCCGATTCTCGGCGCTTATGTCATCGGCGTCGCGGTGATCTGGACACTACTCTGGCCTCCTCGGACCAAGCCGTTGCAGGTGGTCTGGTGTCTGGCACTGTTGCTCGGCTCTGCGTTCGTGGTGATGTCCCAAAGCCGTGGCGCGGTACTTGCGCTGTTCTTCACGATCGTGGCGCTGCCTATTTGGTGGCGACACAGACGTGCGTTTTACCTGTCTGCCGCTGCGGTGGTGGTGGCTGTTATCGGGTTCTGGCTGATGGAGCCGCTGATGATGGCGCGCGGCTCGTCCTACAGGCCCGAGATCTTCGAGGCTGCCTTGAAGATGATTGAGCTACACCCGTTAACCGGGCTTGGGCTGGGGTCTGAATACAACGTGGTCGTTGCCGACGGCACGCGATTTGACCACTCGCATAATCTGTTCACCCACATTGCTATCGAATTGGGCGTGCCCGGCATGTTGCTTTGGGCCGGCATTTGGTTGACGGTGCTTTGGCAAGCCTGGCGCGTTCGCGAGACCGATTTTGGTCGCGGCATGATCGGCATTTGGCTGTTTTCGACCCTCGCCATGCAATTTGACGCAGCGAGTCTCACAGGATCGCCTCGCGCTGAATGGTTCATCACCTGGTTACCCATCGGCCTGGCCAGCTTGCTGGTGTGGGCACGAGGGGAAGTTGCCCCGGCTGTGATAAAATCCCGCGTTCCACTCAATCAGTGAGCTTTACGATGAGCGATACACCGTCCAGTAGCGGACAAAGCTCCAGCCTGAAAATCTATTTTCGACTGCTGAACTACGTAAAACCCTACGTTGGGATTTTTATCCTCAGTATCGTCGGCTTCGTGATCTTCGCCTCTACCCAGCCCATGTTAGCGGGCATTCTCAAGTACTTTGTCGATGGCTTGAGCAACCCTGATGCGGTGCTGTTTCCCACCGTGCCTTATCTGCGCGATCTGCAATTACTGCAAGCGGTGCCGCTGCTGATCGTATTGATCGCGGCCTGGCAGGGGCTGGGCTCGTATCTGGGTAACTACTTTTTGGCCAAGGTATCTCTGGGCCTGGTTCATGACCTGCGCGTGGAGCTGTTCAATAAACTATTGGTGCTGCCCAATCGCTACTTCGATACGCATAATTCGGGTCACCTGATTTCGCGCATCACCTTCAACGTGACCATGGTCACCGGCGCTGCGACCGACGCGATCAAGGTGGTGATCCGTGAAGGATTGACCATCGTGTTCCTGTTCATCTACCTGTTGTGGATGAACTGGCAACTGACCCTGGTCATGCTTGCCATCCTGCCGTTGATCGCCGTCATGGTTGGCAGCGCGAGCAAGAAATTTCGCAAGCAGAGCAAGAAGATCCAGGTAGCGATGGGCGATGTGACACATGTCGCGTCCGAAACCATTCAGGGCTACCGCGTCGTGCGCAGCTTCGGCGGCGAAAAGTACGAAGAAGAGCGTTTTGCCCGCGCCAGCACCAGCAACACGAAAAAGCAGTTGAAGATGACCAAAACAGGCGCGGTCTACACCCCGATGCTGCAACTGGTCATCTACACCGCCATGGCGGTATTGATGTTTCTCGTCTTGTATCTACGCGGTGATGCGACTGCTGGCGATCTGGTTGCATACATCACGGCCGCTGGACTACTGCCCAAGCCGATTCGTCAGCTGTCTGAAGTCAGCTCGACAGTTCAGAAAGGTGTGGCTGGCGCGGAAAGCATCTTCGAGCAACTGGACGTGGAGCCAGAACTCGACGAGGGAACCATTGAGCTGGATCGCGTCTCCGGGAATCTGGAGGTGCGTAACTTGAGCTTTACCTATCCAGGCACCGAGCGGCAGGTGCTGAACGACATCAGCTTTTCGGCGGCATCGGGTCAGATGATCGCGCTGGTGGGGCGTTCAGGCAGTGGCAAGTCGACACTGGCGAACTTGATCCCGCGCTTCTACCAGCACGAGACGGGCAATATTCTGTTGGATGGTGTCGATATCGAAAAATATCGCCTGCACAATTTGCGCCGGCATATCGCGCAAGTGAACCAGAACGTGACGCTGTTTAACGACAGCGTCGCCAATAACATCGCTTACGGCGACCTGGCAGGCGCGCCGCGTGCGGACATCGAGGCCGCTGCCTCCGATGCCTACGCCAAAGAGTTCATCGATCAGTTGCCCGAAGGCTTCGACACCCAGGTTGGCGAGAACGGCGTGTTGTTGTCAGGTGGTCAACGTCAGCGTCTGGCGATAGCACGGGCGCTGCTCAAGAACGCGCCATTGCTGATTCTGGATGAGGCGACCTCTGCGCTGGATACCGAATCGGAGCGTCATATTCAGGCGGCGCTGGATCACGTCATGAAGGGTCGCACCACCTTGGTGATCGCACACCGTCTGTCGACCATCGAGCGCGCCGATATGATTCTGGTGATGGACCAGGGGCGCATCGTTGAGCGCGGTAACCACTATGAGCTGCTGGCGCAAAACGGCTATTACGCCCGCCTGCACGCCATGGGGTTGGAAGAGCCCGCGCCAGTCGGGGCGGTTTGATCTGAGCTGAAAGCTTCGGCGGACGTCGATACGTGCAGAATCACTGAACGACATCGACCTCCCCTCGGCCCCTCAAGCTCGCTAAACCCTGTGCTAAGATTCGGCCCCTGTTCATTCTTAGTTACGGGTTGTTCGATGAAGTTGTCCATGCCGCATTTTGATCAGGCACCAGTTTTGGTGGTGGGCGATGTGATGCTTGACCGCTATTGGCATGGTGGTACCTCACGTATTTCGCCTGAGGCGCCGGTGCCAGTGGTCAAGGTCGATCAGATCGAAGACCGTCCGGGCGGTGCCGCAAACGTTGCGCTGAATATCGCAGCCCTCGGCGCAAAAGCGTCTCTGGTCGGTGTGACCGGCACGGACGAGGCTGCTGAAAGCCTGAGCAACAGCCTCAAGGCCGCTGGCGTCACGGCCCGCTTCCAACGCATTGCGCATCAACCGACTATCGTCAAATTACGCGTCATGAGCCGCCATCAGCAGTTGCTGCGTATCGACTTTGAAGAGCCGTTTGCCACCGACGCTCTCGCCCTGAGCGAGGAGGTCGACGCGCTGCTCGATGGCGTCAAGGTGTTGGTGCTCTCCGATTACGGCAAAGGCGCTCTGAAAAACCATCAGGTGCTGATCAAGTCTGCGCGTGATCGCGGTATTCCGGTATTGGCCGACCCAAAAGGCAAAGACTTCGGGATTTATCGCGGTGCGAGCATCATTACCCCGAATATCACCGAATTCGAAGCCATCGTCGGCCAATGTGCCGACGAGGCAGAACTGGTCGCCAAAGGTGCCGAGCTGATGCGTTCACTGGAGTTGGGCGCCTTGCTGGTGACTCGTGGTGAGCATGGCATGACCTTGTTGCGCCCTGACCAACCCGCATTGCACCTGCCTGCTCGTGCGCGCGAAGTGTTCGATGTCACGGGGGCCGGCGACACCGTTATCTCCACCTTGGCCGCTGCTCTGGCCGCTGGCGAAGAACTGCCGCACGCCGTGGCGCTGGCTAATCTGGCCGCCGGCATTGTGGTGGGCAAGCTGGGCACTGCCGCGATCAGTGCGCCTGAACTACGCCGTGCCATTCAGCGCGCCGAAGGTTCCGAGCGCGGCATATTGACCCTTGATCAGTTACTGCTGGCCATCGACGATGCGCGCGCGCACAACGAAAAGATTGTCTTCACCAACGGCTGTTTCGACATCCTTCACGCCGGGCACGTGACCTACCTCGAACAAGCTCGCGCGCAGGGTGATCGCTTGATCGTTGCTGTTAACGGCGACGCCTCTGTCAGCCGCCTGAAAGGTCCTGGCCGTCCAATCAATAGCGTCGACCGTCGCATGGCAGTGCTGGCGGGATTGGGCGCGGTGGACTGGGTGATCAGCTTCCCTGAAGACACGCCGGAAAACCTGCTGAGCTACGTCAAGCCCGATGTATTGGTCAAGGGTGGTGATTACGACATTGATCAGGTGGTCGGTGCCAGTATTGTTCAGGCGTACGGCGGCGAGGTGAAAGTGTTGGGGTTGGTCGAGAACAGCTCGACCACCGCCATCGTCGAGAAGATCCGCAGGCAGTGATTAAGGCCGGTGTCGCTTGATACCGCCTTATTCCTCCGTAGATACTCTGTTCCCGGTCAAGCTTTCAACTGGTGTTTTTTGCCGAAAAGCTTGGCCGTATCAAATGCTTCACATGTCTTCAATGTGGCGGGTGATCCGCTGTAGGAGCGCGGCTTGTCCCGCGATCTGGCGCGCAGCGGCAGTAAACCCGATGTGTGCGGTCTACCTGTCACACTGCATGAGCAGGTTTTACGACGGGTTCCCCGCCGGTCGCGGGACAAGCCCGACTCCTACATTTTGGGGCGCACTTCACACCGCGTTGGTTGCCTCGCCAACAAGTTGGCTCCTACAGAAATCG
>NZ_DASWOT010000135.1:0-12143 GCF_036404235.1 Pseudomonas sp.
TGGTTAGCCGAGCAGTTTCAAGCCGCTATTGCGCACTGTACTTGCGCTGACTAGTCTACGAGACAGTCCGATAAGGGGAATGTCCATGTCTGCTCCGAGTATGACGCTGTACTACAACCCGGCATCGCCTTTCTCACGCAAAGTGTTGGTGCTGCTACACGAGACCGGACAAACGAACCGCGTGAGCCTCAAGCCGGTCAATGTCACGCCGGTAAACCCCAATAACGATCTGTGCCAGGAGAATCCTGCGGGCAAGCTACCCGCGCTGTGCCTGGCCGACGGTAACGTGCTGCACGACAGTCGGGTGATTCTCGATTACCTCGATCATCAACATGTCGGCAACCCGCTGATCCCCCGTGAAGGCTCTGCTCGCTGGAGACGCCTGACACTGGCATCGCTGGCCGATGCGCTGCTTGATGCGGCGGTGCTGATTCGCTACGAGACATTCCTGCGGCCAGCACAAAAGCAATGGGCAGAATGGCTCGACAACCAGCAGGAAAAAATTGCCCGTTCGCTGTCGTACTTCGAGCAAGAAGCGGTCACCGAGCTGAGTTCGCACTTTGATATCGCCTCCATCAGCCTGGCCGCAGGCTTGGGTTATCTGGATTTGCGCCAGCCCGACCTTGGCTGGCGCAGCCGCTACCCGCGTCTGGGGGCCTGGTATTACGAAGTGTGCCAGCGGCCGTCGATGATCGCGACTCAACCGCCGGCGTAATAGGCCTGCGAACAACCGCCGACGCCATGCGCGGTCATGCTGGGGAATGGGGCCGAAGGTCTATTTGTGGGATTTACGCAACGCTCAGCCGTTCGGTCTTTTCCCGCTGCCGCCCGACATCGCCGATCCACCAAAAACTCATTGATCTGTGCAACCAGCTTCTCCCCTATCAGCTGATCCTCCCGCAAACCGCGCCACCTACTCATGACTCACCTCGACGTTGCCAGATGCCGGCTGAGCAAGGCCATACCAATCCAGCTTGCAGGTCAGCACCATGAACACCACCAACAAACCGAACAACAACAGTGCCCCCATCAGCAGCGCGTAGTCTTCGGCACTGAGCAGCCCGTAAAGCAAGGCATACAGCGTCCCCAACGCCAGACCAAAACCCAGCCCATGGCGCACACTGCCGAGCACATGGCAGACATAAAACCCAATCAGCGACACACAAGCACTCGCCGACAACAGGTACGCCAAGGCAAACCCGATGTGCTCGGACAGCGACAGCAGCAACAGGTAAAACAGCGCCAGCGCCGCCCCCACCAACGCGTATTGCACAGGGTGGACCGCCAACCCCTTGAGCACTTCGAGCAACAAGAACCCGGCGAACGTCAGCGCAATGAACAGCAACGCATATTTGATTGAGCGGTCACTCTTCAAATACTGATCCACAGGCGAGATAAAACTCACGCCGAAGCTGCGACCCTGAAATTCGGCGCATACCTGGTCTGCGGCGCAGCGATTGAGTATTTCCTGCAAGTTGGTGGAGAAGAAAGAAGCCTGCCAGTTGGCGCTAAAACCTTGCTCCGACACCTCGCGTTTTGCCGGCAGATAGCTGCCGATAAAGCTGGGATGCGGCCAATCGGCGGACAACTGCACAGAACTGGTCTTGCCCACAGGGGTGATTTGCAGTTGCCCCGTGCCTTGCAAGCGCAGGTCAAAGGCGAAGTTCAGTTGGGTCTGCTGCGCCCCTGTCTCCATTGGCAGTGCAACGCTCACCCCCTCCCCCAGCAGCGGCACACGGGTGCCCGGTACGAAATCCAGCTGTTGCCCATCAAGATCGAGCTTTAGCGCATTTTCGATGCCGCGAACATCGCTGATCCCCACCGCCATAAACGGCTCATCGAACTGGTAATCGGCAAAGTCATCGCCCAACCCGAAGTGCTCCGGCAAAACGAAATGCCCGCTGATGTGGTTGTCGGCATGGTAAAGCCGCGCCTCGTAAATCCCCCTGGAGCGCACTTCGGTTTGCACCTTGCCATCGAGCTCGAAACGCTCCGGCAAAAAGTACAAACGCCCTCGTTCTTCGATCGTCTCCTGATAACGCTCCTGGGTCTGGGCGTTGAGCTTCCAGATATGTATGGCTTTGCGATAAGGCACGATCAGGATCGGTCCGCTCAATTGCTGGCTATAACTGGAGCTACGAGCAATGCCCTCCAACACCCCATCGCGCTGGTTTTGCCGATCACTGATCAGACCGCTGATCATCATCAACGCAATCATCAACAACAGGATCAACAGCGCGATCATTCCCAACTTGAATACACTCATGCCACGGCTCATGGGGCTCTCCCGATGTTTGATAGGGCAAGCTTGCGAGCGGCACATGGAGGGTTTATGCGGGGAATGTGGAGATTGTGTGGAGAAACAGCGCCCGCCCACCTGAATCGAACACCTGTGCAAACCGGGTGGTGTTGCATTTGCTCGCGAGTTCAGCGTTTCTGACCATTGGGATGCAGATCAGGCTCGGCATGAACTGGCTGTCCGGGCATTACTGAAACCTGCCACCTCATTTACATGCGTCTGCGTTACCATGACGGGCCCGACGCGGCAGCCTGCTGCGCGCAGGAGTAAGCATGGCCCACCCGTTTGCAACACTCACGCCTGACCTCGTACTCGATGCCGTCGAAAGCATTGGTTTTGTCAGCGACGCGCGCATTCTTGCGCTTAACAGCTACGAGAACCGCGTCTATCAGGTTGGGATCGAAGACGATCAGCCGCTGATTGCAAAGTTTTACCGGCCACATCGCTGGACCACCGAGGCCATCCTCGAAGAACACAGCTTCACCGCCGAACTGGCCGAGGTCGACATCCCGGTTGTCGCGCCGATGGTGCATAACGGTGCAACCCTGTTTGAGCACGCAGGCTTTCGCTTCACCCTGTTCCCACGTCGCGGCGGGCGGGCGCCAGAGCCGGGCAATCTCGATCAGCTTTATCGCCTGGGCCAACTGCTCGGGCGCATTCACGCTGTGGGTGCCACCAAACCGTTCGTACACCGCGAAGCGCTCGGGGTGAAAAATTTCGGCCACGACTCGCTGGCCTACCTGTTAGAAAACAACTGCATCCCTCGCAGCCTGTTGCCCGCGTATGAATCCGTGGCCCGCGACCTGCTTAAGCGCGTCGAAGACGTCTATGCCGCCACTTCACACCAGAACATCCGCGTCCATGGCGACTGTCACCCTGGCAACATGATGACCCGCGACGACATTTTCCATATTGTCGATCTAGACGACTGCCGCATGGGCCCTGCCGTGCAGGACATCTGGATGATGCTTGCCGGTGATCGCCATGAATGCCTGAGTCAGTTGTCGGAATTGATGGACGGCTACAACGAATTCCACGATTTCAATCCACGCGAACTGGCGCTCATCGAGCCGCTACGTGCGCTACGGCTGATGCACTACAGCGCATGGCTGGCCAGACGCTGGGACGATCCGGCGTTTCCTCACAGCTTTTCCTGGTTCGGCACCGAGCGGTACTGGGGCGATCAAGTGCTGGCGTTGCGCGAGCAACTCTCGGCACTGAATGAAGAACCATTGAAGTTGTTTTAACCACAATAATGGGAGCGAGGCTTGCCCGGTTTTTACATGGTGGGTCAGGGCCAAAAACACATTGAACTGCGCCCCAAATGTAGGAGCGCGGCTTGTCCCGCGATCTGGCGCGCAGCGGCAGTAAACCCGGTACGTGCGGTCTGCCTGTCACACCGCGTGCGCAGGTTTTACGACGGGTTCCCCGCCGGTCGCGGGACAAGCCCGGCTCCCACATGTAGGTGCAGTTCATGGAGGTGCAGGGTCAAAACGCATTGAAGGAGCTAGGCTTGCCCGCGAAGTCTTGCGGGCAGATGCCCTTCAATTAGGTAGATCCGACGCTTTGGCGGGCAAGCGGAACACCGCCTGGCCTTGCTCCAACAATGCAAAATACAAAAACCTGCAACAGGACTTCGCATGCAAGCCGTCAACCCGCGTCGCGGGTACATTCTTGGCCTTAGCGCCTACATCATCTGGGGATTGTTCCCGATCTATTTCAAACTCCTTTCCAGCGTTGCGCCGATTGAAATCATCGTCAATCGGGCGATCTGGTCGGCGGTCTTCGGCTTGGCGTTGCTGACGCTGGTGTGGAAGCATCCTGGCTGGTGGCAGGAGCTTTGCGATAATCCCCGACGCTTTGCGGTGCTTGCACTCAGCGGATCACTGGTTGCGGGTAATTGGCTGATCTACGTGTGGGCGGTAAATAGCGGGCACATGGTAGAAGCCAGCCTGGGATACTTCATCAACCCTTTGATCAACGTGATGCTGGGCATGGTGCTACTGCGCGAACGCTTGCGGCCCTTGCAATGGATTGCGGTGATCCTCGCGCTGATCGGCGTTACGCAGCAGGTGTGGCAAGTGGGCAGTCTGCCGTGGATTTCCCTGGCGCTGGCGTTCAGTTTTGGTTTCTACGGGCTGATCCGCAAACAGGCGCCTGTCGCCGCGTTGCCGGGGCTGGTGGTTGAAACCTGGATATTGGTGCCGCTGGCGGTGGGCTGGTTGCTGTTCAACCCGATGGCGCATAGCGCGCAAAGCGAGTTCTGGACCACCACGGACGCGATCTGGCTGGCCGCCGCTGGGCCAATCACGCTGGTGCCATTGGTGTGCTTTAACGCTGCGGCGCGGCATTTGCCGTACGCGACGTTGGGTTTTTTGCAGTACATCGCGCCGGTTCTGGTGTTGTCATTGGCCGTGCTGGTATACGGCGAACACATGGCACCGAGCACCATGGTGACGTTTGGATTTATCTGGGCGGGCTTGGTGATCTATAGCGTCGATGCGTGGATGAGCCTGCGTCGCCGACCGTGAAAAACCTGCTCATTAAATGATCAGGTCGCTGCAAGCCACGACCTGCATGGCTTGCAGCAATCTTCCCTCAGGTTATCCACAATCTCGTTCAAGCTATTTGTGTACAAGCCATTGAAACTGTTGATTTTTTGATCAACGCCAGCACAGCCTTGATGGCCGAGGGCTACAACGCGCTATCCGCAGGTTATCCACAGGCAGAGCTATGGAAAACCTGAATAACCCGCCCTGAAACACGGGGGCTTCTGTAGGAGCCAACTTGTTGGCGAGGCGATCCACGCGGTGTTTCTGAAACGCCGCCTCGCGAACACGTTCACTCCTACATCTGATCAACCGCCACATTAAAGACATCCGCCAATGGCGCGCCGTAATGGATGAGTAGCGGCGGGTAATTGTGGCTGAGGGCTCAGTTCAGGTGTAGGAGCCAACGTGTTGGCGAGCAGGTTTCCAGTCGGAAGTGATGCGGCGCTCCAAAGGCAAATTCAGCAGCGGACGAACCTCACTCCTCCGATTTCAACACCAATTCGACCATCAGATCATCGGCCAGTGTCTCCAGGTGCGTCTTCAATACATCCAGCGATAACGTCAGGGGCACGCCCAATACCGCGTTGGCATGGAACAGTGTTTCGCTGCTCATGGGCGCTGGGGAAACATCGGTAGCCAGTTGCTCGACGTTCACCCCCTGCTGAGTCAGCAGCCGCGTGATGTCGCGTACGATGCCGGGGCGATCATTGCCGACCAATTCCATGTTGATCGGCTTCCAGGCGCTGGCACTCTCGATTGTGCTTTCGGCGAACTGCGTGCGGATGCCGTCTTTTGCTAACGCTTGCAGCGCGCTGATCAGCTCATCACGCGCCTGGACCGGGACCTGTACGCGCAAGATCCCGGCGAATTGCCCAGCCATATGCGTCATGCGGCTTTCCAGCCAGTTGCCGCCATGATTGGCGATGCAGGCTGCAATCTGCTCAACCTGCCCTGGCTTGTCGGGCGCAAATACGGTGACAACGAGATGATCCACGGTCAATTCCTCTTCTTTTTGCTTTTCAGCAGGCCGGTAATACCGGTCTGTGCGGCGGTTGGCCAAGTATAGGCAACCCGTAGCCAAGTGCCGAACCGTTCTATGAAGCACCAATCGTGTACTCTTTTTGAGATTATCTGGAACAATTCGTGAATTTCTTGAGAACATCATGGACCTCTACAGGCCACCCGTGAAACTCGGCGTCATGTGACATATTTAGTCTGATTCTCACGCTGCGACTCATCATGTAGTATTGCGCCGCGTCCACTACATAACGTTGGAACACTGCCTGAGCCCACCTCGCTGCACGCCCAAAAGCCCAGCCGCCAACCTTGGCATGTGTTGGATGGAGCGCAGCATTTGGTCAATGGCTTTAATAAAAGAGCGCTCAACATTGAAGCGCACATAGCTGAGTAGAGTGAGGCAAGCAATGACTGAACACGTTCAAGTCGGTGGCCTTCAGGTCGCCAAAGTCCTGCTGGATTTCGTGAACAACGAAGCCATTCCCGGAACCGGTCTCGATGCCGCTACATTCTGGGTGGGTACCGATAAGCTCATTCACGAGCTGGCGCCGAAGAACAAAGCCCTACTCGCGAAACGTGACGACCTACAGGCAAAAATCGACGCCTGGCACCAGTCCAACGCCGGCAAGGCCCACGACGCCCCAGCTTACAAAGCGTTCCTTCAGGAAATCGGTTATCTGCTGCCAGAAGCGGCGGACTTCCAGATATCGACGCAAAACGTCGACGAAGAAATCGCCCATATGGCCGGCCCGCAATTGGTAGTGCCGGTGATGAACGCCCGCTTCGCGCTCAACGCCTCCAACGCGCGCTGGGGTTCGTTGTATGACGCGCTGTATGGCACCGACGCCATCAGCGAAGCCGACGGCGCCGAGAAAGGCAAAGGCTACAACAAGGTTCGCGGTGACAAGGTCATCGCTTTCGCACGCGCCTTCCTCGACGAAGCCGCGCCTTTGGCCGCAGGCTCCCACGTCGATTCCACTGCGTACAAACTGGTCGATGGCAAGCTGGTCGTCGGCCTAAAAGGCGGCAGCAACACGGGCCTTAAAGATGACGCGCAACTGATCGGTTTTCAGGGCCAAGCATCCGCGCCGACTGCCGTGCTGCTCAAGCACCATGGCCTGCATTTCGAAATTCAGATCGACGCCTCAAGCCCGGTTGGCCAGACCGACGCCGCTGGCGTGAAAGACGTGCTGATGGAAGCCGCGCTGACCACCATCATGGACTGCGAAGACTCCATCGCTGCCGTCGATGCCGACGACAAAGTCGTGGTTTACCGCAACTGGTTAGGCCTGATGAAGGGCGACCTCTCGGAAGAGGTCGCCAAAGGCGGCACTACTTTCACGCGCATCATGAATGCCGACCGCGTCTACACTTCGCCGACTGGCGAGCCGGTGACGCTGCATGGCCGCTCACTACTGTTCGTGCGTAACGTCGGCCACCTGATGACTATCGACGCCATCCTCGACAATCAGGGTAATGAAGTGCCAGAAGGGATTCTCGACGGCCTGATGACCAGCCTTGCGGCGATCCACAACCTCAATGGCAGCAGTACCCGCAGCAACAGCCGCAGCGGCTCGGTGTACATCGTCAAACCGAAAATGCACGGCCCGGAAGAAGCGGCGTTCACCAACGAGCTGTTTGGCCGTATCGAAAACGTCCTGAACCTGCCGCACAACACCCTGAAAGTCGGGATCATGGACGAGGAGCGCCGCACCACGGTCAACCTCAAGGCCTGCATCAAAGCCGCCAGCGAGCGTGTGGTGTTCATCAACACGGGCTTCCTCGATCGCACCGGCGATGAAATCCACACGTCAATGGAAGCGGGTCCGGTGGTGCGCAAGGCGCAGATGAAAGCCGAGAAGTGGATTAGCGCGTACGAGAACTCCAACGTCGATATCGGTCTGAAGTGCGGCCTGCAAGGTCGTGCGCAAATCGGTAAGGGCATGTGGGCGATGCCGGATCTGATGGCGGCGATGCTGGAACAAAAAATCGCACACCCGCTGGCAGGTGCAAACACCGCTTGGGTGCCGTCGCCAACCGCTGCGGCCTTGCATGCGCTGCACTATCACAAGGTCGACGTGTTCGCGCGTCAGGCCCAATTGGCGAAGCGCACGCCTGCGTCGATTGATGACATCCTGACTATCCCGCTGGCGCCGAACATAAATTGGACGCCTGAAGAAATTCAGAACGAGTTGGACAACAACTCGCAGAGCATTCTGGGTTATGTGGTGCGCTGGATCGATCAGGGTGTGGGCTGCTCGAAGGTGCCGGACATCAACGATGTCGCCCTTATGGAAGATCGCGCGACACTGCGAATCTCCAGTCAACACATCGCCAACTGGTTGCGCCACGGCGTGGTCAACCAGCAGCAAGTGTTGGAAAGCCTCAAGCGCATGGCGCCGGTGGTGGATCGTCAGAACGATGGCGACGCGCTGTATCGCCCGCTAGCGCCGGATTTCGACAGCAATATCGCGTTCCAGGCGGCGGTTGAGCTGGTGATCGAAGGCACCAAACAACCAAACGGCTACACCGAGCCCGTGCTGCACCGTCGGCGTCGTGAGTTCAAAGCCAAGAACGGGCTGTAAAAACGCCCGTGGTCATCGAGTAGCAGGCAATCTCCTACAGAGAGTCGCTGGCCAAACTCAATAAAAAACCCCGAAGGGCTCGCGCGCTTCGGGGTTGTGGGTGACGCATCGATCACAACTTGGCGATCGACACCTCGGTGGATTTCACGAACGCGATCACTTCGCTCCCGATCACCAATTCCAACTCTTTGACAGAGCGGGTGGTGATTACAGAAGTGACGACGCCGGAGGCGGTCTGGACGTCGATTTCCGACAGCACGTCACCGAAGACGATTTCCTTGATGGTGCCTTTGAACTGGTTGCGTACGTTGATTGCTTTGATAGTCATGATGAGGCTTCCTCTGGGGTCGATTTCTGATGCTGTATAGCGTTGTGGTTAATTGGCCCAGCGCAGTTGCGTGGGCAATGGTGAAGTGGGTTCGGGTTCAGGCGGCGAGCCTGGGATCGACAACACTCGATTGAGTACTTCAGTTTCCAGCGCAGCGAGGCGATAGGAACCACGAGCGCGAGGACGCGGCAGATCGACCAACAAATCAAGGCCGATTTCGCCTTCTTCAATCAGCAACACGCGGTCGGCAATCGCCACCGCTTCACTGACGTCATGGGTCACCAGCAACACCGTGAAGCCATGCTGCTGCCAAAGACGCTCGATCAACTGCTGCATCTCGATACGGGTCAGCGCGTCCAACGCACCCAGCGGCTCGTCCAGCAACAGCAAGCGCGGTTGGTGGATCAGCGCTCGGGCCAAGGCCACACGTTGCTTCTGCCCACCGGATAACGCCGCAGGCCATTCATTAGCGCGCTCGGCCAAGCCAACCGCTTGGAGTGCCTCAAGGGCTTTTGCACGCCAGTTGCCAGCCAAACCGAGGCCAACGTTGTCGATGACTTTCTTCCAGGGCAGCAAACGCGCTTCCTGGAACATCAGCCGTGTGTCTTCCCGTGCATCGGCCAGCGACGCCGAGCCTGCCAGCAGCTGTCCTGCGCTGGGCTGGTCGAGGCCAGCCAACAAACGCAACAAGGTACTTTTGCCACAGCCACTGCGTCCGACTACCGCCACGAACTGACCAGCAGGAATGTGCAGGTCGATGTCTTTCAAAACTTCCCGCGAGCCGAAGGTTTTCTTCAGGTTGCGGACTTTCACTGGAATCCCGCGTAACAGGTTTGCCGGTTGTTGGAGATTGCTCATGCTGCACCGCCTTTAGCCACTTGATACGCTGGGTGCCACCGCAGGCAAACCCGCTCCAGCCCCCGAGCCGCGAGGTCCGCCAACTTGCCAAGCACCGCGTACAGCAGAATCGCCAGCACCACCACGTCAGTTTGCAGAAACTCCCGGGCGTTCATCGCCAAATAGCCAATGCCGGAGCTGGCGGAAATGGTTTCCGCAACAATCAACGTCAGCCACATGAAGCCCAGCGCGAACCGCACGCCCACCAGAATCGAAGGCATGGCCCCCGGCAGGATCACGTGCCAAAACAAACGAAACCCGGACAAGCCGTAACTGCGAGACATCTCCACCAGCGCCGGATCGATGTTGCGAATACCGTGATACGTGTTGAGGTAAATCGGAAACAGCGTGCCCAGGGCCACCAAAAACACCTTGGCGGTTTCATCGATACCGAACCAGAGGATCACCAATGGGATCAACGCCAGGTGCGGCACGTTACGGATCATCTGCACCGAACTGTCGAGCAGGCGTTCGCCCCATTTCGACAGACCGGTGATAAAACCCAGCGCCAGGCCAATACTGCCGCCGATGGCAAAACCAACACCGGCACGCCAGCCACTGATGGCCAGGTGAGTCCAGATCTCGCCACTGCGAACCAGGTTTACGCCCGCTTCAATCACGGCGCTGGGCGCTGGAAGAATGCGCGTGGATAACCACCCCGCGCTGACCGCCAGTTGCCACACCGCCAACAACAAGACCGGTAGCACCCAGGGCGCCAGTCTGTGGGTAATGTTCTGTGTAGAGCTGAGGCTCATGGAGTTGTCTCCTCAAAGGGCCCGAAGATCACTGTGCTTTCGCGACAGCAGCGGGTGGTGTCCAAATCACGTCGGCGATGCTGAGTGGTTTAGGAATCAATTTGAGTTGGTAAAACGTGTCGGCGATTTTCTGTTGCGCCGCGACCGTTGCCGGTGTGATGAACGACGCGCCATAACCCTGGCGCTTGACCGAAATCGCGGTGATGTCCACGGGCAGACCCAACAGCGGCGCAACCTGTTTAGTCACTTCGTCCGGATTCGCCTTGGACCACTCGCCCACTGCGCGCACTTCTTCGACCAGCGTCTGAATCACTTTCGGATGCTGTTGTGCATAAGGTTTGGTCGCCAGGTAAAACTGGTTGTTGTCGACGATACCTGTGCCGTTACGCAGCGTACGCGCTTGCAGTTGTTGCTCGGCAGCCGCTTGGTATGGGTCCCAGATGACCCAGGCATCGACACTGCCGCGCTCGAATGCAGCGCGCGCATCGGCAGGCGGCAGGAATACAGTCTGGATGTCGGTGTATTTCAGGCCCGCTTCTTCAAGCGCACGGACCAATAGGTAATGCACATTTGAGCCTTTGTTGAGGACAACCTTCTTGCCCTTGAGCTCTTTGACGGAGGTGATCGGCGAATCCTTCGGCACCAGGATTGCTTCGCTGGTCGGCGCGGGCGGCTCGGAAGCGACGTACAACAGATCGGCACCTGCTGCCTGGGCAAAGACTGGCGGAGTTTCGCCCGTGACCCCAAAGTCGATGGACCCAACGTTCAGCCCTTCAAGCAGCTGCGGGCCGCCGGGGAACTCTGTCCATTGCACTTGTACGTTTTGCTCGGCCAGCTTCTTTTCCAGCGAACCCTTGGCCTTGAGCAGTACCAACGTGCCATATTTTTGATAACCGATACGTAGCGTGTCGGCCTGAGCTTGAGTAATAACGCCGAAGGACACCGCCGCAGCAAACAGAGCGAACAGGCCTTGACGCAAAATGACAGTGCGCATGGCACGCTCCTTTGCTGTAAGTATCAGGTAGCACCTTCCCGACCGATGGCGGACAAGGTGTTTTTAGCAATTCATTGCCGACGAATGCGCCTGCACGAGAGAGACCTTAACAGGACTTTTTTATTCCTATAAATCTTATTTATTCATTTGGTTAGCACCAAATAGAATATGAGATTTATTCTTTGGCGAGCTGAGGCTTACCCGCGATGACTTTGTTTCAGGTGCTAGAAATGCAGCGCTTGAAATGACCTTTTCGCGGGCAAGCCCTAATGCCAATCAGTTAAGCCCCTTTTGAACGATGTCCACTTTTCGTCTGATGCAGGGAGCCCCTGAAATCATGGGGCTGCTTTTTTGAGGTCGCTGCTTCTTTTTCCTTAACTGACTGGCATTAAGGCAAGCTGGCACCGCACCTTTCATGTAGGAGACGGGCTTGTCCCGCGACCGGCGGGGAACCCGTCGTAAACCTGCGCACAGGGCGTAACAGGCAGACCGCGCGCACCGGGTTTACTGCCGCTGCGCGCCAGCTCGCGGGACAAGCCGCGCTCCAACAAACGCGTCAAAACTCACAAATTTCAGATATCGAGTAGGAGGCGGATTTACATCCGCCGTCCTCTCACACCACCGTACGTACGGATCCGTATACGGCGGTTCAGGTCAGGCGGCTAAGCCGGTTTATCGTATCCAGTATTGAAACCAGCCCAAGTCCGTCCCAGAGT
>NZ_DASWOT010000136.1:0-7919 GCF_036404235.1 Pseudomonas sp.
TGAAGGCGATGCGGACTTTCTCGAACGAGTTTTCCACAAGCTGCTGCTGAATTTTTCCTGGTGGGTTAACCGCAAGGACGCCGAAGGCCACAACATCTTTCAGGGTGGATTTCTCGGGCTCGACAACATTGCGCTGTTTGATCGGTCCACCGCCATGGCGCCGGGCTATCAACTCGACCAGGCAGATGGCACCGCATGGGTGGCCGGCTACGCGCTGGATCTCATGCGCATCGCGTTGGAGCTGGCGAAACGTAACGAGGTCTACGTCGACATTTCGGTTAAGTTCTTCGAGCACTTCCTCTACATAGCCGGCGCGATCAATCAGGTTGGCAAAGACGTTGATGGTCTTTGGGTCGATGAAGACAGCTTCTTCTATGACGTGGTGCATCGTCCCGATGGTTCCAGAGAACCGGTGCGCTTGAGGTCTATCGTCGGACTGATTCCACTGTTCGCCGTGCGTGTGCTGGAGCAGCGCGAACACGAAGGTCTCAAAGGGTTGCGGGAGCGGCTGCTCGGCTTCTTGCATCATCGTCCGGACTTGGCGTTATTGGTCTCGCGCTTGACCGAGCCGGGCAAGGGCAACCGCTTGTTGCTGGCGTTGTTACGGGGCCAACGGACCAAGGATTTGCTCAAACGCATGCTTGATGAAAGCGAGTTCCTGTCTGACTTTGGTATTCGCTCCTTGTCCAAGACATACGGGGCGCAGCCGTTCAGCATGCACATCAATGGCAACCAGCTGTGTGCAGATTACGAGCCTGCTGAGTCGGAATCTCGGCTGTTTGGCGGCAACTCCAATTGGCGCGGACCGATCTGGATGCCCCTTAACTACATGCTGATCGAGTCGCTACGTGAGTTTCATCGTTACTACGGTGAGAATTTTTCCGTGGAATACCCCAGTGACTCGGGGTATCTGGCATCGTTGGACGAAGTGGCTGAGGGATTGAGTCAGCGAGTCTGTCGCTTATTCCTGCGAGACGAACAAGGCAATCGCCCTTCTATGTCCGGTTATCCACAGCTGCAAGTTGACCCGCAAAGCCGCGACCTTGTGCTGTTCCATGAATATTTTCATGCCGAAAACGGTCGTGGCTTGGGTGCATCCCATCAAACTGGCTGGAGTGCGTTGGTCGCTTTGCTGCTGCAGCGTGGGGAATAATCAGAACGTTGATCAGGAGCGTTTTAAATCCAAGGAGTTGTCGTCAGGATGTCGTTGTACAAATATCGGAAGGTGCTGGAACTGCCAAGGGTGCTACCTGCCATCCTGTTCATGTTCGTTGCGGGTCTACCCCTGACCATCATGAGTTTGACGCTTACGCTGCATGTGCTGACAGATCTGGGGCGCGGCTATTTCGATGCGGGGGTCGTCGGTACCGCCACCGCGCTCGGGTTTGCGATGGGTTCACCGGTGCTTGGGCGAATGGTCGACCGACATGGCTTGCGACCAGTGGTGGTCATCTGCGGCACGCTGTCGACTTTGGCCTGGGCGCTACTGCCCTTCATGCCCTTTGAGGGCTTCATCGTGTTGGCGTTTCTGGCATCGCTCTTTACGGTGCCCACCGGGTCGCTCGCGAGGCAGTTCGTGGCGGGTCTGGTGCCCGAAGACCGTCGGCGTCCAGCGTACTCGCTCAACATGATGTTGACGGAGCTGTCGTTCGTGATCGGGCCGACGATGGGTATCTTCCTGATCACCTTGTATTCACCCACTGCAGCGCTGGCCGGGATTGGCATCTGGCGTGCTGTTTCCTATGTTGTCCTCTATCGATTGAATTGGCCTACACGCACGCCGGAAGAAATCTTGATAGAGGCCAAGCCCGTTCGTCCTGCATTGCGGACATGGATGTCTGGACGTTTGGTATCGACATTGTTTGTCAGTGCCGCTGCGTTGTTCGTTCTCTCAGGCACAGAACTGGCGTTGATTGCGGTGCTGCGCGACAGCGGCCAATTGGGGTTCACCGGTTTCGTGATTGCAGCGATGTCCGTGGCTTCGATTGCCGGCGGGTTTGTACACGGGATCGTGCATCGTTCGTTGTCGCAAGCGTCTCTGGCGTTTGGCATGAGCGTGTTGCTGTTGCCCGTGGCGCTGTTCGATCAGACGTGGTGGATTCTGATGATTGCGCTGTTACCCACCAATCTGTTGTGTACGCCGACATTGGCTGCCGGTTCGGAAACCGTCGCGAATCTTGCACCTTCGAGCGTGCGCGGCGAAGCGATGGGGCTTCAGGACTCTGCGTATCGGATTGGCCAAACCATGGCAACACCGCTGGTGGGATTGGCCATCGACAGCGTATCGCCAGAGGCGGGGTTTGTTGCAGCGGCAACGGGCGGGCTGGTGTTGCTGGGAATTGCTGCGCTTTGCAATCTATGGGTATCAAAGACTGCATTGGCAAGTGGTGGTGATGGTCGGTCCTGAACAGGCGAAGGCTCAAGACCGATATTTACAGCGCTGCCAAGTGACCCAAAACGGTCGAAGAAAAAAACTTATGCACGGTTTTTGGTCATTAATGACGTTTCGAAATAAGTAATGAAATTAATGAGTTATCGCGGTTTTCTGAGAAACTGACGGAATTGGTACACAGGTTATCCACAAAATCACACCGACGCCTTTTCGGGCGTACCCAGCGGTATTGCAGGCGACCCTAGTGCTTTCTGGGTTTCTTCGTTCCAAGCGGCAACACGGTCGTTCAATGCAGCGATTGCGCGCGGCCCGGTGCCCTCTGCGTACATCGGTTTGCCAATCACCACCTTGATGGTGCCCGGCTTCTTGCCCCAGCCTTCCTTAGGCCAGTACTTCCCGGCGTTATGCGCAATGGGCAGCACAGGCAACTCGGCATTGACGGCCAAGGCTGACCCACTGCGAGAAAACTTGCCGATCTGCCCGTAAGGAACGCGTGTGCCTTCGGGAAAAATCAGTACCCAAACCCCATCTTTCAGCAGCTCGTCACCTTTTTTCGCCACCTCTTTGAGTGCAGCTTTCGGGTTGCCACGATCAATGGCTATCGGGCGTAACATCGCCATGGCCCAGCCGAAGAACGGGACATACAGCAGTTCGCGCTTGAGCACCTGGCTCAGCGGCTGAAAGTGCGCCGAAAGAAAGAACGTCTCCCATGTACTCTGGTGGTTGGAAACAATCACACAAGGCGTCTTCGGCACGTTTTCCTGGCCGGTAACTTCAACCTTGATGTTAAGCATGACTCGCGTCAGCCATACCGCACAGCGGCACCAATAGACATTGATGAAGCGATAACGAATGCGAAACGGCATGAAAGGCGCGACGAAAAAACTCAGTGAGCACCACAACAAAGCGGTGGTGCCCAGCAGCAGGTAAAAGAAAAAGATCCTGATTGCCCGCATCATCGACATAGCAGCTTCTACCGTACGGGCGTTGCCCGGATAGTGCGCGGCGTTGAGCGACCGGCTAGTCGTTCAACGAAGCGTTAGTGTGAGTAAGTTCTGCGGCAACCGCCGCCAGATCATCAAAAATCAACGTGCCCGCGGGTAACGAAGTATTCCGCGTTTTTAGACCTTTCCCCGTCATTACCAACACAGGCTGACAGTCGACGGCCAGCGCCGCCTCCAAGTCACCCTTGGTGTCGCCCACAAACCATACGCCGGCCAGTTCGACTGCGTAATGGCGTGCAATGGTTTTCAGCATGCCAGGTTTAGGCTTGCGGCAATCGCAGCCTTCGTCCGGGCCGTGGGGGCAGTAAACAATCAAACCGACCTCGCCGCCCTGCTCCGCCACCAGCGCCCGCAAGCGCGCATGCATGGCATCCAGGCTCGCCAGATCGTAATAACCGCGAGCGATGCCGGACTGATTAGTGGCCACGGCCACCGTCCAGCCGGCCTTGCTCAACTGTGCGATTGCCTCGATCGAGCCAGGAATCGGTATCCACTCCTCTACCGACTTGATGTACGCGTCGGAGTCTTGGTTGATCACCCCGTCCCGATCGAGAATCAGCAGCTTCACGCGTCGCTCTCCAGCATCAGCTCAACAAGGAAATGTCGGCAACGCCGAGGAACAAACCGCGTAGCCGCGCCAGCAACGCATAACGGTTAGCCCGCACGCTAGCGTCTTCGGCATTGACCATCACCGCCTCGAAGAACGCGTCCACCGGCTCGCGCAGGGCTGCCAGGCGCGCCAGCGATTCGCTGTACTGACGTTCTGCGGCCATTGGTTGCACCGCTTGATCCGCTTGCTGGATAGCCGAATACAGCGAGAACTCGTTGGCATTGTCGAAGTACTTGGGCTCGACGGTGTGGGCGATGCTGCCCTCGGCCTTGCTCAGCAGGTTCGACACGCGCTTGTTCACCGCTGCCAAAGCAGCGGCTTGCGGCAGTTTGCGGAACGCTTGAACCGCCTGCACTCGCTGATCGAAATCCAGTGCAGAACCTGGTTGCAGCGCCCGCACCGACAGATATACCGACACGTCGACGCCTTCGTCTTCATAACGCGCCCGCAGACGGTCAAAGATGAACTCCAGGACTTGCTCCGACAGACCGGCCGGTTTGATCTTGGCGCTAAACTGCGCCACCGCAAACTGCACGGTCTTGATCAGGTCCAGGTCGAGTTTCTTCTCGATCAGAATCCGCAGGATGCCCAGCGCGGCGCGGCGCAGTGCGTACGGGTCCTTGCTGCCGGTGGGCAGCATGCCGATGCCGAAGATACCCACCAGGGTGTCGAGCTTGTCCGCGATTGCGACGGCGGCGCCGGTCAAGGTGCTCGGCAGTTCAGCACCCGCCCCGCGTGGCATGTACTGCTCGTTGAGCGCCAGAGCGACATCGTCCGGCTCGCCATCGGCCAGTGCGTAGTAGTAACCCGCAACGCCCTGCATTTCCGGGAACTCACCAACCATTTCAGTGGCCAGATCGCACTTGGACAACAGGCCCGCACGCGCAGCGCGTTGAGCGTCGCCGCCGATACGTGGAGCAATGAAAGCTGCCAGTGAGGAGACACGCTCGGCTTTGTCGAACACCGTGCCCAGTTGCGCCTGGAACACGACGTTCTGCAGACGCAGGTTGAAGGTTTCCAGCTTTTGCTTCTTGTCTTGCTTATAGAAGAACTCGGCGTCGGTCAGGCGCGGGCGAACGACTTTCTCGTTACCCAGAACAATTTGCGATGGGTCCTTGCTTTCGATGTTAGCCACGGTAATGAAGCGCGGCAGCAACTTGCCGTCGGCGTCCAGCAGGCAGAAATACTTCTGGTTGTCCTGCATGGTGGTGATCAGCGCCTCCTGAGGCACTTCAAGGAACCGTTCTTCGAACGAGCAGACCAGCGGAACCGGCCACTCAACCAACGCGGTCACTTCGTCCAGCAGGCTCGGCGGCACGATGGCGGTGCCTTCGTATTGCGTCGCCAGTTCTTGGATGCGTTTACTGATCAGCACACGACGCTCGTTGAAATCGGCCAGCACATGGGCCGCACGCAGATCGCTGAGGTAGTTGGCCGGCGACGTGATGCGCACGGCTTGCGGGTGATGGAAGCGGTGACCACGGGATTCACGGCCCGCCGTTTGCGCGAGGATCGTGCAGTCGACGACTTGTTCGCCGAACAACATCACCAGCCACTGGGTTGGACGCACGAACTCTTCCTTGCGAGCCCCCCAGCGCATGCGCTTGGGAATCGGCAGGTCGTTCAGGGAGTCTTCGACAATAGTCGGCAGCAGGCTCGATGTTGCTTTGCCGGCGATGCTTTGGCTGTAGCGCAGCTTCGGGCCACTCTGATCGATTTCGCTCAGGTCGACGCCACACTTCTTGGCAAAGCCCAGCGCTGCTTGAGTTGGTTTGCCTTCTGCGTCGAATGCGGCCTGACGCGGTGGGCCGTCGAGGTTCACGCTGCGATCAGGTTGCTGGGTCGCCAGTTCGGTGATCAACACCGCCAGACGGCGCGGTGCGGCGAACACTTGTTTGGCGCTGTAGGTGAGGCCCGCAGCCTGCAAACCCTTTTCGATACCGGCCAGGAACGCATCGCCCAGCGCGCTCAGTGCTTTGGGCGGCAGTTCTTCGGTGCCCAGTTCAACCAGGAAATCTTGAGCACTCATTGCGCAGCCTCCAGCTTAGCCAACACTTCATCACGTAGATCAGGGGGGGCCATCGGGAAGCCCAGCTTGGCACGGGCCATCAGGTATGCCTGGGCCACGGAGCGAGCCAATGTGCGCACGCGCAGGATGTATTGCTGACGCGCCGTCACGGAAATTGCGCGACGGGCATCCAGCAAGTTGAAGGTGTGCGAGGCCTTGAGCACCATTTCATAGCTGGGCAACGGCAGCGGTTGATCGAGTTCGATCAGGCGCTTGGCTTCGCTTTCATAGAAGTCGAACAGTTCGAACAGCTTCTCGACGTTGGCCTGTTCAAAGTTGTAGGTCGATTGCTCGACTTCGTTCTGATGGAATACATCGCCATAGGTCACGCGACCGAACGGGCCGTCGGCCCAGACCAGGTCGTATACCGAATCGACGTTTTGCAGGTACATCGCCAAGCGTTCCAGGCCGTAGGTGATCTCACCTGTCACCGGGTAGCACTCAATGCCGCCTGCTTGCTGGAAGTAGGTGAACTGCGAGACTTCCATACCGTTGAGCCAGATTTCCCAGCCCATGCCCCAGGCGCCCAGGGTGGGTGATTCCCAGTTGTCTTCGACGAAACGCACGTCGTGGACCAGCGGGTCGAGGCCAACATGTTTCAAGGAGCCGAGGTACAGCTCCTGGAAGTTGTCCGGGTTGGGCTTGAGAACCACCTGGAATTGATAGTAGTGCTGCAGACGGTTCGGGTTTTCGCCATAACGGCCATCGGTCGGACGACGGCTCGGTTGTACGTAGGCTGCGTTCCAGGTTTCCGGGCCGATGGCGCGCAGAAACGTAGCAGTGTGGAAAGTGCCGGCGCCCACTTCCATATCGTAGGGCTGAAGTACCACACAACCTTGCTCAGCCCAGTATTGCTGGAGGGCGAGGATCAAGTCTTGGAAGGTACGCACGGCTGGCGTAGGCTGGCTCACGAAATTCACCTGTACTGGGGGCTGCGATTTAAAGAGCGGGAGTATACCCGATTCGACCGCGCCTCCACCCTTGGAGCCCTATGCCACGCTGCTTTTGGTGCAACGAAGATCCTCTTTACATGGCTTATCACGATCAAGAGTGGGGCGTGCCGTTGCGCGACGCGCAGATGCTCTTCGAGTTTCTGTTGCTCGAAGGGTTCCAGGCCGGGCTGTCATGGATCACGATTTTAAAGAAACGCGCGCGCTATCGCGAAGTCATGTTCGGCTTCGATGTGCAGCGCATTGCCGCCCTGACAGACGACGAAATCGAGGCACTGATGCTCGAACCCGGCATCATCCGCAACCGCCTGAAAATCAATGCCGCGCGCAAAAACGCCCTGGCTTGGTTACGGCTGGAAGACCCGGTCGCGTTCGTCTGGTCTTTCGTCGGTGGCAAACCAAAGATCAACCATTTCAAGCACCGCAGCGAAGTCCCCGCCATCACCCCCGAAGCCGAAGCGATGAGCAAAGCGCTGAAAAAAGCGGGCTTCACCTTTGTAGGCCCAACCATCTGTTACGCCTACATGCAGGCCACCGGCATGGTCATGGATCACACCGTTGACTGTGATAGGTATGCTGAGCTTGTTCGCTAGCGGAAGGGGCAGAGCCTTATCGCCTCACCATGACTCATAAGGGATACCGAACTTGTCGATGTAGGCTTGCGATTCAGGCTCTAGTTTCAATCCATATTTCCCTCCGCTTTCACCAAGATAGGGGCCCTTTTCTACAATTTTTCCTTGCACCCGACTGACTTCAATCGGGTCTAGGCAGATTCCCCTTACCCACGTTTTAGCGATGCCACCTGGGGCCAATCCAATCACCAGAAACTTGCGGTGATCTGTGATCCATTCTTTGCTTGCCCTGCAATAGGTTTTTTCCCTGACTTCAAGCATGG
>NZ_DASWOT010000137.1:0-39009 GCF_036404235.1 Pseudomonas sp.
CGCCCTGTTTCCATTACACGGCGCTACGACGATAGCTGCGATAGTTCGGCATCCAGAAGTTACGCTCGATCGCCTCCACGATCATTTCTTCAGTGGTTTCCAGCGCCACACCGTCAGCCTGGGCCTGCTTGGCGACCGCCAAAGCGATTTTCTTGCTGACTTCCTGGATATCGGTGAGCGGCGGCAATACCGCATCGCCGGTCCCTGTGACCATCGGCGAGCATTCAGCCAGCGCATTGGAAGCCGACATCAGCATCTTGTCGGTAATGCGCGTGGCTTTGACCGCGATCACACCCAGGCCAATGCCCGGGAAGATGTAGGAGTTGTTGCACTGCGCGATATGGAACGTACGGTCGCCAATGGTCACAGGCGCAAACGGGCTGCCTGTTGCGACCAAGGCTTCGCCGTTGGTCCAGGTCAGGACTTCCTGCGGCGTGACTTCCACTTTCGAGGTCGGGTTCGACATCGGCATCACCAGCGGTTTGGCACAATGCTTGTGCATTTCGCGGATGATTTCTTCGGTGAACAAACCACGCTGCCCGGACACGCCAATCAACACGGTAGGCTTGCCGTTGCGGACCACGTCCAGCAACGTCGGATAGCCCTCTTCGCTCGCCCAGCCAGCGACATCTCCAGCTTTCTGCGCGAGGTTCTTCTGGAAGTCCAGCAAGTTGTCCATGCTGTCGGTCAACAGACCAAAACGATCGACCATCAAGACACGCTTGCGTGCCTGGGCTTCGCTCAGGCCTTCGATCACCATGGCGGCGATGATGTGTTCGGCAATGCCGCAGCCCGCCGAACCCGCACCGAGGAACACCACGCGCTGCTGACCGAGGGTTTCATTCTTGGCCTTGCACGCGGCCAACAAAGTACCGACCGCGACGGAAGCGGTGCCCTGAATGTCGTCGTTGAAGCAGCACAGTTCATCGCGGTACTTCTCCAGCAACGGCATGGCGTTGGTCTGGGCGAAATCTTCGAACTGCAACAGCACGTCTGGCCAGCGGCGTTGTACGGCTTCGATAAACAGCGCAACGAAGTCGTAGTATTCCTTGCCGGTCACACGCTCGTGGCGCCAGCCCATGTACATCGGGTCGTCCAGCAGTTCTTTATTGTTGGTGCCGACATCCAGCACGATCGGCAGGGTATACGCAGGGCTGATACCGCCACACGCGGTATACAACGACAGTTTGCCGATTGGAATGCCCATGCCGCCGATGCCCTGATCGCCCAGCCCGAGGATGCGCTCGCTGTCGGTGACGACGATGATCTTGATGCGATCTTTGGTCGCGCTGCGCAGGATATCGTCGATGCGATCGCGCTCAGGGTAGGAAATGAACAGGCCGCGATGGGTGCGGTAGATCTTCGAGAATTCCTGACAGGCCTGGCCGACCGTCGGGGTGTAAATGATTGGCAGCATCTCGTCCAGATGCGAGTCCAGCAGACGGAAGAACAATGTTTCGTTGTTGTCCTGAATCGAGCGCAGGTAGATGTGTTTGTCGAGATCGCTGGCGCACTGCTTGTATTGATTGAATACGCGGGCCACTTGTTCTTCGATGGTCTCAACGTTCTGTGGAAGCAGACCCACCAGGTTGAAATCGATGCGTTCTTGCGGCGTGAATGCACTGCCCTTGTTCAGCAGTGGCATCTCCAGCAAGGAAGGGCCAGCGTAGGAAATATATAAAGGTCGCGAAGTCTTGGTCATTTTCAGTGATCGCCTTTTCTCTGTTTGCTCATATCAATAAGTGTCCGAAAACGGGGCTTCCTCGAGGTCGATGTTTCACGACAACTCGGCGTAAGGGTCCGTCCGAAAAAATGGGGAGATGAAAATCAGGTTGCCTATCTTACTCGCGTCAGACCGATTGCGACATTTTGTCACGTGATTGATTGCGAAATGATGGCCGAGGCGGTGAGGCTTGGGTAGTGAAAGAGTTGTCAGGTTGGCCGCGCCAGGCGTTGACGGCGATAGAAGATACGCTTCACGCACTCGGCAGACACCATGTAAAACAGGCTGATCGTCAACACCGCCGCGAGGATGTGCAGCGGCAGCGGCACCAGGCCAAACCATAGCGCTGCGCGACTGTATGGCAGCCCGACAGCTAGCAGGCCAATGCCCAGCGCGCTGACCATCAGCCATTTCGCAGGGCGACTGCGGTAGAACGGTTTGTAGGTCCGTACGATGAAGATCGTCAGCAGTTGGGTCAGCAACGACTCGACGAACCAACCGCTGCGAAACAGCTCGGGCACTAACCCTGCCATCAGATACAAGACGCCAAACGTCAGCATGTCGAATACCGAGCTGACCAGACCGAACACCACCATGAAGTTACGGATCTCGACGATGTTCCAGCGGTGAGGGGTGTTCTCCCATTCCCGGTCAACGTTGTCGCTGGCGATCCCCATCGAGGGGATGTCGGACAGAAAGTTGTTGAGCAAAATCTGCTTGGCTAAAAGTGGAAGGAATGGCAACACCAACGATGCCAGGGCCATGCTGATCATGTTGCCGAAGTTGGCGCTGGAAACGATGAAAATGTACTTGAGGGTATTGGCGAAGGTATGCCTGCCCTCCTCGATACCTTCACGCAGGACATCCAGATTGTGCTCCAGTAGCACGAAGTCAGCGGCCTGCTTGGCCACATCGGCGGCGTTGTCCACGGAAATCCCGACATCGGCGGTCTGCAACGCAGGTGCGTCATTGATGCCATCGCCCATGTACCCGACCACATGTCCGGTCTTTTGCAACGCACGGATGATGCGTTCTTTCTGGTTGGGATCAACCTCGGCGAACAGCGTGGTCAAGGGCGCCAGGTTCATCAGCGCTTCGTCTTTCATCAGTGACAGTTCAGAGCCTGTGATGATTCGCTGCACAGGCAAACCTACTGCTTCGACGACATGACGGGCGACCAGGTGGCTGTCGCCGCTGATGATCTTCACCTGTACGCCTAGCTTGTTGAGGGCGGCAATAGTGTCCTTGACTCCAGCCTCTGGCGGATCAAAGAACAACAGAAAACCGCGAAATGTCAGCGCTGTCTCATCGTCGCGCCCATAGTGCGCCTGATCCGGCAGTGAACGACTGGCAATCCCCAGGACTCGGAAACCTTGCTCGCTCCAGTCTGTGAAACGCTGACGAATGGCAGTCAGTTCGGTGTCGTCCAGCACCACTGTTTGCTCGCCGATGCGCACATACGTGCAGACCTCAAGCACATTGTCCAGCGCGCCCTTGGTTACCATCAGCACACTGGCCTCAGGGGCATTGGTCACTACCACGCTGAGGCGTTTGCGCAGGAAGTCATAAGGAATTTCGTCGCGTTTGATAACGCCATCACCGGGGAGCATGTCTTTGCCCGCCAGGGTGATGGCATCGTCCATGGCGTTACGCATGCCGGTTTGCAGGCTCGCATTGAGCACTGCCAATTGCAGCACCTGTGGATCGGCCACACCCTGGATATCCATGGCACCGTCCAGTTCCACGACACCACGGGTCAGGGTCCCGGTCTTGTCGGTACACAGGATGTCCATCGCGCCCAGGTTTTCGATGACATTGAGGTGACGCACGATGACCCCTTTGGCGGCCATGCGCTGGGCGCCTTTGGCCAGGGTGATGCTGAGGATCGCGGGCAGCAGCTCAGGCGACAGGCCGATGGACAAGGCAATGGCGAACAACAACGTATCAAGGGGCGGCCGGTGCAGCAGGATGTTGATACCGAACACCAGGATGGTAATCACCAGCATCACTCGCAACAGCAACCCACCGAAATGACGCAAGCCGCGCTCGAATTCTGTCGCGGGGGGCCGCAACGATAACGTCTTGGCGATTTCACCGATTTCACTTTCCTCGGCGTAGCGTGTCACCAGTATCTGGGCAGTGCCGCTGCGAACCGAGGTGCCCATGAACACACAATTGTGGCGCTGGCCCAGGGAGGCCTCGGGGGCGCAATCACCGGGGCACTTCTCCACCGGAAAGGTTTCGCCGGTCAGCAGGCTTTCACTGACGAAGCAATCGAGCGCTTGCAGAACGCGGCCGTCAGCGGCGATCAGGCTGCCCGCGCTGAGCATCAGGATGTCACCGGGCACCACTTCACTGGCAGCAACCTCAACGACAGTGCCATCCCGACGCACTGTTGCGCGCAACGCGATCTTGTTGCGCAGTTGTTCCACAGCCCGGCTGGCGCGATTTTCATACCAGGCACTGAGCACCGCACTGATCAGCACGATGCACCAGATAACCGCTGCGTCCAGCCAGTCCCCTATCACCAGGGCCACCAGCGCGCCTACGATCAGGACCAACACCAGCGGTGTACGCATTTGCTCGACCACCAGCCTCACCAATCCTTGCGGTCGACTCTGGGCGTTGGTTGGCACGGCGCGCATTCGTGCCTTGGCCTGCTCACTGCTTAATCCGGTCGCGACGGTGTGCAATGCAGTGAACAACTGAGTGGTCGAGCAGCTCCAGTAATCGGCGTCAAGGTGAGGTCCATCGTCCTTGGGTGTCGAGCGCCACCCGCGGCGCGCCAGCCACAGGCCAGGCAACATCGGTAGCCAGAAGGTCAGACCACGAAACAGCAACGTGGCAGACAACGCGACCGCGATATCCACCCCGACCCAATGCAGCGTCACCACCGCTGCCGCTTCAAACGCTCCAAGGCCACCCGGCACAATGCCAATGCTGCGTAACACGCTGGCCAACATGAACCCGGCAAACAACCCCACAGGCGCTGCCGATACACCCAATGCACGAACCAGTACCCATAACGTTGCGCTGTCCAGCACAATGATCGCCAATTCCAGCAACGTGATACGCCAAAGCAGCCTGCGACTGTGTACCAGTTGCTTGTCTGCGCCCGTGAGCAGCGAAATACTTTTGCGGACAATGGCAAAACGTTTCCCCGGCACCCGGCCTGCCAGATCGGTGTTGCCGGCCAGCCTTGGCACCAGGACCGCCAGCGCAAGGCTGACCGCGACAAACACCAGGCACAGGGTTATCACTGCCGCCGTCGCGTGTCCCTGAAACATCACCACCAGCAACGCCACGCCTACAGAGAGCCCGTAGGCCAGGAAATAGCCGGACAAATCCAGCACCAAACACGCCAGAACCACAGGCCTTGCGAACCCCAGACGCATGAACGAAGTAACGACCGCAAATGCCCCACTGATACCGGAAGACGGCAGAGCCTGATCGACGAATAGCTTCATCAGGCTGAGTTTGCCCGCCTCCCACAGTGAAAGCTGTTTGGCCCCTGCCTTGAGTACCACACGAAAGATCTGCCCCTGTGCCGTGTAGGTCAGGACCTGCAGGCCCAATGCACCCAGCAGCCATAGTGGCTCTGCCTGACTGAGCAAGCGGATGAAGGATTCAACGTCAGTGAGTTGAAGGGTGATGCCGACCACAGCCGCCAGCATCGCAGCGCCGAGCAGCCAGCTCATCCATAACGCGGGACGACTGTAATGTTGCTCTTCATCGCCCCCTTGCGGGTTTGTGAGGTCTGGAATGTGGGGGCTTACAGGCATGCCATTCCTCTGAGCGATTCAGCAAACAGGGAGATTCCGGGGCAGTACCTACGCACTTCACTGCCCCACATGAACTGCGCCCCAACATGTAGGAGCCGGGCTTGTCCCGCCAGGTCGACGACGGGCGCTCTCTCATTGACGGTCAGAGGCCCAGACTCATGAACAATGCGATCAAAATCCCGGCCCAGATAACACGACGTAAAGCCAACCGACCGCCTTCAAGGGATAAGCACGGCGGCCCCCTGAAACGCACCTGCCCGCAAATCAGCCAATGCCTGATTGGCCTCTTGCAATGGATAACCACGAGTGTGCGTGGTGATGTTCATGTCGGCCACGCGCTCGAAAAATTCGATGCCGTCCTCGCGCGTCAAGTTGGCGACCGACACCAGTGATCGTTCTTCCCAAAGCAAGTCATAGGGGAAGCTTGGGATGTCGCTCATATGAATACCGGCGCAGACCACTCTCCCCCCCTTGCAGACCGCTTTCAATGCCAAAGGCACCAGGGCGCCGACAGGTGCGAAAATAATCGCGACATCCAATGGTTCTGGTGGCGACTCATCTGAACCACCTGCCCAAATCGCACCCAGCTCTTTGGCAAATGAACAAGCATCGGTATCACCTGGCCGACTGAATGCAAAAACATCGCGCCCCTGTTTTATCGCGACCTGAGTGATGATGTGCGCGGCAGCACCAAAGCCATAAAGCCCCAGGCGCTTACCGGGACCTGCAATCGATAAAGCCCGCCAGCCAATCAAACCTGCGCATAACAAGGGCGCCAGCGACTCATCCGTCCCACTTTCACCCAGCAAAAAAACATACTGAGCGTTCGCAATGACCGATGTCGCAAACCCGCCATCGATCGTGTACCCGGTAAACGCCGGGTGGTCGCACAGGTTTTCGCGGTGAGAAAGGCAGTAGCCGCAGTGACCACACGTCTGGCCCAGCCAGGGAACGCCGACACGATCACCCACCGACAATTGCGTCACACCAGCACCCAGCGCTGCTATGCGCCCTACGATCTCATGACCAGGAATCAACGGCAGATGAGGATGAGAAAGCTCGCCGTCAACCACATGCAGATCGGTACGGCATACTCCGCAAGCGCCCACGTTAATGAGTACTTGCCCAGGCCCCGGGCTGCGATCGGGCAACTGGCAGTACACCAGTGGCTCTCCTGTTTTGTGCAAAACCATGGCATGCATAGCAACTCCCTCGGCGATCAGGTGTGCAACACGGTCTGAGCTTTGGAACGCTCTTGCGGCGTGCCATGGATAATCAACAAGTATTTGTCCGCTTTGAGCGCCGTTTCATATTTGACGACTTGATCGTCCTCGACACCAATGCCCTTGAGCACAGCCCCCACCACCGAAATGCCGCCCACAAGGATCGCACCTTCAAGCGCACCGACCAGCACTGACACGATGGGGCCAGCCATCGCCAGAAGCCCCACTCCCGGCAATAAAAACACTGCGGGCGCAATCAGCATGCCCCAGATACCACCCCAGAACGCTCCTGTGGCGCCCCAGGTTTTGATCCGGTCACCTGTGGAGTAAAACCCTATCGGATGTTCTTCACTGTGATAGCCCTTACCCACCAGGGAGAGTTGCTTAACATCAAACCCCGCCTTGCTGAGGGATCGTATAGCCTCTTCAGCGTCGTGATGACTGTCAAACACATAAATGGATTGATCGGAAGCCTTCATCGCCAATACCCTCGGTATCTGCACAACGGATATCGCCTGCGTGCAACCCCCTGCAGTTGCTCACACAAGACGATTGTCAGCATACAGAGTGCAGGGTATGCCAGGCACGTTTATTGACTAAAGTCATAAAGCCTCGTAGACACACTGTGTGCGAACCACTGCGCCCGGCCAATATCGATACCTGCCGTGCAATCGTGTTCATTCATTAAACTCTGACAAGGCTCAACGTTTTCTTTCTCGATAAGAATTTAATAACCAGCGTCCGTTGGCGCTCAATGCCATACCCGTCATCAGCGCATTTATCAGGAGTGAACATGAACGATTTAGCATTGCGGCGAACCATTCTCGACGAGCTTGAATTCCAGCCCCATGTCGATGCAGCTGCTATTGGTGTTGCCATAGAGAACGGTGTGGTTTGTCTCACGGGGCATGTCCGAACTTACGCCGAAAAAATTGCTGCCGAGCAAGCAGTCAAAAGCGTTAAGGGTGTGAAGGCGGTGGCCGAAGAAATCGAAGTTCGCGTGCCCAGCGATCTTGATTTAGGCGACGAGGTCATTGCGTCACGCTGTCTGGATGTCATTCGCTGGAACAGTGCCATTCCTGAAGACCGGATGCAGATCAAGGTTCAGCAAGGCTGGGTCACCCTTGAAGGCGAAGTGGATTGGCAATATCAGAAAGAAGCCGCGCAAAGCGCAGTACGCAAGCTGGCCGGTGTCGCCGGGATCAACAACATGTTGATTGTTAAGCCCAAAGTCAATCTCACAGATATCAAGGCACGCATCGACAGCGCTTTGGCGCGAAACGCGGAACTGGACGCCAGTAAAATCCGTGTATCGGTGGAGGGAAAAACCGTGAAACTCGAAGGCCATGTCCATCTCTGGCGTGAGCGTAAAGCCGCCGAGAATGCCGCGTGGGCAGTACCGGGTGTCATGCATGTCGAAAACTACATCCTGATCGCGTGATGCCGCCCCGCGCTTGAAGCCCACGTGGTGGCGGACTTCAAGCGATCTTGCGCATCACTTCTGCCAGACAATCAAGGGGGCCTCCAGAGGCACTGACAGTCCCGTCCCATCATCAACGATGATACGTCCGGTATAGAAACTGTCCGGGCAATCATCGGGCACCATACCGCTGTATAAGGCGGCAGTATGATCGGCGGTGTCGCAGTACCGCGCCAGATCCCACGTGCGTGCAGGCCCTTGTTCGTCTCCGGCCCTGTAAAGCTGTATACGCAGAAGCTGCGGTGCTATGCCCGCCAGCTCAACTTCAAGCTGTATATCGTAGCCGGCGTTGGTGCGACGGCAAGCTGAGCCCACAATCCGAACGTTGGACCACCACTGGGCAATGTCCTTGAGCATGCTTGTCTGCTCAGTCGCCAGTGCGCATTGGTTCTTGGTTCTGCGGTTGTAACCCTCTGCCAACGGAACGTAATAGCGCTCGACATAGTCGCGCACAGCCCGGTCCGCCGAGAATTGAGCGACCAGTTGCCCCATACTGCGGCGTATGCGGCTGATCCAACGGTGCGGCTCATTCGAGCTATTACGCTCATAAAACTCTGGGGCCAGCTCCTCCTCGATCAGCGAGTAAAGCTGATTAGCATCGACGACGTCGTGCTCGGGGCCGTGCTCCCCACCATCGCCGACGCCCCAGCCCAGGTCATCGGCGAATGCCTCAGCCCACCAACCATCGAGTTGTGACAGGTTCAGCCCACCGTTGGCCAGTATCTTCATGCCGCTGGTACCACAGGCTTCCCAGGGACGGCGCGGGGTGTTCACCCAGACATCCACGCCCTGAACCAAATGCCGGGCAATGCGCATATCGTAGTCTTCAAGAAATGCCACCCGCCCCTGGGTTTCGGGACGCTTGATGAACGATTGCCATTGCTTGATCATCTCCTGACCGCCCAAGTCAGAGGGATGGGCCTTGCCGGCTATGAGCAGTTGGATCGGGCGAGTGGGATGATTGAGGATGCGCAACAGCCGCTCAGGGTCCTGCAAGAGCAGATTAGGCCGCTTATAGGCGGCAAAACGCCGCGCAAACCCTAATGTCAAAACGTTTGGGTCAAGCCGAGCGCCCGCAGATTGGGTCACCTCTATCGACTCTCCATGAACAGCGTCACTGCGCGCCAGTTGCTCGCGTACAAATATAATCAGCGATGCCCGTGCCTGTTGCCGCATTTGCCATACAAGGGAGTCGTCAACTTCGGCGAGCAGTTGCTCCACCTTCCCATCACTCTCCCCGCGCCACGGAGTCTGGCCGCCATGCAGCGCTCGCCAGTGCTCTTCGGCCTCCAACGACACCCAGGTCGGTAGGTGTATGCCATTGGTGACGTGCCCAATGGGCACTTGCTCAGGCGGGAAACGCTTGAACAGCGGCTCGAAAATTCGACGACTGGTTTCGCCATGGAGCTGGCTGACTGCATTCACCCCACCGGCACAATGCACGGCCAGAAACGCCATATTGAACGGGGAGTCGGGATTGCTGCCGGTTTCCTGCCCCAATGCCATGAACTCGGCGAATGTTTGACCCAGCTCTTTTTCGATATAACGTCCCAGGTATTTGCCGATCAATTGCGCTGAGAAACAGTCGAACCCAGCCGTCACCGGGGTGTGTGTGGTGAACAGGTTGCCCGCCCGTGTTGCGGTGAGTGCCACCTCGAACGGCACCTGATGCGCGCGCATATAACTGCGCGCACGCTCCAGCACGGCAAAGGCCGCATGCCCGTCGTTGAGGTGACAGACATGCGGGTTGTACCCCGCAGCTTCTAACAACCTCCAGCCACCGATGCCCAGGACGATCTCCTGGCGCAGTCGCATTTCGTTATCGCCGCCATACAGTTGTTCGGTGATCAAGCGCACAGGAACAGGGTTGGCAGGGTCATTGCTGTCGATCAACAGCAGTTTGTTGCGCCCGACCGTCACCTGCCAGCCTCGCAGCCAGAGGGTCAGCCCCGGCATTTCTATCGCCAGTCGCAACAGGCTGCCATCGGGTCGTAACAGAGGCTTGATGGGCAATTGCCAAGTGTCATTGACCGGGAACAGTGCGTGCTGGGCACCCTGGCTGTCGATCTCCTGGCGAAAGTAGCCGTGCTGCCAGAGCATGCCGACGGCAATCACCGGGACCCCAAGATCGCTGGCAGCTTTCAGTTGGTCACCCGCCACATTGCCTAGCCCACCTGAATAAATCGGCAGCGCTTCGCTCAGCATGTACTCCATCGAGAAATAGGCGACCTGCCCCAGCGTTTTCCCAAGTTCCTTCTCAGTAAACCAAGTGGGCGCGGCAAGCTGCTTGTTGTAGTGCTCGGCAATCCGTTGCACGCGAGCACGAAACTTGCCATTTACCAAATGCTGGTCGATTTTTTCCCGCGATACGGTATTCAAGACCTGACAGGGGTTGTGCGTCATTTCCCAGACTTCAGGATTCAACTGCCGCCAAATGTCCTCGTTAACGCTGGACCAGCGGATGCCCAAATCGAATGCCAACTGGCGCAGCGTTTCAAAATGATCGTTGCTATGTTCATAAGCAGGCACAAGCGTCTCCGTCTCGATTCTGCGCGCCGGCCCCACCGCTGCCGCAACACATGGATGCAACGATTGCACCGCGTGTCATCCGGGCTCGGTTCACCGCACCGCGTATTAAAGTTCAAACAGTTAAAAAACCGAGCCGACACTGCAAACGCAAAAACCTTTACGGCTGAGCGCTTCGCGGGTTGACCGTCAATAGGCTGCTGGGCAGGTGGTTGGCCAGTTGCTCAGTGGTACTGCCCATCAGTTTGTTCATCACATCGCGATGCACTGTTCCCAGCACAACGACATCGATACCGGCGCTGACGACGAGCGACTCAATAACCTTGGCCGGATTACCCATGATCAGATGCCTGCGATCCTCGGGTACGCCATAGCTATCAGCCAACCGCCCGAAGGTTTCGCTTTCTTTCTCGTACAACGTATCCACCACCGACGAGGCTTCCCCCATACCGCCGTCCATAGCATAGATATAGGACAGGTCATAGACATACAGAAGGTGCAATTGGGCGTTGCATTGCTCTGCGAGGGTTTCTGCGGTGGTGATGATTCTGTCGTTCAAGTGCTCAAATTGATCCTCCAGGCGGAAAGGATCCACCGCCGCCAGAATCTTGCGTGGAATACCGTGCTGAACCTTGGCCACCAGATGCAACGGCACAGGGCAATCGTGCAACAACCGCATATCCAGCGTGGTGAAAAATGCGCGAGTGAGCCACGACTCATGCTGCAAGTCCTTGATGACCATCGACGGCTTGAGTTCCTGAATGTAGGTCAGAATCTCTTCAAACGGGCGCGCCACCCAGATCACCTCCGTGGTGACCTGAATGCCCAGGTGCCGGATCCCTTTGGCCTCTTCTTCAAGCCACTCGCGATGGCTGTGCAGGTAGCCTTCACGCATTTCGTTGATGGCTGTCTCGTTGACCAGTCCGGCGCTCGCGATGCCCTCGACATAATCGAACGCGACGATGTGCAGCGCCGCAGACCTCACCCTGGCCAAGGCGGCCGCTCGGTCGAACGCGGGAGTACGGTTCATTAAGGGCGTGGCGATCAGCAGTAACCGCTCGGTGTCAGCCATGTCACATCTCCGTCGAATTGAAGAGCGCGCAGAGGATCATTCCTCCTACGAATGTGCCGGTCATTGTTGGCTGTCGGTGACAGTTGCGCTTGATATAGATCAAAACGTGTGGCCGCGTCCCGACTCAATTATTTCAACGCCGCATGGCGTGATCACTCGCCCGGTCTGGGTGTTGAGCGTTGTAACAAGAGACGCCCAATGAGCAAGACAGTCAATTGATAAAGATCAAACGGTCTATCGGATAAACGGCGTGAACTGCCCGTTCTAGCACGGGGGAATGTTTTTATGCCAGTAACGCATCGCAAATGGATCGCTTGCTGTCCGGCTATGTTGATCCTGGCAATAGCGGGTAGGGGGTTCGGTTACTGGCGCTGGCTACAACCCACACTGCCGCTGGATTTCGTTGTGAGCAACGGCCGCCTGGAAGCCACCAAAGTGCAGATCGCCAGCAAGACACCTGGCGCTGACGATGATCGGCGTGGCCTTTTTTTCCGCGTCACGCTGCTGCGTTTGCGTTCAAGTCTGGCCTCTTGATCGCTCCTGCGGGCCTCACAGTCCATGGGCGGCAAGCAGCATTTGCGCGGCGCGTTCGCCGATCATCACGCACGGCGCCATGGTGTTGCCGGTGGTGATGTCGGGCATGATCGAGCCGTCGGCGATGCGCAGATTGGCGACACCGTAGACCCGCAACTGGCCGTCGACCACCGAGGCTTCATCACGGCCCATTTTCGCCGTACACGTCTGGTGGAAATAGGTGCCTGCCGCATCGCGCAAGAAACGCACCAGTGCCTCGCCTCGCAGAGGGCCGGGCATTAATTCGCGTGTGACGAAGGGCGCCAGCGCCGTGCTATTGCCCAGGTCACGACAGATCTCGATGGCACGCAGCAGCGCGGTGACATCGCGCTCATCACTGAGAAAGTTCGCCTCGATGCGCAACGGATCGACCATTTCCCGGCCACCGAGCAGGATCTGCCCCCGGCTGTGCGGGCGTACCAGACCGGGTGCCAGGGTCCAGGCCAAACTCGGATCACTGGGCAAGCCGTATTGTGCCCGGGTGATCTCGCTGCCAAAGGCGCACTCTTCAAGCACCGGCTGCAAATCGGGTGCAGCAAGATGCGCCGCACTTTTGCAGAAGAAGGTGAATTCGGCTGAATTGTTGCGTGGCGCCTGCGGGGTGCGGTACTCCCACACGCAGCCGGCAACCAGGATATGGTCCTGAAAATTCTGCCCGACACCGGGCAGATGCTGGACACAAGCAATGTCATGCTCGGCGAGGTGCTCGCTGGGGCCGATACCGGACAACATCAGCACCTTGGGGGTGTTGATGGCCCCCAGCGAAAGAATCACTTCGCTGCTGGCCCGGGCTTCCCAGTACTGCCCGTGACTTTGAACGCTCACGCCTACCGCCCTGCGACCGTCAAGCAGCACACGTTGCACCACGGCGCCCAGCACCACGGTCAGGTTGGGTTGGTCCAGCACCGGCCGCAGATAGGCGCTGGCCACCGACACGCGCTGGCAATCGCCGGTGACCGCCACGTTGGGAATGCCGCTGGCGCCCTCGCCTTCCATGGCCGCCCCGTTGAGGTCCGCCACCTGCTCTATACCGTAGGCATGGGCAGCGTCAGCCAGGGCCAGCGCCACTGGATTGGGATCGTGCGGCAAGCTGACCTCGAACGGCCCATCACTGCCACGGCGCAACGGGTCCGCCGGCCCTCGCCAGCGTTCGATGCGTTGATAGGCTTGCACTACCGATGCATAGCTCCAGCCCTCATCGCCGGAAACCGCCGCCCAGTGGTCGTAGTCATGCTTGTGCCCTCGGGCCCAAATCAGCCCGTTGGTACTGCTGCCGCCGCCCAATACTTTGCCCATGGGCAAGGGTGGCGTGCGGCCATTGAGTGCCGCGCAGGGTTGCGAGCGGAAGTTCCAGTCGCGTTCACTGCCGATGTTTTGCATCCACAACCGCGAGTCACGGACCGCCTCCACGCGCTCATCACCTCCGGCTTCCAGGAGCAACACCTGAACATCTGGATTGGCGGCCAGGCGTGCGGCGACAACGCCGCCAGCGGTCCCGCCCCCGCACACAATGAAATCGAAATGGCGCAACGCCGGTGGCTCGTTGGCATGTACTGTCATGGGGCGCTCCTCATCCGCTAATCGCGTCCAGGGGTTGTAAGTTGGGCAATGCGCTGCGCTCATCACCACGAAAAGCAAGTGGCATGCCACACTTATCGCCAGACTGGATTGTGCCCATGGCAAAAAAGCTCCAGACATCATCCAGAGGGGCTTGACGGCAGTTGCCTGCTGGCGCCGTCGGACTCAAGTTGTTCCCTCGATACAACGCAGCCGCGACGAGATGCCACTTCAGGGCGCGCCAATTATGTGGCATGCCTCTTACATGAGCATCAACTGCCCCCCCTGGATGCGCAGCAACGCAATAGATAGGGGCCAACCAGCCGGGTATGGTTTGTGCATCTCACTTACATCCCGGGCAACCAGTCGAGATTCCCCAAATGAACAGCCTTCTACAACCCGTGCAATTGCAGGTACACCCCCTGTTTATCGATGGCCAATGGCGCGCCAGCAGTCACGGCGAAGTGGACGAGGACATCAATCCTGCCACGGGCGAATGCTTCGCCTACGTAGCACAAGCCAGCGCCGCCGATGTAGAGGATGCGATTGCGGCGGCGCATATGGCCCGCGTGAGCTGGGCACAGGTGCTGGTTGCCGAACGCGAAGCCTTGTTGCTCAAGGCCGCCGACATCATCCAGGCCCGGGCCGACGAACTGCGCGATTTATTGATCGAAGAAACCGGCTCGACCTTCCTCAAGGCGCCTTGGGAAGTGGGTTACGCCGTATCGTGCCTGCGCAGCGCCGCCGCCTGCACCCGCCAGCCCAATGGCCAAACGTTCCCCACCTGCTCGCCCGGCCAGATCGGCATGACGGTGCGCAGCCCTCTGGGGGTAATTGCCGGCATCGCACCGTTCAACTCGCCCTTGCTGCTGTCGATGAAGAAAATCGCCTTCGCCCTGGCGGCGGGAAATACCTTCATTCTCAAGCCCTCGGAACTGGCGCCGCTGATTGGCCTGAAGATCGCCGCTATTTTCGAAGAAGCCGGCTTGCCTGCCGGGGTGTTCAATGTGATTCCGGGCTCCGCGCAGATAGTCGGCGAGCGTTTGGTGAGCGATCCACGGGTGCGCATGGTGACGTTCACCGGCTCCAATAAAGTAGGGCGCCTGATCGCCGCAGAAGCGGGCAAACACATGAAGAAAGTGTGCCTGGAAATGGGCGGCAAGAGCCCGCTGGTGATATTGGCCGACGCCGAACTTACCTACGCGGTCGATGCTGCAGCATTCGGTGTGTTCTACCACCAGGGCCAGGTGTGCATGGCCAATTCACGGATCATCGTCGAGGACGGGCTTTATGAGCGCTTCTGCGAGGCGTTCGCAGCCAAGGCCAGGTCCATCAAGGTGGGCGACCCTCGCGATCCGGCCACGGTGATCGGCCCGCTGATTCGCCCGCAACAGTGCGGCTTCATCATGGCGCAAATCGACGACGCCCTCGGCAAAGGCGCCCGTGTGCTGGCCGGGGGTAGCCACGACGGGCCATATTTTGCAGCGACGGTGCTGGTCGACGTCACGCCCGACATGCGCATCTATGACGAGGAATCCTTCGGCCCGGTAACGGCAATCTATCGGGCCAGCGACTTTGAGCACGCGCTGGCACTGGCCAACGATACCCAATACGGCCTGAGCGCTGCCATCATCACCAATGACCTGCAAAAGGCCATGAGCTTCTCTCAACGCTCGCAGGCTGGCATGGTCCACATCAACGACACCACGATTTCGGACGAGCCGCACATTGCCTTTGGCGGCAATCAGAACAGCGGTTTCGGCCGCGAGGGTGGCATGGCCTCCATGGACGAAATGAGCGAAGTCAAATGGGTGACCCTGCAGATGGGCAAACGTGAATTCCCCTTCTGAACCGCCCCTCCCTCCCGGCCAACCAATGTCTGCGAGCCACACGTTTGGCAAGCGGATATGATGTCGGCCGGCACGCCCCGATACCTTTTCCGACAAGCGATTGAATGGTTATGAGCAAAGCACCCACCGATGACGTAAACGCCGAACTGGACGCAGCCATCAGCCGCTCCGCACTGCTCGGCAGGCCGGGTTTCCTGATCCGTCGACTGCACCAGATCCATTGCGGGCTGTTTCTCGACGAAACCCGCGAGTACAACATTACCCCCGTGCAATACAGCCTGATGACCGCCCTGGGCACCCACGGGGAAATGGACCAGAACACCCTGGCGCAAGAGATCGGCCTGGAGCGCACCAGCGTCGCGGAAGTCATCCCGCGCCTGGAGGCCCGCCAATTGCTGACCCGTCGCCAGAGCACTCAGGACCGCAGGGTCAAGTTGGTCAAGTTGAGTCGCAAGGGGCTTTATTTGCTGAAGAAGATGGACGCCAGCGTACAGCGTGCCCATGACCGTACTGTCGAAGGTATCCCCGAAGATCAACGCCAGCAGTTTCTGCTGCAATTGATCAGGTTGGTAGAGGCCAACAATCACCAGGGCACTGCGCCGTTTCGGCTGGATAAAACCAGCTAGGATCTGTTGCTGTTTGGGTGTGAGCCTCCACCAAACGGCAACAGCCCCTAGCCGTCTCGTACGCTGAGCAATATCTCAAAAAACCGGGCTGCGCCTGCCTTCAACTCCCCGCCCTGGCGGGTGACGCAGTGGAACGCCGACTGATAGCCCAGCCGGTCAGCGAGCATGGCGCGAAGGCGACCTTTTTCGACCCAGGGTTGGGCGTAGTGGCTGGGCAGGTAGCCGATGTAGGTGCCGGAAAAGATCAGCGTCGCAATCGCTTCCATGGACCAGGCGCTGATGGCGTGGCGGAACTTGATGTCGAAGGGGCGGCGGCTTTCGGCCATGTAGCCACGTTCGACATAGTCAGCCAGGCCGATGTCTTCCACGCTGGGCTCGGTGCTGAAGAACGGGTGTTCGTTGCTGCAATACAGATGCTGGTCCTCGTTGAACACAGGCTCGTAGCGCAACCCGGAAAGTTGGTGATGGAAAGCGCCGATGGCCAATGACAGGCGTTCTTCGAGCACTGCTTGTTCGAGTTCGTCGGGGCGCATGACGTGCAGGTCAATCCGGGTGCCTGGGCTTTGCTTGCGGTAGATCGCAAGCGTTCGGGGGATGAGCATTTGCTCGTGGGTGATCAGGCTGTCAACCATGCCAATGGGCAGCACTTCGCGGTCGCGGTCGCCGATGGCTTCGGTGCGCTGGCGAAAGTGTGAGACGTTGGCGAACAGCTCTTGCGCGGCCTTGTAGGTCTGCTCGCCGTCTTCGGTCAGTTGAAAGCCACCCTTGCCGCGTTTACACAGGGAATAGCCGAGACGAATTTCCAGGTCGCGAACCAGCACGCTCAAGCGCGGCAGGCTGGTATTGAGGCGCACCTGAGCCGCCGTGAAGCCGCCCGCCTCGACGATGGTGCAGAAGATTCGCAGCATGCGCAGGTCGATGTCGTTGAAATTGCCGAGCATGGTGGCCTCGTGAACGGGTTTTGCTGAAGGCTACAGCATCCGGCGAAATCCGCGCACGCTTGACCTGCTCAACCGCATCAGCCATTCATCACGCCCCCGCCGTTGACCCCGAGGATTTGCCCGGTCATGAAGCTGGCCTGTGACGAGGCGAGGAACACCACCGCAGCGGCGATTTCTTGCGCCGTGCCCAGGCGTTGCAGCGGATAACGCGCAGCCTCTTCGCGAATGTAGTCCTCGCCCAACCGCTCGACCATCGGCGTCAATGCGCCACCCGGCGCGACGCCGTTGACCCTGACGCCAAAGGGCGCCAACTCTCGCGCCAGGGACTTGGTCAGGGCGATGATCCCGCCTTTGGCCGCCGAGTAATGACAGAGATTGGCGCAGCCGAGTTGGCCGAGGTCCGAGGCGATGTTGACGATTGCACCGCTGCCCTGCCGCTTCATCAACGCCGCAGCGGCTTTACAGAAATGGAAAGCGCCGTACAGGTGTACTTGAATGATCCGGTCCCACTGCGCCAGGCTCATCTCGGTGATGGGTGACTCGTCGAGAATGCCCGCGTTGTTGACCAGCACGTCCAGACGCTCAAGCCCGGCGAACGCCGCTTCTGCGGTGGCCGGATCGGCGACGTCACCCAGGGCCAATACAACATCGACCCCGCGTGCGCACAGTTGCTCGGCCAGTTGCGACAGCGCAGCGCTCGGTTGCAGGTCATTGAGAATCGCACGATCGCCCGGTTCTGCGAGACCTCGGGCGATGGCATTGCCGATGCCTTGCGCAGCACCTGTCACCAGAAACGTTTTCATTAGCGCTCGCTCTGTCAATAAGGATGTGTTTCCAGCCAGTCGGCGTACATCTCGATGCCGCGTTCCAGGCTGTAGTGCGCACGGTAGCCGAGCTGTTCGGCCGCTGCGTTGATGTCGAAGCGGGCGTTGTCGTCGAGGACGTCCAGTGTTCCGGAACCAAGCCTGAAGTGCGCCGTGCGATAGCGTTTCAAGACCAACTCAGACACCTCGCGATAACTGCGTTGATCGCCCGCCGTGATGTTGAAAACCCGCTGACTCAACTGGCCCTCATCGACCTGCGCCGCCTGCACACAGGCGGCTGCGACATCGCTGACGTGAACGTATTGAAACCGATAATCCCCGCCCTCGGGCTCGTCCAGCACGGTGCCGTCGATGGCGTTGCGCAGCAGGGTCTTGAGGTAACACTGCATCACCTGACCGGGTCCGTAGATCCAGCCGGGGCGCAACGACACCACGCTGACGCCATACAGGTCGCTGTAAACGTTGCCGAGCAACTCGGTGAAGACCTTGGTGCAACCATACGGTGTCGATGGCGCCAGGGGCGCGTCTTCGTCAATGACCCCCAAATCGCGATTCGGGCCATACGCACACTCGGAACTCAGGTTAACCACCCGTTTCACACCACTCAAACGAGCGCACTCCAGCACATGGGTGGTGCCTACGGCATTGGTCAACACGGTTTGCAGCGCAATACGTCGCGAATCCACCGGATGGGAAATCGCTGCCGTGTGGATGATCGCGACGGGCGATGCCGCGCGGCAGCACTCAAGCAGGCTGGACAGATCTGCCAGATCGCCCTGCCGATACAGATACTCGGCGTGCTCGATGGCTGGCATCAGGCTGCGGTCATACCCACTGACTCGATGCCCGGCGGCGAGCAACTGGCGCACCACTTCCTGTCCGAGAAAGCCATTTGAGCCCGTCACCAGATAATTCACAGGCTCAATACCCGCGCACTGTCGACCACGCTGGCGGCACGATCCGCCCGCGCCTTGACCGACTCGGCCAGGATGCACAACAACTCGAACATCATGGTCGCGCCGACCAACGCCGTGGCGCCGCCCAGATCGAAGGGGGGCGAGACTTCCACCACGTCGGCACCAATCAGGTCCAGGCCGCGTAAACCACGGATCAATTGCTGCGCCTGAAAGGTGGTCATGCCACCGATTTCAGGGGTGCCGGTGCCGGGAGCGAAGGCCGGGTCGAGTACATCCACGTCAAAACTCAAATACGTCGGGCCATCACCCACCACACGTCGCGCCTCTGCCAGCGTGGCCTCGACGCCAAGGTCAGCGAACTCTTCCATGTGAATCACCCGAATGCCGTGTTCAAGGGCGAAGGCTTCGTCGCCAGGGTCGTAGATCGAGCCGCGAATACCGATCTGTACCGTACGTTTGGGGTCGAGCAAGCCCTCTTCGATGGCCCGGCGAAACGGCGTGCCGTGGGTGTACGGGTTGTCGCCGAAGTAACGGTCGTTGGTGTCCGAATGCGCGTCGAAATGCACCATGCCAATGGGCCGGTGACGGGCCAGGGCACGAAAGATTGGCAGCGTCACCAAGTGATCGCCGCCAACACTGAGCGGCACCGCGCCCGCATCATGAATGCGGGTGAAAAAGCCCTCGATACGCTTGAGTGAATCGTGAAGATCAATGGGGTTGACCGGCGCATCGCCCAATTCGCCGACCCGCACCAGGTCGTAGGGCGCGATACGGCTGACGTGATGAACCTTGCGCATCAGGCTGGACATGTTGCGTACTTCACGCGGGCCATGTCGGGCACCGGCGCGGTTGGTGGTGCCACCGTCCCAAGGCACTCCCACCAGCGCGATCTGCACGTCAGCCGGGTCATCGAAGATCGGCAGGCGCATGAAGGTCGGTATGCCCGCGAAACGCGGAACTTCGGCGGCGTCGACCGGCTGGGGAAAATCGGACATGAGCAGGCTCCAAAAAAAGGCAGGCTCAGCATAGGCAGGTCGAGCGGGCTGCATACATCCCGGATTTGGCAACTTGAGTTACACAAAAACGAAAACGCACGGCTCCGTCGCAGAGCGGCGGGAACTGTTTGTGTGCATCAGCGACGATGCCCCTCCACCCATCGAACGCACGCTCGTACAGTAACCGTCTGTTTTAATTAGAGTTTGTGACAGCAGGCCGGAGCTGGCATGCATTCTGCTCTGTCTGCACTCACGGGATGAGTCCGACACACACTCATGACGCTAGCGCCGACGATCAATGCTCGATGGGCGGCGCTAGAGACACAGGAGCTTCATCAAGGCGAACTAGGGTTCCGGCTCACGAAGGTGAGTGCTGGTCCGAGAGTTTTCCGGTCCTAGGGAAAGGACTACACGGCGGGACAAAAGCCCGGGAGACGCGACGTCATCCCGTGCCCGAAATCTCAAAGTGTCCAGGAGTCATGCCATGTCCGTTCTACCTTTCGGTTCGCTACGCGCATTTCCCTCCCAACGTCTTCGCAAAAGCCTGATAGGCGCCACCATCGCCGCTGCGCTGCTGGTCACTCCATTGGTCAGCCAGGCCATCGAGAAACTCAAAATCGGCACCGTGGTCTGGGTCGGTTATGGACCCTTTTACGTCGCCGACAAGTTGGACCTATACAAGGCCCACGGCCTGCATGTCGATCTGCAATTTTTCAACGACCCGGCGCTGATCCCCACCGCACTGGCGAGCAAAGCACTGGACGGCGGCACGCTGACGTACGACCAGGTGATCAACTCCGTCGCCAAGGGCCTGAAGCATAAAGTCGTGATGCCCATCGACTTCTCCAACGGCGGCGACGCCATCGTCGCAGACGCCAGCATCACCTCCGTCGCCGCCATCAAAGGCAAATCGGTCGGTTTCAACCCCTTGTCACCCTCCGACTTTCTGCTGGCCTACGCCCTGCAAAAGAACGGCATGGGCGAAAAAGACATCAAACCGATCAACATGACCCCCGAAGCGATTCCCGGTGCCATGGCGTCCGGTTCGTTGCCGGTGGGCGTGACCTACGAACCCAACGTCTCGCAAATCCTGTCCATGGGCGGCGGCAGCAAATACAAAGTGATCTTCTCGTCCAAGGAAGCACCGGGCCTGATCACCGACGTGCTGGTATTCGACAAGACAGTGATCGACAAACGTCAAGCGGCGATCAAGGCGCTGATTCTGGGCTATCTGGACGGGCTGGAGTACATGAAGACCCACCCGGACGAATCGGCCACGATCATCGGCAAAGTGCTGGGCGTCAGCGCTGACGAAGCCAAAGCGCAACTGGGCGGCGTGTACAACATTCCCAAAGCAGAGATGAGCAAAAGCTTCGTACCGACCACCGAAACCAGCTCCCTGGCCGGCAGCGGCGCGATCATCGCCAAGCTGCTCAAGGATAACGGTCAGATCACCGCCATCCCGGCGGCCAGCGACACCTACGACGCATCGTTCATCAAGGCCGAGTAAAGCAAAAACCATCGGCAGGCGCACACGCGCCTGCCCTTGCACTTAGCTGGAGATCACCATGTCCACCGCTCGACTATTTCGTTACGCCGATGGCCGCGTGCCCAACAGCCTGGCCCTCGCCTACACCCTGGCGGGTTATCTCGGCGGCCTGGCCCTGCTGTTCAGCGCCAATGCCTGGCTGAACGTACTGGGCACATTATTGCTGGGCCACGCGATGCTGATCGCGGCCTACCTGATCCACGAATTCGCCCACGGCACGATCTTCGCCAAACCCGCACACAACACCCGTGCAGCCGTGGTCTGCAGTTGGTTGTCGGGCAGTTGCTACGCCGATTTCCAGGACCTGCGCAACAAGCACATGCGCCATCACGTCGACCGCGCAGACGTCGTGACCTTCGACACCAAGGTCTTTCTCAAGCGCTGCCCGACCTGGGCGGTCAAGCTGGTCGAGGCGCTGGAGTGGGCCTATGTTCCGGCCGTTGAGTTGATCATGCACGCTTACGTGATCGCCCTGCCCTTCATCACCGACAGCCCGGCGCACCGGGCCCGTCGCGGCAAAGTCCTGGCGATGCTGGCCGTGCGTGGCGTGCTGTTCGCCGCGCTGGGGTTTGCCTCGCCCAAGGCGCTGATTTTGTATGGCGTGGCCTGGCTGCTGATGGTCAGCGTGCTGCGTTTCGCCGATGCCTATCAGCACACTTACGACGTGTTCGCGGTCCTCGAAGACGGCAAGCTGGATGACGGCAAACACCGCGACCGCGCCTACGAACAACAGAACACCTACAGCAATATCGTCTCGCTACGTTGGCCGGTATTGAATCTTCTGCTGCTGAACTTCGCCTACCACAACGCCCACCACGCCAAACCCGTCGCGCCCTGGTATCGCCTGCCACGCCTGCACGCCGAGTTGTACAAGGACGACACGACCCAGGTCATCCCCATGAGCACACTGCTTGGCAGCTTCCACCGTAACCGCGTGCGTCGGGTGTTGGATGACGATTACGGCGTGGTGGGCGAAGGACCGCACAAGGCCGACGGTTTCCATGGTGCCGTGGGCGTTTCGTTTCTGACGGCGGTTTGAAATGAGTTCACTGGCGCCTCCCATTCTGCTGGTCAGCGGCTCGCTGCTCTGGGGCCTGAGCTGGATTCCGCTGCACCACCTGGCCGCGCAAGGTCTGTCGGGAATGCCGCTGGTGTTACTGATTTACGGCTTGCTGAGCGTATTGGCGGTGCCAGTGTTGTGGCATCAGCGCCGCGCCTGGCGTGCGCAATCCGGGCGCTTGCTGCTGATCGCCTTGGCGGGCGGCTGGGGTACGGCGGCGTTGATGTGCGCGCTGGTCGGCGGTGACGTGGTGCGGGTGATGCTGTTGTTTTACCTGTCGCCCATCTGGGCCACGCTGGGTGCCTGCTGGTGTTTTGGCGAACGCCTGACCGTTGCGCGCATTATCGCGCTGCTGCTGGCGTTCGTCGGCATCGGTCTGACCCTGGGAATCAACGACAGCACCCTGCAACCGATGACCGCCAATGACTGGCTGGCACTGAGCGCGGGCCTTGGGTTCAGCCTCAACAACCTGGCGACCCGGGCCGCCGATCACGTACCGCTGGCCAGCAAAAGCGTTGCCAGTTTGGTGGCCAGCGCGCTGTTGGCCGGGACCCTGTGCTTGATGCTCAAGCAACAACCGCCGCCGCTTACGCTGCACCTGGCCTGGCAAATCGGCCTGCTGGCCGCCGTTTGGCTGGTGGTGCAAAGCATGGTGCAGTTCGCGGTCACCCATATGCAGGCCAGCACCGTCGCGGTGTTGGTGATTGTTGAACTGATCGGCGCTGTACTGTCCAGCGCCTGGCTGGGCGACAACCCACTGCTGGCGCGCGAATGGGCGGGGGCGGTGCTGGTCAGCCTCGCCGCCTTGATCGCCGCGTGGCCGGCGCCCTCTCCTCTTACCGTTGATGCAAGGAGTACCGCCCCATGAACACCGTGCGTATGGATAACCTCAGTTGGGTCGACTACGAAGCCCGAATAAAGGCTGGCGCCGTAGTGTTCTTGCCGTGCGGCGCCACCGAACAGCATGGTCCGCATTTACCGTTGGGCACTGATGCGTTATTGGCCAGCGCATTGAGCGAGGACGTCGCTCGCGCGGTAAATGGCGTGGTCGCACCTGCGCTGTCTTATGGCTACAAATCCCAGCCCAAGTGTGGTGGCGGCCAACACTTTTGCGGCACCACCAGCCTCGACGGCGCCACCATGAGCGCGCTGGTGCGCGACGCCGTACGTGAATTCCATCGCCACGGTGTACGCCGGCTGGTGTTGGTGGTCGGGCATTTCGAGAACCAGTGGTTTGTCACGGAAGGCATCGAACTGGCGTTGCGCGAGCTGGGGCCACAAGCCGGGCTTGAGGTGATGCGCCTGGAACATTGGGATTTCTGTCGGGAAGACACCCTGGCAGACGTGTTCCCCGACGGTTTCCCAGGCTTTGCACTGGAACATGCGGCCGTGATCGAAACCTCGTTGATGCTGCATTACTTCCCGCACCTGGTACGCCTGGACAGCATCCCCGATGACGGCCCGGCAGACTTCCCACCGTACGACATGTACCCGGCGCGCACCGAGTGGGTCCCGCCCTCTGGCGTGCTGTCCTCGGCCAAAGGCTCCAGCGTGGAAAAAGGCCTGCGCATGGCCGACGACATCGTCAGCGGTATCGTCGCGGCGGTGTGCCACGAATTCGGCGTGCAGGCCGCGCAATGAACCACACTCTCACGCGCGTGCCCGAGGCTTATCTCGGCGTCTGGCAACGACGGCTGCTGACCACTCAAGAGGGGCTGCACGACGACAGCACCGAGGTCTATTGGCTGCAAACCCAATACCTGCACGCCGATGTGCGCATTCCTGTGCCGACGCCTGCCGTGGGTGCGGCAACCTTGAGCGCGTGCAACCAGGAACAACGCCAGGCGCTGAGTCTGCAAGCCGGATTTGCCGGGCTGACTGAGGTCAACGGCGATACCTGTCAGTGGCATCGGCTGATCGACTTTCAACCCACTGGCGGGCCCGCCGACATCGGCCGCATGACCTTTGAAACACCGGACCGGGTCATCGAAGATGGCCTCGACGGCAGCTATCACGAAATATGGGAACGCCTGCCCGGCTCCGTTGGCATCAACGATGGGCTATGGCTAAAGGCTGCGGACGGTTCGGCGCGACAAGGCTGTCTGCTGGTGGCCGGAGAGTACTTTCTGTTCGCCGCCGAGCGCCCGGTCGCCCAACCCTGGGGCGGTCATCTGAGCACCGCGCTAGAGCTGGCCGATCCATTGGAGCAGCAAGCGCTGCTGGCATTCGAATTGTCGTTCGGGCTGATTGCCCAAGGCTGGACCATCACCCACTCGACCCTGCCCGGCCGCACGGGCCAAACACTGCTGCACTCGACCTGCGATGCCATTTCACTCAGTTGTATTGACGATGCCACGCTGGCACAGCTCGGCGTCTATCCCCCGGAGGCGGGCTGGGTCTCTGCCGATCCTCCACCGATTGTGGCCACAGGAGGCCGGTGATGAATGCCCATGAAAACTTTCTGGCAAGCAGCGAAAAAAACATGAAACGCCGTCCGCGCTGGTGGGTGATTCGCGGCGAGTTATCGCGCAGTACCGCCTGGGCCTTGAGCATCGCCGGTTTGGTGCTGCCGTTTGTCGTGTGGTGGGCCTACACCGCGCTGGGGCTGGCCGACCCACTGTTCATGCCCGCGCCGCAAACAGTGCTGCTGCGGGTTGGCAAATGGTGGAGCGAAGAAGGCCTGATCGACGACACGCTGATGAGCGTGTATCGGGTCCTGGCGGGATTTCTCGCCTCCGCGGTATTGGCGATTCCCATCGGTCTGTACGTCGGCACCTACAAGCCCGTGCAAGCATTCATCGAGCCGCTGACAGACTTCATCCGCTATATGCCCGCCGTGGCGTTCATCCCGCTGGTGATGTTGTGGGTGGGCATCGATGAGGGCGCGAAGGTATTGATCATTTTCCTCGGCACGTTTTTCCAGATGGTGCTGATGGTCGCCGAAGACGTGCGGCGCGTCCCCATGGCGCAGATCGAAGCTGCGCAAACCATGGGCGCAAGCCGCAGCGAAATCGTCAAGATGGTGATTCTGCCGTCGTCGCGCCCGGCGCTGCTCGACACACTGCGCATCACCTGCGGCTGGGCCTGGACCTACCTGGTGGTGGCCGAACTGGTGGCCGCCAATTCCGGCCTCGGCTACGCCATCCTCAAGGCCCAGCGCTACATGCAGACCGACAAGATCTTCGCTGGCATTCTGCTGATCGGGTTGATCGGCTTGCTGACCGACCAGGCGTTTCGCTGGATCAGCCGCCGCGCCTTCCCCTGGAACAGGAAATAAGCCATGACTCAGCCAAAAATCCGCATCCAACACGTGGGTAAGCGTTTCGAGAGCAAGGAACGCTCAATCGAAGCCCTGCAAGACATCAACCTTGAGGTGCAGGACAACGAGTTCATCACGTTCGTCGGCGCCTCGGGCTGCGGTAAATCCACACTACTGCGCATCATCGCCGGGCTGGAAACCCTCAGCAGCGGTGAAATCCTTCTCGGCGGCCAGCCCATCGACGGCCCCGGCGTCGACCGCGCCATGGTGTTTCAGCACTACAGCCTGTACCCGTGGCTGACGGTGATGAAAAACATCAAGTTCTGCCGCCAGCTGAAAGTAATCTCCGACAGCGTGCGCAACGATGCCGACATCGAAACCGCCAGTGGCCGTGCCGACGCCTTGCTCAGCCTGATGGGCCTGACGCCGTTCGCCGACGCCTACCCCAACCAACTTTCAGGTGGCATGCAGCAACGCGTGGCCATCGCCCGCGCACTGATGCCCAAACCGGCAACGCTGCTAATGGACGAACCCTTCGGCGCGCTGGACGCCCAGACCCGAGAAGTCATGCACGACCTGATCCGCCATGTTCACCGGCTGGAAAAAACCACCATCCTGTTCGTCACCCACGACGTGGAGGAAGCGATCTACCTCGGCAGCCGAGTAGTGCTGATGGCGCCGCGCCCCGGACGCATCGACTCGATTTTCGACGTGCCGCTGCCTGCGTTGCGTCATCAGGACATGAAACTGGCGCCGGAATTCACCGAACTCAAACGCACGATCCTGGCGCGGATTCGCGAAACCAGCGGCATGCAAACCGACCTCGATCAACTGGCGAAGCTCACAGCGGTGGGGCTGTGAGTGGTGCAGTCCAGCGAGCATAGCCCAGCGGATTGAGATGCCCGGCAGCCGGATGAAACCAACCGCCGTGAAAGCGCTGGCTGCCACTCAAAGCGCAGGCCTCGTCACGATCCATCAATTGGGTGCGCTGTCCGACCGTGTTGTATTCCTCGGTTTTCAGCACCACGCTCAACCCCGCTGCGCGACAACTCCAGCGCCGTGGTCAGCCCGGTATAACCGCCGCCGACGATGCACACCTCGCTTTCCAGGCGTTCATTCAATGCGGGGGGCGGCATCCCTGCCGCAGCGGTTGCATACCACAGCGACGTGTCGAAGTCGGAGAACCTCATACGGCACTCCCTCGGCGACTGGCGTCGCATAACGTCTCGCGGTGCTCATCAAGGGGCGAAATCAACGACAGATCATCACGGATACAGGCCGTGTCATGATCTGGCCCAACCCTACGCAGCGGCGGGCGTTCTATGCTGCATGCCGGTAAAACGTAAGGGCATCGGGTGCGGAACGTACAACCGGAAGGCGGTGAAATCGGACTGGGAATATCACCCTGCAGAACGATGCGCTGGCGCCGCTGACCCGGTTCCGGCATGGGGATCGCCGACATCAGCGCTTCGGTATAGGGATGACGCGGGTTGCTGAACAACTCGCGAGTGGGTGCCACTTCGACGATGCGCCCCAGATACATGACGGCCACGCGATCAGCAATGTGCCCCACCACGGCCAGATCATGGGTGACGAACAGCATCGTCAGGTTCATTTGCTGGCGGATCCGCGAAAACAGATTAAGCACCTGCGCCTGAACGGACACGTCCAGCGCTGACACGGGCTCATCGGCCATGATGAACTCCGGCTCCAGGGTCAAGGCGCGAGCGATCCCGATACGCTGGCGCTGCCCGCCAGAAAATTCGTGGGGATAGCGATCCAGATACTGGGCTGGCAAACCGACGGTTTCCAGCGCCTGTTCGGCTTTTTCACGGCGGCCTTGCGCGGTGAGTTCTTTGGCGTGAAAACGCAGCGGCATGGCAAGGATCTCACCGACGGTCATGCGCGGATTGAGCGAGCCGTAAGGGTCCTGAAAGACCATCTGCATGCGCTTGCGATAAGGTTTGAGCAAGCGATCGTTGAAGGGCGTGATTTCTGTATTATCGAAAACGATGTGCCCATCCGTAGGTGGGTCCAGCATCATCAGGCTGCGGCCCAGGGTGCTTTTCCCCGAGCCGCTTTCACCCACCAGCCCTAGCACTTCGCCACGGGCGATGGACAGGTCTACTCCATCGACCGCACGCACCAGATTGTCGTCGCGCCCACGGCTGCTGACGAACAGTTTTTTGCGCACCGGAAAGTATTTCTTCAGGCCGATGGCCTCGATCAAGGGCGGCTGTTTCATCGCACACCTCCCTGGCCAAGCTCGACAGTCGCAGGCAACTCTTGCCAGCGCACACAACGCAGTTGGTGACCTTGCTCGACCTCTTCAAGTTCGGGGCTGTCGCGGTCACAGCGCCCGGCGATGCTGAAAGCGCAACGCGGATGGAAGGCGCAACCCGTTGGTGGCGCAGACGGATCAGGGACAAACCCCGGAATCGTACCCAAATCACCCTGCCCCAACCCTGCTTGTTCGAATCGCGGTACGGCGGCAAGCAAGCCGCGCGTGTAGGGCATGCGCGGCGACGACAGCACTTGAGTCACACTGCCCTGCTCCACGATACGACCGGCGTACATCACCATCACCCGGTCGGCAATTTCCGCCACCACCCCGAAGTTGTGGGTAATGAACAAAATCGCCATGCCGTTCTTCTTTTGCAGGTTGCGCAACAGATCAAGGATTTGTGCCTGCACGGTGACGTCCAGCGCGGTGGTCGGCTCATCTGCGATCAACACGTCCGGCTCCATGGCCAAGGCGATAGCAATCATCACTCGCTGGCGCATCCCGCCGGACAGTTCGTGGGGAAAGCTTTCCAGGCGCTGGGCGGGTTCCGGGATACCCACCTGTTCCAACAGCGCCAGCGCCTTGATCCGGGCTTGGGATTTGCTCAGGTGTTCATGAAAACGAATGGCTTCGGCAATCTGATCACCCACCCGGTGTACCGGGTTCAGCGAGGTCAGGGGCTCCTGAAAGATCATTGCCACTCGATTGCCGCGCACATGACGCATTTGCTGTTCGCTCATCGCCACCAGATCAATGGCGTTGCCCGTGCTGTCAGCCACCACTGCGCTGCCTTCGATACGGGTCTTGGGCGCCTCGGCCAGCAGCTTCATCATTGCAAGGCTGGTCACGCTCTTTCCGGAACCGCTCTCGCCCACCAGTGCCAAGGTTTCCCCCGCATGAATCGTGAAGTTGATGTCATGCACAACCGGCACGTAACGGTTGCCCCTGCGAAATGCCACGCTCAGATGAGACACGCGGATCTTTTCATCGGTGTTCATTTCAGGTCACTCCTGCCGTCCAGCGCATCGCGCAGACCATCACCAATGAAGTTGAAACTGGTGACCGCCAACGTGATCGCCAGCCCAGGAATGATCGCCAGCCACGGTGCCTTGCCCAGGTATTGCTGGGCGGCATTGAGCATGTTGCCCCAACTCGCCAGCGGCGGCTGGATGCCATAACCCAGAAAGCTGATGTAGGCCTCCAGCAAAATCGCGTTGGCGATGGTCAGGGTAGCGGCGACGATGATCGGGCCAATGGCGTTGGGCACAAGCTCCCGGAACATGATCCAGCGATTACTGGCGCCCACCATCCGCGCCGCGAGCGTGAAGTCACGCTCGCGCAACGAACGAATCTCGGCCTCGACGATGCGCGATATTTCCATCCAACTGGTCACGGCGATGATCAGGGTAATCATCATTGGACTGGGCTTGATGAACGCAGCCAGCACCAGCACTAGAAATACGCTGGGGAACGACAGGAATGCGTCCACGAACCGCATCAACGCTGCGCCGATCCAGCCCCGGTAGTAACCGGCAACCACGCCGATCAGGGTCCCGATCACCGTGCTGATCAGCATGGCAAAAAAACCGACTGTCAACGAAATCCGTCCCGCGTTGAGTAACCGCGCAGCGGTGTCCCGACCAAGCGCGTCGGTGCCCAGGTAATGATTGCCGGTAAGCGGTGGCGCAAATCGATTACGGATATCGATGGACAGGTCGTTGTAATACAAAAGGTAAGGCCCGAGCACGCAGGCCAGGACCAATACGGTGATCGTCACCACCCCCAGCGCCGCCAGTTTGTGGCGCATGAAGCGCTGAAGGGTAGGGTTGGCAAACCAGGCCAAACGGCGCGAGGGCAGCAGATACGTCGCGGAGGTTGTCATGTGCAGTGCTCCCTTAACCGAGTCGGACGCGCGGGTCCGCAACGCCCACCAGCAGATCGGCAAGCAGATTGCCGAGTAGCACCAGAATCGCTGAGAACATCAGAATGCCCATGATCACGGGGTAATCGCTGTAACCCAGGCTGTCGAGAAACAGACGGCCCATGCCAGGCCAGGTGAACACGGTTTCGGTGACCAGCGCACCGCCCAGGATGGTCGGGATCTGCAGGCCGGCCAACGTGATCATTGGCAGCAGCGCGTTGCGGATGACGTGATGGGTCAATACTCGCCGGTATGGCAAGCCCTTGGCGCGTGCGGTACGTACGAAGTCCTGATCGATGACGTCCAGTGTCGCCGAGCGCATGTAGCGGCTCCAGATCGCCACATTGACCAACGCCAGCACGGCCACCGGCAGAATCAAATGGATCGCATAGTCGCCCAACGACTGATCGCCGATGGTGTACATATTGCCCGCAGGCAACCAGCCCAGATACAGCGAGAAAAAGAAGATCGCGACCAGACCGAACCAGAACGTCGGAATCGACAACGCCACCATCGCGCCCACCGTGGCCAGCGTGTCAAACACCGAATAACGACGGACCGCGCCCAGCACGCCCACCCAAGTACCGACGAAAACCGACAGCACCGTTGCGGTGCCCATCAACAGCAACGTGGCGGGCAGATGCCCGGCGATGACGCTGAGTACCGGCCGGCCATCACGAAACGAGTGCCCCCAGTCACCGATGAACAGGCGGCTGAACCATTCGAAATACTGAACCAGCAACGGCCGATTGAGGCCCATCTGCTCGGCGATACGATCAAGTTCTGCCTGACTCATCCCGGGGTTCATGGAGAATTGCGACATCGGCCCGCCGGGCGCCAGGTTCAGCACGATAAAGCCGATCAGTGAAACCAGCACCAAGACGATAGCGCTCTGGCCCAGGCGATTGAGAATGTATTGGGGCATGGCGTATTCCTTCTGAAAGCTGAACTACGCCCGGCAAGAATAGCGGGCGCTGACGGGCATTCAGGTCCAGGACCAGGTATTCACGTTCCACGGCTCGATGCGCAGATTGATGTTGCCGGCAAAGCCTTTCAATTTGGATTTATAGCCACGCACGTAGGTGTACTGAAACAACGGCAGGATCGGCAGGTCGTCGCGAATGATCTCCTGCACCTTCACATACACCGCTTTGCGCTGCGCCACGTCCTGCAGCGATGCGCCTTGGGCAAGCAGTTCATCGACCTTGGCGTTGCTGTATTGCGTGGTGTTTTGCCCGGCCCCGCCCTTGGCGCTGATCGACAGCGAGCCGAAGTAGTCGCGAGTGTCGGGGTCGGCGCCGGTCAGGAAGTTAATGCCCACCACCACCGAATCGAATTTGGACTGCATCCAGTATTCGCCCCACATGACGGCAGGCGGCAGATTCGAAATCTTCATTTCGACGCCGATGGCCTGCCACGTTTGCTGCATGAATTGCTGCGCCTGCTCGCGGATCTGGTTGCCGGCCGTGGTCGAGTTGGTGAACGACAAACGCACCCCGGCCTTTTCCCGAATACCGCCAGCGCCCGGCTTCCAGCCTGCCTGATCGAGAATCTTGTTGGCCTCTTCAATATTGAAACTCTGCTTGGGCAGGTCCGGGTTGTAGTACGCCGACTGCTGCGGCATGTAGGTCTCGGTGGGCAAGACCAGGCCGTAGTACAACTCATCGATGATGGTTTTCTTGTCGATGGCCAGGTACAGCGCCTTGCGCACCGCCGGGTCCTTGAACTGTGGGCGCTCCATATTCAATGCCACCGACTCGACCGTCGCCACAGGCAGGATCACCACGGTGCGGTCGGCGAGACCTTTTGCTTCTTCGTAGTGATCAGGCGTGATGCCTTGCATGGCAGTGACGTCGATGTCGCCCGTCTTGAACTGGGTATAGAGCACGGTCAGGTCAGGGATGTATTTGAAAATCACGCTGTCGATCTGCGCGACCGTGCCGTAGTAATCAGGGTTGGCCTTGAGCTGAATATGATCGCCCGCCACGCGACTTGCCCATTTGAACGGCCCGGTGCCAATCGGTGCATTGTTGAAGGGCGCATTGTTCACGTCGGTTGCGGCAGAAAGAACGTGCTTGGGCACCATGAACGTCCACGACAGAATCGACGCATAAGGAGCGTAGGATTTTTCCATACGCCAGTGAATCTCTGTGGGCGAAACCACGGTGATATCCCGCACCAGATCATGACCAGCACGGCGACCGCTGCGGAAGTTAGGGGCAACGATCAGCTCAAGGGTGTATTTCACGTCCTCGGCGGTGAAGGGTTTGCCATCGTGCCATTTGACGTCATCGCGCAGCTTGACCTTCCACTGCAAACCGTCGGCCGAGATGCCGCCGTTGGCAACCGTTGGCACTTCCACGGCCAGGGCCGGGGTGAATTCGCCGCTCGGGGAAATCCCGAATAGCGGATCGAAGACGTTCCAGTGAATGCCTTCGTCCACTTCGATATGCGGCATGTGCGGGTTGAAAACAGTCGGTTCCTGGGACAGCCCAATGATGACCTGACCGCTTGGCGTGGACTTCATCGCCGCGAACGACTGACTGGAACGCCCCAGCGGTAACATCACGCCTGCCGCACCAATAATGGCCATCGCCAGCGCCTGGCGGCGAGTTGGATTGAATAGACTGTTGCCTTTTTCCGAATCATCGCGATGCGCCATGCTGAAGCTCCCGTAGCAAATAAAGGCAGGTGGCTTTCGCCTGAAATCGTCGTAAGCGATGAAACCTGGCTCGTTGAATCGAGCTTCTAGGCTGCTGGGTGATGACCTGAAAGCGGTGTTTGCCCTTCAAAATCCTGAAATGAGCTCAGGTGTCGAGCCATCGCTAAAGCGCGACAGGCTGAACGCCTTGATGTCTACGATGGGCGTCTCGCCAGTAACCAGGTTGGCCATCAAGCGCCCCGCCGCCGGACCGATGCCGAAGCCATGACCGGAAAAACCAGTAGCGATGAAGAACCCTGGTATGGCGTCTACCGGCGAAATAACCGGCACCGCATCGGGTGTGACATCGATCATCCCGCCCCAACGCTGGGCGATACGCACGTCGCTGAACACCGGGAAAGCCTTGGTCAGGCTCTCCAGGGCCCGGTTCGATTGCCGGATCGAGGGAACCGGATCGAGTACCCGGCGATATTCGAAAGGACTCGCCTCGTCCAGAGCCCAGCGTCGCGGCAACACGGCTTCCTGGAAGAAACGTTGCCCCAGTCGCAAGGACAGCGAGGCGTGTTCTTGCTTGAACGCAGGCCAGAATTGCCGTGCATGGCGAAACGAATCCGGCACGATGTCGGCGATATTTTCATGTCCGGAGGCAACGGTGTAGCCCCCATCCTGACGCTTGCGTACAGCAAAATCAGTGGTCCAGATCGCTGATTGCGGCCCGCCCTCCATGGGCGTGGTACGGATCACCGAATTAAGCACCTTCAGTTGCGGCAAATGCACACTCAGCGGGGAGCAGAACAGGCTGGACCAGGCACCGCCCGCCAGTACCACCGAAGAGCAGGCAATCGGCCCACGCTCGGTAATGACACCACTGACACGACCCGCTGAGCGTTCAATACCCCGCACCGCGCATTCCGTCAGGATGAACGCGCCCCTGGCCCTAGCCGCTTCGGCAATGGCCGATGCAACCTGTTGCGGCTCGGCGCGACCGTCGTCCGGCGTGTACAGCGCGCCCTTGACCCGCAACCGATTAACGTCGGGCAACAGACTGCCCAACTCGGCACCGGACACCATTCGCGCACCGACGGGGTAATCGTTGAGATTGCGCTTCCAGCGTTCGTGCTCTTCATAGCTTTTGTCGTCTGCGCAGGTAAATAGAATACCGGAGCGGGTGTAGCCGACATCCTTGCCAATCCGGGCGGCCAGACCGTCCCACAGTGGCAAGGCATGGGCCATCAAGGGCAGCTCGCGAGGGTCGCGCCGAGAGATTCGCACCCAGCCCCAGTTGCGACTCGACTGTTCGTGACCGATACCGCCCTTTTCACACAGCGCTACTTTGAGGCCGCGCTCGGCCAATTCCAACGCTGTGGATGCACCAATGATTCCACCGCCGATCACAACGACATCGACGCGATCAGGTAGCTGTTCGTCACCCTGCACGGGTACTACGCGAGGTCCGGGCATCAGTAGCTGTCATCCAATTGGCAATTGATATTCAACTCAGCGACGCTCGCTTCGTTGGGCAGGTTCAGCAGGGTGCTGATCAACAGGGCAAGGTCGCCTGGGTCAGTCATTTGCGAGTCGTCACGGGTAGTCAAGCTGCGGGCCATGTCGGTGGCCACGAATCCGGGGCAAATCGCCGTGGCGCGAATGCCCAGGTCCCAACCGCTGTGGCGCAGCCCGTGAGCCAGGCCCAACGCGGCGAACTTGCTGACCGAATACAGGCTTGAGGCGGCTGATTTCACCCGTTTACCCGACAGCGACGCCATGATAATCACCCGTCCTCTGCCGCTGACGCTCAAGGCATTCCATGCAGCGGCAGCCAGACGACGCGGCGCCTTGACGTTGACCTCCAGCAGCGCATCCATGTCGGCCTCGTCGGCTTCGACCACGGTCTTGCGAATCATCAGGCCCGCATTGGCGACCACCGCATCGATACGCCCAAAACGCTCAAGCGCAGCGCTTACCCAGCGCGCTTCGGCAGAGGTGTCGGTTGCATCGTACGCCACGACCTGGACCGTTTCGGCCTCGTGCCAAGCGGCCGCCTTTGGCGTGCGCATACCCAGTGACACGCACCAGCCATTCTCGGCCAGTTGTCTGGCAATGGCTTCGCCTATGCCGCGATTGGCGCCGGAGATCAGAGCGACTCGTTGTGGTTGCATGGGGCTCTCCTTCAAATCAGTGACCGGTGCAGCCGATTGGGTGCGCCACAAAAAGGTGGGTCAGACACAAGGCTGACCTCGCCGGTGAAGTGTTCAAGGCCTGAATATTGCACAGCAACTCACTACCAGAGCTGGCGACCATTGCTTCGTGCATTGCCCCTCAGCCCAGGCTGAGCATGGGCCAGAAATCGCCTTTTTCCAGGGAGATGCAAACGTGCCCCAAACCGAATCAATGCCACCGCGCCCGCAGCGTTGCAGCACCCAAGGGACGCAAATGCTGGACCGTTCGTTTGAAATCCTTCAGGCCATCGCAGCACGCGGTGAGGCTGGAGCCAGCATCGAGATGCTGAGCGCCGAAACCCAATTGAGCCGGGCCACACTGTACCGCCTGCTCAAAGCCATGAAGTCGTACGGATTCGTGCGCCTGCCGCGTCTTCGTGGCCACTATTTTCTGGGCTACGAGTTGCTGACCCTCGGTGCCCAAGCGGGCAATACCGGCGGCTTGCGAGAACTGGCGAGGCCGGCGTTGATGCGACTTTCGGAGGCCTTTCAAGACAGTTTTTTCCTGTTTGTACAGGACGGGTACTACGCGCTGTGTCTGGAAATCCAGGAGGGCTGCAATCCCACCAAAAGCTTTGCACACTGCGTAGGCGCCCGCGTGTTGAGCGGCGTTGGGCAAGGCTCGCTGGCATTGCTCAGTCATATGCCGACCGCCAAGCGCAACGAGATTCTCAACCACAATGCCCCACGGCTGTTGCGCGAATACGGCATCGCTGCCGATGCGGTCCGTGAAGCGGTCACGCAAGTTCGTCATCAGGGTTACACCTGCGGCCTGACCGACAAGATTCTTCCGTTTTACACCGGCGTTGCGGTCCCTATTCGCGATATCGATGGCGCCGCCATGGGCGCCTTGAGCAGCGCTCTGCTGACCTCGCGCCTGACCCAGGCTTACCAACAGCGTTTGGTCGAGACCATGCGCCGCGAAGCCGAGGTCATCGCCGAGCGCTTGAGCACGATACTTGAACGCGCCTGAGGCCCAAGGATTCATCGGGCGAATCTGGCGAAACGAAACGGCGTTGGACTTACCAGCGGTTGGTCTCCGGTGATCATGTCCGCCATCAAATGCCCGGCACCAGGCCCAATACCAAAGCCATGGCCGGAAAACCCGGTGGCCAGATAAAAGCCGGGGATCGAGTCGACCTCATCCATCACCGGGATGATGTCAGGCGTTACGTCGATTAATCCGGCCCAACGCTGCTCGATCCTGGCGTTGCCAAACACCGGGAATTGCGCGGTCAGCATCGCCAACGCCTGATCGAGAAACGCATCGACAGGTTTGGGGTCATAAATGCGCTGCGTCTCGAACGGCGTCAGTTGATCGTTGGTCCAGTGGCCAGCAGTGTTAAGTTCCTGCCAGCTCTGCCCCGTGACACGCAAGCGGTATTCCTGATGGTGCGCTCTAACCATTGGCAGAAAGTCCGGCAAATAGCGAAAGCTGTCAGGCACCAGCGGCGCGATATTGGCGTTGCGCATTGCGATGGTATAGCCACCATCGGCGCGTTTTCTGAACGATACTTTTTCGGTCGCCACGGCGCACTCAGGGCCACCCGACAACGGTCCCGTGCGCATCACTGAGCCAAGTACCCGCAATTGCGGCAGCCGAATCCCAAGATTGCGACAGAACAGGCTCGACCAGGCGCCTGCAGCCAGAACCACCGTCTTGCATTTGATTTCGCCCAATTCGGTGATCACCGAACTGACCCCGCCCGCCTCGGTTTCGAGGCCACGGGCGGCGCAGCGCGTAAAAAATCTTGCGCCCAGCGCACGCGCGCCTTCGGCGATGGCGGCAGTGGCGATATCAGGCTCGGCGCGGCCATCGGTTGCCGTGTATAGAGCGCCCTTCCAAGAGTTGGGCATCCTGGACTGCAAGTGGGTTTCAATCTGCGCGGCGTCGAGCAACCGTGCGTCGATTCCCAAGGATTTGGCCTGCTCCAGCCAAGCGACCTGGTCCGCAATTTCCCGCTCGGACTCACAAGCGTAGAGAATCCCGGAGCGGGTGAAACCGGTGTCGTGCCTGAGCCGAGTTGCCCACTCATCCCACAGCTTCAGACTGGCAATCGCCAACGGGATTTCCGCAACGTCACGGCCCATGGTGCGCACCCAACCCCAGTTGCGGGAGGATTGTTCGTGGGCAATACCACTCTTTTCCACCAACACCACCGAGACACCGCGCTCAGCCAGAAAATAGGCAGTACACACCCCGACTATTCCGCCACCGATGATCACCACGTCAGCGCTTTCGGGCAATGGATGATCGCTGTCGACTTGCGAGATATGCGGATACATGGGCGTTCCTGCGGCTGTCGTTGCTCAAGGTTTACCCCGTAAGGTAAGACAGCAGCAAGCATTGGCACGACGAACCGGGCCATGCTCTCACATGGTGAGATCAAGCCAGTGAATCAACCCGCCCACGCCAGTCGCTAACGACTGGCGGAACAGGATAATTCCTTCAACGCAACCAACGACGCGAATAAGGCGCCCTGACCAGGACTGTTGGCAATGCGCAGTCGTCCTGATCTGCACTTGTACTACCCGAGCCGTCGACATGTCCCGGCACCGTTGAGGGCGTTCATTGATTTCGCGCGCTCGGCTCACCCGCTGAATATGTGACCTTGCTTGGCGTTCGCGTAGATGAACTGAGCCATCACGCCATTTCGTCGTAGAAGGCCATAGCCGCTCCTCAAGTCAAGAAACAGCTCTGGCTGATGCCTCTTTACCCTACATGGTGCTCTCTAAGTTTGAGCATTGCATCGGCGTACTCAGCCGCATTCTTGGTAAGAGCATCGGCACTAATACTCTCTTCACCGCTCGCCAATCGCCCAGTGATATAGGCGCTCGCATATTGATCCCATGCCTTGCGATACTCGGTCTGCCTTTCTCTGTCTTCACTGCTCATCGCTTACGCTCCTCTGAAGTGAAGTTGCAAGCTATCACCATGCGCGGACCACGAATAGCCCGGGTTTCAGCAGGCAGTCAGCAAACTGCGTGGCGCTCGGGCGATCCGGTGCAACTGATAACAATCGAGTACCTCTGCTCAGGATGACCGCGTATTCGCACGTCACTGCGCCTCGACACGATCCAGAATCACAAGCCTTTGCGCTGATCGATCGGGTCAATATCATCAGCGCGAATCTCAACGGCCAATGCCATATGCCCTACTCGATCCGAACTGAATGGGCTTATGAGCCCCACGGAATTACCAGACAGCCGACCTCGCTAAAAACAAGAAACCCCGCACGTGGCGGGGTCGGCTTGCATCAGGGATACAGGGGCTGTGCAATTGCACCGGGCTCGTCCTCCGGCTTGCTCCATGGGCGCCTGAACAAAACCCGCCATGAGCAGGTTTCGTTGGTGCTCAGTTTTAACTATCAGCGCAACCGTTACCCATGACGTTGTACTGCATGATGTGTTCCTGGCCTTGATGGTCAAGGTAGGTCATCTGGACAGGGGCCACACCACTGGACTTGCCCCTACAAAACCGGACACCAACTCCCCGTCAAATTGATGCTGCTGCCAAGCGCCTTGAACTCCCTCGGTGAGCGATAGTTCAAGGCGCTGTGCGGATGCTGCTCGTTGTAATGCTCGAAGGCAATTGTCAGGTTGCGCAGCGCCGTTTCTCGATCCGGCTTGGGCATGTGCGCCACGTAATCACGCTTGATCGTCTTCACGAAGCTCTCGGCCATACCGTTGCTCTGCGGGCTGCGCACTGGGGTGGTCACCGGTTGCAAGCCGATCTGCCGAGCAAACAGGCGTGTCTGTTCGGCGGTGTACGCCGAGCCGTTGTCGCTTAGCCATTGAACCGGCGTTGCAGGCAGTTGATCACCGAAGCGTTTCTCTACGCTCTCCAGCATCAAGTCGCGGATGTCATCGCCGCTGTACCCGGTCGGACTCGCGACCCAGCCGATGGCTTCGCGGTCACAGCAATCCAGGGCGAAGGTCACGCTCAGTTTGGCGCCGTCCTCACAG
>NZ_DASWOT010000138.1:0-5171 GCF_036404235.1 Pseudomonas sp.
CGCCGGAGTGGCCCGGGTTGGATCGAGTTGCATGACGTGATTGGCGATGAACAGACTGTAATAACGATACGCAACCAGATAAATAGCCACCGCAGCGACGACAATCCAGAGTGCGTTGATGGCTTCGCCGCGGCGCAACGCGACGACACCCAAGGCGCATGCCCCTAGGGCCGCGACGGCGAACCAACCTAGATGTTTGGTCAGTCGGGTCATTGTGGGTCTCCTGCCCAAGCCCGTTGGCTTGTGGCGTAGTTGTTATTGTTTGGTCCGCGGTAACGGAGCGTCGCCACTATCCGCGCTGCTGTCAGCAAGAGAAATTAGTATTACTACGGTAGTTGCTACGTAGTACTACTGAGACTGCAAGGTAACTGTAGGAGCCAACTTGTTGGCGAAGCAGCCCCCGCGATGTGCGCGATCACACTGTCTCGCGAACAAGCTCACGCCTACAGAGCCTCGCATTCATCGGCCATTCAGACACATCAGAAACCTCGCAGCGCTTACGTGTTGCGTGTTTAATACCGCCCAAACAACACGCCCACGTGGACGTCTACCACTATGCAACTCAAACACAAGATCGTCGCCCTGGGCATTCTGCCGTTGATCCTCGCGGTGTCGGTGATCTGCGCGCTGGTCATTGTGCAAAACCAGCGTCTTGGCGAGCAGCAGGCGCAGTTAATCGAAGACAGCATTCTGGCGAGCAAGCGCGCTGAACTTAAGAACTACGTAGAAATGGCCATGAGCGCCCTCGCGCCCATCTATGAAAGCGGCCGCGACGATGAACAAACCAAGCAGCACGTGCTGGAAGAACTGTCGAAGCTGAGCTTTGGCATCGATGGTTATTTCTTCGTCTATGACCGTAATGGCCGCAACCTGATGCATCCGCGTCAGGCTGCGCTGGTGGGCAAGGATTTGTGGAACATGACCGACCCACAAGGCTTGCTGGTGATCCGCGCACTGCTCAAAAGCGCCGAAAGCGGTGACGGTTTCCAGCATTACGCCTGGGAAAAACCGTCAACCGGCCAAATCACCGGGAAATTGGCGCGGGTGGTCATGCTCGATCGCTGGGGTTGGATGCTTGGCACCGGGATCTACCTGGAAGACGTTGAACGCGCCACCCAGCAAGCGCGCAAGGAAGTTGCCCAAGGTATTTACGCGACCATGCTCGACATCGGCGCTGTTGCATTGATTGCGGTGTTGCTGGTGTTCATCTGCGGCGTGACCCTCAACGCCAGCGAACACCGCTTGGCTGATCGCAAGCTGCAACTGCTCAACCAACGCATCATGAACTTGCAGGAAGAAGAGCGCTCAAGGCTTTCCCGAGAACTGCACGACGGCATTAGCCAGGTACTGGTCTCGATCAAGTTCCAGTTCGAGCTCGCCAGCCTGCAACTGGAAGCGGGCAATGAGCGCGGATTGGACGCGCTGCGCCAAGGCACCGAACGGCTGGGCGATGCGATCGGTGAAATCCGCACTATTTCCCATGATCTACGCCCTTCCCTGCTCGACACCCTGGGCCTGGCCGCTGCCGTGACCCAACTGGTGACCGAGTTCGAACAACAAAGTGGCCTGACTATTCATTACCAGCACCATCTGGGCGATCTCAAGCTAGAAGACGGCGCGCCCGTGGCATTGTTCAGAATCCTGCAAGAAGCGTTGACCAACATCGAACGGCACGCCCACGCCAGGAATGTCTACATCAACCTGGACGGTAATCAGCGGCAGGTGCAACTGTCGGTGCGCGATGACGGTGTTGGTTTTGAAGTCGACCGCCTGCAAGAGATACAAGGCGGCATCGGTTTGCGTAATATCCGCGAGCGCGTCGAGCACTTCCATGGCCAACTGAGCCTGTTTTCGGCGCCCGGGTGCAGTGAACTGAGCGTGACCATGCCGATCAGGGCTGCGGCTTGAGCCTTTTTTTCCAGACAGGAATGATGTTGTAAACATGAGCCCATCCACGCCTATCCGCATTGCCTTGGTCGACGATCACTCCCTTGTCCGCGATGGCATACGTGCCCTGCTCTCGGCCAGGCCACAGTTCGACGTGGTCGGTGAAGCGGAGAACGCCGCGCAAGGCTTGGCGATGTGCGAAGCCGTTAATCCTGACATCGTACTGGTCGACATCGGCCTACAGGACATGAATGGCCTGGAGCTGACCCAACTGATTCGCAGCCGATGCCCGCATGTGAAGATCCTGATCTTGAGCATGTACGACAATCAGGAGTACGTCGCTACGTCGATCCGGGCAGGCGCCAGCGGTTACGTGCTCAAGAACGCACCTTCCCGAGAAATCGTTGCGGCCATCGAGGCAATTGCCACCGGCGGCACGTTTTACAGTGCCGAAGTGACCTTGAAACTGGTGTCTAGAAAGACTGAGGAAAACGAGCTGACGCCCCGTGAAGTCCAGGTATTGGTGGGCTTGGCGAAGGGCCTGGACAACAAAACCATCGCCCGCGATCTGACCATCAGTGTGAGGACAGTGGAAACCCACCGCCTGAGCATCCGCCGCAAGTTGAAAGTGGATAAACCGGCAGGGCTGGTGAAGTATGCGATGGAGCATGGGTTGTTGTTACCGTAAATCCACAGAACGCAGAGCACCGACGGGCAGCGACCCACTCACTGGGGCGAACTCGTTGGCGAAGCGGTGTTTCAGGCACACCGTGTTGGTCGCTTCGCCAACAAGTTGGCTCCTACAGGCATCGGGTGCTCAATCAGAACTTCAACGGCCGATTGCAAGGTCGGGGGGCTTTTTGTTTGTCTGGGCGATGAAGAATCGGTTGTAGGAGCGAACTTGTTCGCGAAGCGGTGTTTCAGGAGCGCCGCGTTGGTCGCCTCGCCAACAAGTTGGCTCCTACAGGCATCGAATACAGGCTTATCGCTACGGCAATACCCGCTCAGCCGTCTGCTAATCCACTGGCAGGAAAACCTGAACATCGCGCCCTGCCCTGCACCTCGCGCCGCCGATATTGAAGGGCCGCCAAAACAGTACGTCGCGCAACTGCGGCGCAATCCCCAGTCCGCTGTCGCGGACGTCAATTTTTCGTGTATACCTTGCCCGTTGGACTCGCAATGCGTCTGGCACGCCCCTTACGAAACGTTTAGTGATGAATCTGCACACCGTGTGGCAGTGCTAAAAGACTCACAATCGTCCTATAACGTGCACTGCATTTAAAGAGACTTAACTGTCCACCTGAGGAGCCTGATCATGAACAAACTCACCACTGTCGCCGGCGCACCCGTCGTCGATAACAACAACTCGCAGTCGGCCGGCAAACGAGGCCCGCTGCTATTGCAAGACGTCTGGCTGCTGGAAAAACTGGCCCATTTCGACCGAGAGGTCATTCCTGAGCGTCGCATGCATGCCAAAGGTTCTGGTGCATTCGGCACCTTCACCGTCACCCACGACATTACGCAGTACACCAAAGCGCAGTTGTTCTCGCAGATTGGCAAACAGACCGATATCTTCATTCGCTTCTCCACCGTAGCAGGCGAACGTGGCGCAGCCGATGCGGAGCGCGATATTCGCGGTTTCGCCATCAAGTTCTACACCGAACAAGGCAACTGGGACCTGGTGGGCAACAACACCCCGGTGTTCTTCCTGCGCGATCCGTTGAAGTTCCCGGACCTTAACCACGCGATCAAACGCGACCCGCGCACCAACCTGCGTAGCGCCGATAACAACTGGGATTTCTGGAGTTCGCTGCCTGAGGCATTGCACCAGGTCACAGTGGTGATGAGTGATCGCGGCTTGCCGAGTTCCTACCGCCATATGCACGGTTTCGGTAGCCACACGTTCAGCTTCATCAGCCCGGACAACAAGCGCTACTGGGTCAAGTTCACGATGAAAACCCAGCAAGGCATCAAGAACCTCACCGATGAAGAAGCCGCCGCACTTGTGTCCGGTGACCGTGAAACGCACCAGCGCGACTTGTACGACGCTATCGAAGCGGGCCAGTTTCCAAAATGGACCCTGTACGTGCAAATCATGCCGGAAGAAGAGGCAGGCACTTACAACATTCATCCGTTCGACCTGACCAAGGTCTGGCCACATGGCGACTACCCACTGATCGAAGTGGGTACGCTGGAACTCAACCGTAATCCAGAAAACTATTTCCATGACGTTGAACAGGCCGCGTTCAACCCGGCCAACGTCGTGCCTGGCATCAGCTTCTCGCCAGACAAAATGCTCCAGGGCCGGTTGTTCTCCTATGGCGATGCGCAGCGTTATCGATTGGGCGTCAATCATCACCAGATCCCGGTCAACGCCCCGAAATGCCCGGTCAACAGCTACCACCGCGACGGCCAGATGCGCGTCAACAACAACTACGGCGGCACCATTGGCTATGAACCCAACAGCAAAGGTGCCTGGGTCGAACAGCCCGACTTCACCGAGCCACCACTCGCGTTGGACGGTGCGGCGCATAACTGGAATTTCCGTGAAGACGATGACGACTACTACTCCCAGCCGCGGGCCTTGTTCCGCTTGATGACGCCTGCGCAGCAACAGGTGCTATTTTTCAATACCGCTCGGGCTATTTCCGGTGCCTGCGAATTGGTCAAGCAACGCCATATCGACAACTGCACCAAAGCCGATCCGGCTTATGGCGCAGGTGTCGCGGCTGCGATCGAAACCGTTGGCTAAACAGCAGCTGCTGTAGGAGTGAACGTGTTCGCGAAGCGGTGTTTCAGGCGCACCGCGTTGGTCGCTTCGCCAACAAGTTGGCTCCTACGGAAATCGGGTGCTCAATCAGAACTTCAACGGCCGGTTGCAAGGTCGGGGGGCGTTTTTGTTTGTCTGGGCAATGAAGAATCGGTTGTAGGAGCGAACTTGTTCGCGAAGCGGTGTTTCAGGCACACCGCGTTGGTCGCTTCGCCAACAAGTTGGCTCCTACAGATCGTGGATACTGGCCCCTCGGCTGTGTATCGAAGCGACGCACGCGTCCAAGCTTACGTCGGCTCAAACCAGCACTGTCAGCACACTACCCTGCGAAAGGCGATCAGTCCGCCAAAAATCCTGACCGACTCAATGCAGTACGCTCTGCAAAAACTGCCGCGTGCGGGCTTCTTTCGGGGCTGAAAACATGTCCGACGGCGGCCCCATCTCGACGATCCGCCCGCCATCGAAAAACACCACCCGATCCGCCACTTCCCGGGCGAAACCCATTTCATGGGTC
>NZ_DASWOT010000139.1:0-12181 GCF_036404235.1 Pseudomonas sp.
AAAAAACTAATAATAGACAGGTACCGTCGATGAAAACTTCTACTCATGGCTTCAGCGCCTGCGGTTTCGTTTCACCTCTTGCGCCTTGCATGCCTCACCTGGACCGCCTCGCGCCTCGATTTGCAGGGTCATCCACGCACCGAATCTTCTTTTCTGCTCGGCCCCAAGCACGCACTCAAAACCCTCGCCAGCGCTGTGTGCATCGAGTGCAACAGCATCTGGTTTGCTGCTTGCCGGGTGCGCTGATTGTTCGGCTGCCAGCGGTATTTGAAGGCCTCGTATAAAAAAGTCGCTACCCAATTCACTACAACAACAAGAATTTGGAGACAGACCGCTCATGAATATCAAGCTTGGTTTTACCTCGCTGACACTGGCGATGATGCTCAGCAGTAACGCCGCCGTGGCCGCGGATCTAAAGATCGGCGTGGCCATGTCGCAATTCGACGACACCTGGTTGACCTACATGCGCCAGGACATGGGCGACAAAGCCAAAGCCATGGGCGGCGTCGATTTGCAGTTCGTCGACGGTCGCGGCGATGTGAACAAACAGATCGATCAGGTCAGCGAGCTGATCGGCAAAAAAGTCGACGCTCTGATCGTCAACCCTGTCGACACCGCCGCCACCGCTCAAATCACCAAGGCTGCTGTCGCCGCCAAAATCCCGTTGGTTTATGTCAACCGCCGTCCCGATGACCTGAAACTGCCCGCAGGTGTTGCCACCGTCACCTCCGACGATGAAGAAGCCGGCAGGCTGCAGATGCAATACCTGGCCGACAAGATGGACGGCAAAGGCAGCATCGTGATTCTGCTGGGCGACCTGTCGAACAACTCGACGCAAAACCGTACCAAGGGTGTGAAGGCGATCATCGCCAAATACCCCGGAATCAAGGTCGATCAAGAGCAGAGCGGCGCCTGGGGGCGGCAAAAAGGCATGGACATCACCAACGACTGGCTGACCCAGGGCCGCGACTTCAGCGCGGTGGTGTCCAACAACGACGAAATGGCCATCGGCGCCGCAATGGCACTCAAACAGGCCGGCAAGAAACAGGGCGCTGTGTTGGTCGCGGGGGTTGACGGCACGCCCGATGGCCTTAACGCAATCAAGAAAGGCCAGTTGACTGTCTCGGTGTTTCAGGACGCCAAGGGGCAGGCCGAGGGTGCCATTGATGCCGCCGTGAAGATGGCGAAAAACGAAAAGCTGGAAACCCAGGCGATTGTGATTCCTTATCGTCTGATCACGCCTGAGAACGTCGACACCTTCAAATAACACGACCTTCAGGTCATAACAGACGTGTCCGGGGAGGCCTGCGCAGCAATCCTCCCCGCCGAGGAGCCAGTGATCATGTTCGTTTCAGCTACCGCTTCGACCAGCGCCAGAACCGATACCGCCTGCGATGCTGCCGTGCTGAGCGCCGAATCGCCTTACCTGCTGGAAATCCTCAACGTCAGTAAAGGGTTTCCCGGCGTCGTCGCGCTGGACAACGTACAACTGCGCCTACGATCTGGCAGCGTGCTGGCGTTGATGGGCGAGAATGGCGCGGGTAAATCGACGCTGATGAAGATCATTGCCGGTATTTACTCGCCCGATGCTGGCGAGATTCGCCTGCGTGGCAAGCCGGTTACTTTCGACACGCCGTTATCGGCCCTACAATCGGGCATTGCCATGATCCATCAGGAATTGAACCTGATGCCGCACATGAGCATCGCCGAGAACATCTGGATCGGTCGTGAACAGCTCAACAGCTTTCACATGGTCGATCATCGGGAAATGTACCGCTGCACTGCCGCGCTGCTTGAGCGCCTGCGTATCAACCTCGATCCGCAGGAATTGGTCGGTAACTTGAGCATCGCCGAGCGGCAGATGGTCGAGATCGCCAAGGCAGTATCCTACGACTCCGACGTCTTGATCATGGACGAGCCCACGTCGGCGATCACTGAAACCGAAGTCGCGCACCTGTTCTCGATCATTGCCGATCTGCGCTCGCAGGGTAAGGGCATTATCTACATCACCCACAAAATGAAGGAAGTGTTCAGCATCGCCGACGAAGTGGCGGTGTTTCGCGATGGCGCTTACATCGGCTTGCAGCGCGCCGACAGCATGGACGGCGACAGTCTGATTTCGATGATGGTCGGACGTGAGTTGACGCAATTATTCCCGGAGCGGGAAACCCCGATTGGCAAGCTGCTGTTATCGGTGCGCGATCTGTCGCTGAGCGGTGTGTTTGAGGGGGTGTCGTTTGATCTGCACGCCGGGGAAATTCTTGGCATTGCCGGTTTGATGGGGTCGGGCCGAACCAATGTCGCCGAAACCCTTTTCGGCATCACTCCCAGCACGCGTGGCGAGATTGAGTTGGACGGCACGCCGATCCGTGTCGGCGATCCGCATTTTGCCATCGAAAAGGGCTTTGCGCTGTTGACCGAGGATCGCAAGCTCAGCGGGCTGTTCCCATGCCTGTCGGTACTGGAAAACATGGAGATGGCCGTGCTGCGCCATTACGCCGGCAGCGGCTTCGTGCAACAAAAAGCCCTGCGCGTGCTGTGCGAAGACATGTGCAAGAAGCTGCGCGTCAAGACACCTTCGCTGGAGCAGTGCATCGACACGCTGTCTGGCGGTAATCAGCAGAAGGCCTTGCTCGCACGCTGGCTGATGACCAAACCAAGGATATTGATTCTCGATGAGCCAACGCGGGGTATCGATGTCGGCGCCAAGGCCGAAATCTATCGGTTGATTGCCTTTCTTGCCAGCGAAGGCATGGCCGTAATCATGATTTCCTCGGAGCTGCCTGAAGTGCTGGGTATGAGCGATCGAGTGTTGGTGATGCATGAAGGCGAACTGATGGGCACCCTGGACCGTGCCGAAGCGACGCAGGAGCGAGTGATGCACTTGGCGTCGGGCCATTGTGTCCATCGAGATCCCGTTCATTGAAGTCCACTGACGCGCTGTCTACCCAAGGGCAGTTTGCTGGCACACACCCGACAAGAATAAGAGGCACGCATGAAAATGAACGTGATTCTGGACAACAAACCTGCCATGGCACCGGCCAGGCAGAAACGCCGTTTGCCCACTGAGCTGAGTATCTTTCTGGTCCTGATTGGCATCGGTCTGATCTTCGAGGTGTTCGGTTGGATCGTTCGCGATCAGAGTTTTCTGATGAACTCCCAGCGTCTGGTGCTGATGATCTTGCAGGTGTCGATTATTGGCCTGCTGGCCATCGGCGTGACTCAGGTGATCATCACCACCGGTATCGACTTGTCGTCGGGGTCGGTGCTTGCGCTGTCGGCGATGATTGCGGCAAGCCTTGCACAATCTTCGGATTACACGCGAGCGGTGTTCCCCTCGTTGACCGACTTGCCGGTGTGGATTCCGGTCATCGTAGGGCTTGGGGTCGGATTGCTGGCCGGTGCAATCAACGGCAGCATTATCGCTGTGACCGGAATCCCTCCGTTCATCGCCACCTTGGGCATGATGGTCTCGGCCCGTGGCCTGGCGCGGTTTTATACCGAAGGCCAGCCAGTGAGCATGCTTAACGACTCCTACACCGCCATTGGCCAAGGCGCGATGCCGGTGATCATCTTTTTGGTCGTGGCGGTGATCTTTCACATCGCGCTGCGCTACACCAAATACGGTAAATACACCTACGCCATCGGCGGCAACATGCAGGCGGCGCGCACGTCCGGGATCAACGTCAAGCGTCACCTGGTGATTGTCTACAGCATCGCCGGTTTGTTGGCGGGCTTGGCGGGTGTGGTAGCTTCAGCGCGTGCGGCGACAGGGCAGGCGGGGATGGGCATGTCGTATGAGCTGGATGCCATTGCGGCGGCAGTTATTGGCGGAACCAGCCTGGCGGGCGGCGTGGGGCGTATCACTGGGACGGTGATTGGGGCATTGATCCTGGGCGTAATGGCCAGTGGGTTTACTTTTGTCGGTGTCGACGCGTATGTTCAGGACATCATCAAAGGGTTGATCATCGTGGTAGCGGTGGTGATCGACCAATACCGTAACAAGCGCAAACGCAAGCGCTGAGTGGATGATGTGCAGATAAAAGGGCCTTGGCAGGCCCTTTTGTTTTGCCAGGGGGTTGAACCGACGCGGGGGTGCCGAGTCAGAGTCTGTCCTCGGGATTGAGTCCGCGATTTTATTGGATTTGGGTACGGTCCAGCGTAGGCGCTGCCAAGGGCTGAGAACTATGTCAAAACCCTGCTGGGTGAAAGACGGTTCGTAGTCTTCGGCAATTGTGCAGGCTACAGAGACAGGTTTTACTCAATGCCTACGGGCTTTTGGGGGCTTGTTGAGCGAATCTCGTTCAATTATGTTGCCGAGTAGTGAACCCGGCCTTAGACTGCCGCCCCTCGTAAATTGAGTGCCAGGTGGCGCTTGGAGACTATGGCGCTTTTACGGCTACGCTGAGCCGCTCCTTTAATTCGCCTTAATGCACGTTTTTTTTATAGAGAAATCAATGACCAAGGAAAAGTTGCTGGCGATGCCGGCCGATGATTACATGAACGCCGAGCAGCACGCTTTCTTCGTCGAGCTGTTGCAATCCATGAAGCTGGAAATCCACGCGCGCATCGAGCAGAGCCGTATCGCTATCGAAAGCCTGGACTCTCCGGCCGATCCGGCCGATGCCGCTTCTGTTGAAGAAGAGCGTCACTGGTTGGTGAACGTGATTGACCGCGACCAGCGGATGCTGCCGCAACTGGAAATGGCGCTTTCCCGTATTGCCGATGATACGTTTGGCTGGTGTGACGACAGCGGCGAGGCAATTGGCCTCAAACGCTTGCTGATCAGCCCGACCACCAAATATTGCATCGAAGCGCAGGAACGGCACGAACAGATCGACCGTCACCAGCGTCAGGCTTGATTCTACGCATCGCTCAAGTGCCCGGTCCTCGGGCATTCAGCGAATATCGACGGTGATAACCCGTCATCCTCCCGCCGGATACCTGTCCTGCGGGGGATCGCTTGTCGTCCAGACGCCGCGCTGTCGCGTAGCAAACACTGGATCTTGTTGGAGCTGGGCTTGTCCCGCGACCGGCGGGGACCCGTCGTAAAACCCGCGCATGCGGTGTGACAGGCTGGCCGCGCACACGGGTTTACTGCCGCTGCGCGCCAGGTCGCGGGACAAGCTGCGCTCCTTCATTGCGTTCTGGCCTCGCGCCAACAGGTTATTTATCGCCTGTTAAATCAATGACCTATCTTTTTTTTGACAGGGAAAGCGTGTTTTTACACCTATCCTGATGTCCTTCTGATTGCTGTTTCCCCCCGACCCCCCCTCCAATTTCCAATCGACTACCACCAACAACTCATGGCGGATGGCCGCTATCTGACGTTTAATACAGACAAAATAATGATAAGCAGGGTGGGGCACAGGAAATGGCTGCTAATGGACGTTACACAGGCACACGCTCGCAAATAACGGCATCGCTCGCCGAACCGCTTCCTGAGTTGGGTGTGGCTGCGTCTTTCTTGAGTGGGTGGACGCCATTTTTGCAAAGTCTTGCGCTCTGTATCCTGTTCGCCGCTGTGGCTTGGGGCGGCTTCTCTGTTTATCTCTGTTGTGCGCTGGCGCTGCTGTCGATCTGGCTCCCGCGTGTACTGCGCGCGCGGTCTGTTTCGCTGCCGATTGAGGCGCAGGACAGCGCGATCAGCCAACTGACTCGCGATCTTTCCTACACCACCAGTCACAACGCGTTGTCGGCAGCCGGCGTGGCATTTTCGGTCAAACAACTGGCGAGCCGCTTGCAGTCTCAGGTGGATGCTGCCGAACAGATTGTCAGCAGCGCCGACATCATGATCACAACTGAGCGGGCGACCTCGCAGCTCAGTCAGCAAGCCCTGAATGCCGCCAGCGATGCGCGCCAAAGCAGCGATGCGGGGCTGCACGTGCTAAACGAATCGATTAGCCGAATGCATCAGCTTAGCCAGCGTGCCGAAGGCAGCCGACAATTGATCGAAGCCCTGAGCCAGCGCAGTGAAGAAATACAGCGTGTGACGTCGGTCATTCAATCGATCGCCAGCCAGACCAACCTGTTGGCTCTTAATGCCGCTATCGAAGCCGCCCGTGCCGGTGAGCATGGGCGGGGTTTTGCGGTGGTCGCCGACGAGGTTCGCGGGCTGGCGCGGCGCACTGCGACCGCCACCCAGGAAGTTGGCGAAATGGTGGCCGATATTCAACAACGTACCGTTCAAGTGGTCGAGCAGATTCGTCAGTTGTCCAGTGATCTGGACACCGGCGTCGAGCAGGTGGAGTTGACCGGGCGGCATTTAGTCAACATCGCGCAGTTGGCCGCCGGTGTCGAAACCCAGGTCGGCGAAATCGCAGTCGGTGCGCAGACCAATCAACAACAACTGAGCAGCCTTTTCGTGGCTGTCGAACAGATGCGCAGCGACTTGGCCATTAGTGATGACCGAACCCGCCAGTTGGCGCAGTCTGCGGTACAGATGGAAAGACAAGCAGAGACCATTAGCGAACGTTTGGCAGAAGTGGGGCTGGATAATTACCACCAACGCATCTATGACCTGGCGCGGGAGGGCGCTAGCCAAATCGCTGGTAGATTTCAGGAAGACATCGCGCAGGGGCGCGTCAGCCTCGATGACCTTTTTGATCGCAGCTACCAATTGATCGCCAATACCTCGCCGAGCAAATACCAGACCCGTTTTGACCGTTACACCGATCAGGTTCTGCCCGCGATCCAGGAGCCTTTGCTGCAGCGCCACGAAGGATTGGTGTTCGCGATTGCCTGCACGCCGCAAGGCTACGTGCCGACGCACAACAAAGCGTTCAGCTTACCGTTGACGGGCGATACCGCGATAGACACGGTGCAAAACCGCACCAAGCGTAAGTTCGACGATCGCACCGGGGTCCGTTGCGGCAGTCATCAGCAGGCAGTGCTGCTGCAGACCTACACCCGCGACACGGGTGAACTGATGCACGATCTGTCGGTGCCAATCATGGTCAATGGACGGCATTGGGGTGGTTTACGCCTGGGTTACAAACCTGAAGTTGAAGGGACAACAAGCGGGCGTTGAGACACTCGATGACGAGGTGCTTTTTTAATGATGATCAGAAGAAATTAGTTTGAGCTTGAATGTTTGGTTTTTTTGTTTTTTTATTTTCTGGAAGGGCGGAGATAAAGTAATTTACCCTATTTGTGTAAGGCATCACGATAAATGGATGTTTATATAGTCGTCAATACTTGTGGGATTTGTCTGAAGCGTAGATTGTTGGGTTGACGTCAGGCTGGCAATAAGCAAGCTGTATTGAATGAAAGTGAATGTTATTTAACATTCTTTATTTAATACAACTTGTAAGGCGCCCACACTATGATGAATTTACGCAACACGTACGTTAAGTCGGATGTCTCCCACAGTGGTTCACTGGCGGTGACACTGCGCCTTGGGGTGTTTTTCGATGGCACCGGAAATAATCGCATTAACAGCCAGATCGGCGCAGATTGCCGCGCCATGGCCGAGACTTATCACAATGCGCATATCAAAGAGTGCGGAGGTCGGCACTCGGACCCCAGCAGCAGTTACAGCAATGACTTGACCAACATTGCCCTGTTGGCTGGCCTTTATAAAAATCAACCTGTCGCAAAAAATGTCGGAGAAGGGCTAAAAGCCTATCACTCCATTTATGTCAGTGGGATTGGCACTACTTCAGGCGGTCGTGATTCTTTTTTATCGGGGCAGGGTTTTGGCCGTGGTCATACAGGGGTTATCGCTAAAGTTGCCAGAAGCGTAAAAAAGATTTCCGCTGTGTTGCGTGCATTTGCTTCGCACAATCCAGGCTGCCGGATTGCAGCATTGGAACTTGATTTGTTTGGTTTTAGTCGTGGTGCTGCCGCCGCTCGTCATTTGGCCAATGAAGTGCTCAAGCAAAGCGATGGATTACTAGAAGGCGTCATTGATCGGACTACGTTGCCGTTGAGTGAGCAATTTACCTGGGCCAATGGCTGCATCACCGTGAAGGTGATCGGGCTGTTCGACACGGTGGCGGCGATGGGGGGCATTTCCGATATGGGAAATGTCAGTGATTCAATCAATAAACGGGTCAATTTGTTCCTTCCTCCAGGCTGTGTACAGGAAGTGATTCATTTGGTCGCGGGGGACGAGCAGCGGCGTAATTTTTCCCTGAACAGCATCAGTCCCGGATGGTCCAGGGAAATTGTAGTGCCGGGTACACATTCGGATATCGGGGGTGGCTATCAGCCGCAAAGCTACGAGAAAGTGCTGCTGACTCGACCCCGGCGTAGTCTGGTGAGCCTGCGCACGCTCAGTGAGTCCACCGATGCCTGGCGCGAGACCCAGGCTGAACTCAATAGCATGGACTCTTTGCAATGGTTGGATCCGCGCGACCCTGGTGCGTGTCTGCGGGTGGAGTGCTGGGAGATGCACAGCCAGTCAACCCGGGGCATGAAAGAGGTGTGGGCGGCGGTGGCGCTGGAGCGCGTGGTGTTTGGGCATTTATCGAGGGTGTACTTGCGCCTGATGCATGCCCTGACGACCGAACAAGGGGTGCCTTTTGAACCCATTCCCGATTCTGCGTTTTTAAGTCTCCCGCCGGAGTTGCGTAACATCACGCAAAAGGTGATAGAGCAAGGCCGGGCAGGGCATATCGCGCTGACCGAGCATGAAACACGTGTGCTGTCGCGTCGCTATATTCATCGATCGGCGCACTGGAACGGACTGACTGGAAAAGCTAGCCTGTTAGGCGATTGTTTATTTGTTCATGCGCCGGGCACTGAAGGGCGCATGAGATTTCCTAATTGCGGACAGCCGGGCTACCCGCACTGAGTCATCAATGACAACGGTGGCGTGGACCTTTAATCGACTTTGTGCAGAAGCACATTTAACTCATCCACCACCTCTGCCCATTCGGCATCAAGCAGCAGCTCGCTCTTGAGAAATTTTTGCTGCGGGGGTGTCCAGAAGTCGGCTTCGGACACTTTGACATCATCAGGGAGTGGCCCGTGTTGAGCGACAAAAGCGTTAATGCTTGCCTGATCTGAGTTGAGGCCGAGTTGTTCGAACAACGTTTTAAGTGTTGGGGTGGTGAGTTCCATGTCATCTCCTTGCCGGGCTTGACGCCCGCACTGGCGTTTACGGTATGTTCAGCCCTGTGTTACATGGGAGTCGGCGGGCATGCAAGAGTTCTATGCAGTGCAGCCTTTGGCCAATAGTCGTACACGCAGGGCATCGGGCGCTGTGACAGCGTCCCCGCTCCGTCGTGCAGCACAAATTCGAGCCATAACGCACCAAAGGTATATATCGCGTATAGACTGCGAGCCGGTAGAATCCGCATCGTGCCAGCGCTCGGCACTCAGGGCGCATCGTTTGATCGCTATTCTTGTTGCCTGGCGGCATGGCCGGGCGGGTTTATTTCAGGTTGGGAGTTTGTACATTGGCAGTAAGTAATCTGGATACCCATGCGTTATTTGTACTCGGTGATCTGCGCGCAAAGCTGGTAAAACAGTTCCAGGCCCGTTTCGTCTATGTCCTTGAGCAGTCCGCCGAAGGCATTTACATGTCGGAAATCGACACCGACAGCGCGTTAGTGGTCGATGACAAGCCGCGTCTGGAGCTCAAGGTTGGCGATCATTTTCGCGCGGCCGTGCTGCCCAGCAGAGAAGGCGGAAAGTTCGAATTGAAGTTTCGCGAGATAAAAATGACGGTTTATGGCCTGGGCGAATACGCGTATGTCACGACGCCAGAAGGCCACGGCATTGTGTTCAAGGAGTCGCAGACCATCTTCATGGTGTTCGCCGCCAACGAACAGATTGTCAGCGGTCTGAGCAAAGTGCTGAAAAGCGCAGCCGCCAAAGCCGCCAAGTGGCGCAAAGGTGAGTTGGTGTTCAAGCCTAGCGAGTGATCACTCTGGGCGATCAGGGGGCTGACGTTATTTTCACTCACCGAAAACAAATCTGTCCCCGGCCTACAAGGCCCTACAGGATTACGCTGTTCCCGCAACAAGGCTCAGAAGCTAGTTTCCCTCGCGCTGCCCGTCGCTTACTTCCGGTGGGACGTCATCGCCTGCCATGCGCTTGCGAAACAGTCCGGTCCGCGCCAGCAGCAAGGTGGTCACCGGAACCGTGATCGCCAGCAGTATTGGAATCAGCCAGGCGTGTACCACGGGGCTTGATTTGAGCGCCGAGAAATACACGATTGAAGCCAGCGCCCCGCACCAGGCGCCGAGGGTCGAGGCCAGCGCAGGAGGGTGCATGCGCTGGAAAAAATCCTTCATCCGCAGCAGCCCGACGGCTCCGGTCAAGGCGAACAGGCTGCTGAGCACCAGCAATACGGCGGTCAGCACTTCGGCCCAGAAGGGCAAAGCCTGTAGCGAACTCATTCGATCACCTCGCCACGCAGGAGAAACTTGGCCAGCGCGAATGAACCGACAAAACCGAACAGTGCAATCAATAGCGCCGCTTCGAAATAGGTGTCACTGGCATAACGAATTCCCAGCACCAGCATCGTCAGCATGGCCAGGATGTACAGATAGTCCAGTGCCAATACCCGATCCTGCGCCGAGGGCCCTTTGAACAGGCGGATCAGTGTCAGGACCATGGCGAGGGCGAAGATGAACAGGCTGAACAGGATCGCGTTGGAAAGCAGGGCGCTCATTGGAAAATCTCCATCAGCGGACGTTCGTAGGCGGACTTGAAGTGCGCGATGAAGGCCGCTTCGTTGTCCAGGTCAAATACGTGCATCAGCAGCACACTGCGATCCAGCGCCAATTCCGACCAGACTGTACCCGGTACCACAGTGGTGATCATCGCCAGTGCTGCCAGGCCATTGGCGTTGTGCAGGTCAAGCGGGACTTTGACGAACGCCGAGCGCGGGGGTTTATGTCCTCCCCGCCAGACGCCCCAGGCCACTGCCAGGTTGGAGATGACAACGTCGCGCCCCACCAGCAAAAACAGCTTGAGCGCCACCCCTGGCTTGCGCATTCGAACGGGCAGCGGTCGCAATGGCGCGAACATCAGCGGCGCGACAAAACCCAAGAGCGCGCCGAGCAGCAGGTGGCCGGGGCTGAGCGACAGATTGAGCACCAGCCATAGCGCCCAAAGCGACAGTGTCAGTAACGGGGCAGGGAACAGCCGCTTCATGGCAGCACCTGCGGTGTGACACTGGTCGGGCCCGGTAGGGTCTTGGTTGCCATTACCGACAACACATACTGTTGAGGGTCATGCAGCGCGGCGGCGGTGTCCTGGGTGTAATGCAGCAACGCCTGCGCCTTGAAGGTCAGCACTACGCACAGCCCCAGCAAGATCACGATAGGCAGGCACTCGTAACGCCTTAGCAAAGGCGATGGACGCTCCAGAGGCGTCCAGAATCTTTGAATGCCAATGCGCGTGAACGACAGCAGTGAAGCCAGTCCGGAAAAAATCAACAAGGCAATCAGCGCCCAACTGACCGTGCCGATGGCTTCATCCTGAGCGACATCCAGCCCCAGAGGATTAAGCAACGCGCTGATCAGTGTCAGCTTGCCCAGGAACCCGGACAATGGCGGCATACCGATGACCAGCAGCGCACAGACGATGAAACTCAAGCCCAGGAAGGCCATGGTCCAGGGAATGACCTGGCCGACAACGGCTTTTTGCTCGTCGTCCAGATTAGTACCCGGCATCGGGTGCAGCGCCTCCAGCGGCTTGGGCAACTGACCGGCGTCGTCCTCCAGCGGGATCTCGTTGGCTGATCGTGAACGTTCGATCAGCTCAGCCAGCAGGAACAGCGCGCTCAGGGCCAGTGTCGAGCTGACCAGATAAAACAATGCACCGGCGGTCAGGCTCGTCTGGGCAAAACCAATCGCCGACAGCAGTATCCCGGCCGACACCAGAATGCTCAGGCTGGCAATACGCTCCAGGCGTTGGGCGGCAATAACCGACACCGCAGCCACCAACAGCGTCGCCATCCCGCCGTAAATCAGCCAGTCCCCGCCAAAAAACGCCGAGGCACCCGCCTGCCCGGAAAACAGCAGGGTCCACAGGCGCAGCAAGGTGTAGGCACCCACCTTGGTCATGATCGCGAAGATCGCCGCCACGGGCGCGCTTGCTGCTGAATAGGCAGGCACCAGCCAGAAGTTCAGCGGCCACATGCCGGCTTTGGCCAGAAAGGCGACTGCCAGAATCGCCGCACCAGCGTGCAGCAGTCCCAGGTCCTTCTCGGCGATCAGCGGGA
>NZ_DASWOT010000140.1:0-2030 GCF_036404235.1 Pseudomonas sp.
CTGATCGGCGGTGACCCCGGCATTGGCAAGTCCACCATTTTGTTGCAAACCCTGTGCGCCATCGCTGAGCGCATGCCCGCGCTGTATGTCACGGGTGAAGAGTCGCAGCAGCAAGTCGCCATGCGCGCCCGGCGTTTGAGCCTGCCGCAGGACAAGCTCAAGGTGATGACCGAAACCAATATTGAAACCATCATTGCCACGGCGCGAGTCGAGCAGCCCAAGGTTATGGTGATCGACTCGATCCAGACCATTTTCACCGAACAGCTCCAGTCGGCGCCCGGTGGTGTGTCTCAGGTACGTGAAAGCGCGGCGTTGCTGGTGCGTTATGCCAAGCAAAGCGGTACGGCGATCTTCCTCGTGGGGCACGTGACCAAGGAAGGTGCGCTGGCCGGCCCTCGCGTTCTTGAGCACATGGTCGATACGGTGCTTTATTTCGAGGGCGAATCGGATGGTCGCCTGCGTTTGTTGCGGGCAGTGAAGAACCGCTTCGGCGCCGTCAACGAACTCGGCGTGTTCGGGATGACCGACAAAGGGCTGAAAGAAGTTTCCAACCCGTCGGCGATTTTTCTGACGCGAGCGCAGGATGAAGTCGCGGGCAGCGTGGTCATGGCGACATGGGAAGGCACGCGGCCGATGCTGGTCGAAGTGCAGGCGTTGGTGGATGACAGCCATTTGTCCAATCCGCGTCGGGTCACCTTGGGGTTGGATCAGAATCGCCTGGCGATGCTGCTGGCAGTTTTGCATCGGCATGGTGGCATTCCGACGCACGATCAGGACGTGTTTCTCAATGTGGTCGGCGGAGTAAAGGTTCTGGAAACGGCATCCGACCTCGCGCTGATGGCGGCGGTGATGTCCAGCCTGCGTAATCGTCCGCTGCCCAATGACTTGCTGGTGTTTGGCGAGGTCGGGTTGTCTGGCGAAGTTCGTCCCGTGCCCAGCGGTCAGGAGCGTTTGAAAGAAGCGGCCAAACATGGCTTTAAACGCGCCATTGTGCCCAAAGGTAACGCGCCAAAAGAATCACCGCCGGGGCTGACGGTCATTGGTGTGACAAGGCTGGATCAAGCGCTGGATGCGTTGTTTGAGTAACGTCACACCCGCTGCGTTTATCCATGGGCGGCAATAGTTTTGTAGGAACCAACGTGTTGGCGAGGCGACCGACACGGTGCGCCTGAGACACCCTCGCGAACACGTTCGCTCCTACAACTGATCGACCGAGCTTGACCAGGAACAGAGTATCAACAGGTCCGTGTTTGCTGCGCGACCGCGCGACGTCTGGACGACGGGGGGATCTCCAGCAGATCATCAAATCTCGATTAGCGCTGCCAACTCCCGATCCAACTCGTCGTGGTCGGCCAGATTCAGCTCGATGAGTCTGCGTAGGTGGGTCACTGACTCCAGTCCGATGTGCTCGCAAACAAACCCCAAGTGATTGTGAGCGTCGTGAGTCAGGTGGACTTCCATCTGCAGGTCGATGTCGATGTTCAGATGGATATCCACAATGAATAACTCATCCGGGTTACCCAGCCAAGGCATGGGCCGTTCGATCAGCAAGCCCTTGAGTGACAGATCAATCAGTGTGACCGGCCAGCTTTTCGAGCCCTGAGTGAGTTCAGTCTTGGCATCGAAAGCGATGCGTGTAAAACGCCGACGGTCTTCGTGGGAATCTGTCATAAGCCGACTTCTCCTTGAGAACTTTGACTATAGGCGAAAACTCACGCCAGACCCTGATAGGGGGTGGCCTTTCGCTGCATCGGCGCTAAACTCGTGTGGCTGTTCATCCAAGTCCACTCAGTTGGAAAAATAAAAAAATGAAAAACAATAATAGTCTGCTGCGCCATGTGCCCTGGCTGATTGTTGCGATTCTCGGGGCCTGTTCCCTGGGAGTGGTTGCGTTGCGCCGCGGCGAAGCCATCAACGCACTCTGGATTGTCGTCGCTGCGGTGGCTATTTATCTGGTTGCGTATCGTTATTACAGTCTGTTCATCGCCAATCACGTCATGCAACTCGATCCAACCCGGGCCACTCCGGCG
>NZ_DASWOT010000141.1:0-11231 GCF_036404235.1 Pseudomonas sp.
TCGGATCGTTCGCGTACAGGGCGCTGCGATCGCCGCGCCGTGCTCGGCCATTTGCGCCTCCAGCGCCGACAGCCACTCGCGGTCGGGCACCGCATCCTCGGCCAGCAAGCGGTTGCGCGCGCGCATCGCCGCCTCGTAGCGGTTGGCATGGACCGCATGGCCGGGGCTGAGCGCGAGCGTCAGCCGGTCGAGGAAGCGGCGGCGCTCGCCAGCGGGTTCGACGAACAGCCGGTCCATCGCCGGGGTCAGCCACAGCACCGTCAGCCATTCGGCCAGCGCGGTCGCGGCGATCGCAGCGCCCTGTACGCGAACGATCCGACGCTCCGGGGCCGATGGCTGGGTTCCGGTCGCGATCGCCACGTCGCCGGTCAGGCCCGTCGCCACGCCGAAGCCGCCGCGCCCGTCTTGCCGCGCCATCGCGCTGAGCGCCGCGCGGCGCAGGCCCCGCCCCGGCGCGAGCAGCAATCGCGCAATTGGGGCAGCGTCCAATCGCGAAACTCAGGCATCAGCACCATGCCGTAGGCCTCCAGCTGGTTGATCACCCGCGCACCGCGGGCAATCAGTTGATAAGCCCAGCAGTATTCGGACTGGTGCAGGACGAAACGAATTTTGCGCAGTTCCAGTTGTTGGCGCAGCTTGTCGGCATCGAACACTTCAAGCTTGGCGGTCATTACCTGCACCAGCAATTGCTCCAGACGCCGCCACACCGCTTGTTTTTCGGTGTCGTTGTAGCCGTTCCAGTGAATCACTTCATGATGGAAACGTTTGCAGCCACGGCACACCAGATCCCCGTAAACGGTGGAACAGAGGCCGACACACGGCGTTTTGATGGTTTGATTGGACATGGCACGAAAACACGGCAGCGGACAAAACGAGCCCGCATGTTAGCCCTTTGTCTAACGCCGTACACCCCCGAAGATGTAGGGTCTAACTTACCTTTAGTTGTTTTTTGCAGTAGAATCATCGGGCCTTTTAAGGCGCCAATGTCCGTTGGAAGCTGTTTTCAAAGCGTCACGAGCACAGTCAAGACTCTTTAACGAGAGCCTACCCCGCAGTACGGTTTGACGCAGGCTCCGCCTGCGTCCCCCTCCCCCAGAGCCGTCCATGCAGGCGTAAAACTTTGAAAACAGCTTCTGTTGGAAATTGCCGACACCCTGCCAAAAAGCTCAAAAAGTTTTGTGGAGCACGGGAACGAGCAATTTCTGGATGAGCGTCCCGGACACCCATTTGGGACCACTGATGAGGGTAATACTGTGCTTGAAGCCTACCGTAAACACATCGAAGAGCGTGCCGCCCTGGGTATCGTGCCCCAGCCGCTTAACGCCGAACAAACCGCAGGCCTGGTCGAGCTGCTGAAAAACCCACCGGCTGGCGAAGAAGCGTTTCTGCTTGATCTGATCACCAATCGCGTTCCACCTGGCGTTGACGAAGCTGCCTACGTCAAAGCCGGTTTCCTCTCCGCACTGGCCAAAGGCGAAGTCACCTCCCCTCTGCTGGACAAGAAACACGCTGTAGAACTGCTCGGCACCATGCAGGGCGGCTACAACATCGTGACCCTGGTCGACCTTTTGGACGACGCCACCCTGGCACCGGTTGCCGCCGAACAACTCAAGCACACGCTGCTGATGTTCGACGCTTTCCACGACGTCGCTGAAAAAGCCAAAAAAGGCAATGCAATCGCCCAAGGCGTGCTGCAATCCTGGGCTGACGGCGAGTGGTTCCAGAAGCGTCCTACCCTGGCTGAAAAAATCAGCCTGCGCGTGTTCAAGGTCACCGGCGAAACCAACACCGACGACCTGTCACCTGCGCCAGACGCCTGGTCCCGTCCAGACATCCCGTTGCACGCCCTGGCCATGCTGAAAATGGCTCGCGACGGCATTGTGCCTGACGTCCAAGGCGTCACCGGCCCGATGAAGCAGATCGAACAAATGCGCGGTCAAGGCTTCCCTATCGCCTACGTCGGTGACGTGGTCGGTACCGGCTCTTCGCGTAAATCGGCAACCAACTCGGTGCTGTGGTTCTTCGGCGACGACGTCCCTAATGTGCCGAACAAGCGCGCTGGCGGCTTCTGCTTCGGCAGCAAAATCGCTCCGATCTTCTACAACACCATGGAAGATGCGGGCGCACTGCCCATCGAATTCGATGTGTCGAACATCAACATGGGCGACGTGATCGACGTCTACCCCTACGCTGGCAAAGTCTGCAAGCACGACAGCGACGAAGTCATCACCACCTTCGAACTGAAGACCCCGGTGTTGCTCGACGAAGTCCGCGCTGGCGGCCGTATCCCGCTGATCATCGGCCGCGGCCTGACCGGCAAGGCGCGTACCGAGCTGGGTCTGCCACCATCGACCTTGTTCAAGTTCCCTGATGTACCGGCTGCCAGCACCAAAGGCTTCACCCTGGCGCAGAAAATGGTCGGCAAGGCATGTGGCGTCGAGGGCGTTCGTCCTGGCACCTACTGCGAACCGAAGATGACCACCGTCGGCTCTCAGGACACCACGGGGCCTATGACCCGTGACGAACTGAAAGACCTGGCCTGCCTGGGTTTCTCCACCGATCTGGTGATGCAGTCGTTCTGCCACACCGCGGCTTATCCAAAGCCGATCGACGTGACCACCCACCACACCCTGCCTGACTTCATCATGACCCGCGGCGGCGTTTCCCTGCGTCCGGGCGACGGCATCATCCACAGCTGGCTGAACCGCATGCTGCTGCCGGACACCGTCGGTACCGGTGGTGACTCGCACACCCGTTTCCCAATCGGCATCTCGTTCCCGGCCGGTTCCGGCCTGGTTGCGTTCGCCGCCGCCACTGGCGTCATGCCGCTGGACATGCCGGAATCGATTCTGGTTCGCTTCAAAGGCAAACTGCAACCGGGCGTCACCCTGCGTGACCTGGTTCACTCGATTCCTTACTACGCGATCCAGAAAGGCCTGTTGACCGTAGAGAAGAAGGGCAAGAAAAACGCCTTCTCTGGTCGCATCCTGGAGATCGAAGGTCTGGAAACCCTGACCGTCGAGCAAGCGTTCGAACTGTCCGACGCCTCGGCCGAGCGCTCTGCCGCAGGTTGCACCATCAAGCTGTCGAAAGAGTCGATTGCCGAATACCTGAACTCGAACATCACCCTGCTGCGCTGGATGATCGAACAAGGCTACGGCGATCCACGCACCCTGGAACGTCGCGCTAAAGCGATGGAAGCCTGGGTTGCCAACCCTGAGCTGCTGGTTGCCGACGCTGACGCTGAATACGCTGAAGTCATCGAAATCGACTTGGCCGACGTCAAGGAGCCTGTGCTCTGCGCGCCGAACGACCCGGACGACGCCCGTCTGCTGTCCAGCGTTGCTGGCCAGAAGATCGACGAAGTATTCATCGGTTCGTGCATGACCAACATCGGCCACTTCCGTGCAGCGGGCAAGTTGCTGGATCAGGTCAAGGGTCAGCTTCCAACTCGTCTGTGGCTGTCGCCGCCGACCAAGATGGACGCTCACCAACTGACCGAAGAAGGCTACTACGGCATCTACGGCAAGGCTGGCGCACGCATGGAAATGCCAGGCTGCTCGCTGTGCATGGGTAACCAGGCACGCGTAGAACCGAACGCCACTGTGGTGTCGACGTCGACCCGTAACTTCCCGAACCGTCTGGGCGACGGCGCGAACGTCTACCTGGCCTCGGCTGAGCTAGCGTCCGTCGCTTCGATCCTGGGTCGCTTGCCGACCGTCGAGGAGTACATGGAATACGCAGGCAAGATCGACAGCATGGCGGCCGATGTCTACCGCTACCTGAGCTTCGATCAAATCGCCGAGTTCCGTGAAGCCGCTGCGAACGCCAATATCCCGGTCGTTCAAGCTTAATCGCTGAAATCTGCGTCAAAGGAACCCCGCTTCGGCGGGGTTTTTTTATGTCACACAACCCCCCGAGCAACCGGATGTTATGACGGTCTGGGTCGCATCCGGGGGTGCTATTTGTCTGACACGCCTAGGATGGTGTGTATATCCATTATCTCGGGAGGGGCGAAAAAGTGAATCAGCGCCACTCCGATAATGGATATACACATGAATCCCAACGCCACAAAAAACCAGCCAATAAAAAAGCCCCACATCTTCCGATGCAGGGCTTGTGGTTACCACTCAGCTAAACCATCAAACCATTGCAGTCTGCCCGCTCATGGCCAGGTCCAGCAGTTCGCGGTTGGCCACGGCGTACATCGCGTAGTCGTTACCGCTTGCAGCCCGCAGTTCGACCAGCATGGCACGCCAGCGCTCGACCATCGACAGGTGCTGTTCAAGCCACACGTCCAGGCGCTCTTCCACGTCTGTCGGGCCGTTGGCCATTTGTAGGACAGACACAGTAATCGCCCGCTGTTGCCAGTCGATGTCATCACGGAACGCTTCACGGGCCAGGGCCTGCCAGTTGTTTTCAACCGGCAAGGCACTGATCTGTTGCAGGTACCAGGTGACGTCCAGCGAGCTGCCCACAGCGAAGTACACCTTCGCCACGTCGGCGGCGTTTTGCCCCGTGACGTCGGAGGCTTCAATGATCGGCAACAGCGTGTACAAGTGGCTGGTGCCCGCGACCATCCGCGCCAGCAGCTCAGGCACGCCCGCTTCGACATACTCCTTGTAGCGCGCCTGCCAGACTTCACGCGTTGGGCCCTCAAGCAGTTCGTCGAGCTTCAGACCCAGCGCAGCGATGTGCGGACCAAAATGGGCAACGTCCCGACCCGCGTCCAGTTCGTTGCGACGGCTGCGCAGGAACCAACGCGTGGCGCGACGCCCCAGCCGCATCAACTCGTCCATCAGGGTTAACTGGACCTCTGCTGGCACCTTGTAATCCAGCGCCTCGATCTGACGGAACCAGTGCGGCAAATGGAAGATGTCACGCACGATCACGTACGCACCGGCCACGTTGGCCGCGCTCATGCCAGTGGACTCTTTGAGCCGCTGCACGAACGTGATGCCCATGTGGTTGACCAGGTCGTTGGCGATCTGAGTACTGACGATTTCGCGCTTCAGACGATGGCGACGCATGGATTCAGCGTATTTCGCTCCAAGGGACGGCGGAAATGCGGTTTCCATGTCGCGGACCAGGTAATCGTCATCCGGCACGCGAGATTCCAGCAATGCCTCTTTGAGGTCGATCTTGCTATAGGAGATCAACACCGACAGCTCGGCACGGGTCAGGCCTTTCTGATCGGCCACACGCTCAGTGATCTGATCTTCGGCCGGCAGGAACTCAATGGCACGGTCCAGTTTGCCGCGCGACTCCAGATCATTCATCAAACGCTTGTATTCAGCGATCCGCTCGTAAGCACGTCGGGCCGCCAGCGAGAGCGCCTGAGTCTGTTTGTAGTTGTTGCCGAGCACCAGGTTGCCAACCTCGTCGGTCATGCTTTCCAGCAGCAGGTTGCGCTGCTTCTCGGTCATGTCACCGGCCTGCACCACTTCGTTGAGCAGGATCTTGATGTTCACTTCGTGGTCGGAACAATCCACGCCACCGGCGTTGTCGATGAAGTCAGTGTTGGTAGCGCCGCCCAGCAGGCCAAATTCGACACGGCCCAACTGGGTCATCCCTAGGTTACCGCCCTCGCCCACGACCTTGCAGCGCAGCTGGTTACCATTCACCCGCAACGCATCGTTGGCCTTGTCACCGACATCGGCATGGCTCTCGAAGCTGGACTTAACGTAAGTACCAATGCCGCCATTCCACAACAGATCCACCGGCGCCTTGAGCAGCGCGTGCATCAGCTCGGTCGGCGTCAGCTTGTCGGCCTGAATGTCGAAGCGCGCTTTCATTTGCGGTGTGATGGTGATGCTTTTCAGACTGCGCGGGAAAATACCGCCGCCTTCGGACATCAAACTGGTGTCGTAATCGGTCCAGGCCGAACGCGGCAGGTCGAACAAGCGCTGACGCTCGACGAAGCTTGCGGCTGGGTCCGGATTCGGATCGATGAAGATGTGCAAATGGTTGAACGCAGCGACCATTTGTAGGGTGTCGGACATCAATAGCCCATTGCCAAAGACATCACCGGCCATGTCACCGATACCGATCACGCTGATGGTGTCTTGCTGAACGTTAATGCCACGCTCACGGAAATGACGCTGTACGCCGACCCACGCCCCTTTGGCGGTGATGCCCATTTTCTTGTGGTCGTAACCGGCCGAGCCCCCCGAAGCGAACGCGTCGCCCAGCCAAAAGCCATAGTCGATGGCAATGCCGTTGGCGATGTCGGAGAAGGTCGCGGTGCCTTTGTCAGCAGCAACCACCAGGTACGGGTCATCGTCGTCGTGACGCACGACATTGACGGGCGCAACCAACTCGCCTTCTTTCAGGTTGTCAGTAATATCCAACAGACCGGAAATGAAGATGCGATAGCAGGCGATGCCTTCTGCCTGAACCTCGTCGCGGCCGCCACCCAAGGGCAAACGACGCGGCAAGAAACCGCCCTTGGCGCCCACCGGCACGATGACCGAGTTTTTCACTTGCTGGGCTTTTACCAAACCCAACACTTCGGTGCGGTAGTCTTCCTCACGGTCGGACCAGCGCAAGCCCCCCCTGGCAACATTGCCGAAACGCAGGTGAACGCCTTCCACACGCGGCGAATAGACGAAAATTTCGAACTTCGGCACCGGCTTCGGCAGATCGGGAATCTGACGCGGGTTGAACTTGAAGCTGAAGTAGCTCTTGTTCTGACCGTTGGCATCGGGCTGGTAGAAGTTGGTGCGCTGGGTGGCTTTGATCAAGTCCAGGTAGCGACGCAGAATGCGGTCCTCGTTGAGGACTTGAACCTCGTCCAATGCCGTGAGGATCGCCTGTTCCAGACGTTGTTGTTTATCACCCAGATCATCGCCGCTGAGCTTGCGCGCAAGGTAGAAACGCGTCTTGAACAGACGGGTCAGTTCACGCGCGATGTCGGTGTGATTGTTCAGCGTGCTGGCGATATACCCCAGGTCGAAGCCCAGACGAATCTGCTTGAGGTAACGCGCATAAGCACGCAACAGCGCGACGTCGCGCCATGGCAGACCGGCGGTCAGCACCAAACGGTTGAATGCGTCGTTCTCGGCATCGCCACGTACGATGTGGACAAATGCGTCCTGCAGCGTGTCGTTGAGCTGCTGGATGTCGAGGTTCAAGCCCTCGCCTGCGGTAAACGCGAAGTCGTGAATCCAGAACTCGCGGCCGCTTTTGTGGCGCAAGCGATACGGGAATTCGCCCAGCACACGCAGGCCGAGGTTTTCCAGAATCGGTAGCACGTCGGAAAGCGCCAGCGGCGTGTCGGCGTGGTACAGCTTGCAATGCAACTGGGCCTTGTCGCCGGATAACGGCTGATAAAAGCTCATGACCAGCGGATGGGCTTCAGTCAGATTCAACAGGTGTTGCATGTCGACCACGGCAGAGTGCGCGGCGAAACGCTCGCGATAGCCCGCCGGAAAACCTTTCGGGTAGTCCGCCAGCACGCTGGTGCCATGGGCTTCGCCGAAGCTTTCGACGATCAGGCTGGCGTAGTCGTCTTGCCAGGATCGGCAGGCCTGGATCACTTCGTTTTCCAGTTGCTGCGGGTCGATGTCGAGGGTGACTTTCGGGTCCACACGCAAGATCAACTGCACGCGAGCCAGAACGGACTCTGAGAAGAAGGTCCAGAATTCACAGTCGCTGGCCTTCAGACGCTCCATCAGCACCTGCTGGATTTTCTGACGGACTTCGGTGGAATAGACGTCACGTGGCACGTAGGCCAGGCAGTAGCAGAAGCGACCGTACGGGTCCTTGCGCAGGAACACGCGAATCTTGTTGCGCTCCTGGATCTGCACGATCGACATCACGGTGTTGAACAGCTCATCGACCGGGGTCTGGAACAGGTCGTCGCGAGGCAGCACTTCCACCACCTGTGCCAGCTCCTTGCCCAGGTGGGCCTTGGGATGGAAACCGGAGCGATGCTCGATTTCAGTGACCTTGCGGCGGATATACGGGATTTCCCGCACACTCTCGCCATACACCGACGAGGTGTACAGGCCCATGAAGCGGCACTCCTTGATGACCTTGCCCGTCGCGTCGATCTGGCGGATCGACACGTAGTCCGGGTAGGCCGGACGGTGGACGCGGCTGGGGTGCGCAGCCTTGGCGAACGACAGCAGGGTTGGTTCATGCAGGTAGTTCACCGCATAACCTTCGATGTGCAGGTCTTGCGAGGTGAGCCCTGCGCGCAACAGCTTGGTCAGACCAAGAAACGACGAGTGATCGTAGGTCAGTTGACCACCATCGCCGTCACCACTGACCTGGAACTCTTCGTAGCCAAGGAAGGTGAAGTGGTTGTCCAACAGCCATTCAAGGAAGGCCTTGATCTCGGCTTTTTCTTCTGCATCGACGCTGTATTCGGTGGTATCGATGCCAGCCAGCAGCTCATTGAGCTTGGCCTTCATCGGTTCGAAGTCTTCTACCGCCACTCGCACTTCGCTGAGCACCTGCTCAAGCTCACGGGCCAGCACGTTCAGTTCGGTGGGGCTCGCACAACGGTCGATTTCCAGGTACATCAGCGATTCTTGCAGCACATCTTCGCCGACAGTGCCCTTGGGAAGCAGTTCGAGCAGCTGACCTTTGCCGTCGCGGCGCACACTCAATACGGTGGTTTGCAATGTGTGAATGCTGTAGCCGCGGCGATTGAGCTCGGTGCGGACCGAGTCCACCAGAAACGGCAAATCGTGGTGCAGGACTTCCACGGCAGTGTGCGTCGACTGCCAGCCGTGGCGCTCGTAGTCTGGGTTATAAACCCGCACTTGCGGGCTGCTGTGTTCAAAGCGCTCAAGCAAACGCCAGGCAGAAAGGGTGCAACCGGCAAGATCGGAGAGCCGACGCTGGGTCAGTTCGTCCAGGGAAATGATGCCGAAAAATTGCTCAGCGAACAGCGCCACTTGTGGCAGTGCCTGTTCATTGATGTGCTGGGCCAGTGCCGCTTGCAGTTGGTGCTGGAAGTCGGGCTTGCTGGCTGCGGTGAAGAACGCCATCTATGGTACTCCGCTTGGGCTTTTATTTACGGTCTGTACGGAAACTGGCTGCGCTTGCCGACGTTTCGTAAAGACCTTGGGAGAGATGCGTGGTGCGGGTCGTGTGTAACGTGTGCACCTACTCGATGATAGTCAGCAAAACATGACAACGAGCAGAGCTAATCGCTTTGCCTAAGTACTAACGCTTACCGTGTGGACGCCGTCACATCTGATCGACCGAATGAACCTCGATAGAACATCGCCAGGCAGGCTTGGCTTTACGTCCGTTCATCTGTTGCGAGCTTAACGACAGCAGCCCCCCACCTGCTTGCGATGCTGCGACATATTCGGACATCGCCTTGCAACCGAATGTTTCCCATAGCGGGCGGACAAGGCTGGCGGCAGGATTGGTCTGTAAGAACGATCCGTGCAGATCGCTGGGCGTTATCGTCAAGTTGCGCAACGTTACAGGCGGTTCGGTTAGCAGGTGTCTTCAAACTTGGACGCATCTGCCACTGGATGAATCAGCATCGGGCAAAAATCCTCCAACACTGGCAAAATCCCGCTCAGGCCCACCGTTTAAGGAATAGTCCCATGCAAATGACCACCGACAGCTTCATCTACAACCCCTGCGATGAGGAGGAAGATGACATGGCATTGGCTTGCTGCCACGGGGCGAATGGCGACCTGTTCATGCTTGCGCGCTTTCCCGATGAAGACGAAGTCGACATTACCTTTCGCGATGACACGGTACACATCGATTCAAAACTGATCGTCACCTTCAGCGCCGACCGCCTGTTGCTGGAGATCGACGCCGCCGATGCCCAATCGCTGGGCGGCGATACGTCTTTTGAAATTCGCCACAGCACGCCCGAGAGTGAGTTGGCCGAGTTGGCCGATACGCTGCGGATCATCCTGCAGGGCGTTGGGACGTTTGTAAGCGAGATCGGCCGATCCGCCGAGCAAGCCTGACACCTCATCAGCGGCGATATGCAAATGCCTCACCTGACTGATCCAGCGATTGTCGGCGTTAGCAGCCGCTTGACATCCCCCTATGCGTTCTCCACCGCTGCCACCAGTGTCTCGACCTCGCCAGCAAACGCTTTGCCGCCATCCACGGCCAGATAACGAACATGCAAAATGATGTCGGTTAGGGTATTCAGCATGGCTTGCTGCCCCTCGGACTCATGGTTGGGGAAGCTCAATGTCCAGCGAGAAATCGCCCCGGTCCCTTCGAACGGAAAATAGCGCTCATCACCGAAATCAAGCATGAACATGCCATGATCGTCGACACCGGTGGAGATACCAATTTGCTGATTGGCCCGGGGGTTGGAGACGATCTGGTCCTGGCGAATATCGTCATCGCTGCCTTCGGGCAAGTCACCCGCCTGCTGATACAGGTATTTCACGTTGCCGATCTGTGGCTTGAGCAAGTAACTGCTGGACTGCTGGCTCAGCGTCGCATGTATGTCCTGGTAGGGCTCAAGCACTACCGGCAACGAGACCGACACTCTGGTCAACTGGCGCAAGTAGTGCCCTGGATAGTCGTTGTCGAAGGTCGAAGCTTTAAGCTGGAAGGCGATTTCGCCCTTCGTGCGTAGCGTCTCGATCACACCGCCCCATCCGGTGGCCAGCGTACCCTCAGGGGCTTTGCTATTGGGATCGTAATCGCCGAGCAAGGCCTTGAGCGAAATCGTTTTGGTCAACTCCAGTCGACGCTCATGGCGCGCCAGGAACGCCGCCTCCATCTGCAACAAACCGAGCTTAAGGGTTTCGCCCGCCGTTAATCCAAAGCGGTTGTCTGCCCACGCCGTGGTGGAGATAAATCGTGTGTCGCGATCGCCGATTTCATACTGCCAGCAAGCCTCGACGCCCAGGCACATGGCCAACACCGCATCGTAAGCCTGGAAATACAACGTGGACATTTGGCTCAACAGCCATTGATACAGGCCGGCCCCGGCCGCACGGTTCTTGATGAACGCGTACAGCGCCTGGGCCTGTTCCCGGGCTTTAGTGGCCTGATCCAGGCTGGCGATAGCAGCCCGCAATGCGACATCCTGAGCTTCGATCTGCCGATCGAGCGTGTCCAGTTCGAGTTCAGCCTGTGTCACCAGATATTGCCATTCGGCACGCCGGCGGTTCTGCATGTCGCTGGTCAGGTGTTGCTGAGCCAATTCGGACAACACCGTTGCACTTGCATCCAGGCCTTCTGCGGCTGCAAATGCCGCCCCTCCCCAGTTCATACCACCGGTA
>NZ_DASWOT010000142.1:0-23472 GCF_036404235.1 Pseudomonas sp.
GCCAAACGACCACCGATGTCACCGCAGCCAGCAATCAGAACGCAAGGAGCAACCATTCCACCTCTCCACATAAAAACAGGGTTGATCCGACCATGGCGGTCCTTCCTATTGGGGCAATACTGCGGTCACCCGCCTCATGAATTCGTCAAAAAGAGGTGCTGTGAATGCGATTTGCGCATACTCGGGACTGTAGATCATTCCTTTCTTGATCAAACTGTCACGCACTGGACCCAAGCTTGTGGCAACTCGCCCCAAGGCTATAGCTACATCAGCTGAACGTTGCGGCCCTTTGCCCAACTCAGCCAGACAACGCATGTAATCGCGCTCGGCAGGTGTCGTCCGGTCAAAACGAACCCTGAAAAATGACTCATCGAGCTTGCGAATAGTTTCATGAATAGCGGCACGAGCATCCTGTTCAGTAAAAGTTTCTCCTTGGGCTATATTCCAAACGGTATAGCCCCACTCTTGAAGAAAATATGGATAGCCGCGAGTTTTTTCGTAAATCTCCTTTAGAGCCTCTTCGGATATCGTTGCGCCCTCTTGCTCCACCGGATCACGAATCGCCTTCCAGGCATCAGCTTCTAACAACGCGCCTAGACGAGGAAACTCAAATAACCGCTCGGCGTAGCTTTGGCATCACCGGCCTGTCCAGCCAACTGAGGAAGGCCAGCCCCAAAAAAACCAGAGGCAAGCCCGCCTGGTTAATCCCGTGAATGCCACGAATCAATGCCCCCAGCTCATCTTTGGAAAGGTACTGCAATTCGGCTTCAGCCGACGGAAAATCCGCTCAAAAATAAAAGCTCAAAGGGAGCCAATTCAATTTTTCATGGGTGGGGGCAGCCAAATTTTTCATTACGACACACGGAAAAGATGCGGACCGATGCACCCCGGACACCAAAAATGTCGACATTACGTAAACATCTGGCCGCTATATGTGCTGAAAAAATCAGAAATGATTCCGGTCTCCCCCCAAAACACTGGGACCAGTCATCACCGAAAGAAAATAAACAAACGCTGAAATTCGCCACTATCGATGCCTGGGCCAAGTTCAAAGACTTTGCCAAGCGCTACAGCGCAGCAGTGCAGCAGTGCAACGCCAGATCGGCCTTGATTGACTGATGATCGGCTGGCATGGCGTCGAGGCAAAACCGGATACTGATCGCACCGCCAACCCGCTGCTGCAAGACGTCAACAAAGGCTGGTTGCAGCTCGTCCGCGAACAGGCACCGCAGCAGATCCTGACCGAAGGTCTGACCCCCGGAAAAATCCAGATCGGCGGTACCGGTGATTATCGGAACCTCGACGGCCTGGTGTTAGACGTCTCGTTGATGATCGACGAAGAATTTCGCGACGGCGGCGACCTGGTGGTGACCTCATTCGACAACCTGTCGATCTACTTTCAGGACACCTCCTGGCGTTGTTCCCGGCCATTGGCGTGAAAACCAAACAAGACGATGCGATCAAGGCGCTGCGCAAGCAGCAAGCCAACGACGAATAACCGACTGCCCCCCCAGCGGGAACCTGTGAAGGCAGTTCGATCATTTATGACTCGGCCTATCTGAAACATGGTTTCCCGCCCTATTAACAAAGAACCCGGCACTGGGCCGGGTTCGAAGAGGACGTTATGGGTAGTGCGCTGATCATCTCAACTCGCAAAATTCTCGATTTTCACCTGACCCTCGGGAAAGGTTGCGATGATTTCCAGCTCGCCCCCCATAGCGCGGATGTAGCTGCGCAACGTGCTGATGTACATGTCGGTGCGCCGCTCCATTTTCGAGACGGCCGCCTGGTTGATATGAAGCGTTTTAGCCAGCGTGTCCTGGCTCAGTGCCTTGGCTTGCCGCAGCTCATGCAACGGCATTTCGGCACGCAGCTGTTGATACAGCGCGTCTACACGCTCGCGAGACTCTGGCGAACGCTGTGCCACCAGATCGGTAAATTTCTTAGCCATTGTCATAGCCCTCTTTCTTCAAGATTTCCAAATGCTCGTCGTACAGGCGCTCTGCCTGAGGGACGTGCTCCTGGTACCAGCGGTCCTGACCGGTTTTGTCGCCACCGAGCAGCAGGATGGCGCATCGGCGCGGGTCAAAGGCGTACAGCACTCGGTAGGGCCTGCCGCCATGTTGCACCCGCAGTTCGCGCAGGTGCCCATGTCGGGAGCCTTTGATATCAGTGGTATGCGGGAACCCCAAGTGCGGTCCCTCATCGCCAAGCAACATGACAGTAGCCTGGACCGAGTCCTGCTCAGCTTCGCTGAGGCGATCCCACCAGCCTTCAAATTCGTCGGTGTATTCAATTTCCCATCTCATGGGCGAAATATGCCACAGAGCAAATATAACCTCAAAGGAATATTTGGATGAGTTTTAGCGGTCGCCCGAGCACCCTGATCAACCAGCCAATCGTCAACGATGGTTTCTGGCCGGACTGCCCAGCGTGCCTAAAGGTGATCAGCTCTGGCAGCACATCGAAGCCGTGCAACAACGAGTCGACGCTGAAGGCAACTGGACCCGCCAGGCCGACGCGAAGATCACCGATCGGGCGACCGAACGAGAAGTACACGCGCTGGACAACACCGAGCGTTATCAAAGCAGCACGATCAATGTCGATGATCACAGCAGTGAGTCGGTGGGTGGGACTAAAACCGTCGAGGCTTTGGCTGTCGGGTGGCTCTGCGAGCGTTGCCAGCGTTGATGACTTACACCTGGCGACCGCGCGCGATTTGAATCTGGTGGTGGGTCAGCGACATAACGCTGTGATTGGCGGGGATATGATGGAAGTGATCGTGGGGGCTCGCGCCAGTTTGGCGCGAGTCAGTCAACGCCTGCTGGCCCCCAAGACGTGGCTGGGATCTGATGTCATCACCGGCGGCTTCCCCTGCCAGGACATCAGCCTGGCAGGCGCTCGTGACAGCAAGCGGGACAAGCGCGGATTACGTGGCGAGCGCAGCGGCCTATTCTGGGAAGTCATACGCATCCTCAAAGAAGTACAACCCCGGTGGGTAGTGCTTGAAAATGTCGTTAACCTGCTCGCTGTCAATGATTGCGAAGACTTTGAAACAGTCATCCGGGCCCTTGCGGACGGCGGGTATGTGGGATGCTGGCGAGTGCTTAATGCTCAGTATTTCGGAGTCCCCCAGCAACGTCGTCGCGTATTCCTGGTCGCAGGTCTTGGACGAATGCCCCCCAGCGAGGGGTCTCGATGGTAGCGAAATCGACAACGGGCAGAGACAATTATATTTTCTAAAAATACCTTATTTTTCAATGCCTTGTGACTTTTAAAACGGCAATTACTGTTTTCACCTTTTCATGCCCCAACCTAGCGACGTGTGGACACCGAGATGTCCACATTATGTCCACACTTAGCGACTATATGTGCTGAAAAAGTCAGAAATGGTACCGACGTCATCCTCAGAAGACTCAGTGACCAGTCATCACCGAAAGAAAATAAACAAACTCTGTTACTTTCGTTAACGAGAATTACTTGCAATAATACTGGCCCTTTGTTCTCCTCCGCTCGCTTTGCGCCAGCGTGACGCCTCCAGAACGAACACCTATTTTTCATCTCAGGTCCGGTCAGCATGATACCTACCCAATCGCTCGCTTCGTCTATCAAGCTTCCACGCCTGCCACGTGCCTTGCGCGGTATTGCGGCATTGCTGTTCAGCCTGATGCTGACACCGGTTGCACTCGCCGACGCCACTGCGCCAACGCAGACTCCCGCCACGCAATCAGCAGCCCCGGCCTCCACACCGGTTGACACCGCTGCAGCCCCGGCTGTTCAAGACCCTGCCGCTCCCATCGAAACCCTGGACGCAGCGCCAGAAGACAACAGTCTGGGCATGTCCCACGACCTGTCACCCTGGGGTATGTACAAGAACGCGGACAGGATCGTCAAAACGGTGATGATCGGTCTGGCGATTGCTTCGATCATCACCTGGACCATCTGGATCTCCAAAGGCCTCGAATTGCTGGGCGCCAAGCGTCGTCTGCGTGGCGAAATCGCCAACCTGAAAAAAGCCCGCACACTGGATGAAGCCAGCGCTAGCGCCAGCAAGGAAGGCACCCTGGCCAACCTTCTGGTCCATGATGCCCTCGAAGAGATGCGCCTGTCGGTCAACTCCCGCGAGCGCGAGGGTATCAAGGAGCGCGTGAGCTTCCGCCTTGAGCGTCTGGTGGCCGCGTGTGGCCGCAACATGAGCATGGGCACAGGCGTGCTCGCCACCATCGGCTCGACTGCGCCTTTCGTGGGGCTGTTCGGCACCGTGTGGGGGATCATGAACAGCTTCATCGGCATTGCCAAAACCCAGACCACCAACCTTGCAGTCGTGGCGCCAGGTATTGCAGAAGCCCTGCTGGCCACCGCGCTGGGCCTGGTTGCAGCGATTCCAGCGGTCGTCATCTACAACGTCTTCGCCCGTTCCATTGCTGGCTATAAGGCACAGGTTTCCGACGCTTCTGCGCAGGTTTTATTGCTGGTCAGCCGTGATCTGGATCATCAGCCTGCCGCCGAACGCAGCCAGCCTGCGCACATGGTAAAAATGGGGTAAACCATGGGCCTGCATCTGAACGAAGGCGGCGATGATCTCGCCGAGAACCACGAAATCAACGTCACACCGTTTATCGACGTGATGTTGGTCCTGCTGATCATTTTCATGGTGGCAGCGCCGTTGGCAACGGTCGACATCAAAGTCGATCTGCCCGCCTCTACGGCGAAACCAGCGCCGCGACCCGAAAAACCGATCTTCCTCAGCGTCAAAGCCGATCAGAGCCTGTACCTGGGTGATGAAAAGATTGCACGTGAACTGATTGGCCCGACGCTCGACGCCAAGACCAAAGGCAAGAAAGACACGACGATCTTCTTCCAGGCCGACAAAGGCGTGAATTACGGCGATCTGATGGAAGTGATGAACGCTTTGCGCGGTGCCGGATACTTGAAAGTCGGCCTCGTCGGTCTTGAGACGGTTGGTAAGAAATGATCAATACGCGCCAAAAACTGACGCGCTATAGCGGTAGTCTGTTATTGGTGCTGGCAGTGCATGCTATTGCGATTATCGTCGCATTGCGCTGGCCCGCCTCCCAGGCCATCGAACTGCCGCCAGCAGCAATGATGGTCGAGCTGGCGCCTATTCCTGAACCAGCGCCACCACCGCCACCGAAAGTCGTGCAGCCACCGCAGCCTCCAGCACCGGAAGAAGAACTGCCGTTGCCCAAGCTTGAGGAAGCACCGAAGCCGGAAATCGAAATTCCCAAACCGGTCAAGCCAAAACCCAAGCCACAGCCGCCTAAACCGGTGAAGAAAATCGAGCCGCCCAAGGAAGAAAAACCTGCCGATGAAAAACCGGTAGACGCGCCTCCTTCGAACGCCAAACCGGAAAAATCGACTGCGCCGCAAGTGGCACCTCCTACGCCGCCGAGCAATGCACTGCCCAGTTGGCAGGGTGATTTGTTGCGTCATTTGAGCAAATTCAAGCGTTATCCGGAGGACGCTCGTCGTCGCGGTACGCAGGGTATCAACCGTCTGCGCTTCGTGGTCGATAAGGACGGCAATGTACTTTCTTATGAAATCGCTGGCGGCTCAGGCAGTGCAGCCCTGGATCGAGCCACGCTGGAAATGATTCGCCGAGCGCAGCCGTTGCCCAAACCTCCGGCCGAATTGCTCAACAACGGCTCGCTCGAAGTGGTCGCACCCTTCGTGTACTCATTGGATAAACGTTGAAATCTTGATTTTGTTACACCACAGGGGCTGATAACGTGCGTCTATCGATTGCACCCGCTATGCTGGGAACGCAACTTCATGGACGCACGCTATGACCCTTACAGAATTGCGCTACATCGTTACCCTCGCTCAGGAGCAGCATTTCGGCCATGCGGCCGAACGCTGCCACGTTAGCCAACCGACACTCTCGGTAGGCGTAAAGAAGCTGGAAGATGAACTCGGCGTGCTTATTTTCGAGCGCAGCAAGAGTGCGGTACGTCTTACGCCGGTTGGCGAGGGCATCGTGGCTCAAGCACAGAAAGTGCTCGAACAGGCGCAAGGCATTCGCGAACTGGCCCAGACGGGCAAGAATCAACTGACCGCCCCACTGAAAGTCGGTGCAATCTATACCGTTGGTCCTTACCTGTTCCCACACCTGATTCCGCAACTGCATCGGGTCGCCCCGCAAATGCCGTTGTACATCGAAGAAAACTTCACCCACGTGCTGCGCGACAAGCTGCGCAACGGTGAGCTGGACGCGATCATCATTGCGCTGCCGTTCAACGAAGCCGATGTGCTGACCCTGCCGCTCTATGACGAACCGTTCTATGTCTTGATGCCTGCCGATCACCCATGGACGCAAAAAGCGACCATCGACGCATCGGCGCTCAACGATAAGAGCCTGCTATTGCTCGGCGAAGGCCACTGCTTCCGCGATCAGGTGCTCGAAGCCTGTCCGACACTGGTAAAGGGTGGGGACAGCGCCAGGCACACCACGGTGGAGTCCAGTTCTCTGGAAACCATTCGACACATGGTGGCTTCGGGGCTGGGTATCTCGGTCCTGCCGATGTCCGCCGTCGACAGCCACCATTACGCTCCCGGCGTGATCGAGGTGCGTCCGATGTCGCCGCCGGTGCCTTTCCGTACTGTCGCGATTGCCTGGCGTGCGAGTTTCCCTCGTCCAAAAGCCATTGAAATCCTCGCTGATTCGATTCGTCTGTGTTCGGTTGCCAAACCTAAAGCACAGGCGAGTTAAGCGGGCGGTATGACTGAGTTGTCCCACGTCTCGGTGACTGCGCTCAAGGGCGTCGGCGAGGCCATGGCCGAGAAACTGGCGAAGGTTGGCCTGGAGAACATTCAGGACGTCCTTTTCCATCTGCCGCTGCGCTATCAGGATCGAACCCGGGTAGTTCCCATTGGTCAATTGCGCCCTGGGCAGGATGCAGTGATCGAGGGGGTGGTCAGCGGCGCAGACGTAGTAATGGGGAAGCGTCGCAGCCTGTTGGTACGGCTGGGTGATGGCACCGGCGTGTTGAGTTTGCGCTTCTACCACTTCAGCAATGCGCAGAAGGAGGGACTCAAGCGTGGCACCCACGTGCGCTGTTATGGCGAAGCGCGTCCCGGTGCGTCGGGGCTCGAAATCTATCACCCCGAGTACCGCGCTCTGACAGGCGACGAGCCACCTCCGGTTGACCAGACCCTGACGCCGATCTACCCGACGACCGAAGGCCTGACCCAGCAACGCCTGCGTCAGTTATGCCAGCAGAGCCTGTCGATGCTAGGGCCAAAAAGCCTGCCCGACTGGTTGCCGGAAGAGCTCGCCCGGGACTACCAACTGGCGCCGCTCGACGAGGCTATCCGCTATTTGCATCACCCGCCTGCCGATGCCGACGTAGAAGAATTGGCCCTGGGGCATCATTGGGCTCAGCATCGGCTGGCGTTCGAAGAACTACTGACTCATCAGCTTTCGCAACAGCGTTTACGTGAAAGCCTGCGCTCACAACGGGCACCCGCGCTGCCCAAACCCAGGAAATTACCGAAACAGTTTCTCGCCAACCTTGGTTTTCCGCCGACAGGCGCACAGCAGCGGGTCGGTAATGAAATCGCCTACGACCTCAGTCAGCACGAACCAATGCTACGCCTGATTCAAGGCGATGTCGGCGCGGGCAAAACCGTGGTCGCTGCCATCGCCGCGTTACAGGCTTTGGAGGCGGGCTATCAGGTAGCCTTGATGGCGCCGACCGAGATTCTGGCGGAGCAGCACTACATCAATTTCAAGCGCTGGCTCGAGCCGCTGGGTATCGAAACCGCTTGGTTGGCGGGCAAGCTCAAGGGCAAGGCCCGGGCTACTTCGCTGGAGCAGATCGCCACTGGCACACAGATGGTGGTCGGCACCCATGCGCTGTTCCAGGATGAAGTGCAGTTCAAGAATCTCGCCCTGGTGATCATCGACGAACAACATCGCTTCGGCGTGCAGCAGCGCCTGGCGTTACGCAAAAAAGGCGTGGGCGGTCGGATGTGTCCGCACCAGTTGATTATGACGGCCACGCCCATCCCGCGCACACTGGCAATGAGCGCTTACGCCGACCTCGACACCTCGATCCTCGACGAACTGCCACCCGGGCGCACACCGGTCAACACCGTGTTGGTGGTCGACAGTCGTCGCATCGAAGTGGTTGAGCGGGTGCGTAATGCCTGCACCGAAGGCCGTCAGGCGTATTGGGTCTGCACGCTGATCGAAGAATCCGAAGAGCTGACCTGCCAGGCCGCCGAAACCACGTTTGAAGAATTGACCAGCGCCCTGGGTGAGTTGCGTGTAGGTTTGATTCATGGCCGCATGAAGCCTGCGGAAAAAGCCGCGGTGATGGCCGAGTTCAAACAGGGCGCACTGCAATTGTTAGTGGCCACTACCGTGATCGAAGTTGGGGTGGATGTCCCTAACGCCAGTCTGATGATCATCGAGAACCCTGAGCGATTGGGCCTGGCGCAGTTGCACCAATTACGCGGTCGGGTCGGTCGCGGCAGCGCGGCAAGTCATTGCGTGCTGTTGTATCACCCGCCGCTGTCGCAAATCGGTCGCCAGCGTTTGGGCATCATGCGTGAAACCAACGATGGCTTCGTGATCGCCGAGAAAGATCTGGAGCTGCGCGGCCCCGGCGAAATGCTCGGGACGAGGCAAACAGGTCTGCTTCAATTTAAGGTCGCAGACCTGATGCGCGATGCAGATTTATTACCTGCTGTCAGAGATGCCGCTCAAGCGCTGCTCGAACGATGGCCGCAACATGTCAGCCCGCTGCTCGAACGATGGCTGCGGCATGGTCAGCAATACGGCCAAGTGTGAAGCAGTCATCGCAATCGGCGGCTGACTACCCCTTATAACAACTAAGCTGGTTATACTTCGACGATTGTAGGAATTTGGATACATACCATGACAGAAGTTGCCCACGTAGACGCAACCACACACGCCCCGTCTGTCATCCGGCAGTTGCTTGGCAAACTGACCATCAGCTATCGCGAAGTCATGGACGACGAAAGCATACCTGCGGTTAAGAAGGTTCAAGCAGTTCTGGTGGACGACTCTGTTGGCGCGCTGTTAATCCTCTTCCCGCAGAACCATTTGCTGGACCTCAATCGAATTACCGAGCTGACGGGCCGTAAACTGACGGCTGTGTCGCAGGAGCGCATCGAGCAGATGCTGGGTAAGCATAATCTGCGCATGCTACCGGGCCTGCCCGCGCTAACCAGCTCCCCTTGTCTGTATGAGGAGCGCATTCTTCAAGAGCCGCTGCTGCTGATCGACTCAGGCGAGCCAGGCTTGCTGCTGGAAGTGACCAACGAAGATTTCAAAAGCATGTTGAGCAAAGCCAGCGCCGCACGCTTCGGCGAACCGGTGGCGTCTGTTCAACCGAACCTGGACCGCCCGGACGACGACCGCAAGGAAATCAACAAGGCCATGCAGGACTTTACCGCTCGTCGCATCCAGCAACGTCTGGAAGCGACGGTGGAAATTCCACCGCTAGCAGATACCGCGCAAAAGATCATCAAGCTGCGTGTCGATCCTGATGCAACCATCGACGACATCACCGGCGTGGTCGAAACCGACCCGTCGCTGGCGGCTCAGGTGGTCAGTTGGGCGTCCTCTCCTTATTACGGTTCCGCTGGCAAGATCCGTTCGGTAGAAGACGCGATTGTCCGGGTGCTTGGTTTTGATCTTGTGATCAACCTCGCGCTGGGCCTGGCACTGGGTAAAACCCTGAGCTTGCCCAAGGACCATCCGCAACACGCCACCCCGTATTGGCAACAATCGATCTACACCGCAGCGGTCATCGAGGGCCTAACTCGAGCGATGCCACGTGCCAAGCGTCCGGAAAGCGGCCTGACCTACCTTGCCGGCTTGCTGCACAACTTCGGCTATCTGCTGCTGGCTCATGTGTTTCCGCCACATTTCTCGTTGATTTGCCGGCAAATCGAAGTCAACCCACATCTGCACCACAGCTTTGTCGAACAGCACCTGTTGGGCATTACGCGCGAACAAATCGGCTCATGGCTGATGCGCAATTGGGACATGCCCGAAGAACTGGCCGTCGCCCTGCGCTTCCAGCACGACCCGCACTACGACGGCGACCACTCAGCCTATGCCAATCTGGTGTTTCTGGCGGTGGGCTTATTGCGCAAGGAAGGCATCGGCTCAGGTCCGATCGAAAGCATTCCGGACGAGTTGCTCGAACGGCTGGAACTGTCTCGCGAAAAAGCCAACGACGTGGTGCATAAGGTGCTTGAAGCCGAAGTGCTGCTGCGCGAACTGGCTGCGCAGTTTCATTGATGACCATTTCCTCTGTGTAGCGCGGTCGCAGGTTACGACAGCCTGGGCCGCATTGGGAGGATGAGGCCTCTGGCATTCGGACAAATCAAGCCTTCTTCTTCCTCGGCTTCAAATACTTCATCAAGCCCTGAAACCACATTACCAGGCCGGTGTTGCCTTTGACCTGAATGTCTTTGTCCTGAATGCCCTGCATAAACGCCAGTTGTTTGTTTTTCGCTTGCAATGTCGCGAAGCCGAAAGCGGCATCTTTGAAGGCAATGCAGAACGCAGGCTCAGGGATCACACCGCGATGGCTGCTGATTCGCTGATCCTTGACGATGAAATGCCGAGCGACCTTACCGTCAAACGTCTGCAATTGAAATGTCAGGTCTTTGCCCAGCAACTGTTGCTGGAATGCGGGGTTATGGCGGCTGGCGCGTGCCATCAACAGGCTCATCATCCACAGTAAAAAACGAAATTTCATGCGAAAAGGCCCCTGCCTGAGACGGTCCGGGTACTGCGACCGAAGCGCAGTGTAGCGGGCTTGCGCAACACAGGCTCAGGCAGAACCTGGCAGTCGCAAAGTGGCGCCGCAGACAGTTAGCCGCCCTCAAACCAGGGACATAAAAAATGGGCACTCAATACGGGTTGATATGCCCATCTTCTTGCTCAGCGCCTAACGCGAAGGCGTCGAACGGTTTACGGATTGACGCTATCTTTGAGGAACTTGCCTGGCTTGAAGGAAACGGTATTGCTTGCCTTGATTTTCAGCGGCTCGCCAGTCTGTGGATTTTTACCTGCGCGCGCGCCGCGATGGCGCTGTAGGAAAGTACCAAAGCCAACGAGAGTGACAGTGTCCTTGCGGTGCAAGGCGCCGGCAATTTCCTCAAGGACAGCATTGAGTACGCGATTGGCTTGTTCTTTGGTGATATCTGCTTTTTCAGCGATGGCTGCTGCGAGTTCTGGTTTACGCATATAAAGCCTCATTAACGGTTTTTTGTTGTTATGTGCCGTGCTACTCGTCCTGAGCAGCGAGCTGGTGCCGCAACGGCTCTACGTTGCGGCCTCGCAAATGAGGATGGCATGCTGCCGAGCCCTGCGCCAGTCTGTGCTCAACGTTTGTAAGCACAAAAACGCGGCCTATCCGACAGAACGACCATTCTTTTATGCCAACAGCGCCGGTAATGTCTTGTTCAGGGCAAGTTTTTCCATCACCGCAGTGCCAGTAAGGGCATAGCCGAGCAGATTTCCACTGGCATCGTGGCACAGCGCTTTGATGTCAGCGCCCAGCCCCTCGACGCTCCACACACCCTCTTTGCCTTTGGGTGGCGGCGAAACGACCAGCGGGCAAACGGGTGTTTTCACCGTCACTGGCATCGGACCGTATTTGACCGCCGTCGGTGTGCCGGTCAAGGTTTGCGCCAATGCACGCGCGCAACTCATCAACGGCATGACATACAACAAATTAAGGCCGTCGACTTCAGCACAATCACCCAGCGCATAAATGTTGGCGTGCGAAGTTTGCAGATGACGATTAACCACGACGCCTAGACCCACCTCCAGACCCGCCGCAGCGGCGAGATCAACCCGAGGACGCAAACCGATGGCTGATACCACCACATCACACAGCACCACTTCGCCGTCGGACAAATGCGCTTCCAAGCCTTGCTCGGCTCGCGACAAACGCGTCAGCACCGGCCCCAAATGGAAACGCGCCCCAATGCTTTCCAGTCCGGCCTGCACAGCGCTTGCGGCTGCAGGATGCAATAAGGTCGGCATGACTTGCTCGCACGGCGCGACCAGATCGACCTCGTAACCGCCCAGAATCAAATCATTGGCGAACTCGCAGCCAATCAGGCCGACGCCGAGCACCAACACTCGTCGCTTGCCCGCGGCAGCAGTGCGAAAGCGTGCGTAGTCTTCGAGGTCGTTGATCGGGAAGATCGCGTCGCCCGCATCGCCCTGAACCGGAACGCGCACGCTTTGTGCGCCCCATGCCAGGATCAGATCGCGATAATGCACCGCTTCCTCGCCGATCCACAGGCGCTTGTGTCCGGGATCAATACCGCTAATACGTGTGTGAGTGCGCACCTCGGCCTTGAGCTGTTCGGCCATCGCCCCCGGCTCAGCCATGCTCAGGTCATCGGCCTCCTTATTCTTGCCAAATCCGGTGGAGAGCATGGGTTTGGAGTAAGAACGACCGTCATCAGCAGTGATCAGCAACAGAGGCGTTTCGCCGTCTAGCTTGCGAAATTCCCGAGCGAGGTTGTAACCCGCAAGGCCGGTGCCAATGATCACGACAGGTGCGCTCATTCATTTCTCCTGAATAAAAGGGGGTTCAGACGGATCAGCCGATTTCGATCATTTCGAAATCAATTTTGCCGACGCCGCAATCCGGGCACAGCCAATCGGCCGGTACATCTTCCCAGCGGGTGCCCGGCGCAATCCCGTCATCCGGCCAACCATCGGCCTCGCTATAAATCAGGCCACAGACAATGCATTGCCACTTCTTCATCGCTCGTATCTCTCAGGCGTTGTGTGCTCAATAGGGCTTCATGCGCCCAGCCTCTTCGCGTCACCGCCTATTTTTTGACTGGGTGAGGGCGTTTTACTGATCGCAAGGCTTTGACGCAAGCATCATCGACATATAGACGGTGGTCCGGTCATCGGTCGATACCGGCAATCATGGTAAGCTCGCCGCCTCGATTGCCGCCAATAAATGCTCACCGTGACCCAGCAAAATTCTGTATTCCTGACTCAAGACTGGCACCTGCGCGATCAAATGGTCGACACCCCCACACCCATGGTGCTTGATTGGCTCTTCAACGAAGACTCGCTGACCCGCCGCCTCACCGGCCTTTCCAATAACGGCTTTAGCGTTATGCCACTGCACGAAGGCTGGCAAGTGCTTCGCGCCGATGAATGCACAGCGCTCGAACTGGCGCAAGGGAGCGAAGGCTGGGTCCGGGAAGTGTATCTGCGCGGTCATGGCGAGAAATGGGTATTTGCCCGCAGTGTCGCCGCGCGCAGCGCACTGGAGCACGACGGCTTGCACATGGACCAACTTGGCACGCGCTCGCTGGGTGAGTTGCTGTTCAGTGACAAGGCGTTTGAGCGCGGCGCGATGCAGGTCTGTCGTTATCCGGCAGCCTGGTTACCCGCCGAGGATGCCCAGGACGCTCTGTGGGGGCGCCGGTCGCGCTTCAGCCGCGCACGCTTGAGCATCCTGGTCGCAGAAGTCTTCTTGCCAACCTTATGGCGTGCCATTGAGGTCGCCAACCCAGCCATCGCGGAGCATCACTGATGTACGTTTCGCTGCTCAAATCGCTCAATCGCTTGAATCCCCGCGCGTGGGACTTCGTGCAGTTGACCCGCATCGACAAGCCCATCGGCATTTACCTGCTGCTGTGGCCGACGTTGTGGGCGCTGTGGATTGCTGGCAAAGGCTCGCCCTCGCTAGCAAACGTGCTGATCTTCGTGATCGGCGTGTTCTTGATGCGGGCCGCAGGTTGCGTGATCAACGACTTCGCAGACCGCAAGGTAGACGGCCACGTCAAACGCACCGAGCAGCGGCCATTGGTGAGCGGTAAGGTCAGCAGCAAAGAGGCTTTGGTGCTGTTTTCGATTCTGCTGGGCTTGAGCTTTTTGCTGGTACTGCTGACCAACTCCACGACGATCTGGCTGTCGTTTGGCGGCTTGGCACTGGCAGCCTGCTATCCGTTCATGAAGCGATACACCTATTACCCACAAGTGGTGTTGGGTGCGGCGTTTTCGTGGGGGATGCCGATGGCGTTCACCGCCGAGACCGGCGACCTGCCCGCCGCCGCTTGGCTGTTGTATATCGCCAACCTGCTGTGGACGGTGGGCTACGACACTTATTACGCAATGACTGATCGCGAAGACGACCTGAAGATCGGCGTGAAATCCACCGCCATACTGTTCGGCGATGCTGATCGGACAATCATTCTGACCCTGCAATGCCTGTCGCTCGGCTGCCTGATGCTGGCCGGTTCGCGTTTTGAGCTGGGCATATACTTCCTTTTGGGGCTGCTGGTTGCGGCGGGATGTTTCGCCTGGCAGTTCTGGTCGACACGCAACAAGGAGCCGCAAGCCTGCTTCAAAGCCTTTTTGCACAACCATTGGGCCGGGCTGGCAATCTTTGTCGGTATCGTCGTCGACTACACACTGCGCTGACCAAACAGCCAGGGTCTGTCGCCGTTTGGTTGTGACAGCGACCAAACGGCAACAGCCCTTGCTTGATACAGCGAGTATCAGGCTTATGGTTTGGCAACGTGCCAGACATCGCCTTTGCCATCACCTGTCGTGTCGCCAGCAGCTTTGTCATTTTTGAAGGTGTAGAGCGGCTTGCCTTTGTAGACCCACTGCGACTTATCATCGTCGCGCTTGATGATCGTCCAGTCGCCAACGGCTTTGTCTGAACTCGAAGCGGTCAGTGGCGGCCAGTTAGTCGCGCACTGGTCATTACAGACGGACTTACCGGCCGAGGTATCTTTGTCGAAGGTGTACAGCGTCATGCCGCTGTGATCGACCAGCACGCCGTCTTTGGTCATCGCAGGATCGGCAGCAAACGCCATCCCAGCCGAAGCCAGCGCTGCTGCAGCGAGCAAGCTCAAAAGGGAAGATGAAAATCTAGCCATCGGATGAATCCTCTTTTTGTAGTCGTTTCTGGAACGATTTTTTTGTAGGACAAGGCTCCAATCTTAGCCCCGGATAGACCTTTATCGCCAGCGACTCAACAACCTGTCACACGACTGCAATAATTCCGTTATCTAATGCGCCCCAAGACAGTTAAATGACAAGAGGTTTGAGGCATGGCTGGCAGGAGCATTCTGATCGTTGACGACGAAGCGCCCATCCGCGAAATGATCGCCGTTGCATTGGAAATGGCTGGCTACGACTGCATGGAGGCTGAGAACTCGCAACAAGCTCACGCCATCATTGTTGATCGTAAACCGGATCTGATCCTGCTCGACTGGATGCTGCCCGGCACTTCAGGCATCGAGTTGGCCCGCAGGCTCAAGCGCGACGAGCTGACGGGAGACATCCCGATCATCATGCTCACCGCCAAAGGCGAAGAGGACAACAAGATCCAGGGGCTTGAAGTGGGCGCCGATGACTACATCACCAAACCCTTCTCCCCGCGTGAACTGGTCGCCCGCCTGAAAGCCGTGCTGCGTCGCGCCGGTCCAACTGATGGCGAAACACCGATTGAGGTCGGCGGTTTGCTGCTCGACCCGATCAGCCACCGCGTGACTATCGATGGCAAACCCGCTGAAATGGGCCCGACCGAATACCGTCTGCTGCAATTTTTCATGACTCACCAGGAACGTGCTTACACTCGCGGGCAATTGCTCGATCAGGTTTGGGGTGGCAACGTCTACGTCGAGGAGCGCACTGTCGATGTTCACATTCGTCGCCTGCGCAAAGCCCTCGGCGATGCCTACGAGAATCTGGTACAAACCGTGCGCGGCACCGGTTATCGCTTTTCTACCAAAAGCTGAAAAAGCTTTTAGGGCGATAGCCTGCTGTTTGCTCACGACAAGGACGCGTTTCAATTGAATCGAAACTGGCACGGCACGCTGATTCGCCATCTGCTGCTATTGGTCACGGCATCGCTGCTGGCTGGCCTGATCAGCGGGCATTACGGCTGGTGCCTGGCTATTGGCCTGGCGCTGTATCTGGCCTGGACCTTAAAGCAGTTGCTGCGCCTGCACGACTGGTTGCGTCATCACAAGGCAGACGAACCACCGCCTGACGGGTATGGCTTGTGGGGCGAAGTCTTCGACAGCATTTATCACCTGCAACGCCGTGACATGCGAGTGCGCGGACGCCTGCAAGCGGTCATCGATCGGGTCCAGGAGTCCACCACCGCCCTCAAAGACGCGGTGATCATGCTCGACAGCGAAGGCAACCTCGAATGGTGGAACCGCGCCGCCGAGACCTTGCTCGGCCTCAAGACGCCCCAAGACAGCGGTCAGCCGGTGACCAACCTGGTGCGGCACCCGCGCTTCAAGGAATACTTCGAGCAAAACAATTATGCCGAACCGCTGGAAATCCCCTCGCCGGTCAGCGAACGCCTGCGTATTCAGCTGTTGATCACCCGCTACGGCAACAACGAACACCTGATGCTGGTGCGCGACGTCACACGGATCCATCAGTTGGAACAGATGCGCAAGGATTTCGTCGCCAACGTTTCCCACGAGTTACGCACACCACTGACAGTGATTTGCGGCTATCTGGAGACGCTGCTGGATAACGTCGACGAAGTGAATCCACGCTGGGTGCGTGCGCTGCAGCAGATGCACCAGCAAGGCGGACGCATGCAGACGCTGCTCAATGACCTTTTATTGCTGGCAAAGCTCGAAGCAACCGATTACCCATCCGACAATCAGCCGGTGCAAGTGCCTGCAATGCTGCGCAGCATTACCAATGATGCTCAGGCATTGTCCGGTACGAAAAATCAACAGATCACCCTGGAAATCGACAGCGACACGCACCTCAAGGGCAGCGAGCCAGAATTACGCAGCGCGTTTTCCAACCTGATCTTCAATGCCGTGAAATACACGCCGGCTGAAGGCAAGATCCACATCCGCTGGTGGACCGACGGACGCGGCGCACATTTGAGCGTGCAGGACTCCGGGATTGGCATTGACAGCAAACATCTGCCACGTCTGACCGAGCGTTTTTACCGGGTCGACTCCAGCCGTGCGTCCAATACAGGTGGCACCGGGTTGGGCCTGGCGATCGTCAAGCATGTGTTGCTGCGCCATCGCGCCACACTTGAGATCAACAGCGTGCTAGGCAAAGGCAGCGTATTTATCTGCAATTTCCCACCGATCCAAATGACCAAACCCTAGCCAAGCTGGAGGATAGCCGCTAAATTGCGCCTCTTGTACGCTCCATTTGTGAGCGGCAGAACCCTTTTTTGATCATACGGAACCCGCAAAACCCCATCATGGACCCTTCCCCTGCTTTAAGCCTCGCCTCCATTTTCGCCGACTTCGGCATGATTCTCTTCGCAATGATTCTGGTTCTGCTCAACGGCTTCTTCGTTGCCGCAGAGTTCGCCATGGTCAAACTACGCTCCACGCGTGTTGAATCGATTGCCGAGAACAACGGCTGGCGCGGGCGTATTCTTCGCACCGTTCACAGCCAGCTGGATTCTTATCTCTCGGCATGCCAACTCGGTATTACGCTTGCCTCGCTGGGCCTGGGCTGGGTCGGTGAGCCTGCGTTCGCGCACTTGCTGGCGCCCCTGCTGGAAAGCCTTGGCGTGCAGTCGCCGGAAGTGGTGAAAGGCGTTTCGTTCTTCTCTGCGTTCTTTCTTATTTCCTACCTGCACATCGTGGTTGGCGAGTTGGCGCCCAAGTCCTGGGCCATTCGCAAGCCCGATATGCTGTCGCTGTGGACGGCAGTGCCGCTGTATTTGTTCTATTGGGCCATGTACCCGGCAATCTACCTGCTCAACGCCAGCGCCAACGGCATTCTGCGCATTGCCGGCCAAGGCGAGCCCGGCCCGCACCACGAACACAGCTACAGCCGTGAAGAACTGAAGCTGATTCTGCACTCTAGCCGCGGTCAGGACCCGAGCGATCAGGGCATGCGCGTTCTGGCGTCGGCCGTGGAAATGGGTGAGCTGGAAGTGGTCGACTGGGCCAACTCCCGCGAAGACCTGGTGACGCTGGACTGCAACGCCCCGCTCAAAGAAATCATGGCGCTGTTCCGTCGTCACAAGTTCAGCCGCTACCCGGTGTATGACGCCGAGCGCGAAGAGTTCGTCGGCCTGCTGCACATCAAGGACTTGCTGCTGGAACTGGCGGCGCTGGATCACCTGCCCGAATCGTTCAACCTGGCTGAGCTGACTCGGCCGCTGGAGCGCGTATCCAAGCACATGCCGCTGTCACGCCTGCTGGAGCAGTTCCGTCAGGGTGGCGCGCACTTCGCGCTGGTCGAAGAAGCCGACGGCAAGGTCATCGGTTACCTGACCATGGAAGACGTGCTGGAAGTGCTGGTCGGCGATATTCAGGACGAACACCGCAAGGCCGAGCGCGGCATCCTTGCGTATCAGCCGGGCAAGCTGCTGGTGCGTGGTGACACGCCGCTGTTCAAGGTCGAACGCCTGCTGGGCATCGACCTGGACCACGTAGAAGCAGAGACCCTCGCGGGTCTGATCTACGACAGCCTCAAGCGCGTGCCGGAAGAGGAAGATGTCATGGAAATCGAAGGCCTGCGAATCATCATCAAGAAGATGAAAGGTCCGAAGATCGTGCTGGCCAAGGTACTGAAGCTCGATTGATGTGAAACCCATCAGGCCCGTGCTGACCACGCGGGCCTCTTCGCATGCAAGCTCGCGCCACAAGACCGCGTGATTTTGCTGGGAGCGAACCCGCCCACGAATACGTCCCTATCGACCCGCCTTAAAACTTCACAACAACGACATTTGCCCACCCGGCGGGCAAAATGCATCGCAATCGAGCCTAAAGCTTTCGCGCCCATTCAAGCCCAGTTTCTTCACCGCGATACTGTAGCGCTGCGCAAGCAAGTCAGCGAATACGCCCTCGCCACGCATCCGACTGCCAAAACGGCTGTCATACACCTGACCACCGCGCGATTGCCGTACCAGGCTCATCACATGGGCGGCTCTCTGCGGATAGTGCGCCTGCAACCACTCCTCAAAAAGTGGCGCGACCTCCAACGGTAACCGCAGCATCACATAACCCGCGCCCAAAGCCCCCGCGGCCTTGGCTTCAGCCATCAGGCTTTCCAGCTCCATATCGTTGATCATCGGAATCATCGGCGCCAGGATCACGCCCACTGGGATTCCCGCCTCGCGCATGACTCGAATCGCTCGTAACCGTGCTTTGGGTGCGGCGGCGCGCGGTTCAAGAATACGTTTAAGCTCGTCATCCAACGACGTCAGGCTGATGAACACCGACACCAATCGCTGTTTTGCCAACTCCACCAGCAAGTCCAGGTCGCGCAGAATCAACGAGCCTTTAGTGATGATCGTCACTGGATGACGGTAGCGCAGCAACACTTCAAGCGTGGCGCGGGTGATTTTGTATTCACGCTCGATCGGTTGATACGGGTCGGTATTAGCGCCCAGCGTAATAGGCGCAACGGTGTAACCTCGCTTCGACAATTGCTGCTCCAGCAATGCCGCTGCGTTGGTCTTGGCGATCAGTTTGGTCTCGAAATCAAGCCCCGGCGACATGTCCCAATACGCGTGACTGGGGCGTGCGTAACAATAAATACAACCGTGCTCGCAGCCTCTGTACGGATTGATCGAGCGATCGAACGGGATGTCCGGTGAAGAATTACGCGTGATGATGCTCTTGGCGGTTTCGAGAGTGACTGTTGTGCCTTGGGTCAGAGGGACTTCCTGATACCAGCCGTCATCCTCGGCGACTGAGCGATTGGGCGCGAAGCGGTTATGCGGATTGGTGGCCGTACCTCGACCACGAGGAGGAAGTGGGGTGGACATGAGGCTTTCCCGAATACTGTGTTTTTGTACAGTACAACGAAAAACTATCGTCCTCCATGTTCTCGATGGAAAACCTCATGGTGTCTGACCAGCGGCGCGCGGGACTGAGCCCCGAGGTAGAGCACGCCGCAATTCAAGCTTGGTCAATAGACCATAAAGGGCTCGGCTTAACATTGAGTTGACTGCCCGTTTTCAATGAACTAACTGATGGGCTGAAACATGAAGAAAACTCCCTGCGCCTGCACTTACACACGAAGTTGCTATTACTGAGCGCCGGAAACGCAATGACTGTATTCCCTCTAACTCATACACGGATTTATCAAAGCAACATTCGAAAAGTATTTCGAAAATGAGAATTACACCAACGCGGCGATACAAGAACATGTGAAATATGGGTTGATGCCAGCGGTTGTTGCGCCGGCATCAACGCATTACATCAACTCGGATCGACCGGCTTTTTCAGCTTTGGATTCGGGAAAAATTGCACCCCCTGAACCTTCGGATCCGCAGGTTTGGGCACTGCCTTGTTGACTCGCGTCCCCAACTCTTTCGGGATCGACTGGCCTTGGGCATTGAGCGTGTCCGAATACCCGCAATGCACGCACTCTCGGTGCGGGACATCATCTTCGTTCCACATCATCAGCCTGTCGGGCTCGCTGCACGCCGGGCATACGGCCCCGGCGATAAAGCGTTTTTTGGTCACTACTGCCGGCGTATCACTCATGCCGCTGCGTCCTCGTTCAAGCCGCAATGGCGCAAGAGTGCGTCAATTGAAGGTTCACGTCCGCGGAAGTCGACGAACAACACCATCGGGGCCTGCGAGCCGCCACGCGCCAGAATCGCTTCGCGAAACGCCCGACCGGTGTCTTCGTTGAGCACGCCATCTTCCTCAAACTTCGAGAATGCATCGGCCGACAGTACTTCAGCCCATTTATAGCTGTAGTAACCCGCTGCATAACCACCGGCGAAGATGTGCGCGAAGCTATTAGGGAAGCGGTTATACGCAGGTGGACGCATGACCGAGACTTCATCGCGCACGCCTTCAAGCACTTGTAGCGCGGTACGGCCATCGCCATGGGTGGCATGCAACTCGAAGTCGAACAGCGAAAACTCCAACTGACGAACCATCATCAGGCCAGACTGGAAGTTTTTCGCGGCAAGCATTTTCTCAAGCAGATCCTGAGGCAGCGGTTCACCGGTTTGGTAATGGCCAGAAATCAGCGCCAGGCCCTCGGGCTCCCAGCACCAGTTTTCCATGAACTGACTTGGTAGCTCGACCGCATCCCACGCCACGCCGTTGATGCCTGAGGCACCGGCGTGTTCGACGCGGGTCAGCAGATGGTGCAGGCCGTGACCGAATTCGTGGAACAAAGTGGTGACTTCATCGTGGGTCAGCAGCGCAGGCTTGCCGCTGTCTGCCGGGGTGAAGTTGCAGACCAGATTCGCCACCGGGCTTTGCAGTTGGCCGTCGGCGGTGCGGCGACGGTCGCGAGCACCGTCCATCCAGGCACCACCACGCTTGTTGGCGCGGGCATAAAGATCAAAGAAGAAACGACCGACGTGCTGGCCGTTCTCATTGATTTCGAACAGGCGCACGTCCGGATGCCAGGTGTCGAAGCCTTTCTGTTCGGCGATCTCGATGCCGTACAGTTTTTGTACGATGGCAAACAGGCCGCTGAGTACTTTATCGATCGGAAAGTAAGCGCGCAGCGTCTCTTGAGACACGCTGTAACGTTGTTCACGCAGCTTCTCGCCATAAAAACCGCTGTCCCAGCTTTGCAGGTCCGGGCAGCCTTGTTCGGCGGCGTAGGCTTTCAGTTGCTCAAGATCCTGAGCAGCAAACGGTTTGCTGCGCTTGGCCAGATCGCGCAGAAAGCTGAGCACTTGATCGCTCGATTCAGCCATCTTGGTTGCCAGGCTCAGCTCGGAGAAGCTGGCGAAACCCAACAGCTTGGCCAATTCCTGACGCAAGTCGAGAATCTGTTCCATCACCGGGCCGTTGTCGTTCTTACCGGCATTCGGGCCTTGATCCGACGCGCGGGTGCAGTACGCCGCATAGACTTCCTCGCGCAGGGCGCGGTCTTCGGCGTAGGTCATCACCGCGTAATAGCTCGGAAACTCCAGGGTGATCAGGTAACCATCGAGGTCTTTGGCCTTGGCCGCCGCAGCCATTTGCGCCTTGGCCGAATCGGTCAGGCCGGCGAGGGCGGCTTCGTCGGTGACGAGCTTGGTCCAGGCTTGAGTGGCATCGAGCAACTGGTTGGAAAACTGGCTGCCCAGTTCCGAGAGTTTGCTCTGCACCTGGGCGTAACGCTTTTGCTGCTCGGGCGGCAGGTCAATACCGGACAAACGGAAGTCTCGCAGCGAGTATTCGAGGATGGTCTTCTGCGCGATGTCGAAATCAGCGGCTTGCGGACTATTGGCCAAGGCTTCGAAGGCCTGGAACAACGCGCGATTTTGCCCCAGCTCGGTGGAGTAGGCACTTAACGCGGGCAGGCACGATTCGTATGCTTCGCGCAGTTCAGGACTGTTGCGTACGGCGTTCAGATGGCTGACCGGGCTCCAGGCGGCGCCGAGGCGGTCGTTGAGCTCATCCATCGCCAATACCAGGCCAGCCCATGTAGGCTGCGAACCTTGTTTGGCGAGAATGTCGACAATTGCTGCGCGGTTGTCGGCAAGAATCTGTTCAATAGCCGGTTTTACGTGCTCGGCGCGGATCGCCGAGAAAGGTGGCAGGTCGTACGATTGCAGAAGAGGGTTGTTCGCGCTCACGGTTTGGCACCTTGGCTGGGAGAAACACCCGAGCATCTTAATTACAATCGGCGCTCACCGCAGCTACCTCACCACGATAACAACGCTATCAGCCTCAATGAAGGAGACTATAAGTGGCTATTCGCAAGTTCCAGGGTCACACGCCAGCGCTTGGCGAGCGGGCTTTTGTCGATCGTTCGGCGGTCGTCATTGGCGACGTCGAAATAGGCACCGACAGCTCTGTCTGGCCGCTAACGGTGATTCGCGGCGACATGCACCGCATCCGCATCGGTGCGCGCACCAGCGTTCAGGACGGCAGCGTGTTGCATATCACCCATGCAGGTCCGTTTAATCCGGACGGATTTCCACTGCTGATTGGCGACGAAGTGACCATCGGTCATAAAGTCATGCTGCATGGCTGCACCGTCGGCAACCGGATTCTGATCGGCATGGGCAGCACGATCATGGACGGCGCAGTGGTCGAGGACGAAGTGATCATTGGCGCGGGCAGTTTGGTCCCGCCGGGCAAGCACCTGGAAAGCGGCTTTCTGTACGTCGGGCGTCCGGTTAAGCAAATGCGCCCGCTGACTGAGCAGGAGATCGCATTCTTCCCCTACAGCGCGACCAATTACGTGAAGCTCAAGGACCAGCACCTGGCTGAAGGTTTCGACCAACCTTGCTGAGCAATCCATAAGTTGCAGGCGGGAGAAGACATGCATTACCAGAATATTCTGTTTGATCTGGATGGCACGCTGACCAGTAACTTACTCACCCATCTGCTCACCACGAGCCATACGGAATGCCGAATTTCTCGATGTAGGCTCTGGATTCAGCCGAGGGCGGGTCGAATTGACCATTTGATAAGCCATCATTAGGCCCGGTCGGATCAACCTTGGCCTGCACCCGTGCGATCTCGATAGGCGTCAAGCAGGGGCCTGTG
>NZ_DASWOT010000143.1:0-53803 GCF_036404235.1 Pseudomonas sp.
TCAGCGGGATTTTCATTGCCAGATCGGCCAGGTTCAACGTTCCGGTGACGCCATAGATCAGTGCCGCACCAATCAGAAACAATGAAGAGGCCAGCAGGTTGATGGTGATGTAATGCAGCCCCGCTGAGACCCGCGCACGACCGGAACCGTGCAGCATCAAACCGTAGGATGCGGCCAGCAAGACTTCGAAGAACACGAACAGATTGAACAGATCGGCCGTGAGGAAGGCACCGTAGAGCCCCATCAATTGGATCTGGAACAGCGCATGGAAACTGGCACCCGCCTTGTCCCAGCGCGCCATTGCGAACAGCAACGCGCAGAAGGCGACGATGCCGGTCAGCACTAGCATCAGCGCCGAGAGGTGATCGACCACCAGCACGATGCCATAGGGCGACTCCCAGTTGCCTGGCAAGTACACGCCGATTGAGCCGGTGGTGCCGGTTTTCTGCACCCACATCATCAAGCTGATTGAGATGACCAGACCTAGCGCCGTAGACAGCAGATTGATCCGCGCCTTGAGCGGGCGGTGTTTCTCACCCAACCAGAGCATCAAGGCCGCCGTGAGGACCGGCAACAGAATCGGCGCGACGATGAGTTGATTCATCCACGTCATTCGCCGGACTCCCGACCGTCCACATGGTCATTGCCGGTCAGCCCGCGTGACGCCAGCAACACCACCAGAAACAGCGCGGTCATCGCAAAGCTAATGACAATGGCGGTCAGCACCAACGCTTGCGGCAGCGGATCGGTGTAATTGAGCAGGTCTTGGGGTACGCCGTCCTTGATGATCGGCTCCTTGCCAATAAACAGGCTGCCCATGCTGAAGATGAACAGATTGACGCCATACGACAGCAAACACAGGCCCATGACCACTTGAAAGGTCCGAGGGCGCAGAATCAGCCAGACGCCTGACGCGGCGAGGACTCCGATGGCGATGGCGATGACTTCTTCCATCAGGCGACTCCTTGCGTGTTGGTGGGCTTAAGCTGCGCGTTGAGCGAAGTGGGGCGATGGCTACGCACCGACTGGTGCGCCAGCGCTGTAAGGATCAGCAGTGTCGAGCCGACTACCACCGCGTACACCCCGATGTCAAAAAACAGCGCACTGGCCACATGCACATCCCCCAGCAGCGGCAGGTGCATGTGCGCGGTATGGGTCGTCATGAATGGATAGCCCAGGACCATCGAGCCCAAACCGGTTGCCAGCGCGAACATCAGCCCAGTGCCCATCCAGCGCAGCGGACGCAGGCTCATCTGCGCCTCGACCCATTGGGTGCCTGCGACCATGTATTGCAGGATGAACGCCACTGACATCACGAGCCCTGCGACGAAACCGCCGCCCGGCTGGTTATGGCCGCGCATGAACAAATACATCGAGACCACGAACGCCACAGGCAGCAGCAGACGCACCAGCACTGCCGGGACCATCATGAAGCCCAGTGCGGTATCGCTGGCGCTGCGCGGATTGACCAAATCGGTGACCACGTCACGGGCCAGCAAGCGTTGTTGTGCTGGCAACGCAATGCTTTCTTTCGGGGGGCGGAAGCGGCGCAGTAGCGCGAACACGGTCAGCGCCACAACCGTCAGCACGGTGATTTCGCCGAAGGTGTCGAACCCACGAAAATCCACCAGCATGACGTTGACCGCGTTGGTGCCGCCGCCCAGGGGCAGTGCGTGACTAAGGTAGAACTCGGAAATCGTATTGGGTGTGGCGCGGGTGAGCATCGCATAGGAGAGCAGCGCCATGCCGCCACCGACACCGACGGCGAGCACGAAATCGCGAACCCTACGTGCGCGGGCACGATTACGCGCGCGGCGGCCGGGCACGTCTTCGTTGCGTCGCGGCAGCCAGCGCAGGCCGAGGAGGATCAGCACCGTGGTCACCACTTCGACCACCAGTTGAGTCAGGGCCAGATCTGGCGCCGAAAACCAGACAAAGGTCACGCAGGTCATCAGGCCGCAGACGCTGACCATGGTCACGGCGGCCAGTCGATGATATTTGGCTTGCCAGGCCGCGCCTAGAGCGCAAGCGATGGCGATCAGCCAGAGCATCACGAACACCCCGGAGCCCTCGATTTTCGGCCGCTCGCCCCAGGTCAGGCCACCGTCGTACATCGGAATGAAGCCTGCGACGAGTGCTGCGAACACCATTAAAAACAGCTGTGCTTGCAGGCGGCGCGTGGTTAACAACCGCTCTAGGCGCTGAGCCAGACGCATTGCGGTTACTAGAACGCGCTCGAAGAGCCGTTTGCCATTGAGCCGCCAGATCAGCGGCGGTCCGACAAACCGCTCGCGCCTGAATGATTTGCGCAAGAGCAGATACAGCGCGATACCCGCACCCATGGCGATCAGGCTCATGATCATCGGCGCGTTCCAGCCGTGCCAGATCGCCAGGCTGTATTGGGGCAAGGTGCCGCCGACCACCGGCTGTGCCGCCGCCGCCAGCAAGGGCCCGACCGATAGCGCCGGAAACACACCAACGATCAGGCAAGCGAGCACCAGAAACTCCACTGGGGCGCGCATCCAGCGCGGCGGTTCGTGGGGCGTGTGCGGCAGTTCGGTGGCCTTCGGGCCGAAAAACACATCCACCGTGAAACGCAGGGAATAGGCGACGCTAAAGGTCCCGGCAACCGTGGCAATCACCGGCAGGGCCATTTCAACCCACGCACTTGAGGTGATGAACACGGTCTCGGCGAAGAACATTTCTTTCGACAAAAAGCCGTTGAGCAACGGCACGCCCGCCATCGCCGCGCTGGCAACCATCGCCAGCGTGGCGGTGTACGGCATCAGCTTGATCAACCCACTGAGTCTGCGGATGTCCCGCGTGCCGCTTTCATGGTCGATGATCCCCGCAGCCATGAACAGCGACGCTTTGAAGGTGGCATGGTTAAGAATGTGAAACACCGCCGCCACGGCGGCAAGGGGACTGTTGAGGCCCAGTAGCAGCGTGATCAACCCCAAATGGCTGATGGTGGAGTAGGCCAGCAGGCCTTTGAGGTCGTTCTGGAAAATCGCCGAATAAGCGCCGATCACCAAGGTACAAGCGCCTGCACCGCTGACGATCCAGAACCACTGCTCACTGCCGGATAAAGAAGGCCACAGCCGGGCCAGGAGAAACACCCCGGCCTTGACCATCGTCGCCGAGTGCAGATAGGCCGAGACCGGCGTCGGTGCCGCCATGGCATGCGGTAGCCAGAAGTGGAAAGGGAATTGCGCGCTTTTACTCAACGCGCCAATCAGAATCAGTGTCAGCAACACCGGGTATAACGCATGGGCGCGGATAGCATCGCCCGAGGCCAACACGCGATCCAGATCATAGCTGCCGACCACATGGCCGAGCAGCATCATCCCTACCAGCAACGCCAGACCGCCCGCGCCGGTCACTATCAATGCCATGTAGGCACCGCGCCTGGCGTCGGCGCGGTGGTGCCAATAGCCAATCAGTAGAAAGGAAAAAACACTGGTCAGCTCCCAGAAAAACACGATCTGGATCAGGTTGCCCGACATCACCAGGCCGAGCATCGCGCCCATGAACGCCAGGAAGAACGAGAAAAACCGTGGCACCGGATCGTTCGGTGACATGTAATAGCGTGCATACAACGAGACCAGCGTGCCGATACCCAGTATCAGCATCGAAAACAGCCAGGCGAAGCCATCCATGCGCAACGAGAAATTCAGCCCCAGGCTGGGCAACCAGAAGAACTCTTCGCGAATCACCCCGCCGTGGGCGATCTGCGGGTACCACAATGCCACCTGAACCGCGCCGACCAAGGCGATCAGGCCCGACAGAATGGATTCGCTGTTGCGGGCGTTGTGCGGTAGTACCGCTGCGATACAGCTGCCAATGAACGGCAGAAGCAGTAGAACTATCAGGGACATAGGCTTCTAATCTGCGGGAAATGGCAAGGATGATACGTGGCGCATCAGCGATCACAAAACGCCAAGGTGTCGCAGAATCCTACAGGGTCTGTCGGCGGCAGCGTGGTTGACGTGACTGGCCGCGTCGTAGTGCAACGAACATGACGGGCCAACTTCGCGGGCACGCTCTGCTCCAATCCGTGCGTGGATATCCCATCAACACGCTCAATTTGGCGCTCTCACGCATTTAAGCGACAATACCCGTCAGTTTTTGGAGTGCCCTATGCCTGAATCTATAGAAAGCCTTTCAGCCGATGCCGTCCTCGACGCCAGTGGCCTCAATTGCCCTGAGCCTGTGATGATGCTGCACCAGAAGATTCGCGACTTGCACGCAGGCGGAGTGCTCAAGGTGATTGCCACCGACCCTTCGACCCGCCGCGACATTCCCAAGTTTTGTGTATTCCTGGGGCACGATCTGGTGGATCAACAGACGCCCGATGGCGTTTTCTTGTATTGGATTCGCAAGAAGCAGGACTGATTAGCCCCGGTCTCGGTATTCTGAGCCTTCGCGCTGGCCCGGCAGGGCGCTAGCACCTACACTGCCGCGATCTCAGGGAGCCCATCATGCGCATAGTTGCTGACGAAAACATTCCACTGCTCGATGCATTTTTTGCAGGATTTGGCGAAATTAGCCGCTATCCGGGTCGTACGCTCGATCGCGCCGCGGTGGCCGATGCCGATATTTTGCTTGTGCGATCAGTCACAAAAGTCGGTCGTCAATTGCTCGAAGGCTCGTCGGTACGTTTCGTCGGCACATGCACCATCGGCACCGATCACCTGGACCTCGATTACCTCGCAGAAGCAGGCATTCAGTGGTCCAGCGCGCCCGGCTGCAACGCTCGCGGCGTGGTGGATTACGTGTTGGGCAGCTTGCTGACCCTGGCGGAAATCGAAGGGGTAGACCTCAACCAACGCACCTATGGCGTGGTTGGAGCCGGGCAAGTGGGAGGACGCTTGACTAACGTCTTACGCGGTCTGGGCTGGAACGTGCTGGTTTGCGATCCGCCGCGTCAAGCAGCCGAAGGCGGCGATTACATTAGCCTTGAGGAGGTCATTGAACGCTGCGATGTCATCAGTCTGCACACGCCGCTGACCAAAACCGGCGACTTGGCAACCTGGCATCTGTTTGACCGCGTGCGTCTTGAACAACTCAAGCCAGGCGCCTGGCTGATCAATGCGGCGCGCGGCCCGGTGGTCGACAACAGCGCACTGCGAGAAGTGTTGCTGGAGCGAGAAGACCTGCAGGCCGTGTTGGACGTGTGGGAAAAAGAACCCCATGTGGATGTCGAACTTGCGGAGCTGTGCGTCATCGGCACCCCGCACATTGCCGGTTACAGCCTGGATGGCAGGCAGCGCGGCACCGCGCAGATTTATCAGGCGTTGTGCGCGCATCTCGGAGAAGCGCCGCACTTGACCCTCGACCAACTGCTGCCCAAACCCTGGCTGGCGCAAGTCACTCTTGATGCAGCCACCGATCCTGCCTGGGCGCTCAACATGCTGTGTCGAGGTGTCTATGACCCGCGACGAGACGACGCTGACTTTAGACGCAGCCTCGTGGGGGATGCCCAAAGCCAGCGTCTGGCTTTCGATGTGCTGCGCAAACACTATCCAGCACGACGGGAGATCGAAGGGTTACCGGTGAAGATCAATGGGCAATCGGCGGCATTGTCACGGATCGTTCAGGCATTAGGTGCTGTTTCGATCAACGATGAGGTCAGACCGAATATTTCTTGATGTAGGACCACAATGTATTTCGCAATCGTGGGGGAACCTGCTTCCAGAATGGGCGCATACGCGCCAATGAACTGTAGGCTTCCCCCCAGGCTTCGGTTCGGTCCGCTGGTGTGTCGATCAACCCATTGACCACTGTCGTAAAGCTGTCATAGCTGCACGATAATTCTGACGTTTCATTACGTTCGATGTGATGAGCATGCTCGAATACCGGTATTTCCACTCCTTCTTCATTTAAAAACGGGTATGGCGTCAATATATTGATCCGATCGCATCGGCTGCTGCATAGCATTTTCCGATTCTTCAGTGCGCCAAAACCTCGCTCATACATAGTGATTTGCGAGCCGCTGACTCTCATACAGGCCGTCTCAAAAGCGTTAAGGATGATTTCTGCGTTTTCCATACTTGATTCAATACTGGCAATATCGACGAAGCGCTCAAGTATTCCTAGCTCTAGGCTGTCAAGTGCGCGCTTGATGGTCGATAAATGTGAAAAATCCAGCTTGCAGCCAATCAAATGCACATCAAATTGGTAGTGGGCCAGAGCTGTACCCGAAATGAGGCTGGCAAAGGCCTTGGTGTCTAGCGCTGTTTCCATAATGATGTTGTGGTGGCTCTCATACGCATATTTTAAGATGCGATCACACAACTCCCATATGAACGTCTCTGTAGATCGATAACGATCAGTGACACTCAGCCCCCGCATCTCGTCATAGCGGGGGTGCAGTTCTCGAAAACTCTCCAGGTACAGGCGAACGTAGTTAGAGTAGCGAGCCTGTTTGAGCAACGTGTTGTTTAACATGTACGTTTTTCCTGAACCCTGTACGCCGGCCACTACGAGAATTTTGGGGGCTGGTTTTCCATCGTCTCCGATGTCTTTTGTAGTGGCGAATAATTCTTTCTCAAGTTTGTTATAGACGTTGTTAAGTTCAGCAGCGGTGTAAGGGTAGTAAAGTATTGATACGGCCACGTTGTTTTCCCTGGAGAATTATTTAAAGAGCGCCGACGTAACAGGGAAAGTGAAATAAGTGCAACTGCACACCTGTTGCCTGGTGTTGCGGAGTTGTCAGTGTCAGGACATAAAAAACCCGGCTCGGTGGCCGGGTCCTAAATAAGCGGTCTATCAATTTTGTTTTTCAGGTATAACCCAATACTTTTCACATTCCTGACAGGCGGCCTGAACCATCTCTTCGGTAATCAGGACTTCTTTCCCGTCTTTATCGAGAATCGCGCCCCCGACGTTAACGTTGGGATTGGCACGGATGGATGGAATGGAATCGCTGCTCTCGTGCAAGCTCATGGCCTGTCTCCTCATCAGGTTGTGCGCTTTTAAACTACCTGCGCTTGATGACCGCGCCATGACATCCCTGGGCGCTTTCAAGCGTCGAGTCAGTCCACCAGAAATGCTGACCAATCGCCAGCCCGGCTTTAGATCAATCCTCTCTAGCGTCCCCATCATGTGGTCATAAGCGAACTGACTGGCGATAATTCGGCAAGTTCAGGCCCCCAAGAGGTGTAGGCTCTGCGCTCGAGTCATTTCTCAAGGTGGTTCTCTTTATGGTCTCAGTGCTTTCCGGTCGTCAGCGGCATGCCATTCGCCTGGCGATGCGGATGATCGCGCCTTATCGTAAGCAGGCCATAGGCGCATTGATTGCTCTGATGCTCACCGCTGGCATCACCTTGTCGATGGGGCAGGGCATTCGGCTGATGGTCGATCAGGGTTTCATGACCCGCTCGCCAGCGTTGCTCAACGAAACCATTGGCTTGTTCATGCTGCTGGTTCTCGCGTTGGCCGTCGGTACGTTCACGCGGTTCTACCTGGTGTCGTGGATTGGTGAGCGCGTGGTCGCAGACCTGCGCAAGCAAGTGTTTGACCACCTTGTCAATTTGCATCCCGGGTTCTACGAGAACAATCGCAGCTCCGAGATCCAGTCACGGCTGACCGCAGATACCACGCTGCTGCAATCGGTGATCGGTTCGTCGCTGTCGATGTTCCTGCGCAACGCGCTGATGGTCATAGGTGGGATCATTCTGCTGTTCTTCACCAACCCCAAACTCACCAGCATTGTGGTGGTGGCGTTGCCGTTGGTGGTGGCCCCCATTCTGATTTTCGGCCGTCGCGTGCGCAGCCTGTCGCGGGAAAGTCAGGACCGGGTGGCTGATGTCGGTAGTTATGTGTCCGAAGCGCTCGGCCAGATCAAGACCGTGCAGGCATACAACCATCAGGAACAAGACAAACAGCGGTTCGCCAGGACCGCCGAAGATGCGTTCGAAACCGCGCGCAAGCGAATTTTGCAGCGCTCCTGGTTGATCACGCTGGTCATCGTTTTGGTGCTGGGCGCTGTCGCGGTAATGCTGTGGGTCGGCGGCATGGACGTGATCGCCGGACGCATTTCCGGCGGTGAGCTGGCCGCCTTCGTGTTTTATAGCCTGATCGTTGGCAGCGCTTTTGGCACGTTGAGCGAAGTCATTGGCGAAATGCAACGGGCGGCAGGCGCAGCCGAGCGAATCACCGAGTTGTTGCAGGCGCGCAGTGAAATCACTGCGCCGAAAACCGATGTGCTGCGGCTTCCTGAGCGGATCAGCGGGCGTTTGGCGCTGGAAGATGTCACTTTCGCCTACCCGTCGCGTCCCGAACGCAACGCTATCGACGGCTTGAGCCTGGCCATCGAACCGGGCGAGACCGTCGCATTGGTCGGGCCTTCCGGGGCGGGCAAATCGACGATTTTTGATCTATTGCTGCGCTTCTACGACCCCCAGCGCGGCAGGGTGCTGATCGAAGGTGTGCCGGCCGATCGCCTGGATCCGCTGGATCTGCGCCGTTGCTTTGCCTGGGTCTCGCAGACTCCGGCGCTGTTTTTCGGCAGCGTCGAGGACAACATTCGTTATGGCAACGCTGATGCGACATTCGAGCAGGTTGAAGCCGCCGCGCGAATTGCCCACGCGCATGAGTTCATTGAGCAGTTGCCGCAGGGTTACCAGACACACTTGGGTGACAGCGGCATGGGCTTGTCTGGCGGTCAGAGGCAGCGATTGGCAATTGCCAGGGCGTTACTCGCCGATGCACCGATCCTGTTGCTGGACGAGGCGACCAGTGCGCTGGATGCGCAGAGCGAACATTTGATTCAACAAGCGCTGCCTACCTTGATGCGGGGTCGTACAACGCTGGTGATTGCACATCGACTGGCGACGGTGCAGAACGCGGATCGCATTGCGGTCATCGATCAGGGGCGCTTGATGGCGGTCGGCACGCACCAGCAATTGATTGCCAACAATCCGCTGTACGCGCGGCTGGCGGCGTTGCAGTTCAATCAGGGAGTAGGGACGGTGGTGTGAGGTGGGTGCTTGTGGTCGAGGCCGCCGATCAAACGCAGTGTAGCAACTGGGTTTGTCCCGCGACCGGCGGGGAACCCGTCGTAAAACCTGCACACGCGGTGTGACGGGCAAACCGCGCGCACCGGGTTTACTACAGAACGCAGTTCAATCTGTAGGAGCCAACTTGTTGGCGAGGCGACTAACACGGTGCGCCTGAAACACCGCCTCGCGAACAAGTTCGCTCCAGCTGATCAACCGAGCTTGGCCGGGAACAGAGTATCTATAGGTCAATGCGTTGCGGTTATCAGTGGTATTCGCACAGATACGCAGTGTCTACCGCAACCTTGAGCTGAAATTTGCTGTCGCCCGGCACATCGAACGTCTCGCCGGCGGCGAAAGTTTTCCAGTCGCTGCTGTCTGGAAGCTTGACAGTCAGGGAACCGGACACGACGCGCATGGTTTCAGGTTGGCCGGTGCCAAATTCATATTCGCCCGGAGCCATCACACCGACCGTGGCGGTTTTACCTTCAATGGGTGTGAACGCGATGGATTTGACGGTGCCGTCGAAATACTCGTTGACCTTGAGCATGAAGGGTCTCCTTGGAAAGGGCTTAAAAAGGCCTGACAGTATGCCGAACGTACAAAAGGCCGTCATCCGCTTTGATTAATGCGTCATTTTCATGCGGGAATGATCAGTGGCAACAACCGTGCGGTGTTACGTGCATCGTTTAATGCACGATGTTGCTGGCCATTGAAGTGCATCCCCGCCAGTTGCAACGCGCCATTGAGGCCCGGTGCTTTGTGCAATTGGCGTGCTTGGGCAAAACGCTGCTTGAGGTTGAGGTGGGGCAGGGTGCTCAATGCGCTGCTCAGTTGCTGTTGCCGCCATTGGGCTTCGAGTTGTTGACGATCGTAATCGCCCCAACTGGCCCATCCCGCCAACTTGTTTTGATGATGGCCCAGCCAGCGTTCAAACAACGGCCAGACCACGTTCAGCGGTGACGCACTGTCGATATTGCTTTGACTGATGTGAGTCAATTCCCGACAAAACGACGTCAGCAGCGGTCGGCGCACTGGCCGCACGAAGCGTTCGAAATGGTCCACCTCGCGTCCATCATGATTGACCACGGTAGCGCCGATTTCGATGATTTCCATTTCTGCTACCGGCCAACCGCCTTCCTCGGTGGTGGCCTCCAGATCAATCACCAACCAATGGGGCATGTCGAACTCCAATTTCAACCCAGTACGCAATCAACTTGAGCGTAGTCATATTCAGCCCGAGTCGTCCAACCAGGGTGCCGGCAATTCAATATCGGGTTTATCTGTAGGACTCATCTCGCGGCGGATGGTTTTCCGACGTCCGGATATTTTTATCGTGGAGAGCCGCGGCGGACCACCACCTGGTTTCGCGCCGATGCAAGCATGACGATGGAGACGTTGGTGCATCAATACTTAAAGGTATTGATTGAGGTAAAGGACCGTTTGCGGTGATTTGATCGTTGTCTAATCGTTTGCAAACGCCTAGCTTAGCGGGACTCGATTCGCCAGAGGTGCTTTGTCTTGACGTTTACGCCAGTGCGGATGGTTTTTAGAACCGCTTCCAGAACCGTATCCAACACGTTGATCCTGGTGACCGCAACGCTGTGGGCGTGGCAGGCTGGCGCAGCGCAGATCGTGCGCATCGGTGCGGCGCATTTTCCGCCTTACACCATTCGCCCTGAACGTGGTGAAGACACCGGCTTGCTCCCGCAAATGATCGTTGCGCTGAACACGATGCAAAGCGATTTTCGCTTCCAGATGGTGCCAACCTCGATTCCCCGTCGATTCAGAGACTTCCAGCAGGGCCGTTTTGACGTGGCAATCTTTGAGAACCCTGATTGGGGTTGGAAAGACATCCCTCACGTGGAGGTCGATATGGGCCTGGAAGACGCCGAGATATTCGTCACCCACCGTATTGACGGGCGCGATCAGAGTTATTTCGATCACCTGCATGGCAAGCGCCTGGCCTTGTTCAGCGGTTATCACTATGCCTTCGCCCATTTCAACGCCGATCCGAAATACCTGACCGAGCATTACACCGCCACACTGACCTATTCTCACGACAGCAACCTGCTGATGGTATTGCGTGATCGAACAGATATCGCTTTGGTCACCCGGTCTTACCTCAGTACCTTCATGGCGGCCAATCCCAGCGACGCGAGTAAGTTTCTGGTGTCTGACCGGATCGATCAGGTCTATCGGCACTTTGCGTTGTTGCGTCCCAATGCACCGATTACGGCTGAACAGTTCAATGCGCTGTTGCAGCAACTGCGTGATAACGGCCAGATGTTCAAAATCTTCCAGCCGTTTCGGATTGCCGTGACACTGCAGGCCACTCATCGCGCTGTGGCAATCGATTTGCAAGGGCGCAACTGACGGCGACAAATCAACGCGCGCATTAGCCAAGGCTGCGAGGCGATAGAGGATTTGGCGAGAGGGGGGCTTCAAGAACCTTTGCGCGCAAGCTGCTCGCGAGTGGTCAGGCAATCGACAACCGATTGAACCTTCCCATCACGAGCCAGCGCTTGCGCAGTGACCGCGATTAGTCTTGCTGTTCTAGCGATCCCGGGCTTCTTTTGCGTCCATTTCGGCGTTGCGCTCATGGACACGTTTGAGTTGCTCTTCGGTCAGGGGCAGCTTCTTCGCTGAGTCTTTCAGCATTAATAGGCCACCGACGATCGAGCCGATTGCAATTACCAGAATTAACCAGGCATACCAGGGCATTTGGGGCTCTCCTTCTTGTGATACCGAGTTGGAGCAGCGGTGCTGTCCAGTGGTTCAATTCTAGGTGCCCGACGGGGCTGCGTCTTGTCGGCGCAGCCCTGGGATCTGTTGCGTTTCGTTGCGGCTCACGACGAAACGGCAACAGACCTCAGGTTTTTTTGGTCGTTACAGGCCGGTGAGCATCGCGTCGGCCGGTGCGGCGGCGCGGGAGTGGCCCGTGAGGAAGAAGTAAAGGAAGCCCACTGCCATGAACGCCAGGAAGATCAGACCGATCAACGCGTTGAACCACGCCATGGCGATCAGGCAAACCACCGCCAACACCAGCGCAATGCCCGGCACGATAGGGTAGCCCGGTGCGCGGAAGGTCCGCTCCAGCAGCGGCTCGGTTTTACGCAGCTTGAACAGGCTGAGCATGCTCATGATGTACATGACGATGGCGCCGAATACCGCCATGGTGATCATTGCGGCGGTCAGTGTCATGCCGCTCAGGTTGATCAAGCCATCGCTGTAGATCGCCGCGATACCGATTACACCGCCAGCGATGATCGCGCGATGCGGGGTTTGGAAGCGTGAAAGCTTGGCCAGCGAGGCCGGCAAGTAACCCGCGCGAGCGAGGGCGAAGAACTGGCGCGAATAGCCAAGGATAATGCCGTGGAAGCTGGCGACCAGACCGAACAGGCCAATCCAGACCAACATGTGCAACCAGCCGGAGTTTTCGCCGACCACGGTTTTCATGGCTTGTGGCAACGGATCGTTGATGTTTGAAAGGGTGCGCCAGTCGCCCACGCCACCGGCAAAGAACATCACGCCCATCGCCAGCAGCACCAGGGTGATGATGCCGCTGATATAGGCCTTCGGAATGGTGCGCTTGGGGTCTTTGGCTTCTTCGGCGGCCATTGCGGCGCCTTCAATGGCCAAAAAGAACCAGATCGCAAAGGGGATGGCCGCGAACATCCCGGCAATCGCCGGTGCGCTGAAGCTGTCCGAACCCGCCCAACCGTTGAGGGCGAAATTGCTGAAGCTGAAGGCCGGGGCCACCACACCCATGAATACCAGCAGTTCCAGCACGGCGAGCACACAAACCACCAGTTCAAAGGTGGCGGCCAGCTTTACCCCTAGAATGTTTAGCGTCATGAACACGATGTACGCGCCCACGGCTGCGTGTTTGGGGTCCAGGCCCGGAAACTGAACGTTGAGGTAGGCGCCGATTGCCAGTGCGATGGCCGGCGGCGCGAACACGAATTCGATCAGCGTCGCCAGCCCGGCGATCAATCCGCCTTTTTCACCAAAGGCTCGACGGCTGTAAGCGAAGGGGCCGCCTGCGTGTGGGATGGCGGTGGTCAATTCGGTAAAACTGAAAATGAAGCAGGTGTACATTGCCGCGACCATTAACGAGGTCACTAGAAAGCCCATCGTTCCGGCAACGCCCCAGCCATAGCTCCAGCCGAAATACTCGCCTGAAATAACCAGTCCGACGGCAATTCCCCACAAATGTAGCGTGCCCAGCGTGGGCTTTAGCTGCGTATTCATGCGTCTCTCCCTGGATTCATTGGATCATCGAGCATCCTGTTGCAGTGCCCATGCCAGTGTTTGGCGGGTACGTCGTTATGTCTGAAAACACGTCGTTTGCAGAACGTTCGTTACTGGATGTAAGCATAGACGTGCGTGATTGGTGCGGCGGATGCGCAGGTGTAGTGCAAACGGTACGAACGATACAAGGTTAGCTTTTAACGATCAGAGGACCCCGCGCCACACCATGTTCAGCTACAATGCGCGCCGATTTCGACTTGCCAGAGAACCCGCTCATGTCCGTCTGCCAGACCCCCATCATCGTCGCCCTGGATTTTCCTACCCGTGAAGCCGCGTTGAACCTGGCCGATCAGCTGGACCCCAAGTTGTGCCGGGTCAAAGTGGGCAAGGAACTGTTCACCAGTTGCGCATCCGACATCGTCGAGACGTTGAACAGCAAAGGGTTCGAAGTATTCCTGGACCTGAAATTCCACGACATTCCCAACACCACGGCGATGGCGGTCAAGGCCGCTGCGCAGATGGGCGTGTGGATGGTCAACGTGCATTGTTCCGGTGGCTTGCGCATGATGGCAGCCTGCCGTGAGGTGCTGGATCAGCGCAGCGGGCCCAAGCCGTTGCTGATCGGCGTGACCGTGCTGACTAGCATGGAACGCGAGGATCTGGCCGCTATCGGTCTGGACATCGAGCCACAGGAGCAAGTGCTACGCCTGGCGGCCCTGGCCGAAAAAGCCGGCATGGACGGGCTGGTGTGTTCGGCGCTCGAGGCCCATGCGTTGAAGAGCGCGCACCCAACCTTGCAGCTGGTAACGCCGGGGATTCGTCCTGCGGGCAGCGCCGTAGATGACCAGCGTCGCATTCTGACGCCACGTCAGGCGCTGGATGCAGGTTCCGACTATCTGGTCATCGGCCGCCCGATCAGCCAGGCAGCCGATCCGGCGAAAGCGTTGGCGGCTGTGGTGGCTGAGTTGGCATAAGGCATATCGGTGATATCTGTAGGCGCCAACGTGTTGGCGAGACATCGGTGTGTCAGGCAGGCCGCCGCTTCGCGAACAAATTCGCTCCTGATCAGGCTGTGGGATTTCAGAAACCATTTCGCTTCAAAATCGAATCGATGCTCTCCTTAGAGGCACGGCCATAGAACTTCAGCAACTCTGAAGTGCGGTTGGTAAAGAACCCATCGACGCCATGGCTGCTGATTTCCTTGAAATCCACTGCATCGTCGACCGTGTACGGATGCACCACCATTGCACGGTCGTGGGCCATCTTGTTCATCCATGGCTGCACCAGGTCCATGTAGCTCTGATCGCCACCATTCTTCAGTGCCGAGGCAGGGCCGGTGCCGACAGCGCCGTGCGCTTTGGCCCAATCCATCCAGGCTTCAAACTCCGCTTTGGATTTCACCTGTTGGCTGGCATAGAACGTCGCCTTGTCTTTGGCGCCGGATGTCTTGAACGTTGCGTCGGTGCTGGCTTGAATGGAGCCCTCGCCGAGCCACAACAGCAGGACTTTCGGCACATTCGGCATGCTTTTGTGCAACAGCTCAAGGCTTTGTTTCTCGAAGGTTTGCAGCACTACGCGACCTGGCATGTGAGCAGTGTTGACGTAGCCTTTTTGCGCCGCAGGGCGCTGACTCAGCCAGCCACGTTGTTGCAGTTGCTTGCGCAGGTCCGCTTCGATGCCGGGGAACTGCGCTGGGACCTTGGTTTCGATGTACAGCCCTGGCTTGTTTTTGCCGCCCTCGGCGATGTCGATCACCTCATCGAGCGTCAAAATTTTCAGCCCTGCATAACTGGGGCGCGCCCGATCCGGATATGCCTTGTTGAACCAGGAGCCAGCGTCCAGGCGCTTGATCTCTTCGAGCGTGAAACTGCTCAGTGGTTGCCTGGCGCGGTTCGGATAGACCTCGGCAACGTTGGTGGTGCGCTCCAGCGTGTCGTCGTGCAGGGCGATCAACACGCCATCCTTGGTGCGCTGGATGTCCATTTCCAGGTAGTCGGCGCCCAGTTCCCGCGCCAGGGTGTAGGACGCAACAGTTTCTTCCGGTGCATCGTACGACGCGCCCCGGTGGGCGATGACTGCAGGCCACGGCAGACCGATCTTCTGCGCAATAGCGTTACCCGGTTCATCGGCCGCCGACGCGACTTCCGACAGCAACAGGACACCGGCCAGCGCGGCGGAGCCTAAGGTTCTGGAAATTCCTTTCAACATGGTTTTGATGTTCCTTATCGTGGGTGATTGATGCTTAGCGGCGCATAATCTGGGTCGGGTGGAGATTCCTGAGGATTGGCCAAAGCATTGTCGTTATGTCACCTGCGCACAAGCTGATTGTCGCTATCAGCGAAAACCCTTCGCAGAGAATGTGCCAGCCAATCGCTAAGCTCGCCCTAAAGCTCAGGTTCGGCGCTATGCTCCAGCAGCGTGAGGGTGGGTATGACTAGGCTCACTGCTGGTAGTTTCACCGCCCTGTATGAAGACATGTTGTCGAGTGTGTGACCGTTTCATTTCTCAGTTGGTTTTGTCCTATGGAAACAAATACTTACGCCGCATTGGTGGGCTTTGTCGATATGTTGCTCGACGCGATCTGTGTGGTGGACGCCGAGGGCCGCTATGTGTTCGTCAGCGCGGCCTCGGAACGCATCTTCGGTTACATGCCCCACGAGCTGATCGGCAAGAAAATGATCGAACTGGTGCATCCCGATGACCAGGCACGCACGCTTGAAGCCGCTGCGGACATCATGGCCGGCAACCCCCATCTCGGTTTTGAGAATCGCTACGTGCGCAAGGATGGGCGCATCGTCCACATCATGTGGTCGGCGCGCTGGTCAGCAGTGGACAGTCTGCGTATCGCTGTCGCCCGGGACATCACCGAGCGAAAACGCGCGGAGTCGATGCGCACCGCATTGTTCAACATATCCGAAGCCGCTCATGTGGCCGATGACCTGCAGGCGTTGTTCCGGGACATTCACGGCATCATTGGCGACCTGCTGGCTGTGCAGAGTTTCTCGGTGGCGCTGCGGGACAAATACAGCGGGCTGCTGAATTTTCCGTATTACGTCGATGCACTGGACCCACTGTGTCAGCCGCCAATCGTCCAGGCGCTGGCCAGCGAAGTCATAGGCTTGGGTCATTCCTTGCTGCTGGTGCCGGGTGTGGAGCGTCATGCAAGTGCGAACTCGGTTCCCGACCACCTGAACCGTCTGCTGGACAAAGAGACTCTGTCCTGGCTGGCAACGCCGCTCAATACCCGCAATGGGGTGATTGGCGCGCTGCTGGTCAAGAGTCATGCGGGCAGTGCGCATTACACCGAGGAGGATAAAGTGCTGCTGCAGTTCGTCTCCCTACAGATCGCCGCAGCCATCGAACGTAAGCAATTGCACGACAAACTGAAAAGCATGGCGCAATACGATCAATTGACCCAACTCCCCAACCGTATGCTGTTGCAAGGGCGTTTGCAGGCTTCACTCGACCGTGCGCGTGATGGCGAAGGGCTTTTGTCGTTGCTGTATCTGGATCTGGACAAATTCAAGCTGGTCAACGATACCCTCGGTCACGCTGCGGGTGATTTGCTGCTCCAGGAGGTCGCCCATCGCCTGAAACAATGCGTGCGTGAAACCGATACCGTGGCGCGCATCGGGGGTGACGAATTCGTGGTGCTGCTGGATCGGGTCAACGATGTGGACGACTCAGTGAAAGTCGCTAAGAAAATCCTCAACATGCTCAACGTCCCGATGGTGCTCAAGGGCGCTGACTGGCAGATGCTGCCGAGCATTGGCATCGCCAACTACCCCCAAGACGCCAAGGACCTGACGCAACTGTTCCGCCATGCGGACGAAGCGATGTACCGCGCGAAGAAGGGCGGGGGCAATCGATTTGAAGGATGAAGGCGTCCCTATCGTGCAGGGGGGGCTATTGCCTTGCGCCGACGCCGCGAATTTTAAAATTATTGTCAGGTCTGCCCAACCGCGCTAACTCGCGTTACTGTCTGCGGCATCGATTTTTTTTCGGAGCGAGGCGATGTCAGCGACTGTTTTGGTGTTGGTTGAGAGCGTGAATGAATATTTGCCGATCCTTGAGAACAACGGATTTCGCCTGATTCTGGCGCCGACCCCGGCGACCCGAGCTGAGGCAGTGGCGACACGCGGCGATGAGATCACCGCCGTATTGACCCGCGGCCCGCTGGGTTTCTTTGCCGAGGAAATGGATGCGTTGCCCAAGTTGCAGATCATTTGTGTGCTTGGTGCCGGTTACGAGCGGGTGGATTTGCCTGCGGCCCAAGCGCGCGGCATCACGGTGACCAATGGTGCCGGGGTGAACGCACCAACGGTGGCCGACCATGCAATGGCCCTTTTATTGTCCATGGTGCGAGACATTACGCTGGCCGATGCCTCCGTGCGCCGCAGCGAATGGCGCAAGGTCACCCGGCCTGCGTTGGCTAACAAGCGCATTGGTATTCTTGGGCTGGGCGCGGTAGGCATGGCGATTGCCAAGCGGGCGCAGGGTTTTGACATGCAGGTCTGTTATCACAGCCGCACACCGCGCACCGACGTGGATTTTCAGTATTGTGCGACGCCGCTGGCGTTAGCTGAGGTATCGGATTTTCTGATTGTCGCCACCCCAGGCGGCGCAGTTACTCGGCATCTGATCGACAAGGCTGCGCTCAAGGCGCTGGGGCCTGAGGGGTTCATCGTCAACATTGCCCGCGCCAGTGTGATCGCCACTGACGATTTGATCGACGCATTGCGGCACGACCGTATTGCCGGTGCTGCATTGGATGTGTTCGATGACGAACCGCAGGTGCCGGATGCGCTGAAGATGCTGAGCAATGTCGTGCTGACGCCACATGTCGCAGGCCTATCGCCGCAAGCGTCGCAAGCGACGGTGCAATTGGTGGCGGACAACCTGCTGGCGTTCTTTGCCGGCAAGCCCGTGCTGACACCGGTACACAGTTGAGTCTGATCTGTACCGGCTGCGTGGAGATCGCCCCATCGTCCAGCGCGCCATGCCGTGGCCCCGCAAACAGGATCACTTTGCGGGAGGTTTGCCCGCGAATTTTCCTGTCTGCGCTGGCCTCTGCTCTGCGCGGGCATGCCTCGCCAACAGAGCCATTACCTGCGTTGTTTCGTCCATAACCCTGTGGGTTCTGTCCAACCCGCTGTTTCAGAAACCGCACACACTGGTGTCATCCCGATCACCCTTCACTTGAGGAGAGACCATGAGTGAGTTTGTCATCGCGCCCGTCGCCACCCCATCGCTGGCTGTCGAAGGCACGTCCAGCCGTTTCCCAATCCGTCGCGTGTTCTGCGTTGGTCGCAACTATTCCGAGCACGCTCGGGAAATGGGGCACGACCCTGATCGCGAGCCCCCGTTCTTCTTCATGAAGCCTGCGGACGCCGTGGTCCCGGCCGAAGGCCACATTGCCTATCCGCCGCTGACCCAGGACCTGCACCACGAGATCGAATTGGTGGTGGCCATTGGCAAGGATGGCGTTGATATCAGTCCTGAGGATGCCCTGAGCCACGTTTGGGGTTATGGCGTTGGCCTCGACCTGACCCGTCGCGACCTGCAAGCCCAGGCCAAGAAAATGGGCCGTCCCTGGGAGTGGGCCAAGGCGTTCGATGCGTCAGCACCCGCGACGCCATTGCTGCCAGTGAGCAAGATCGGTCACCCGCAGAAGGGCTCGATCTGGCTGGACGTGAATGGCGAAAGCCGCCAACGGGGCGATCTGTCCGATCAGATCTGGCCAGTCAAGGATGTCATCGCTTACCTGTCGCAATCGGTGGGTATCAAAGCCGGTGATTTGATCTACACCGGCACGCCAGCCGGTGTCGGTGTGCTGCAAAAGGGCGATGTGGTCACTGCCGGCGTTGAGGGCATTGCCGAACTGACCGTCACCATCGGCTGATCGCCAGGCGCCGCCTGAGACATGAATCGCTTGGTCTGACTGCCGCCGTTGCCCTAACATGCGGCGGTCAGGCCCGGCGATATCAGGTGTTTTCAGCGATGGCGAATCTCTCTCAAGTGCCCACGTATGGCATGCAGCAACGCAGCGACCGCATGGATTTTTACATCCGTGACAAGTCAGCACGCCCGGCCCTGACCTCGCCCCATCGTCATGAATACTTTCAGATCCAGATCAACCTCGGCGGCGACACCGTGCAGCATATCGGCGGCGCGATCCGACCGTTTCCGCGTAATACCCTGGCGTTCATCCTGCCCCATCGGCTGCATGTCATTGCGCACCCGGATGACGGCAATTTTGTATTAATCAACTTCTCCCAGGAATTCTTCCTGCAGCATTTGCAGTGCGACCCTATGGATCTGGAAGACATTTCCATCCTGGATGCGCCAGAACTGGCGCCGTTTCGCTTTCAGGAACACTTGGACTTCATCCTCGGCGATGGGGATTTCGCTGAGGTACACACGCTGCTGATGCAGATGCGCGAAGTGGATCAGGCTCGGCAGTTGGGCTCAGGGTCAATGCTGCGCGGTTACCTGCTGCAGTTGATTGGCAAGGTTTGCAACCTGTTTGAGGGGCAATTGCGGGCGTTGGCGGCGAGCAAGGCCGAGCGCCGAGGGCGGCGCGATGCCATGGGGCGGGTGATGGAGTACATCCGCGAGCACATCGCCGATCCGGCCATGACCTTGACCGATGCGGCCGCTGCGGCGTTTCTCTCGCCCAATTACCTGACCCACCTGTTGCGCAAGGAAACCGGCAGTACGTTCTCTGAACTGGTGCTGGAGCGGCGCATGCGCCTGGCGCGTACGCACTTGATGAACAGCGACAAACCCCTGAGCCATGTTGCACAGATCTGCGGATTTGCCGATGAGGCGTATTTTTCGAGGCGCTTTCGCAAGGTCCACGGTTTGCCGCCAGGGCAGTTTCGACGAGAGCAGCGTGGGGTTTGAGGCTCAAGCGCAGGCGCTTGAGGGACGCCCGGTCTTGCCCGCGATTGCGTTGGGTCGAACGACAGAACCCTTGCAAGCAGATCCCAAGCCCACCTGACTCAGCCTAGTTTGATCGCCTGGGTCAATTCGTTGAACAACGCTGACACCGACCGCAACGCCCGGCAATCGGGCCGCGTTAGCAGCCACAGCGCAGTGTCGTAACCTGTCAGCGGCTCGCCCATTCGCTGAACGTCACTGTCGAGCAGTAGAAAATCCGGTAATGCTGCGGTCCCCATACCGGCTCGCACCATCTGCGCCACTGTCAGCATCGAGCTGCACCGATAGGCCAGCTTCACCCCAGGCCATTGTTGGCGTCGCCACGTGACGGTTGGATGATCCGGGAGGAAGTCGTCGGGTGCGATCCAGTCCATGGTTTGTAAACCCAGGTGCTCGGTGCGACGCAAATAATCGCTGCTGGCGCAGACGTGATACGAGACTGTGCCTAATCGATTGCCGACTAGGTGCTCGGGCGGCGTATTGGTCAGGCGCAAGGCAATGTCGGCGTCGCGGCGGCTGAGGTTGGCGAAGGTGCTGGAGGTGTTCAATTCCAGCTTGAGGCCCGAGTAGCCCGGCATGAAGCGGGTCAGCGCTGGTAGCAAGAGGCTTTGCAGCACGGCTTCAGTGCATGTCAATCGTACGGTGCCGCTGACGATTTGTTGGCCCTGTTCGAGGCTGATTTGCGCCAGTTCCAACGCCTGTTCGGCGCTTTCGGCTTGTTGTGCCAAAACCAGCGCGGCGCTGGTCGGTTGATACCCGGCACGGCTCTTGTCAAACAGCGCCGTGCCCACTGACTTCTCCAGTCGGCGTACCGATCGAAACACGGTGGACACGTCAACCTTGAGCAGCTCCGCCGCCCGCGCCAGAGTTTTGCCGCGCACCAACGAGAGGATCAGCGCAAGGTCGTTATGGTTGATTCGATAGTGCATGGCTGCATTGATCAATTGCTAAAACGCCAATTTTGATTGCGTGGCGGCAAGTTTATAGTCCTGCCCAGGCAAACGGCAAAGCGTTTTAACATCAAGGAGGCAGTGATGAAGCAGCAGGTTATTCGTATTGCATTGGTTGGGGATTACGACCAGGACGTGCCCGCACATCAGGCCATCCCTGTGGCCCTTGAGCGGGTAAAGCATGAGCTGGGTATCGATCTGGATTTCCAGTGGTTGCCGACTGCACAGGTCGGCGATGGCAACGATCTTCGCGCGTTTGACGGTATTTGGTGCGTTCCCGCTAGCCCCTATCGCGACATGGATGGTGCGTTGACTGCCATCCGGTTTGCCCGTGAGCAACACGTTCCGTTCCTCGGTACTTGCGGGGGGTTCCAGCATGCACTGCTGGAGTACGCCCGTAACCACCTGGGATGGGCCGATGCTGAGCATGCCGAGACTGCACCGGATTCTCATCGAGCGATCATCACGCCACTGAGCTGCTCGCTGGTTGAAGCATTTGCACCCATTCGCCTGTTGCCCGGTTCGCGGATTTGCGATGCTTACGGCGCCCTTGATACCCAAGAACGTTATCGCTGCCGTTATGGTTTGCGCAGGGAACTGGAGGAGGCGATGTTTGGCGGAGCCATGAAGGTGTCCGGCTACGATCATGAGGATGAAATCCGTGCGATTGAACTACAGGATCATCCGTTTTTCGTTGCTACGTTGTTTCAGCCGGAAAGGGCTGCGCTGGAAGGTCAGACGCCGCCGCTGGTCAAGGCGTTCGTGCAGGCGTGTGTGGCAAGAGAAGGCTGAATGTGATGATTACCGACGCCTTCCCCGTGCCGTATTACGCCGTGATCTTTACCTCTATCCGAACACCTGAAGATGCTGAAGGTTATGACCAGGCCGCACAACGGATGCTCGAACTGGTTCGCGAGCAATCGGGGTTTCTCGGCGTGGAGTCGGCACGAGGCGACGATGGTTTGGGCATCACCGTGTCGTATTGGTCAGGCCCGGAAGCGATTCTGGCCTGGAAGCAGCACCCCGAGCATCGGGCGATTCGCGAGCGGGGACGCTCGACCTGGTATCAGGGTTGCACCACTCGCGTGGCCAGGGTCGAGCGCAGCTACAGTTATTCGACCTGAGGCGCACCCGCGCTTTTGCCTTGATATGGCGTGGCAATCGGGCCGCGTCGATGCGAAAACTGAGTTATGGGTATAGGGTCCTATTTCGATTTACAGGGTATGCCTGCATTGGGCAACGCGGTAACGCCACAGACAGCCTGGAAGTGCCACGGATTGATGGATGTGCCGGAGAGCAATTGATGAAGAACAAGCAACGCGACCACGTGCAGGTGCCGGAAGGGCTGCACATTTCCCCACAGGTCATGTGCCATGCAACGTACTTGCGCAAGGCCACTCGTCGCATCACGCTGCTGTACGACGCCGCGTTGGCACCCAGTGGGCTGCGCTCGACCCAGCGTTCGATCCTGATGCAAATCGCCCGCAGCCAGGCACCTGGCATGTCCGAGCTTGCGGCTTTATTGGTGATCGATCGCTCTGCGCTGGCGCAGAACCTCAAGCCGTTGGAGCGTGAAGGGCTGCTCACGGTAACGGTTGATCCGCTCGACAAGCGCAGCCGTCTGGTGACCTTGACCCAGGCCGGGATGAACAAATTGTTAGAGTCGCAGCCACTCTGGGAGCAGGCCCAGGCCAGTTTCGAGAACGGATATGGTGTTGAGCAATCTCAGCAGCTGCGCGAGTTTTTGGCGGCGGTGACGGCGGGCGAATACGAAGGTGGCAAGGATTAACTCAAGGGCTCCAGTGGGTCATTCTGCAACAACCGCAACCTTCAACGGCACTTTCTGCACAGCCCGGCGCCCCATCTGCAACAGATAAACCCCGCCAAAAATCGCGACAATCGCCAGCAGATCCATTGCATGCACCGGCTCGCCAGCGACAAAAATGCCGATCAACAATGCGATCACCGGCGGGATGTAGGTGGCCGAGGCTGCTACTACGGCGCCCAATCGTTCAACGATAAAGTAGTAGAGGATGTAGGCGATACCGGTGCCCGATACACCCAGCCCGAGCGAAACGCCGAGCATGGCTTTCGGGCTTTGAGTAATGCGTTCGATGCCGCTCCAGTCACTGACCACGGCGATGACCACCAGTGCCGAACCGATTTGATAGGTACACAGCGCCACCGCAGAGATGTTCAGACCCGTCAAAAAGCGCTTGGCATAAACGAACGAACAGCCAACGCTCAGCGAACCCAGCACCATGTACATCACACCCTGTACCGAGATCGCAGCATCACCGCTGGCCCAGGGGCGTGCGATCAATAGCACACCAATGAAGCCCAGCAGTACGCCACTGGTCATGCGCGCGTTGAGTTTTTCTTCACGCAGAAACAAAAACGCGCAGACGAATGTGAAAAGCGGAATAGCACCACTCAACAGACCGGCGACACTCGACAGCAATAGCGACGTGCCTTGAGCGTAGAGGTAGTAATAAACCACTGTCGCGAGCAGCGCCATGACCAGAAAATGATGGGCGTGGCGCAAATGGCTCCAACTCAACGAGCGACGAATCAGCGCATAAATCAGAATCGGCAGGAAGCCGAAAATGACGCGTAACAGCACGATCTGTGCCGGAGAAATCCATTCCACCGCCCACTTCATGAACATGAAGTTGGTGCCCCAAATCAGCCCTAGGAGAGCGAAGGCGAAGTAGGCGATGTTTTTCATGGGGGGGTTCAACCTGCAGTTGGAAAGCTTGAGGGAAAGCGATTGTGCCTACATGGCTGGTCGGCTACAAATCGTCATCCTTACGTCTTGGAATAGAAAGCTGTGCAGTAAAGCGTTTCCCTGCTGGAGGCGTGGCTTCGTGTTGCTGCTGTCGAAGGGCGATTATGGGGTGTAGCCCAAGCATTCGATCCGATGTCCGAAGGCACGGGGCTGAAATAAAACGCGGTGCAGGAACTGCCGAAGGCATCGCAACCTTCTGCAGCTCCTTGGTCAGGATCAACCGCTAAGGCATGACCGGCGCAATGTACGCCAGCGTGGTACCCAGCGCCCACAGCAAAAACAGCACCAGTGGCGTATGCACCAGCAGTTGCACGAACGAGAAGCCGATCAGATCCCGAGCCTTGAGGCCCAGTACACCGAGCAACGGCAGCATGTAGAACGGGTTGATCAGGTTTGGCAACGCTTCAGCGGCATTGTAGATCTGCACCGCCCAGCCCAGGTGGTATTTCAGGTCATTGGCAACTTGCATCACGTACGGCGCTTCGATGATCCATTTGCCGCCACCCGACGGAATGAAGAAGCCCAGGATCGCCGAGTACACGCCCATCAGCAGCGCGTAGGTATCGTGCGAGGCGATGCTGGTGAAGAACGTCGAGATATGATGCGCGACAGTTTGAGCATCGCCGCCTTTGACAGTGGTCAACAAAGCTGCAATGGAACCATACAGCGGGAACTGGATCAGCACGCCGGTGGTGGTCGGCACTGCACGCGCCACCGCATCGAGGAAGCTGCGCGGCCGCCAGTGCAGCAGCGCGCCGACCATGATGAACAGGAAGTTGTAAGTGTTGAGGCCGGAAATCGCAGTGATCGCCGGTTTGGTCGAGAACTCGTTGAACAACCAGCCAGACGCCAGGATCACCATCAGGATAATCAACAGCGGGCTGTATTCCAGCCATTCGCCAGGACGCGTGCGCGGTGGCAAGGGCGGCAAGCTGAACGCAGGATCGATCCCGCATTCCTTAGCGTCCCTGGCGCTGTTGGGTCCGGGGGCTGTCGCGTAGGCGACGATGATCGAAACAACCACCAACGCCAGGAGCATGACGCCGGACTGCCAGAGAAAGATGGTCTGGGTGAAGGGAATCATGCCGGTGATGGCAAGGATCGACGGCGGCAGGCTGGCCGGGTTGGCCTGCAATTGCGCAGCCGACGATGACAGGCCCAAGGCCCACACTGCGCCCAGGCCCAGATAGGCTGCGGCACCGGCGGCGCGATAGTCCATTTTCAGGTCAGTACGGCGGGCGAGGGCGCGAACCAGCAAACCGCCGAATACCAGCGATAAGCCCCAGTTAAGCAGCGACGCAACCATCGAGATCAGCGCTACCCAGGCTACGGCTGAGCGACCGTTTTTCGGGATGCGTGCCAAGCGGTCGATCAACTTGACCGCGGGTGGCGAGCTGGCGACCACGTAACCGCCGATGACCACGAAGGCCATCTGCATGGTGAACGGAATCAGACTCCAGAAACCGTCGCCGAAGGCCTTGGCGGTGTCGGCGGGTTTGGCGCCGATGACCAGCGTGGCGAGGGTCACGATCACCACGGCCAGGGCGGCGAATACCCAGGAGTCAGGGAACCAGCGTTCCGCCCATTTGGCACAGCGCAGGGCAAAGCGGGCATAGCGGCTTTCTTCGATGTCGACGGCCACGTTATTTACCTCTTGGATTTATTGTGTCGGTGCTATTGAAATAGCTGTTTTTTATTGGCAGTGCTGCAAAAAAGCTGCGGCCTTGAATGCACAAACCCCTTCACGACAGAACGGTCAAGGAGCCAACTTGTTGGCGAGAGGTCTTTACGTGGTTCGTCAGGAACAACGCTTCGCGAACACGTTCGCTCCTACAGAAGGTTAGGGTCCTTTAAAACGTCATCTCAATCACATCGTCCGGCACAATCAATTTGCCGGCAGTCTTGGCAATGATTTCTTCAACGGTCACGCCCGGTGCGGTTTCACGCAGGATGAAGGCGCCGTTTTCGATCTCCAGGTAAGCCAGGTCGGTCAGCACCTTACGGATGCAACCGGCTCCGGTCAGCGGCAGGCTGCAATGCGACAGCAGCTTGGATTCGCCGTCCTTGGAGGCGTGAGTCATGGTGACGATGATGTTGTCGGCACCGGCCACCAAATCCATCGCCCCACCCATGCCCTTGACCAGCTTGCCGGGGATCATCCACGAGGCGATGTTACCTTCGACATCGACTTCGAATGCACCCAGCACTGTCAGGTCAACATGGCCGCCACGGATCATGGCGAAGGATTGGGCAGAGTCGAAAATCGACGCGCCCTTGCGTGCGGTGACGGTTTGTTTGCCAGCGTTGATCATGTCGGCATCGATGGTTTCTTCGGTTGGGAATTCGCCCATGCCCAGCAGGCCGTTTTCCGATTGCAGCATGACGTCGATGTTGTCCGGCACGTAGTTGGCGACCAAGGTCGGAATGCCGATACCCAGGTTCACGTAGAAGCCGTCTTGCAGTTCGCGCGCAACGCGCTGTGCCATTTGTTCGCGGGAGAGTGCCATGATCTTGGGTCTCTTTTATTCTGTTCGGCCGCTGAGTCGGCCAGAGCGTTCCAGGTAAAAGCGCGAGGGGGAAGCGCTTGGAGTGCGACGAATCTTTACGCTTGTTTGAGCGTGCGTTTCTCGATGCGTTTCTCGAAAGTGCCCAGGATCACGCGGTCCACATAAATGCCGGGAGTGTGGATCTCGCTCGGCAACAGCACGCCGGGCTCAACGATTTCTTCGACTTCCACCACTGTGATCTTGCCAGCGGTGGCGACCACCGGATTGAAGTTCTGCGCGGTGTGGCGGTAGATCACGTTGCCGAAGTGGTCAGCCTTCCAGCCTTTGACGATGGCGAAGTCGCCAGTAATAGCCTCTTCCAGAATCACATTGCGGCCATTGAACTGGCGGCTCTCTTTGCCTTCGGCGACGGGTGTGCCGTATCCGGTGGCAGTATAGAAAGCGGGGATGCCGGCACCGCCTGCGCGCAGTTTTTCGGCCAGGGTGCCTTGTGGGGTGAGTTCGACTTCGAGTTCGCCGCTGAGCAATTGGCGCTCGAATAGGGCGTTTTCACCGACGTAGGAGGCAATCATTTTGCGGATCTGATGGTCTTCCAGCAGGATGCCCAGGCCGAAGCCATCGACGCCGCAGTTGTTGGACACGACAGTCAGGCCCTTGACGCCACGGCGCTTGATTTCGGCAATCAGGTTTTCCGGGATACCGCAGAGGCCGAAGCCACCGGAAAGCACGGTCATGTTATCGGTCAGCCCATCGAGGGCCTCTTCGTATGTAGCAACTCGCTTGTCGAGTCCGGCCATGGTAAATCCCGCCTTCTTTGTAGTTGTGTCCGACAATTTGATTGTCGGATAGCGTTCATTGCATCTTCTCTCGCGTTCAGTGATTTGTTAATTTTGTTTTTGTCATCGATTAATAAAGAAAACAAATATATGAACGTCAAGCAGCTCCGTGCCTTTCTTGCTGTCGCGCAGTGCCTGAGTTTCGCCCAGGCCGGGGAACGGCTGCATCTGTCGCAACCGGCCTTGAGCTTGACCATCAAGGCGCTGGAGGAAGACCTCGGCGGACAGTTGCTGACCCGCACCACCCGCAACGTCAGCCTGACCCCGGAAGGCGAAACCCTGCTGCCGATTGCCCGTCAGTTGCTCGCCGACTGGGACAATACCGAGGAATTGTTGCGGCAGCGCTTCACGTTGCAACTGGGCAAAGTCTCGGTGGCGGCGATGCCCTCGTTCGCTGGCAATCTGTTGCCGGCCGCATTGAAGGTCTTTCGTGAGCGTTACCCTCGGGTCAATGTCGCGGTGCATGACGTGATCAACGAACAGGTGCTGGAAATGGTAGACCATCGGCGGGTTGAGCTGGGTATCGGTTTTGAGCCCGAGTCCAGCAACACGCTGTCGTTTACGCCGTTTTACCTGGACCGCTTTGTGGCGGTGGTGCCGATGGACTCGCCGTTGGCAGAGAAGGGCCTGGTGACGTGGGGCGAGTTACTGCAGCACGACTTCATTACGCTGCAACGCCCCTCTGCGGTGCGTTTATTGCTCGAACAAGACTTGCAGACCCAGCATGGCAAGCTGTCGGTGGCGTTCGAGAGTCATCAATTGTCCACTGTGGGCAGAATGGTCGCCAATGGGTTGGGGGTGAGCGCCGTACCGTCGTTGTGCATTCAGCAAATGCAGGAGTTGGGCGCGCGGTGCATCGCGCTGGAAGGACCGAGGATTGAACGGCGTATCGGTTTGATGACCTTGGCCGACCACAAGCTATCGGCGGCGGCGCAAGCGTTGCGCGACGTGCTGATCGAGTGCGCACAAAAAACTGCGGGCCTGTAGGCATTCGGTTAGAGCGAGGTTTGCCCGCGAAGGGGTTATTTCAGGTTCGCAAATGTATCGAATACACCGGCCTATTGGCGGGCAAGCGGAATGCCGCCCGGCCTCGCTCCAACAAGCTGTTTTAGAGCTTCGCTGTCAAAAAATTCACTGCGGCGTAATGCCGCATCCGGTATCGTTTGGCAGATCAATACAAATTGTTTCTGCGTCGCGTTAATAAAAACCAAACGATAAGGAGTCCTTTTTTTGGATGCTTCTTCTGCTGCGTGGGTGTTTCACGACACCCAATTGATCATCTGCTGCCTGATTGCTATTGCCACCATCATCGTGCTGATCAGTGCGACCAAGCTGCCGCCGTTTTTGTCCATTCTGGTGGGTACTTTCATCGCCGGCATCGGCGCTGGGCTGCCGGCCGAGGCGGTGGCCAAGGCGTTCAGTAAAGGCGCGGGCGGGATTCTCGGCGAGGCTGGGATCATCATTGCGTTGGGCGCGATGCTGGGGGCTGTGATGGCCGAATCCGGCGCAGCGGATCGGATTGCCTCGACGCTGCTCAGGGCTGGCAAAGGCAAGACACTGCCCTGGGTGATGGCGCTGGTGGCGATGGTCATCGGCCTGCCGCTGTTCTTTGAAGTCGGGTTGGTGATGATGGTGCCGATCATCTTTGTCATGGCTCGGCAGTCCGGTCAGCCGTTGTTGAAAATCGCCATTCCGGCGCTGGCGGGGATGACCACTCTGCATGCGCTGATGCCACCGCATCCGGGACCGCTGATTGCGGTCAGCGCCCTGCACGCCGATCTGGGGCTGACCATGTTGCTGGGTTTATGCATCGCGATCCCGGCCGTGATCCTCGCGGGGCCGCTCTATGGCAACTGGTTGTCCAAGCGCCTGCACATTGAAGCGCCCGCCGAGCTGGGCGAGCTATTTTCTGCAAAGCCCGACGCCAAGCACCAACCAGGCTTTGGCATCTCGCTGCTGATTATTCTGCTGCCGGTGATTTTGATGCTCGGCAGTACGCTGGCCAAGGTCGCCATGGAGCCGGAAAGCCATGTCGCGTTGACCCTGAAATTCCTCGGTGAACCGCTGGTGGCGCTGGGTATCGCAGTGCTGGCTGCGGTGATTTGCCTGGGCTGGGCCAACGGCACTTCCCGCGAACACGTGGGCGGTACGCTGCGTAAAAGTCTGGCGCCGATTGCTGTGTTGTTGCTGACCATCGGCGCTGGCGGTGGCTTGAAGCAGACGCTATTGGATGCAGGTGTCAGCCAGACCATCAGCAAGGTCGCCGAAGGCGCGCACATGCCTTACATCGTTTTGGCCTGGTTAATTGCGGTCGCGCTGCGCCAGGCGACTGGCTCGGCGACCGTGGCAACGACGACTACCGCGGGGATTCTTGCGCCATTGATGGCGGGGTTGGCGGCGACCCAAAGCTCGCTGGTGGCCTTGGCGATTGGCGCAGGTTCGGTGTTCTTCTGTCACGTCAACGATGCAGGTTTCTGGATGGTGCGCGAGTACTTCGGGCTTGAGCTCAAGCAGACGATCTGGGTCTGGTCGGTGCTGCAGACGATCGTTTCGGTGGTCGGATTGGTCGGTACATTGCTGTTGTGGCAGTGGTTGATCTGATTCGACTCACGGCATAACCCCTGTAGATACTCTGTTCCCGGTCAAGCTCTCAGCAGGTGTTTTTCGCTGAAAAGCCTGGCCGTATCAAAAGGGCCAGAACGCCGTCATCGCAAATGCGTTATGGGGGCAGGGCCAGAACGCATACGGAGTTGACGAGGCACGAGGCTGCGAAGCGTTTGGGCACATCATGATCGCAGCCTTCGGCAGCGCCTATCAGGGCCGGTGTTCAATCCGGCCATCGCCACTGCTCGTTATACTCATGTCTAAGTTCCTGGCGACAATAACGACTATCAAGACGGGTGATTTCTGCTGAAAAGGCTATGGGCGTAGCCTTGGCTCATTCCAGAAACGAGCCGAATGGAGGCTCTCATGAACCGTCTTCTTGCCCTTGCCATGTTGCTTTCAGTCGCCGTTGTTTCTGGCTGTGCCGCTGGCAATCATCCCGAATTACGTCCTTACACCGCTGAAGAAACCCATCAGTTAGCACTTGAAGATTTGAACCGTCGCGGTCTGTCTTACGATGAGTATCAGGCCCGTAAAACGCAATTGATGGTGCAGCCGCAGCTTCAGCGCGCTCATGAATTCGATAACCACAGCGAATTCAACGCAGCGTTCAGCGTGCAGAGCCCAGCCCGTCAAGGTTGATGCTTCACGCTTGCAGCGCTGGAACTCGCGGTCTGTTTCACCTGCAACTTAAAATGTACCGCCGTTTAAAGCGCCAATTTCAAATGCCCGCCCGCATCCTTATGTCGCGCATGGGCTCGGTGTTGCAGGCTCAGTTGAAAGTGCTCCAGGCCTTCATATAGGCGCTCAGTGAGAATGTCATCCAGTTCCCCACCGGTTTCGTCGTCGTTATAGGTGACTTGGCTGTCGATGGCATAAATGCCGTGCAGCACTTCCTGGCATTTGAGCGCCGACAATACCGGCTTCAGGGCGTAATCCACCGCCAGCATGTGTGCGATGCTGCCGCCGGTGGCCAGTGGCAACACCACTTTGCCATGCAGTGAGCGCTCCGGTAGCAAGTCCAGCAAGGTCTTCAGCGCCCCGGAAAACGACGCTTTGTATACCGGTGTGCCGATCAGCAGGCCATCTGCGCGTCTCACCGCTTCGATGAAGTCGATCACCTGCGGGCTGTCGAAGCGCGCGAACAATAGGTCTTCGGCGTTGAAGTCATGAATGCGCAGGGCCTTGACCTCTACCCCATGATCTTTTAGCCAGCGGGCGGCGTGTTTGAGTACTACACCAGAACGGGACTTTTGCGCTGGGCTACCTGAGATTGAAACTACCAACATGCTTAAAATTCCTTGGATCAGGTCACCGCTGTGCAGACCGGGTCATGCAGGGAACGTTGAGCGCGAGTGTATTGGTTGAAAATCAACCCTACCCAGTGCATAGCAGCATGTATGCCAGTGTCGCGGGTCATCCAAACACCCCGAAAACTGGGCCTGGTAGCGGCAACGCTTCGAATACGGCCCTGTCATTCACTGCGCATAACCCGTGCAACTGTTGAATGGCTGTTGATTTGGGAACACTTTAGTGCCAAATCACAGGCAAAAAAAATCCCCGCAGTCGGCACCCGCGAGGATTTTTACGCTTACTTCTGACTTGAAACTTACCGCTTGAAGCTTACAGCTGCTTTTAATTCCTAAACATTGCACCGGTTTGCACGATGTTGTTGGAGCCCAGCAGTTGGCTGATGAAGCGATTCCAACGGGTGATGTTGGCCGGACCTACGAACACTACGTCCTGTGCTTCGAGCTCAAACTGTTTGGCTAGCAGGTAACCTGTCGGTTTTTCGGCGTTCAGGTGATAAACCGTCGAGCCGCGTGTGGCGTCCTGACCACCACGGATCACATACACCGCGTCACCATCTGCAGCGTCAGGGCTCAGGCCACCGGAGCTACCCAATGCTTCGAGCAAGGTCACGCTGGTGGTGCTGAAAGAAATGACGTGTGGATTTAGAACCTCACCCAACACGTAAATCTTGTTTTTCGAGTTGCTGTTGAGGTGTAGGTAGTCGCCGTCCTTGAGGTAGATCTTGCTCAGTTGCGAATCCTTGCGGTTGAGCGAGTCGACGTCGATCACATAGTCCTTGCCATCACGACGCAAGGTCAGACCTGCGAGGTTGGCATCGGTCAGGTCAAGACCTGCCTGGCTGATCGCCTGAACCAGGCTCAGCGGAATGTTGGTGATCGGTTGCGGACCAGCCGTTTTGAACGCACCGGAAAGCAACACGCGCTGACTGTTGTAACGCAGGACTTTGACGTCGACCTTGACCTCGGTGTACTGCGGCAACAGGCCCATGCGCAACTGCTCTCGGATCTGTGAAACGGTTTTGCCAGCGGCCTGTACACGGCCAACGTACGGGAAGAAAACGGTGCCGTCGTTCAACACTTCCCGGCTGTTGGCATCGAGTTGCTCGGTAGAACCAGGTGCGGTCAACTCAGGGTGTTCGAAGACGGTCACCAACAAGGCGTCGCCCGGGCCCACGATGTATTCAGGTGTTTTGTAGCTCAACAGTTCAGGCGGTAGCGGTTTTGCCAGGGAGGCCGCACGTTGTTGCTGCTGTTGAAGTGTGGCCGGGGTGATTTTGACGAGTGTGACATTCGGACCGTCCGGGTCCTTTTCGGTGACTTCATCGAGAGTCATGTGCTGCCCGGGAGCAAAAGCACAGCCTTGCAAAATCAGACTGGAAAGCAGCACAACAGCTAACGTTACTTTCATATGATGTTCCTTCCTAATAGGTGCGTTCTGGCACCACAGTGATTTCATTGCATCCCTTACCAACACCGAACTTCTGATTACAGGTACTCATGCAGGTGCTCACCTCCTGCCGAGCGTCGTCGCCCCGGCTGTTTTATTTGTTGTGGGTGGTTGTTTTGAATAACGGTTAAAAAGCGTTCTTGTTGACGAAGCCTTTGAAGAGCGTCAGCAGGATGATTTTCATGTCCAGCCAGACTGACCAGTGCTCGATGTACTGCAGGTCGAATTCCACACGTTTCTGCATCTTGTCCAGCGTGTCGGTTTCGCCACGCCAGCCGTTGATCTGTGCCCAGCCGGTGATCCCTGGCTTGACCTTGTGACGCAACATGTAGCCGGAAACCTGCTTGCGGTACTGCTCGTTGTGCGCGACGGCGTGTGGCCTTGGCCCGACGATGGACATCTCGCCGCGCAGCACATTGAAAAACTGCGGCAGTTCATCCAGCGAGGTGCGGCGCAGAAACGCGCCCAGTGGCGTGATGCGGCTGTCGTTGCGCGTGGCTTGGGTGACCACATCGCCGTTTTCCTGAACGCTCATGCTGCGGAACTTCCAGACCATGATCGGGCGTCCGTCCAGCCCATAGCGGCGTTGGCGAAACAACACCGGACCTGGCGATGTCAGCTTGATGGCGATTGAAATCAGCAGCAGCGGCAGGGCGATCATGCTCAGGATGATGCTCGACAGCACGATGTCTTCGGCGCGCTTGACCATGCTCCAGGCGCCGTCCATGGGCGAATCGAAAATGCTGATGCTGGGCAGGCCGTTGATGCTTTCGCTGCGCGCATGCAACAGCTCGAACATGAACACATCCGGGATCACATAGACCGAAGCGGTGGTGTCGCTCAGGCCCTTGATCAGTTCCTGCAAGCGTGCCTGGCTGTCCAGGGTCAGCGTGATGTAGATCTTGTCGATACGGCCTTCGCGGGCATCCACGATCAGTTGGTCCAGATCCCCCAACACCGGTATGCGTCGACCGATGCGCGCCAGGTCCATCTGCTGTGGTTGCTCGTCGTAAAAACCGAGCAAGTTCAAGCCCATCCAGGGCGCGCGGTCGATGGACATCGCCAGACGTTCGCTGCAGTGCCCCGTGCCGACGATCGCTACCCGCCGGGTATTGAAGCCCCGGCTGCGCAGCCCATGCAGCAGGCTGCGGATGCCCAGACGATAGCCGCACAACGCCAACAGTACGCTGGCGTACCAGGTCATCTGGCCGTTATCGGGCAGGTCGGCGTGATTGAGCAGCAGGTAATCCACCGATAGCAGAATGACAAACGTCAGCGCCCAGTAATTAAAGACCTTGAGCAATTCACGGACGATCCGCTCACCCCGCCATGACCCATACAACTGGTGGTATTCACCCAACCAGTGAAAGACCAACACCGCCAGCAGGATTTGAATCCATGACTCGGAAGTCATGGGTGTGCCGGTGAACACATTCTGGCAGTAACCACCCAGCACGATCACGGTCAGGTCCAATAGACGGTGAGCGACCGAAAGTGATGATTGATGAGCATGCAAAATGCCGCGTAAAGGGGTTTTCATGACGTTGCTCGCTCAGACAGATTTGATCGGAACAACGCGGGCGGTGAGGTCATTGCTGACCAGCGTAGGTGCTGCTTGCGCTTGTCGATACTGCGCAGGCACCCGCGCCTGACGCGCAATACTCAGACGAAGTTCGACGAACTGGCGCATCTCTTGCTCAAAGCGCTCTTTGGAAAAGCGCTCGGCATTGTTGCGGCACGCCTGTGCGGTGATCCGCGACTGCGACGCTTCAAACTCACCCACTGCGGCCACCAGCGATTCCACCGTTTGCTGCTGATAGAACACGCCAGTGGGTTGCGGATGATCCAGACCGCAGACGGTTTCCAGCGTGCCGCCCTTGCCGAAGGCGATCACCGGGGTGCCGCAGGCCTGTGCTTCAACCGGACTAATGCCAAAGTCTTCCTCGGCGGCGAAGACGAACGCCTTGGCATTGCGCATGTGCTCCAGCAGCACCGCGAAGGGCTGGTAGCCGAGCAGGGTGACGTTGGGCGCGCCGATGGCTTTGGCTTTTTCCATTTCCGGGCCGTCGCCGATCACGATCAGGCGTTTGTCCGGCATCGCCGCGAACGCCTCGATGATCATCGGTATGCGCTTGTACGGCACCATGCGTGAGGCGGTGAAGTAGTACTCCTGCTTGTGTTCTTGCAGGGTGAAACCTTGGGTGTCGACCGGCGGATAGATCACGGTGGATTCACGCCGATAGGCCTTGGAAATTCGCCCGCCGATGAAATAAGAGTTAGCAACGAAGTCGTCGACGCCAGCCGCCGTGCGCTGATCCCACATACGCATGTAATGCAGAATCATCCGTGCGACTTTGCTTTTGAGGCCGCTGGACAGGCCCGCTTCCTGCAGGTACTGGTGCTGCAGGTCCCAGGCGTAACGGATCGGTGAATGCACGTAGCTGATGTGTACCTGGTCCGGACCGCACAGCACGCCTTTGGCCACCGCGTGACTGCTGCTGATGATCAGGTCGTAGCCGGACAGGTCGAGTTGCTCGATGGCCATTGGCATCAGCGGCAGGTATCGCTGATAACGGGTCTTGGCTTTGGGCAGGCGCTGAATGAAGGTGGTCTTGGCGACTTTACCGCCCAGGTGGGCGCGATCCTCGTCGCTGAGGAAGTCGATGACGGAAAACAGGTCCGCCTCGGGCCAGATGTTGATCAGGGAAGCCAGTACCCGTTCGGCACCAGCGTAGGTCACCAGCCAGTCATGGACGATTGCAATTTTCATTGGATTCTCTGCTTTAGCGGCCGAAGAAAAGCCCTGCACGTCGAGCCAAGCTCGCAAGGGACCTCCCACTTCCTGTGTTGACGCAAGTGCTACGTCAGACGCTGACAGGCTGCGTCTTGGCATTGCGGTTATTGAGGCGTTTACCCAGCTGGATGAAAGGCGTTTCGATCAAGCTAAAGCTCAGGTGGGCAGCGCCCAGGGTCAGCAACGTTGCGAACAGCGCGACGATCAGCGCCGGGGCGCCAGTGGGGGCGAGCAGAAACTCGCTCAGCATCAACATCGACGGGTGCAACAGATACAGCGAGTAGCTCACCGCGCCGAGCCACACCAACAGCGGATGATCGAGGCGCACGCTGCGGGTCAACAGCAGGAAACTGCCGATGGCCACGGCGTAAGTGAACAGGTAACGGCCCCAGGTTTCGCCAGTGCCCATGTCTTTGCTGTAAGCCATGATCAGCGTCGGGGGCAGTAACACGACGAACGCGCCCAGCAGCATCAGCAGATTGCGCGTGAGTTGACGGCTGTGTTCGCCCAGCAGCCATTGGCGCCAAATGGAGCCGAAGAACATCAATGACAGGGCCAGCGGCAGCGCCACGGGCAACTTGCGTTCTGTCACCGCACGCACCATGCTCATGGCCAACGCCATCAACAGGAATGCCAGCGCGCAACGGCTGCGCGAGGTCAGGTCATACAACTTGCCGGCGACAAACAGCGCCAGGCACAGCGCGTAAAACACCACTTCGATGAACAGCGTCCAGTACAGGCCAATCACGTCGTCAAAACCCAGGGCCGCTTGCACCATGCTCAGGTTGGCGACGATCTGTGGCCAGGAGGGAAACACGCCGCTGGTGAGTTTCAACATCACCAGAAACACCAGCAATGAAAGCCAGTAAGCGGGGTACAAACGCATAAAGCGCGAAATCAGAAACCGCTTAGGGCCATCGGGGCCCGGCTTCAGACTGAACGGGATCACCACGCCACTGATCATGAAAAACCACAGCACACCGAGCTTGCCCGGATCGATCAGGTAGTCGAGCACCCAGACATGCCCGATCAACGGCACATACAAATGGGTGAAGACCACCAGCAGAGCAGCAATGCCGCGCAGTGCATCAAGATAGGCCAGACGTTTCATGTGTATGCCTCACAGCTTGCTCGAAGGAGATTCGCGCTGCAGGTTGTCGCCGCGGTTATGGGTGCTGCTATTTGCGCCGCGCCGATCTTTGGAGATGTCCATCAAGGTGTCGATGCGCTGCGATACACGACGTGCCGACTCTTCCCAGGAAAACCGCGACACGTTGTTCAAGCCGCGCCGGCGCAGCGACTGACGCAGCGGCATGTCAGTGAGAATGCGTTCCATCGCCGAGGCGATGTGCTCGACGTCCAGCGGATCGAAATACAGGGCGCTGGCTTGCAGCACTTCTGGAATTGACGCAGCGTTGGCCGCCAGCACCGGGCAACCACAGGCCTGAGCTTCCAGTGGCGGAATCCCGAAACCTTCATACAGCGACGGAAACACGAACGCCGTGGCGCCCTGGTACTGAGCGATCAGTTCTCGGTCGCTGAGCCGACCGAGAAAGCGAATGCGTGAATCACGTGAGGCCAGGCGTTGCAGGCTTTCATCGGCGAAAATCTCGCTGGCGGCGCCAACGATGTGCAATTGCAAATCGTCGTGATCGCGCAGCATCAGGAACGCCTGAATCATCCGGTTGAAGTTTTTGTGCGCGCTGGGCGAGGACACTGCGAGTAAATAATCGGTGTGGTCCTTGAGCGGCGGCCCGGGTTGAAACGCGTCGCTGACGGCGTTGGGTACCACGAGGATGTTTTTCTCCGGGTATTTGTAGAACTGCGAAATCTCGCCCTTGGAAAAATTGCTCACGGTCAGCAACGATCTTGTGTGCGACAGCATGATCGGCGTCATGGTCCGGTACAGTGTGCGAAAGGTGCGGGTGTAGCTTTGCGGGTGACGCACGTAGGTGATGTCGTGATGCGTAGCGATCTGGTTGCCGTAAAACAGAGGCGCGGTGCTGCACAGGGAGATCAACAACGGATTGGCATTACGTTTGAGGTACAGCGGCAGGTCCAGTTGTTCCCATAAGTGACCGCTGTTGCGGCCGATACATTGGACGTCCAGTGTTTTAGCGCTTTCGTGCATCTTGATGCCATGCGGTGCGACGAATACCACGTCGTCGCGCAGTTGTTTCAACGCCAGGCAGGTCTGTTCTGCAAAGCGTTGAACACCGCGAAGTTCCTGCGTGAGAAAGCGTGCATTGATCACAATCATCGGGGGCGACCTGTTGTAAAGGTGATGGGTCGTTGGGAAGTCAGATCCAGAAACGCCTCGACCTGAAGGCCGCTCGCGCAGCGGGCACAAGCGTGTTGGGCACAAGCCTTGGTTAAGCCTCAGGGCGAGGCGAACAGCGCTGGCCGGGTGCCCAGGCTGATAATTTTCGGAAACTCGTCTATTGGCACCTGTGCCGAGCAGCGACCGTCGTTGCAGGACCACGGGATACCGCTGTCGACCAGGCCGTTCTGGGGGTGCGTGGTGTCGATGTAATGCACATTGCCGTGCAGCACGCTGCTCGCCTCGACCCTGATCGGACGGGCCAGGCCTGTGCTCCAGGCCACCAGGATCTGCTCCGAACCCTTGGCAAACCGCAGCAAGTATTGCGAGTCTGTTTCACGGCTTTTTTCCGCGTCGTAACTGTATTCGTGCAGCGTCGGACTGATGGCTTTCAGGGTCAGGTACGCAGGTTTAACGCTGAGGTCCTGATTGAGCAGGCCAAAATTCTGTTCCGGGTCATGGCGGTCGGCGCCATCATTGAGCAGGCCGTTCCACCACAATCCCTTGATGTCTGGCAGTGTCTGGGCCAGGAAAAAACTGCGGGCCAGATACGCCGATTGCAGTTGTTCACCGACCCCGCACTTGCTGTCGTTACTCGGCCAACCCATCTCCGTCAGGTACAACGGCACCGGGCGGGCTGCGATGGTTCTGAGGTCTGCGTTCACCCAGCGCAACCAGGCGATCCAGCGCTCCGGCGTGTGACGCTCTTCGTAGCGGCAATGCACATACGGGTGCAGCGACAGCCCATCGACATGATCGAGAATCCCTGACTCCACCAGCCGGTCGGCAAACCCCAGGTCCATGCCTTGACTTGTGACCGCCCCCGCAAGAATTGTCATTGGCCGTTCATTGCTACGGATACGCCGGGCATTTTCCTCAACCAGCACGCTGTAGTCCTTGGCGAACGCCGGGTCCACGGGGTTTTCTTTGTCCCACTCGTTCCAGATTTCGTAGAAGTCCACGCTGTCGATCAGCTGCCGCGTGACGAACTTGACGTAATTACCGAACGCTTCCCTGACTGCTGGGACACGCGGTTTTGCGTAGTTGTCGTAAAACGGGTTGCCGTAACCGAGCACCAACAGCGGACGCAAATGATGCTCCTGGGCTTTACTCAAGAAGGCCTGCCAGGCGGGTTCGATCCTCATCAGGCCTCGTCGTGGCTCGGCGCTCGACCAGTAGGCATCGTCGCGAACTGAATCGACACCGGCCGCTTCAAGCATCTGCAACGCTTTGGCTGAAGTGGCGCTTTTGTTCATCAGGTGAGTGTCGACGCCGATGATGAACGACTCATCGGCGAGCGCTACACGGCTGAAAAACAAGCCCAGCAGAAGAACCATCAACGGTTGTCGTAACCTTGTCAGGCGCGTGTTGGGCATGGTTTGTCTCAATGAAGAGGCACGGTCCGGAGCGCTTGCTCAGGTAGGTCTCGGGCCGTAGGTAAGAACAGCCAGCATCACCTGCGGTGTGGCTCGGGCTTTTCAGGGGGAGAGCCAAGGATGTGAGTCAAACGGTATTGGATGCGATAAACGGGTCTGGATGCGCAATGTTGTCCTGTACGGTCTGGGTGAAGATGCCCTGGTAACTGTCGAGCATCAGGTCCAGGTTCAACAATGATGTGACGCTGAGCCTGGCTTGCGTACTCAGGCGCTGGAGCAATTCCGGTTGCTGGTGCAATGTAAGCATCGCGTGCCCCAGCGAATCTGGATCTTGCGGGTTGCACAGCAAACCGTTGAGTGAGTCCTGGATGATTTCCGGCAGTCCCCCCATGCGACTGGCGATGACCGGCACCGAATGTGCGCAAGCCTCGACGGCGACCATGCCGAACGGTTCGTTCCAGATCGACGGCACAACGGCAACGTCGAGCTGGCGGTAAAACACTTCAGGTTTCTGGTAACCGACAAAGCTGATGTTCGGCGATGTCACCAAGGCCTTGAGTTGCGCCTCATCATTGAGTTGTCCTCGCCCGGCGATCTGCAGCGTCGCGTCGAAGGGCAAGCGTTGAAATTGTTCGATCAACCAACGCACGCCTTTCTGTTCAGACAAGGTGCCCATGTAGCCGAAGCGCAAAGGCGCCTTTTTCACCGAGGGCGCACGGTGTCGCAGAGGGTGGAGGGTAGGCACCGCCGCATAGGGACTGGCGTTATGCACCACATAACCGCGTGCGGCACTGAAGTAACCTTGTTGTTGCAACTTTTCGAGCATGAAGCGGCTGACTCCGACCACCGTCGAGACTTGCGTCGAGCGAGCGTCGTGGCCTTTGCGAAAGCGCTGGCAACTGCTGCACTGTTGCTCGCAGCAACGACCCTTTTTGAACATGTTGCTGCTGGGGCACATCAGGTACATGTCATGCAGCACCTGAACGATGGGCAGTCCGGCAGCGGTGATTTCATCCCACACGGACACTGACCAGCCCGCCAGGTTGTGGCATACCACCACGTGCGGTTGTTCCTGTTCGATCACTTGCTTGACATAGGCGCGCATGGCGCCGTTGTAGCGATCGCGCACATGCCAGCCCAGACGAGCCAGCCGGCCTGGCCGCTGTGCGTTGAACTGCCAGTAGAAGTTATGCAATCCGGCGCGGTAGATCTTGACCTGATTGACCGTGTCAACGGCCAGGCCGACGTCGGGGCCGGTGGCCAGCACGCAAACCTCGCAGCCACGTTGTTGCAGCCCTTCGACAGTGCGCTGAAGAATGATTTCTGCGCCGCCGCCAATGTGAGGTGAATAAAGGCTGTTGATGAACAGTATTTTCATAGCGGATACGATTGATTCAGACCCAGCACGCCGGACTCGCCGTCGCGGATGGCCTTTTCGATCAGACTCAAGCGCTCTTCGGCGCCACGTCGCTTGGCAATCAAGCGCAGCAGGCGGAAAAATACCCAGCGGTTGAGGCTGTACAGCATCGATGAGTTGGACCAGATATTTTTGTCGAACCAGGCTTGGTTACGCGCGCCGTAATAGGCCCGCAAATCCGAGCCGCCCAACAGGAAGCTTTCATAGATGTTGTTGGTGCGTGCTTTGATGTTCCAGGAACTCTCCAAGTCATCGAGTAGGGCATCCGGCACCAGGAAGATCCGTCCACCGCCAGCGGTAATGCGCCAGGTGTATTCGCTATCGTCTGCATAGAGCATCAATGCGTCCAGCGGCAAGCCGATCCGGCGATACACGTTGCGGTGGGCGAGCAGCCCGCCATAGGTGGCAAACGGCAACTGCACTATCTGCAGTTTTTTCTCCGTTCGCTGTGGCCTACCCCACGGCAAACGACGCCAGATCTTGTAAGGCAATTGCGCGATGTGGAAGCCGAAGAAGCTGGAGCGACGCTGAATGGCAAAGCGCTTCGGCACGCCGGCGGCGATGTCGGCCTGATGTGTCGGGCGGAAACCCAGCACGGCGGCCTTGTCTTCGCCATCGATGATTTTACGGTCGTCCAACACCTTGTGCAGAGTGGCGATGGCATTGATGGTCGGTGCGTTGTCGTCATCCATCAGCCAGATATGCTCGGCACCGGCGTCCAGTGCGGCCTGAATCCCCACCGAATAGCCGCGGGCAGAACCTGTGTTCTCGTGCAGATAAATCACGCTGACCTGATCGGGCCAACTGCGACGCAAGGTCTCCAGCGGTGCGCTTGAGGCATTGCTGACGATGATTACTCGGTCAATCAGCGGACTTTCCAACGAGCGGCTGACGAGCGTGTGCAGATAATTGAAACGATCACCATAGGTGAGCGTCACCAGAGTCGTTTTGTTGGTCATGGTGAGTTCCGGGGCGAAGAAGGGCGAAGGGCAACGGCAGGGCGCGGCCAAGGGAATGGCGAGCTGGTGAATTCATCCGTACGAGCGAACGTGTTGGCAAAGCGTCAGGGCTGGCACATCGCGTCAGCTGACTCGCCAACACGTTGGCTCCTACAGGGAGCCCGTGTTTTCAGACCCGAGCTTCGATCCGAGCCAGGCTGCTGACGGGGAGGGTGACTTTCTGCTCGCGTTGCAACAGATTGAGCAAGATGATCGCCCGTTCGTCGCCGTCGGCTGTCAGGAAAATGGCCTCGACGTCGCTGAAGCCACCCGCGGTAATGCGCACCGCTTCACCTTGCTGAAACTCAAGCTTGGGCGGCGGCGCCAGCAGTCGTTCGCGGATCTGATCGATCAGCACATCCTGCACCGGAACGGGCAGGCCACCAAACGTCACGATGCGTGCAACGCCCCGGGTAGACCGGATCGGATACCAGTTGTCATGGGTTTGGTCCATGCGGATGAACAGATAGCCTGGGAATAACTCTTCCTCGGCCACCGCCCGCGAGCCACGCTTTTTCTCGGCGGTCTTGAGTGGGCGGTAGCACTCAAAACATTGACGCTGCAGATGTTCTTCGGCGCGGGCTTCCTGACGAGGCTTGGTTTGAATCAAGTACCAGCGCGCGGGATTATGGGTTTGAGACATATTCTTCACTCCACTGCAATCCGGTTCGACAAGGTAGATACGACGTCAGGATGTTGCGCGAGCCCGCCCAGCAGGTCGGGTTCAGTCACCGGTCCATCCTTGTCCAGTGTGTAACAGCTAAGCAGTTGCTGGACTTGCTCGACGCAATTGAACATCAGCACATCAATGATCGACAGATTGGCAACGAAGGGCTGCCTGAACTGCCGGTAAACCACCGGATTCATCCGGAAGAAACGCACCAGCAGCCCGTTGCGGGCGAAGTGATCACGGTCGTACAGCACCGATCCGCCCTCTGGATTGACGAAGGTCGTCGCTTCAAAGGTATGAGCAATGCGGATGATGCGTTCCTGCTTATCCGCCGGATTGCCCAGAATCAGGTCGGAACCGCGCATAATCGGTGTGACGATGTGTAGATAAGCACACATTTCACGGATTGCATGTTCGGCATAAAGCGCGATGTTTTGTTGCGGGAAACGAATCAACCTTTCGATCAGTGGCATCACTTGGGCGAAGTACGGCGCCTTGATGTAGCAATGCTTGATGAGCCTGATCAGGCGTTCAGCTTCCTCGTTGAAGTTGTCGCACAGTTGCCGCTGGTTGATCGGCAACTGGAAGCGGTCTTTCTTGAGAGGGAAGGTGATCATCTTCGCCTCATTGTTGTGCAAAATGCGGTTGCGATTGACCCAGCCTGACCGGATGTACTGTAGGTCGTCTCCCAGGACGAAGACGTCTACTGCGCCGATAAGCTGGAAATAGCCCAGATAGGGGAATAGGTAGGGCTGCATCACTGCAATGGTCCTGGCCATTTACGTCTCCAGTTGTGCGTGAACGGTTTTGTTATTTGCGAACCGTTGTGTAGTCGTATCCATACGCTGCGCAGTCGTAATCGGCGGTCGAGGCCTTGCGCAGTACGCCGTTGAAGATCGCGCCTTTGATAACGATGCCGTTCTGGCCCAGGCGCCGCTTGGACGCTTCGATTTCCTTGGCGGTGCTCAGGCCGAAACGCGTCACCAGAAGGCAGGTGCCTGCTTGACGCCCCACCAGAGTGGCGTCGGTGACCGCGAGAATCGGCGGGGTATCGACCAGCACCAGGTCATACAGCGGTGCAAGTTCGCTGATCAGCTTGTTGAAGTTGTCATGCATCAACAACTCCGACGGGTTGGGTGCCGCGAAACCACAAGAGATGAAGTCCAGGTTGCGCACTTCGGTGTGATTGATCACTTCCTTGCTCGTTAACCGGGCGGCCAGCGTGTCAGACAAACCATGCTTGGGCGTCAGGTTGAACACCTTGTGCAGGTAGCCCTTGCGCATGTCGGCGTCGATCAGCAGGACGCGCTTGCCAGTCTGGGCGATGATCACCGCCAGATTACTGGAGACGAACGACTTGCCCACGCCGGGTGTGGGGCTTGAAATCATTAACACGTTGTTGCGCGCTTCAAGCATTGCGAAATGCAGGCTGGTACGCAGGCTGCGTAACGACTCGATGGCCAGTTCTGTGGGCGCGCTGACGCTGAGCAATTTCGAGCCTTTGTTCACCCGTCCGCTCTGGGTGGTCTTGTCCATGCGTTCTTGCTGGCGCGAGAACGGCAGTGACGCGTACACCGGCATGCCGAGGTGTTCGATCACTTCCGGGTTGTCGACGCCCCGGTAGAAGGCCTGACGCACGAATACAGTTGCGACAGCGATCAACAGGCCTACCAGTGTCGCGATCAAGACGATGATTTTCTTCATCGGTTTGACCGGTTCTTCGACGTTGGCGTCGGCGTTGTCGATGACTCGCACGTTCCCGATGCTGCCGGCACGCAGAATGTCTTGTTCCTGGCTCTTGTCGAGCAACAGGGTGTAGGTCTGCGAGGTGACTTGCATGTCGCGGGTCAGGCGCAGCAGTTCTTGCTGAGTGGCAGGCAACGCTTCGATCTTCTTCAGCAAACCCTGTTTCTGCGCTTCGATCTGACCGATCTGCGTAATCAACCCGCGATACGTCGGGTGTTCCGGTGTGTAGAGGCGTTCAATTTCAACGCGCTTCATTTTCAGTTCCGACAGGGTGCCATCAAGTTTCACCACCTGATCGAGTACCGCTTTGGTCTCGATGCTCAGGTCGACTGACTTGGCACTGGTCTGGAAGTTGTTCAATGCCGTTTCCGACTGCTCCAGTTGTTTACGCACGGCAGGCAATTGCGAACGCAGGAACTCCAGACGCTGAGCCGCCTCGGCCGAGCTGCGTTCCACGTTCTGACGGACATACAGGCGGCTGACTTCGTTGAGGATGCGTTTGGCCAGCACCGGATCGGGATCTTGAATCGACAGGTAAACGATCCCCGAGTCCTTGCCGGCCTCAAGGATTTTCAGACGATCCTGGTAGTCCAGTGCGCTGGTCAGGGTGCGCTGCTTGACCACGGTGAACTCAGTGTCCGGGCGAGCGTTGAGCGCGGCGACCTGGATTTTTACCCCGTGACCTTCGACCGTTTGATTGATCGGGCCGCTGAGCAGCAGCGTGTGATCATCGTCATACAGCGAGAAGTTGCCAGGCTGACCGGCCACCAACGTCAGTTTCGCCCCCTGTAGGGCATCGGGTACTTCCAGCTGGAAGATGTCGATTTTTTCGCCACCCCAGGCGTAGCTGTTCATGCCGAACATGGGATCGGCCAATGCACCTTCGTGATCAGGCTTGAAACGGCGAGCCATATAGGCGCCGATGCCAGGTACGTAATTTGGCTTCTGCACGATGTTGAGTTTCAGGTCTTCGACGACCTTGCCCAGCACGGCGCGAGATTTGATCAGCTCGATTTCGGTGGTCGCCTGGGACACCGACAGCGGCTTGCTGTTGATTTCAGTGCGACCCTCAATACCGATCTTCTTAGGCTCGATCTGAATCATCGCGTTGGCCTGGTAAATCGGCGTTGCAATGATCGCGTAGGTCAGGCCCAGCAGGGCGCAAACACCAACAATCGATGCAATCATTCCTTTGTGATCGAATAATGTGCGCAAGATAGTCGCCAAATCGATCCGGGAGTCCTGAAAGTCCTCCAGGGAAGTACGGTTCATGACGGTCATTTATCTTGTTTCTCCTGACTGAAGATAAGGAAGCCAGTCGTCGACGCAACGCGAAAGCTGCTCGTAGGTCTGTTCAAAGGCTAGTTTCGGGCGTCGATACGGGTCGGCTATTTCCAGTTCGTGCTGCCATTTGCCAATCAAAAACGTTTTGCCACGTACTTCCGGTGCAAGCTTGAGCACGCTTTGCGTTTGGCTGTGTTCCATCAGCAGGATCAGGTCGGCCTGATGCAGCATCTGCACATCGACTTGACGACTACGATGTTTGTGTGGGGACACACCGTTGACCTGCAGGACTGCCTGGGCAAGCGGGTCCATGGTCGAGCTGAGCATGGCGTGGGTGCCGGCCGATGAAACCAAAACCCCTGCTTTCGAGACACGTTGCAAGAGCATGGCTTCGGCCATGGGGCTGCGACAAATATTGCCGACGCAGACCACCAGAACATTACTGAACATGGCCTTTGCTGAACGTGGGCACCAGTCTTTTGCTGATGTTGGTGCTGAAATTCAGAGCCACCTGCGACAGTGCGATCACCTTGTTTTGCGGGGTCATGGCCGATAGCGAGTAACCCACCAGCTGCATCAGGAAGTGCTCATACAGTTTCTGGTTGCCCAAGCGGTTGTAGTAGTTCGCCAGCGCCCCGGCGGTTTGCAGGCTCATGTGCAGCTTTCGTTTGTTTGAGCGCATTGAGAACACACCTCCAGCATGCAATCGGTAGGCGGCAGGTTTGATTTCGCCAAGGAACTTGCCTTTGCCAAAAGCACCCAGCAACGACCACCACACAAGGTCATTGAGCGGGGCTGCCTGCAATTCCGGCGGCAGCTTGTCGAACACGTTGCGAAAGCAAGTAGTCAAGGTCGAGATCGGCCGGGCTTGCTGCAGTTCCAGTGAGGTGGCATCGCCGCGCAGTTTGCCTTGCAGTTGAATGCCGTACTGTCCGTTGGCATCGAAGGAGATGGCGTCGTGATAGGTGAGCACGTAATCCGGATGGCTTTCGAGAAAGTCCACCTGGATTTGCAGCTTGCGCGGATCGGTCCAGTAATCGTCGGCCTCGCAGTAAGCGATGTAGCGGCCGCGTGCGACGCCGAACAGGCCCGGTACCGAGGGCTTGCCTTGCGAATACTGATTCACTTCACTGTAGAAAGGGCGGATGAGCGACGGATAACGCTTGGCATAGTCGGCAATGATACTGGCCGTGCCGTCGGTGGAGGCGTCGTCATTGACCAGGATCTCGAAGTCAAATGTCGTTTGCTGGGCCAGAAAGGCGTCCAGCGTCTGAGCGATGTAGGCTTGCTGGTTGTAGGCCGGGCAAACGATGCTCAACAGGGGAGCGGGAGATTGCTCGGTGCTCGTCTTTTTACTAATGGCATCCATGGCTCATGTACTCAATTTGCTGAACAGAACGGAAATCTTCGTCACCAGTGGCTTGTAGCTGGCGACCACCACGACCAATGTGATCAGGCCGCTGACGGCAAGTCCCATGAACGTATTCAATCGGTCTTCGCTGGCGATCATGCGAAAGACCGGCTCGCTGATCGCAAGGCCGATAGCGGTCATCACGCTGATGCGAATGACATCTCGCAGCCATTGGGCGTGAATCCCTGGCGCCAGCCGGTTGTGAACAATCGCCGGCCAGATGGCAAATGACACGATGCGCAATACAAACCAGGTGATCGCGGCACCGAAGGCGCCGTAGTAATGAATCGCCAGGAACATCGCCGGTACCGTGATCAGCGCCGATATCACGCTGTACCACATGTGCAAATACATCTGGCCGTAGGCGTATTGCAGGTAAAACTGGAACGCGCTGACGGCCATGATTGCGCTGCCTAGCGAGTACCACGGCAAGATCGAGCGGCACCATTGCGCGGCGGCCTGATCGCCTGACCAGGCGTAGACCATTGAGTCGGCGTGCAACGCAATCAATGCCGCCAGCGGAAACATGAAGGTGCAAATGAAACGATGCGCGGCGAGGAACAGCGCATGCATTTCATCCCGGCGACCCTCGGCCATCAACACGGTCAAGCGCGGCAGTAGTGTCTGCGCCACGGGGTTGCTCAGCATCATGATGCCGGTGGTGATCAGCGCCACCAACGAGAAGTAACCATACTCATTGAGTGGCAGCAGTTCCGAGAGCAGCACCTTGTCGATCTGCGTTAGCAGAATCCATAGGATCGCGGCGCCGGACATATTTGCCGCGAACGGGATGATCGGTTTCACCAGGCGCCAGTCGAAGCCGGTGTACCACTTTGGCGTCGGCATCTGCTGGTAGGCCCTGGCCGCGAAGATCAAGGTTTCGATCACGCCTACCGCAGCCTGGAAGATGAAAAAATCGATCGGGTCTTGCGAGTACTTGCTCACCAGCAACAACCCGCCGAAGTAACGCAGGGTGGCGATGATCACGTTGGCGGCGTTCAGCCAGGCGTGTTGTTCAAGGCCCTGAATGCCACTTTTATAGAGCGTCGAATACAGTCGTAGCGCGATGATGAGTCCCATCAGGCTAATGCAGTCGATCAGCGTCTGCGTGCTCAACTCTTTTGCGTTAAGCCAGTGAAGCGCAATCCATGTGCTGCCTAGATACATCGCCAGGCAACAAACAGTCGCCAGCGGCAGGAAGATCATTTCGAACGAGCGCAGCAGTCGGCCGGTACTGCGTTCGGCCGCCGATGTGCCCTGCTGATGAGCCACTGCGCGAACCAGACTGGGCGACAGGCCCGCATCGAGCAATTGCAACCAGGCCTGCATCACCGAAAAAAATCCGATCAGACCGTAGGCCTCGGCGCCAAGATGGCCGAGGTAAAACGGCATGATCAGAATCCCTACCAATAAGGCGTAGGCCTGACCTGCATAGCTCAACACGGTGTTGCGGATGACTGAGCGTCTGGTCTGCATGATGACTAAATAACCTGAGCGAGATTAGGAACCTGATACTGCGCACGACCCACGCTGCATTCGGCGATGATCGTATTGATCACGCGTTCCTGATCTTCAAGCTTCAAACCGGGGTAAATCGGCAGGCAGAGCACGCGCTCACTGAGCGCGCGCGAAGCTGTTTGCGCAGCTTGTGGTTGCAGATACTCAAGGGTGTCCAGCGACGGGTAGAAATAACGGCGTGGGTTGATACCGTTGGTGTTCAGTGCGGTGCGTACCCGCAGTAATTGCTGCTCGTCGGCCAGACCGATCGGGAAGTAGCTGTTGTTGAGTTCGCTGTCGTATTCGGCCCGCTGCAGGTCAACGTAGTTAGCGAGTCGGCTGACATAGCGCTCAGCGATTTCAGCACGTTCCTGAAGAATATTCTCAATGTCGTCGAGGATGCACAGGCCCATGGCTGCGGAGAATTCGTTGAGCTTGGCGTTGATGCCGATGCCTTCGATCTTGTCGACGTCGGCGATGCCGAAGTTGCACAGTAAGTAAACGCGGCGTGCCAATTCATCGTCGTTGGTGATGATCGCGCCACCTTCGATGGTGTGAAACAGCTTGGTCGCATGGAAGCTCAAGGTGCTGATGTCACCCCAATTGAGCACTGATTTGCCCGCGTGACGTACGGCGAACGCATGGGCGCCGTCATACACCACTTTCAGATTGTGCTTACGGGCAATCGCTTCGATGCGCTCAACCGCACAGGGGTTGCCAAATACGTGCGTGCCGACGATTGCGGTGGTGTCGGAGACGATCCTGCTCTCAATGTGATCTGGCGAGATATTCCAGGTCTGTGCATCGATGTCGGCGAAGATGGGGCGAATGCCTTCCCATTGCAGCGAACTGCTGGTGGCCACAAAGCTGAAAGGGGTGGTCACGGCGCTGCCACTCAGGCCCAGTGCGCGATAGGCAACTTGCAGGGCGAGGGTGCCATTGTTGGTCAGAATGACGTGTTTGACGCCAAGGTAATCGCGCAGGCGCGCTTCAAGCTCGCACACCAGCGGACCATGGTTGGTCAACCAACCGCGGGAATAGATACCTTCTACGTAGGTCTTGAACTTGTCGATATCACCTAGATAGGTCTTGGTTACGTTGATCATCGAAGCCTCCATGTCGGACGAAGTGCGCTAAGGCGGGTAAAACGCAAGTTCAGTGACCTAACCCTGTGTGGATGCCGGGGGTTGGTTACCGGTTTTATTGCTGATCCGGCGGGCGCGGCCCTGGTTGAACTTGAGGATCCATCGTGTCGCCAGACTTCCGGTATGGGGATCGCCGAAGTGAAACAGTGCAGTGGCGCGTTTTACTTCAGGGCTGCAGGCTTTGTTCGCGTGTAAGGTCCGATAGCCCCAGAAGAAATAAATGTTTCCGGGTTCGAGCTTCAGAACGTAAGGCTTGAGCCAACCGCGCTGCATGGCTTTGCCAATCAACGCACGGGTTAGGCGGTTTTGCAGAAGGGCCTTTTCAATCACGTTGAACAGCACCCAGGACCGCACCCCACGCAGGTTGGGGAACAACATCAAGTCGCCGCGTTCTGCACCCTGCGTGGGAATGAACACAGGAATAAGTGCGGTGACCAGGCTCGCATCGTAGTGAAAACAGTTGGATTCGCGTTGGCCGTGGGCGCCTTGAACGCAGCGCAGCACCGGGAAGATTTGCTCACTGGCGGCGTCCCGTTTGGCAGCTCGACGATATAAGCCTGCCAGCAGATGCTTCAGTTTGGGGTCTGCCCAGAAAGTGGCGAGCAGGCTGCCGGCAAGCATTTGTTCGCCGTGATACGCAAAGTATTCACCTTGGTGTTGTTGCGCCTGAGCGTCGGTCCAGGCACGCAGTTGTGCGAGGTCGGTGTCGCTAACGGCGCTGCTCAATTTGGCAAAGCCGTGGGTATCTATTTCGTCAGCCAGGCGTTGAACCTGCCGCTCATCCGTGTCGAAAGATAGTGGCATTGCGTTGAGCCCTTTGAAGGAAGGTAGTGTGAAAGCGCAGGGCCCGGTGTCGCTACCTGTTTGTGCCTCGGCATCAAGTGGGGCATTCAGGCACGCTACCGCCAGAATCTGCAGATCCTGCTGTTCTTTTCGGGTGATGCGGGTGACTGCCAAGTACTTGAATCATTGAGTGCAATTGAGCGACTCAATGCTTTCTCCGGACAAAGCTACCGCCCCACCGAGCACACTCAGTTATTTTGAAATTTTCTTTTGCCCAACACATCGCCACTGACGCTAGACATACGCCATGGGGCAACTAACTTCGTTGGCAGTAACAGAAAGGTAATATCGGGATGAGTTCCGCGTAGCGCTCTAATGGCACCGCTGCACTTCTGGAAAACATCCGACAGGGATATATATCGACGGCAGCGCACTTTCTGTCAAATTATTTCGCCAACATTCTGTTAAGTTTTTGATAAGTGGGTGTTTTTTATCTGTAACTCATTGATTTATAACGGAGTCAAAAAAACATCATACGCGCTATCCCGGTGCAATGACGGTTTTCGGCCGTGGGACGTTTCGACGTTCTGCGTAGGGAAGACGCTGTAAAAGACGATTTTCTAACGTCAGAAGTTGGGCGCCAGCTTGGGGTATCGGTTTTATGGCGCTCATTAATTGAACTTTTTGCGTTTGGGAATTGCTCAGTAGTCATATAAAGGTTGTTATCTGTTTTATCTGTAGCGCTCTAAGTTTGAGCTGAACACTATCACTGCTTCTTATAAGCCTCACTAGCACGGGTATAAGGGACTTGTGAGTTGACTTGCGCCCGCCAATAAAACCGGAAGACACCGCGCATGCATCCAGGCGGTGAGGTCGGGATAGGGCCTTTACTCATTCACGCAACAGGCGGTGTCAAAGCTGCGGGTGTCTCGCGGTTGCTCGGCCATGAGCACTGCTCCATTATCTGATCCGTGCTACGCAAATTTCGAGCAGGAGAATCAATGAACACGCAGTCGAAAACCAATGGAGTGGTTGCTGAACGTTTGTCACGGGCACGTGCCTTGATGAGTCGAGAAGGTATCGATGCCTGGCTGGTACCTTCGGCCGATCCTCATTTATCTGAATACCTGCCGGGTTATTGGCAGGGGCGGCAATGGCTTTCCGGTTTTCACGGCTCAGTCGGTACGCTGATCGTGACCCAGGCGTTTGCTGGCCTGTGGGCTGACAGCCGTTATTGGGAGCAGGCCAGTAAGGAGTTGGCGGGCAGTGGCATCGACTTGGTCAAGTTGCAGCCGGGGCAGCCTGGCCCGCTCGAATGGCTGGCCGAGCAAGCGAAAGCCGATACGGTCGTTGCGGTCGACGGTGCCGTCATGGCTGTGGCGTCCTCGCGCACGCTGGTCAACAACCTCTCTATAAGCGGCGCACGTTTGCGTACAGACCTGGACCCGCTAATAGAGCTTTGGCAGGACCGGCCGGCATTACCTGCTCAGGCTATTTATGAGCACCAAGCACCTCAGGCGACGGTGTTGCGCGCCGAGAAGCTGCAGCGGTTGCGCAGCACTATGGCTGAGCGGGGTGCCGACTGGCATTTTATTGCGACACTCGATGATATCGCTTGGCTGTTCAACCTGCGGGGGGCTGATGTTTCTTACAATCCTGTGTTCATCTCGTTCGCCCTGATTGGCCCGGACAGCGTCAGTCTATTTGTCGGCTCAGACAAGGTTGACGCCGCTTTGCGTCAGGCATTGGAAAGCGAAGGTATCACCTTGCGCGAGTACGCCCAGATTGGCGCTGCCCTGAGCGAAGTGCCGGCGCAGGCGCGGTTGCTGGTGGACCCCGCTCGCGTGACGTGCGGTTTGCTCGACTGTCTTAACAGTGAAGTGACACTGATCGAGGGCTTGAACCCGACAACGCTGTTCAAGTCACAAAAAAGCGAGGCTGACACCCAGCACATCCGCCAGGCAATGGAGCAGGATGGCGCGGCGTTGTGCGAGTTCTTTGCCTGGCTGGATTCGGCGTTGGGTAATGAGCCGGTCAGCGAGCTGACAATCGATGAAAAACTCAGCGCGGCACGGGAGCGTCGTCCAGGCTATATCTCGCAAAGTTTCGCCACCATCGCAGGCTTCAATAGTAACGGCGCGATGCCGCACTACCGCGCTACCGAACAAGAGCACGCGCAGATTGAAGGCGATGGGCTGTTGCTGATCGATTCGGGCGGCCAGTATTTGGGCGGCACCACTGACATTACCCGAATGGTGCCGATCGGCACTCCGAGCGCCGAGCAACAGCGAGATTGCACACGGGTACTCAAGGGCGTGATTGCGCTGTCCAGAGCACATTTTCCGCGCGGGATTCTATCGCCATTGCTAGATGCTATCGCCCGTGCGCCGATGTGGGCCGAAGGCGTTAACTACGGTCATGGCACAGGTCACGGGGTGGGTTATTTCTTGAATGTCCACGAAGGTCCGCAAGTGATCGCCTACCAGGCGTCGGCAACTCCCCAGACCGCGATGCTGCCAGGAATGATTACCTCCATCGAACCGGGAACATATCGCCCTGGCCAATGGGGGGTGCGCATCGAAAACCTGGTGATCAACCGCGAGGCTGGCAAGAGCGAATTTGGCGAGTTTCTCAAGTTCGAAACACTGACATTGTGCCCAATCGACACACGCTGCCTCGATATCAGCCTGTTAACCCAAGATGAGCGAACTTGGCTCAATGACTACCACGCGCAGGTTAATGTGCGGTTGAGTCCTTTGCTACAGGGCGCTGCGCTGGAGTGGTTGAGGGCCCGCACTGCGGCCGTTTGAGTCAGCGCCCTATAGCTTTTGTATTGCGTTTGAGGTGGTCCGCTCAGCCATTCGAATACTGCGTTGCTTTCATTGCGCCGTCGACGGGCGCTTTGGGGCATCGTCGTCGAACTGGGTCCGGCAGCAGGCAGCGGCAGGCGCCAGTCGTGATTTACTTATTCAGTAAATCCATGGGCTGGCGGAGCGCGATTAAGGTGAGAGTGGCTTTTTGCAGATGATGATCATGCTGCGGCTGGTGTACCCGGCGGGGTTTAACCCAAAAGGATAGTCGCCTGGGTCTTCTGCCGAGTCGCCTGATTTGGCAATGATCCGGTAGTTTTTCGATTCGCAGGAATTGGTTGCCAGTTCGTAGCATTGATCCCAAGAGGATGAAAGACCAGAACAATTGATATGGATGCCACGCTTTCCCTGCTTCACGGGTTTTGAGGTGGCGGCGCACCCGGCAACAGCCACAATGGTCAGGATTATAAAAATGTATTTCATTCAGTTCCTTACCTGACCGGCATGTGCCGCTCAGTACCTAGCTTGAATTCGCTTGCCTTGCCTAAGCCAACAACCGTGCTATTTCTAGATGAAGCAGCAGCGTGGGTAAACATGGCCTAACAGCGTTAAAAATGCTAGCGACATCGTGTAACGGCTTCTCAATCTGCAAAGCCAGCGCGGCGCCCGCAGGGTCAAAGAACCGCAAGGATGGTCAATCAGCACCTTAATAAAGGGTTTTCACGCAGAACCCAGGTTTGTATTTGAGTTAATTGAAGAGATTTTGAGATTAACTGTTGACGGGGTGTTGGATGTGTCTATAATTCGCCCCACTTCCGGCGCAGACGAAACGGAAAACTCCTTGGTAATCAAAGAGTTGGACGAAGTAAGCAGGGCCGAAGTGCTTCGATTTGCAGGTTAAATCGACAG
>NZ_DASWOT010000144.1:0-27631 GCF_036404235.1 Pseudomonas sp.
AACGCGGTTTCCTGACAAACGATGGCCACGAAGTCATCGCCCAGCGCGTCGAGTTCGTCGGCGATGGCTTCAAGAAATTCAGCGCGACGTGCCGGGCTCAATTGACGATAGGCAGGGAACGCGTCTTTGGCGGCGAGGGCGGCAGCGTCGATTTCTGCGTCGGTGGCCTGATAAAAACTGTAGGGCAGTGCTTCGCCAGTGGTGGCGTCGAGGCTTTTATGTTGTGGTTCGCCGAGGGCGCTACGGGCGCCAGCGATGAAGTTCTGGCCGAGAACGGTAGGCATCTGCTTCTCCTTTTGTTTTTTTGAACGGGATTGGTTTGGGCTGCATCGGCCAAGCGTGGGGCCTGGATTTACATTAAATGCGCCGCTGCACTGAACACGAGCTGAAGTGATGTTGACGGACATCATACAACTGCATTTTTTTACTCGCAAGGCGCAGGTGGCGACCGACAGGCTCACGGTAGGATTGGTACGTCACGCTCTCACAAAGGTTTCATGAGTCAGGTTTTGTTCAGGCATATGGCTCATCGGTACTGATGTATGCCTTCCTGAGTCGGATGGCGCAACGGCAGGATGATCGCCTCCCATTTCTTCAGAATATTCAGGCGGTCAGCTCTATGCTGGGCTGGCGCGAGTAGGTGTCGGAAATGGTCTTGTGTGAAAACCCGAGTTGTTCGGCCAGGTCCTTGCAGCCCTGAATGATGAAGTTCCAACGTAACTCCTGGCGACGGCGCAAGGCCCAATGGTCGGCCAGGGATTTTAGCCGTGGCTGTCGACGTCACAGTAGTTGTGTAGAAAAAAACCTGTAATTGGTCTAAAAAATGGCCTGATTTTCTCCAAACCACCATCGGCAAGCCATTGCAAACTCGATATCCTGCTGCGCGTTTCATACAGCTGCCTTAAATCTTTATTCGACGGAACCCGACATGGAATTCACCAGCGGCTTTTTGCTGAGCCTTTCTTTGTGCCTGGACATTGGCGTGGCCAACATCGCAATGATCACGCTGGCAATGCAGCGCGGTTACTGGCAAGGATTCTGGCTGGGGTTGGGCACCTGCTTCGGTGACTTGTTCTACGCGATATTGGCGCTGGCCGGGATGACGGTGTTGTTGCAATACCAATGGGTGCGTTGGGGCCTATGGATTGGCGGCTCGATGTTGCTGATCGGCTTTGCCGTGAAGATGCTGCTGGCAGCGATGAGCAGCCATACCGCGCTGGCCACCGAGGGTGATGTGGTCAGCCGCTCGTACTTGAAAGACTTTTCTCGGGGTGTGTTTCTGGCGGTGTCCTCGCCCACGGCAATCCTATGGTTTGCCGCAGTAGGCGGGACGCTGATTTCCCGTGCGGGTGGTCACGGTACGCTGAGCACCGGTTTGTTCTTGTCGGGTTTCTTCAGCGCAGGGGTCGCCTGGTGCGCCTTCATCTGCTTTGCCGCGAACCACGGTGGGCGATTGCTGGGTGACCGGCTGCTGAAGTATTCCTATTGGGTGTCGGCGGCTATTTTTTGCTACTTCGCGGTGTACGTGATCGTGTCCGGTTATCACGAGTTCATCGTCAATGCGGCGCGCTTTTGATCGCAATCACTTCATTATCAGAGTTCGGCGAAATCGCTCAGTCATGCAACGTTTCCATTCCCCTGCGCTCATACCCTTAAGCACTGGCGCAGACAAACGACTGGAGATTTATGACGACCCCGGACAAACAGTACGTGGACTGGCTGGTTGAGCAGTCGATGCTCAATGCCGCACAACAACGCGCAAAGCTCTACGGCGGCCAAGGTCGTCTCTGGCAGCGACCGTATGCACAGGCCCGGCCACGGGATGCATCAGCCATCGCCTCGGTATGGTTCACCGCCTATCCTGCGTCGATCATCACCCGCGACGGCGGGTCGGTGCTGGAAGCGCTGGGCGACGAAACGCTCTGGCACGCGTTGTCGGAGATTGGTATCCAGGGCATCCACAACGGCCCACTGAAAACCTCCGGCGGGCTCAAGGGCAAGCAACGCACCCCAAGTATCGACGGCAACTTCGACCGCATCAGCTTCGAAGTTGACCCGCAACTGGGCACAGACGCACAGTTTCTCGGCCTGAGCCGCATCGCCGCTGCGCACAACGCGATCATCGTCGATGACGTGATTCCATCCCACACTGGCAAGGGCGCGGATTTTCGTCTGGCTGAAATGGCCTACGAAGAATATCCCGGTCTGTACCACATGGTGGAGATCCGCGAAGAGGACTGGCCGCTGCTGCCCGATGTCGCTCACGGTCGTGATGCGGTCAACCTGCCGCCGGCCACGGTAGACATGCTCAGGGACAAGCACTACATCGTTGGGCAACTGCAACGGGTGATCTTCTTTGAGCCTGGCGTGAAGGAAACCGATTGGAGCGCGACGCCGGTGGTCGTGGGTGTCGACGGTAAGCCCCGGCGCTGGGTGTACTTGCACTACTTCAAGGAAGGGCAGCCCTCGTTGAACTGGCTGGACCCCAGTTTCGCCGCGCAGCAGATGATCATTGGTGACGCGCTGCATGCCATCGATGTGATGGGGGCTCGGGTATTGCGGCTGGACGCCAATGGCTTTCTCGGTGTCGAGCGCAAAGCCGACGGTACGGCGTGGTCGGAGAGCCATCCGTTGTCGATCACGGGCAATCAGTTGCTGGCCGGGGCGATTCGCAAGGCGGGCGGTTTCAGCTTTCAGGAACTGAACTTGACCATCGACGACATCGCCGCCATGTCCCACGGTGGGGCGGACCTGTCCTATGACTTCATCACTCGTCCGGCTTATCAGCACGCGTTGCTGACGGGCAACACCGAGTTTTTGCGCTTGATGCTGCGTCAGGTGCATCAGTTTGGCATCGACCCTGCGTCGTTGATTCACGCCCTGCAGAACCACGATGAACTGACCCTGGAGTTGGTGCATTTTTGGACGCTACACGCTCACGACCAGTACCTGTACCTGGGCCAGACCTTCCCCGGCAATATTCTGCGTGAGCACATCCGTGAGGAAATGTACGAGCGACTGACCGGCGAACATGCGCCGTATAACCTGAAGTTCGTCACTAATGGTGTGTCTTGCACCACCGCCAGCATCATCACGGCAGCCTTGGGCATTCGTGATCTTGAGACCATCACCAGCGACGACGTGACCAGGATTCAACACATCCATTTGCTGCTGGTGATGTTCAATGCCATGCAGCCGGGGGTGTTTGCGTTGTCGGGTTGGGATCTGGTGGGCGCCTTGCCGCTGCCGGCCGGGCAAGTAGCCCACCTGATGGGCGATGGCGATACGCGCTGGATTCATCGTGGCGCCTACGATCTGGTGGACATGGACCCCAACGCCGAGTTTTCGGCGGGGGGCATGCCGCGCCCGCAGACCCTATACGGCAGCCTGCCGGACCAGTTGCAGCGCCCGGATTCTTTCGTCTCGCAACTGAAGAAAATCCTCGCCGTGCGCCGCGCCTACGACATCGCCGCCAGCCGGCAGATTCTGATTCCGGACGTCGAACATCCGGGCCTGTTGATCATGGTTCACGAGCTACCTGCGGGCAAAGGCATCCAGATCACCGCGCTGAATTTTAGCGCCGATGCCATTGTCGAGACGCTGCACTTGCCCGGCATTGCACCGGGCCCGGTGGTGGACATCATCAATGAGCGCGTCGAGGGGGATTTGACCGAGGAGGGCGAATTCACCATTACCCTGGACGCATACGAAGGCTTGGCACTGCGGGTGGTGAGCACGGTGTCGCCAATGATCTGAAGCCGCTTTGACGGCGGCAGAAAACCCGAAGTTCGATGTTTCGCTGGAGTCTTTGATCAAGTCCGAATCGTGATCCCGAGCTTTTGTAAGCGCTGACGAGCCGCCGAAGGCTCGTCAGCTCCTACAGCAAATCTGAAGTGAGCCCCTCCAGAGATCCGCCACCAAGTCCGGGCCGCCCTGGCTCTGTTAGACTTCTGCGCCTCGATACTCAGGGGACTACCCATGAACGATCCGGTTCGTCTTACCCAATACAGTCACGGCGCGGGTTGTGGCTGCAAGATTTCTCCGGAAATTCTCGAAACCATCCTCGCCGGCAGCGGTGCGCAGAACCTCGATCCGCGCCTGTGGGTCGGTAATGCCTCCCGCGATGACGCAGCGGTCTACGCCATCGACGAAGAGCGCGGCGTGGTCTCCACCACCGATTTCTTCATGCCCATCGTCGATGATCCGTTTGACTTCGGGCGCATTGCCGCTACCAACGCCATCAGCGACATCTACGCCATGGGCGGCGACCCACTGATGGCCATCGCTATTCTGGGCTGGCCGGTTAACGTGCTGGCACCGGAAATCGCCCGCGAAGTGATTCGCGGCGGCCGTTCGGTGTGCGATGAGGCGGGCATTCCGTTGGCCGGTGGGCACTCCATCGACGCTCCTGAACCGATCTTTGGCCTGGCAGTCACCGGCCTGGTGGAAAAGCGCTTCATGAAGCGCAACGACACCGCCACCGTCGGCTGCAAGCTGTACCTGACCAAACCGCTAGGCATCGGCATTCTCACCACGGCAGAGAAAAAGGGCCTGTTGCGCGACGAAGATGTGGGGCTCGCGCGCGATGTGATGTGCGTGTTGAATAAACCCGGCAGTCGCTTTTCGAAACTCGCGGGTGTCACTGCGATGACCGACGTCACCGGTTTCGGCTTGTTAGGGCATCTGGTGGAAATGGCCGACGGTAGCCAGCTCACTGCACGCCTGAATGCTGCGGCGGTGCCGCGTCTGGGCAGCGTCGATTTTTACATCCAACACAATTGCATCCCTGGCGGTACTCATCGCAACTACGACAGCTATGGCGAACGCATCGGCGCACTGACCCAAGCGCAGAAACTGCTGCTGTGCGATCCACAGACCAGCGGCGGATTATTGATCGCGGTCGAGCCCGCCGAAGACTCGGCGTTTCTGAGCATGGCCACCGATCTGGGCCTTAACCTGTCGCCAATCGGCGAGCTGGTCGAGCGACAGCGACATGCTGTCGAGGTGTTTTGATGCGCGACAACAGCGCTCACTTTCACGACATTTTTCTTCATGACATTCCATTGATGGACGTACGCGCCCCGGTCGAATTCGAAAAGGGCGCGTTTCCCGGCGTGATCAACCTGCCGCTGATGAATGACAGCGAACGACAGAAGGTCGGCACCCGTTACAAGCAGGAAGGTCAACAAGCGGCGATTGAACTGGGTCATCGTCTGGTGTCCGGCGATATCAAGCAGGCGCGGATCGACGCCTGGACCGAGTTCACGGGCAAGCACCCCGAGGGCTTTCTGTACTGTTTTCGAGGGGGGCTGCGTTCGCAAATCACCCAGCAATGGCTCAAGGACGAAGCCGGCATTCAATACCCGCGGATCATCGGCGGCTATAAAGCGCTGCGCAACTACCTGCTGGGGATCATCGAACAGGCCGTCACGGAATGCGATTGTGTGCTGGTGGGTGGCATGACCGGTACCGGCAAGACCGAAGTGCTGGCGCAGTTGAACAACGCCCTGGACCTGGAAGGCCATGCCAATCATCGCGGTTCCAGCTTCGGTAAACGTGCGACGCCACAACCTGGACAGATCGATTTCGAAAACAGCCTGGCCATCGACATCCTGAAAAAGCGCGCCAGACATTTGCATCAGTTCGTGATTGAGGACGAGGGACGCACCGTCGGCAGCCGCGCAGTGCCGCTGGAGTTGTTCCGGACCATGCAGCAAGCGCCACTGGTGTGGCTGGAAGACAGTTTTGCTAGCCGCGTCGAGCGGATTCTCAAGGATTACGTGATCGACCTGTGCGCCGAGTTCATTGAGATGCAAGGGCTGGAATCCGGCTTCAATGGTTTTGCCGAACGCTTGAAACAGAGCCTGTCGAGCATCGTCCGGCGCCTGGGTGGCGAGCGCTATCAACGTCTGTCGGCCATCATGGACGCCGCGCTGGAAGAGCAGGCACGCAGCGGCAATGTCGACCTACACCGCGACTGGATCAGCGGCATGCTCAGCGAGTATTACGACCCGATGTACGTCTACCAGCGCAACAGCAAAGACCCGCGCATCGAGTTCGCCGGGGATCAGGCCGCTGTGATCGAGTACCTGAAACACAGAAGCCGCCGGGACGCATAAGGCCGGGCGGCTTCCTGATCTTGCGGGTAACGCTTACAGCAGCACGGCACCGATCAGCCCGCTGACGACGCCAATCAGCATGGTCAGCACGGCGACGGTCAGCAACACCCTGGCGTCGAACGATTTACGCAGCATCAGCAGCGACGGCAGGCTCACGCTCGGCAGGGTCATCAGCAATGCCACCGCCGGCGCGGTTCCCAGGCCGAGGGCCATTAGCGTCTGCACGATGGGGATTTCCGCTGCCGTCGGGATCACGAACAGCGTACCGACGATAGCCAGCGGGACCAGCCACAACAGACTGTTGCCCATGGCGCCGTCAACGTGCGGGAACAGCCAGACACGGGCTGCACCGAGGATCAACACTGCGACGATGTAAATCGGGATGGTGGTCCAGAATAGTTGCCACAGCGTCTTGCCCCAGCGGGTCAGCAGGTTGCCTTGTTGCGGGGTTTCGGCATCTACGACGGCCTCCACGGCCTCTTCCGGCAAGGGCTCGGCACGCGAAATGCGCTGCGCGACCAGCGAAACGCCGATCACTAATACCAGCCCGGCCGCCAGACGCAGGGCAGTGAAGCCCCAGCCCAGTACAAAGCCCATGAACACCAGCGTTGCCGGATTGAGCACCGGGTTGGCGATCCAGAAGGCCAGGGCGGCGCCGACCGATACGTTCTGCTTGCGCAGGCCGGCGGCGACGGGTGCAGCGCAGCAACTGCACATCATGCCCGGCAAGGCGAACAGCCCGCCGCGTAGGGTCGACCCGAGGCCGGCACGGCCGAATAGGCGCAGTAGCCAGTCACGCGCAATCAGGACCTGCACCAGCGAGCCCAGGATGACCGCGAGCACAGCGGCTTTCCAGATCGCCAGGAAATACACCTGGGCGTAGGCGAGAGCGGCAGCCCATGGGTTGGCCGGGTTGTCGTTGATGATCGAGGCGCCAATATTGTGGGTGTCGGCGGCGACGAATGACTTGAGGTAGTAGGGGGACCATTTGACGTAATACAAACCGATGGCGGCGACCAGCAGAAATACGACGGGTTTCCACCAGAACGACCAGCCACGGGACGGCGTGGCGAGCGGGATACTGGACATGTGGGCGATACCGGGCAAGGAGAGTTAAAACGCGATGATAGCCGCCGAGGCTGAAGATTGCGCGGATTGGGTGACATGGACGCTTACAGATCAGCGTCCAGCGATGACGACCTGCACGGCCATGGGGCTGATTTATTTATAGCGCTTCACCATCAATTAATCTGTCTTCCCGATTGGCTGGTGGGGACAGGTTCATTTATAAAAAAAGCGCGATATGGCTAGTGGGGACAGATTCATTTATCAAAAAGCGCGATAAATAAATCAGTCCCCGTCGATTCCTCCGTCGATTTCATGCCTTCAAACCGCAGTACCAAACACCAACCCCGACGACTTCAGCAACTCTCGGGTATACGGCTGTTGTGGATTGGCGAAGGTCTCCCGTGATGTCCCTTGTTCCACCACTTTGCCGTCCTTGATCACGATCAGGTCGTGGGCCAGGGCATGCACCACCGCCAGGTCGTGGCTGATGAACAGATAAGTCAGGCCATGGCGGATTTGCAGGTCGCGCAGCAGGGCGACGATCTGTTTCTGCACCGTGCGATCCAGCGCTGATGTAGGCTCGTCGAGCAAAATCAGCTCTGGCTCCAGCACCAACGCCCTGGCAATGGAAATCCGCTGGCGCTGCCCGCCGGAAAACTCATGGGGGTAGCGATGACGGCTGTTCGGGTCCAGACCGACTTCGCCCAGCACCCGAATCACCGTCTGTTCGCGTTCTTTCGGCGTACCAATCCTGTGCGTGAGCAAGCCTTCTGCGATGATCTGTTCCACGGTCATCCTCGGGCTCAGGCTGCCGAATGGGTCCTGAAACACCACCTGCATCTGCTTGCGCAACGGTCGCATCAGGTTCTGGCTGCGCAGGCTCAGCTCTTTATTGCCAAAACGGATGCTGCCTTCGGAGTCGATCAGCCTCAATATCGCCTGGCCCAAGGTCGATTTGCCTGACCCCGACTCGCCCACAATCCCCAGCGTTTTGCCTTTGAGCAGCTCGAAGCTCACCCCGTCCACTGCCTTCACGTACTGTCTTTCACGGCTGAACAACGGCTTGGGCAACGGGAACCAGACCTTCAACGCATCCACCGACAACAGCGTTTGCGGGTGCAGGCTCGGCACCGGTTCGCCGTCCGGTTCGGCGTTGATCAGCAGTCGGCTATACGCATGCTGTGGGTTATTGAACAGCGTTTGGCAGTCTGCCTGCTCGACGATTTCGCCAGCACGCATCACGCAGACCCGTTGCGCGATGCGCCTGACCAAGTTCAAGTCGTGGCTGATCAACAGCAAAGACATGCCCAACCGCGCCTGTAATGACTTGAGCAGTTCAAGGATTTTCACCTGCACGGTCACGTCCAGCGCGGTGGTGGGTTCGTCGGCGATCAGCAAATCAGGCTCGTTGGCCAGCGCCATGGCGATCATCACCCGTTGGCGCTGACCCCCCGACAACTGGTGAGGGTAGGCCTTCAGGCGCAGCAGCGGGTTGCGGATCCCGACCAGCTCCAGCAGTTCGAGGGTCCTCACCCGTGCAGCACGGCCCTTCAAGCCTTTGTGCAGTGCCAGGATCTCGCCGATTTGTTTTTCCACCGTGTGCAGTGGGTTGAGCGAGGTCATCGGCTCTTGAAAGATCATCGCAATGCGGTTGCCGCGCAGGCTACGCAGTTGCCTGTCGCTGGCATGCACCAGGTCCAGGCCGTTGTAGCAAATATGGCCGGTGGTGCTGACCGATTTTCCCGGCAGCAATCGCAGAATCGAATGTGCGGTCACCGATTTACCCGAACCCGATTCGCCCACCAATGCCAGGCACTCGCCGCGTCGAATGTTCAGGTTGATCCCATGCACCACTTCAGCGCCGTTGAAGGCGACCCGCAGGTCGCGGATTTCTATCAGGGGGCGCAGGGTGTCGTTCATCTCAGCGTGTTGCATATCAGCTCCTTGGGTCGAAAGCGTCGCGGCAGGCTTCGCCGATGAATACCAGCAGCGAAAGAATCAGCGCCAAGGCAAAGAAGGCCGTCAGCCCGAGCCATGGTGCTTGCAGGTTGCGTTTGGCCTGGCCGATCAACTCACCTAGCGAAGCGCTGCCCGCAGGCATGCCGAAGCCGAGAAAGTCCAGCGCCGTCAGCGTTGCAATGGCCCCGGTGACAATGAACGGCAGGTAGGTGAGGGTGCTGGTCATTGCGTTGGGCAAGATGTGCCGAACCATCAGCGCGCCGTCGGTCAGCCCCAAGGCTCGCGCAGCTTTGACGTACTCCAGATTGCGTCCACGGAGGAACTCGGCACGCACTACGTCCACCAGCGCCAGCCAGGAAAACAACGCCATGATCCCCAACAACCACCAAAAACTCGGGGCAACGAAACCGGACAAGATGATCAGCAAGTACAGCACCGGCAGCCCTGACCAGATTTCCAGAACGCGCTGGCCGATGAGGTCCGCCAGGCCGCCGTAAAAACCTTGAATGGCACCGGCGAACACACCAATGACGGTACTGATGGCGGTCAGCAACAGGGCAAACAGAATCGAAATCCGTGCGCCGAACAACACTCGTGCAGCCACGTCACGCGCTTGGTCGTCGGTGCCCAGCCAGTTCTGCGCGCTGGGTGGGCTGGGTGACGGCTGTTTCAGCTCGTAGTTAATGCTTTCGGCGCTGAAGGGGATCGGCGGGAACAGCATCCAGCCGCCCTTGGCCGCGATCAGCTTGCGCACGTAGTCGCTGGAGTAGTCAGGTTCGAACGGCAACTCGCCGCCAAAATCGGTCTCCATGTATTGATGCAACGTCGGGTAATACAGGTTGCCGTCGTAACGGATGATCAGCGGCTTGTCGTTGGCGATCAGTTCGCCGCACAGGCACACCAGCAACAGGGCGATGAAGATCCACAGCGACCACCAGCCGCGACGGTTGGCCTTGAAACGCAGGAAGCGGCGTTGGCTTTGGAGGGAGAACTGGAACATCACGCGCTCCTCGCGGAAAAGTCGATGCGCGGGTCGACCAGCGTGTAGCACAGGTCGCCCACCAGCTTGATCAACAAGCCAAACAGGGTGAAGAGCAACAGGGCGCCGAACACCACCGGATAATCCCGTGAAACGGCAGCTTCGTAGCTCATGCGGCCCAGGCCGTCGAGGCCGAAGATGGTTTCGATCAACAAGGAGCCAGCAAAGAACACGTCGATCAGTGCCTGGGGCACACCGGCAATCACCAGCAGCATGGCGTTACGAAATACGTGGCCGTACAGCACGCGGGTTTCGCTCAGGCCCTTGGCCCGCGCAGTGACCACGTATTGCCGGCTGATCTCGTTGAGGAAGCTGTTCTTGGTGAGGATTGTCAACGTGGCAAAACCACCGATCACCAGCGCACTGACCGGCAACACCAGATGCCACAGGTAGTCGCGCACCTTGCCAAACGCCGACAGGCTTTCGAAGTTTTCCGACACCAGCCCCTGGGCGGGAAACCAGCTCAGGTAACTGCCACCGGAAAACACCACGATCAACAGGATCGCAAACAAAAACGCGGGCGTGGCATAACCGATGATCACCAGGGTGCTGGACCAGACATCGAAGGCGCTGCCATGCCGGATCGCTTTGCGAATACCCAGCGGGATCGAGATCAGGTAGGTGATCAGGGTTGCCCAAAGCCCGAGCGACAGCGAAGTCGGCAGCTTTTGCAGGATCAGGTCGGTGACCTTGGCGCCGCGAAAGAAGCTGTTGCCCAAGTCCAGTTGCGCGTAGTTTTTCAGCATCAGCCACAGGCGTTCATGCAGCGGCTTATCGAAGCCGTAATGCTGTTTGATTTCCTCAATCAGCGCCGGGTCCAGGCCTCGGCTACTGCGACTGGTGCCACCAACAGCCGCGACTTCGCCGCCCCCGCCGCCGACCCCGTTGACACTGAAACCCTGAATCCGTGCGATGGCCTGTTCCACCGGACCTCCGGGAGCGGCCTGCACGATGAGGAAGTTGACCACCAGAATGCACAGCAGTGTGGGAATGATCAGCAACAGACGACGAATCAGATAGGCCAGCATCTCAATGAGCCTCCGCCGCGTGAGTGGACGTTTTGTCTTGGCTGGCCATCAGCTTGGCCATTTGCTCGTTGGTCAGCGCTGTCGGGCTGACTTCCCACCAGGTTTCCAGACCCACATCGTAGGTTGGCCCGACTGTCGGCATGCCAAAGCGATTGGCATAGACCAGCGGCGTACCTTGCGAGTAGTAGTTGGGGATCATGTAAAAGCCCCACAGCAACACCCGATCCAGAGCGCGGGCGTAATGCACCATTTCGTCGCGGGCGTTGGCCGCGACCAGCCCGTCAATCAAGCGGTCCACGGCCGGATTACGCAGCACCATGGCGTTGGAACTGCCGATTTGCGTGGCGCTTTGCGAGCCATACAGGCTGTACAGCTCGCGGCCCGGTGAGACGATCGGGTTGCCGTTCTTCGGCAGGCTGACCACGATCATGTCGTAGTCGCGGGCGTTGAGCCGGTTGATGTACTGCGCCGAATCGACCCGGCGAAAATCCAGGGTGATACCGATCTGCGCCAGCACCCGTTTGTACGGCAGGATCAAACGATCGAAGCCGCCCTGACCATCGAGAAAGCTGAACGCCATCGGCTCGCCGGCAGCGTTTACCAAACGATTGTTTTTTGGGTGCCAGCCAGCTTCGGCCAGCAGTTGCAACGCCTGTTTCTGCTTGTCGCGGATATAGCCGCTGCCATCGGTTTTCGGCGCGGTCCAGACCTTGCTGAACACCTCGTCGGGGATTTGGCCGCGCAGCGGTTCGAGAATTTCCAGTTCCCGAGCATCGGGCAACTCGGTGGCGGCCATCTCGCTCTTGGGCCAATAGGTCTGCTCGCGTACATAAAAGTTGCGCATGATCTGCCCATTGAGCCATTCGAAATCCCAGAGCATCGCCAGCGCCTCACGCACCCGGCGGTCCTGAAACATCGGCTTGTCGAGGTTGAATACGAAGCCTTGTCCGGCGACGGGGCGATCCTTGGCCAGGATGTTTTTCTGCAATCGCCCGTCGTCGATGGCAGGGCCTGAATAACCGACGCTGTAACCCGATGAGGAGAACTCTCGGTTGTAATCAAAGGCGCCGGACTGAATCAATTGGCGGGCGATTTCGGTATCGCCATAGAAGTTCACACTCAGGGTGTCGAAGTTGTACAGGCCACGGCTGACCGGCAAATCCTTGGCCCACCAGTCCTTGACCCGCTCAAACGTCACGCTGCGTCCAGCGTCGACTTTCGACACCCGATAAGGCCCGCTGCCCAGCGGCGGCTCGAAACCGCCGCCGTTGGCCAAGTCGCGGGTTTTCCACCAGTGTTCGGGGAGGATGCGCATCCCGGCAATGTCCAGCGCCAGGGTGCGGTTGAGGTTGTTCTTGAAATTGAAGCGAATCTGCCCCGGTCCCTCGATGACCACGTCGCTGACGTCGTCATACAGCGGTCGATAGCTGAAACTGGCCTTGGTCATCATCAGCTCGAAGGTGTAGCGCACGTCTTCGGCAGTAATCGGGGTGCCGTCATCGAAGCGTGCCTTGGGATTGAGGTAGAAGCGCACCCATAGGTTGTCCGGGTCGCGCTCCATTTTCTGTGCCACAAGTCCGTAGACGGTATATGGCTCGTCTAGTGAGCGGTAGGCCAACGGCGAGTAGACCCAGGTGTCGATCTGGATCACGTTGATGCCCTGATCCACATAGGGCATCAGGTAATTGAACTGGCCGATTTCTTCGGAGGACCGGCTGAGCGACCCGCCCTTGGGTGCGTCGGGGTTCACGTAATCGAAATGCTGGAAATCAGCAGGGTATTTTGGCGTTTCGCCATACACGGTCAGGGCATGACCGGGCGTTGCAAGAGACAACGCAGACACACAGCACAACACGCCGCCCAGTAGCAGGCGCCGCAATGAAATAGAAAAACACCACATGATCGGACCATCCTCGGTTTGCAGTTCTACGCACTTGAAGCCTTGCAAAGCCCTCGAAGAAAAATCCCCCGACCGGGGAAGGTGGACGAGACCTATAAGCCGGGGGCGCGATTTCGCAGAAGGACCCAGACGCGCCGGAGCGGAGCGCGTCTCGGGGTGTGGCTTAGAAGTGATAGTTCATGCGGGCGAACAGCGTGCGGCCCAGAGGGTCGGTGTAACGCGGATCGTAGCCAGTCTGGAAGTTGTCGGTCTGGTTGGAGAACGGTGGATTGCGGTCAAACATGTTTTTCATACCTACGTCGATGTCCAGCGCCTTGTCGAAGGTATAGCCCGCCGACATATCCCAGACGGAGTAGGAGCCGACCGTGGAGTTAGTGCTACGGTCCTGATCGTAGTAGCCGGTGGTGAAGCGGTTGGTAATCGAGGCACGGTAAGCACCCAGGTTCCAGGTGCCGACCAGATTGTGCTTCCAGCGCGCAGACACGCCTGTGCCCTGATAGTCGCCTACACGGTCGATGTACTCACCTCCGATGGTTTCTTGATAGTCGTAGCGGCTGACATACGTGCCCTGCAGGTTGGCGCCGAATTGGCCGTAAGGCGTGTTGGGGAACAGGTAATCGAGGCTGACATCGACGCCATTGGTCTTGACCTTGCCGAGGTTGGCCAGGCCGGTGACGATGTGGTCGATGGAGCCATCGGCAGCGCGCACGATGCGGTCGGCATACAGGTCAGGGTTTTCGAACACCGAGGACTCGGGAAACTCTTCGATCTGGTTGGCGATCTTTATCCACCAGAAGTCCAGGCCCATCGACAGATTGCGCACTGGCTGGTAGACGAAGCCCAGGGTCACGTTGCGAGCGGTTTCGGGTTGCAGGTCTTTGTTGCCCCCGGTGCGGTTGTAGAATTGCAGGCCGCAGTCGCGCCCGGCATTGCCGCCAGGCTGGACGGTGCCACCGCTGCACAGACGAGGGTCGTTGTATTTGCCGACGCTGTAGGTGGTGTAGTTGGGGTTGTTCAGCTCATACAGGGACGGCGCACGAAACCCTTCGCTGTACGCACCTCGAACCACCAGTTCCTTGAACGGTTGGAAGCGGAACGAGTATTTAGGGTTGGTGGTACTGCCGAAGTCGCTGTATTTGTCGTGACGTACAGCCGCCGACAGTTCGAGGCTGTCCAGTACCGGAACGTTTAGCTCGGCGTATTGCGCTTGAATGCTTCGGTCGCCCGATACGCTGGCGTTAGGGTCGACACCGAGGCTGTCCACATCGCCCGCGAAGTCCTCGATGGACTGGTGGAATTTTTCTTTACGGTATTCGCCACCCAGCGCGATCCCGGACTCACCGGCGCCGAACCAGTTGCCGATTTCCCGGCTGATGCGTCCGTCCAGCGCGCTGACCCGACCCACCGCCGTGCTGTAGGCACCGTGGTATTGGTTGGCGTCGATGTAGGCCTGGCCTTCGGCGGTTTGCGGGCCGAACGGGTTGAGGATACCGTTGGTGATGCCATTGGTCAGTGCCGAATCGCTGGCATAGCCTCCGACCAGGCTGTTAATGACCTTGCTCTGGTTGTATGAAGCGCCAATGTTGTAATCCCACCCGGATACAGTGCCGTCAAAGGCCAGCAGCAGACGCTGAGCAGTGTTTTGGTCCTTCTGCTCGCGGTCACCGGCGGCTGTCTCACGCCAGCGAATATCCACTGGGTCGTTCGGGTCTAGGATGAAGTTGTTCGGTAGTGGGGTAATGCCATTGCCTGGGTAGAACGGCGAGGAGTTAGGCACGCTGACACCCGTCAGCGGAGCGGGCGCTACGGTGCCGGTATTGTTGTTACGAGCCCAGAAGTATTCGAGGCTGACGTTGTGATCGTCGGCGAGTTTGCCGGTAGCCCTGCCGAAGAACGAGGTTTTCTCTGTCTGTGGAATCAGATCGATGGAGTTGCGGGTGCTGTAATTGCAGTTGCCCTGGCCGGGGATCAGGTTGGGGCCATTACAGTTACTGGCCGACAGCGGATTGGTGCTTGGGCCGCCGTTCTGGCTATAGTTGGCCGGGAACGGCGTAGGCGAGGTCGAGTCCAGACCTCGACCTGGCACGTAATCTTTGGCGAAGGTGCGGTCGTTAGCGTCCAGGTTCTGCTGAGTGGCGTAGTTGAAAACACCCATCACGTTGAAGCGATCCTGCTCCAGGTCACCAAAACCCCAGCTGCCGCTCATGTCTTTGCTGCCGCCACCGCCGCTGGCATCGGCCATGCTGCCACCGAGTGACAGGTTGCCCTCGGTCAACGATTTTTTGGTGATGAAGTTGATTACGCCGCCGATGGCATCGGTGCCGTAAAGCGCCGATGCCCCATCACGCAACACTTCGACGCGATCAATGGCGGCAAACGGGATGGTGTTCAAGTCGACGGCGCCACCTTGTGAGTGGGTGCCGGACATGGAGTTGTTGGCCAGCCGACGGCCGTTTAGCAGGATCAGCGTCTTGTTGGCGCCGATACCGCGCATGTCGGCAAACGATGCACCCCCGGTCGCACTGCCGATAGAGCCTGCCGAGTTGTCGATGGAGTTACTGCCGGTGATGCGCGAGACGATTTCGGCAGTGGTAGTCACACCCTGTTTTTTCAGGTCTTCGGTGCGCATGATGGTAATCGGCACTGCCGTTTCCGCATCGACTCGGCGAATCGCCGAGCCCGTCACTTCAACCCTTTGTAGTTGTGTGGTTGCTGGCGCTACGGCGGCGGGTACGGCAGCCTCACTGGCTGGAGCGGATTCGCTGCCGGGGCTGCCATCAGTACTTTCAGCTGCATGGGCCGAGGTCATGCCAACAGCCAGCGCGCAGATCAATGCACGCGGATGCCGTTGGATCGCCAGGACCAGTGGCTTGAGGGTAAAACCAGGAAAATTCATCAGCATGGTAATTTCCGACTTATTCCAGATGTTATTGAAATGGCCTTGTGAGCCCTCGTTGCTCCGACACGGTTGTGGCGGTCGGGAATCCAGTTTTTTCAAGCAAGCCGCTCCCCTCCATGCGCAAAAGGCGCGTGGACGGCTGGTATCACGGGAGTTCGGTAATAAGGGCTATGCCAGTGGCGAAGCCCTTGAATCGGGGCGCTATGTCATTTGGAGGTCATCACGGAAATTTTCGTGATACCGGAGCGCTCGATCGACGCCATGGCCTTGGCCACCTGGCCGTAATTCACGTTAGTGTCGGCCTGCAATTGCACGCGCACCTCCGGGTCCTTGGCCTTGACGTCCTTGAGGCTGACCTCCAGCGACTCCGGTGCGACCTCGGTTTTGGCCAGGTAGAACTTGCCGTCCTGATCGACGCTGACCACCACCGGGTCCTTCTTGTCGGCTGGCGCAACGGCATCGGTTTTTGGCAAGTTGACCTTGATCGCGTTGGTCATCAGCGGCGCAGTGACGATGAACACCACCAGCAACACGAGCATCACGTCTACCAGCGGCGTGACGTTCATTTCGCTGAGCACTTCATCGCTGTCTTGAGTTGAGAAGGACATTAGCTCGCCTCCCGTACGGCCTGCGCGTGCTTGCTGGCAATCGGCTGGCGATTGACCGCGAAGGCGCTGCGTTGGGCGAGGGCATCGAAGTCATGGGCGAAGTCGTCCATGTCGGCCACGGCCAGCTTCAGTCGACGCAGGAAGAAGTTGTAAATCAGTACCGCGGGGACAGCAACGGCGATACCGACACCGGTGGCGATCAGCGCATGGCCAATGGGGCCTGCGACTGTTTCCAGGCTGGCCGAACCGCTGGCGCCGATGCTTTGCAGCGCTTCCATGATCCCCCAGACCGTACCGAACAACCCAATGAACGGCGCGGTGCTGCCGATACTGGCGAGGATCGCCTGTCCGGCTTCCAGTGCGCGGCGTTCCTTCTGGATTTGCTGACGCAGGTTGCGTTCCAGTCGGTCGGAACGGTTGATGGTGTGGGCCAGTTGTTGAGTGGTGTGCGGAGTGTCTTCAACGGTCATGGCTTCGAAACCGCTGTTGGCGATGCGTGCCAGGGACCCTGGATACTGCTCGGAGTGTTCGGCGGCAGTGAGTAGATCTGGTGCGGTCCAGAACGCTTTGGTGAACTGTTTGTTCTGGGTTTTCAGTTTCAGGTACTGCGCGGACTTGATCAGTAACAGCCCCCAACTCAACACCGAAAACACCACCAATGCCCAGAGCACGCCAGGGACAATCATCGAAGAGAGCGATTCGTTCATGGTTACACCTCACCAGCTATATAAAGAGTTGTCAGTCGTTTGCTTGCTGCCGTCATTCGGGCAACTTGAAATCAATGGTTTGTGTCGCAAAGCCTTCAATCGGGGTGTCGCCGCGTTTGGCTGGAATGAACTTCCAGTTGCGCACCGTTTCCACTGCCGCGTCGTCCAGTACTTGTTTGCCGCTGGACTTGGTCACTTCGACGCTGCCGGCGCGACCGTTGGGCAACACCTTGATGCGCAGAATCACCCGGCCCTCCATGCCTTTGCGCAGTGCTGCGCCGGGGTATTGCGGTGGCGGGTTGCCCAGGCTTGCCAGCCCCGATATCGCAGCTGACTCCTTCACCGGCGCAGCAGGTGCAGCGGGTGCCGAAGGCGCTGGCGTTGGCGCAACTGCGGGTGGCGCCGGAGCGCTCGGTGCTTGAGGCGTCCGCGTCGCGGGTGGCGTCGGCTTTTTCACCGGTTCTGGTTTCTTCACTGGCGTCGGCTTCTCGACCTTGGGCTTTTCCACCGGTTTGGGCGGTGGTTTCAGCGCGTCAGGGTCTTCCACCGGTTGCTCCGGCTCTGGCGGCGGCGGGGGAGGAGGTGGCGGTGGCTCCGGGGCTGGCGGTGTCGGGCTGGTCAACTCAACGGTCATCTCCGGTACTTGCGGAGCAACTTCCGGCACGTCGGTTTTTGCAGTTTGCATATACCACCAGATCGCGCCGTGAATAAGTACGGAGGCAGCAATCAATATCAACACTTGCGGCTTATTGAGGCCGCCAGGGCGAGAGGTATTTTCCTTGAAAGGGATACCTTGCCACGTCTTATAAAGTTCCTCCGAAGAGGCGGCGGGCAGTGCTTTCATCTTTACCGCATCATTCATTAAAGCTCCCCCGGGTAGTTGAAGGGCAATAAGGTTCCGTTCAAACATTTCGTGAATGTTCGAATGCGTAGGGTTTGCACTTTTATAAGGTGCAAAACACCCGTGAGCGGACACGTGGATGTCAGCCCTTTATCGGAAGTTAACTCACAGTTTTAGTTATGGAGACGGCATCACTATTCCCTGGATTTTTGTTGTGTACGACAAGGTACGAATATGTTCCTGATTGGTTACATAGCAACCGCTATGCCAGCAATCCCCATGCTAGAGCCGTTACGCCTGCCATTATCGATAAATGTCGCATTCCTGTACCTTTTTTACGAATTGACGATTAACCGAAGTGGGAACGTATCCGAACCATCGGAGCCCCTATAAAAACAAGGACGAGACTACCCGGCAGGCAATGTACGAGAACTTCGCAATGGCCAATGTTTGTTGCTTCAAAGTGTCTTGCACCAAAGATGTCTTTGAAGTCTTGATTTGGTGCATGCGTCTATTAACTGTGCATGTTCAGTCTTCCCATTAATGAAATTAACGTGACCGATGAGTCACGGGTATGTATGAGTATTTTTCTAGGGGTGAGCAAATACGATCAGTCATGAAGTGATGACTGTTGAGTATTTGTTGTAACTGTCTCTACGGAAATGTCCCGTTTTTATAAGGTGCTTACGTTGTCGTGAGTGTCCCTCAAGGGTCACGGATAAATAGCAAGCCGCGGTTTGGACGCAGCGCCAAAAATAAAAAGAACAAAAAGCGGACGTCAGTTCACTCTTTGATCAATACCTGTAGAGAATCAAAAAATCAGACGTAGACGCCTGGGGATGACGGGGGCGTTCGAGTCAGGTCCAGGCCAGCGCTGGAGAGCACCGAGGGGAGCAGCCGTGCGGCGGGGAAAAGCAGGTTGAGCGGAGTGTGATGGGGTAAGGGCACATGATGCACGAAACGAATTCCTTATCGTTGGACGCGGACTTATGGTCGCGGCTTGCACTGTTATGGACAGGGTACTGTCCGTTTATTTGCACATTGGTGCGGGGTGAGCACTCAATGTACGCAGTAACACTTGATTTCACGGGGTTTGCAGTGGTCGCTTTGTGGTACTCGCGTTCCACAAGAAAGAAATGTGCCAAAAACATGTCTTTTTGTAACATTTTTTATACGCCTGCCGTTTGACGCAGCATGGCACGTCCTACAATGCCAGCGTCGCCATTCGCCTAACGAGAGCCTTCATGACTACGTTATTCCCTGACAGCCCCGGTTATCGCCACCTGCGTGAGCAGTTTCTGTCTGCCGCCCAGGCGGTGGGTGCTCAACTCACGGCACATCAGCATCCACTCAAGGGACCTTTTGGTGAGGCGCTGTACACCGACGTCGCCTGGCTCGGCGCTCCGGACGCCAAGCGCGTGTTGGTGGCATTGAGCGGCACCCATGGCGTAGAGGGTTATTACGGCTCTGACTGTCAGACTCGCTGGTTACAGACGTTCAGCGAGCGCACGTTGCCCGACGATGTAGCAATCCTGATGATTCACCTGATCAACCCGTGGGGCACGGCCTGGATGCGTCGGGTCAACGAGGATAATCTCGACCAGAATCGTAATTACCTGGACTTCAACAAGCCGCTGCCTGTTAATAAAGCCTATCGGTCGGTGCATGAAATCTACGCTTGCAACCAGTTACAGGGTGTTGAACGGGAGCGTGCGGACGCGCTGTTCGATCAGCAGATCGAGCGACAAGGATGGTCTGCGCTGATGTCGGTGGTGGAGGCGGGGCAGTACGAGTTTGTCGACGGCCTGTTTTACGGCGGCACCGCACCGAGCTGGTCGAACCTGACCTTGCGCAGCATCATCGACACGCACCTGAAAGAGGCCGAAGTGGTGACCTGCTTCGACTTGCACACGGGGGCGGGCGATTACGGGCACCCGATGTTGATGAGTATCGTTGAGTCAGCGTATCCGGCGCTTGAAGATGCCCAGGCGCTGTTCGGTCCCTGGTTGTTCACGTTGGTGACCGGTGCTAACAAGGTCAGCGAAACCGGTGTTGCCGCGACGTCCACCGGTTATACCTCGCAGATGCTGGTGGATGCGTTACCACAGGTCTATTTGATGCCCTTCGTCATCGAGTGCGGGACGTATCCAGGGGCGGTGGTGCATGCGCACCTGCGTGATGATCATTGGCTGCACTTGCATGGCGACCCGTGCGATGCACTCGGCCAGCGGATCAAGCGTGGACTGCTGGAGCAGTTTTATCCGGCGGACCCGGACTGGCAGGAGATCGTTTGGGTGCGTACGCGACAAATCTGGGAGCGCGCATTGGCGGCGTTGCCAGCCATCAATAGAGGCTGATGTTCAACGAATCAATTGTTCGGCCAAGCGTGGCAGCAGTTGTTCGCATGAGGCTTCAACCTTCATGTCCAGCAGATTGTCTGCCCGGGTTTTGCCGATGTTGATGGCGATCAACGGCTTGCCCTGATCAATCGTGGCTAGACACAAGCGAAACGCCGAGTACGCCATCAACGAGGAGCCAATTACCAACAGCCCTTCAGCCTGTTCAACGCCGAGCAGGGCTTTGGCGGCGGTCGGTGGGGCGACATTCTCACCAAAAAACACAACATCGGGTTTCATCCGGTCGCCGCCGCAATAAGGACAGTGCGGCACCTGGAAATGGCGTTCAAAAGCCTCCTCCAGCAGCGTGTCGCCGTCTGGAGCCTGCGTTGCATCGACGCCCGCCAGGTATGGATTCTGGGTTTCGAGGGTGAGTTGAACCGCATCGCGTTCGGTGCGTCGCCGACAGTCCAGGCACACCACCCAATGCAGGCTGCCGTGCAGTTCGACCACATCGTGGCTGCCGGCCTGATCGTGCAAGGTATCGACGTTTTGGGTGATGACGCCCGTGATGATCTGATGCGTCTGCAATGTCGCCAACGCTTCATGCGCCGCGTTGGGCCGCGCCATTCGGACCCGAGGCCAGCCGAGCATCGCTCGCGCCCAATAACGCTGACGCGCCTCGGGGGCATTGAGAAACTCCTGGAACATCATCGGCTGCCGACCGCGTCTTATGCCGTCGCGGTCGCGATAATCAGGGATGCCTGACGAGGTGCTGATGCCTGCGCCGGTGAGCACCAGGAACGACTTGTCGTGCATTAGTTGTAACAGTGTGTCGAGCTGAACGTCGGTGGACATGCGCGGGTCTCCTAGTGGGCAGCGAAGGCGGTCGGGCAAACAGATGTAGCGGATTTAACGACCTCTCGCGAATGAATTCGCTCCTTGCGTGTTCTGGCCCTGAACCCCCATGTGGGAGCCGGGCTTGTCCCGCGACCGGCGGGGAACCCGTCGTAAACCTGCGCACGCGGTGTGACTGCCAGACCGCGCGCACCCGGTGTACTGCCGCTGCGCGCCAAGTCGCGGGACAAGCCGCACTCCTACAGCTGATCACCCACCACATTGAAGACATACGCCATCCGCAGTGGTGAAGCATTTGATACGGCCACGCTTTTCAGCAAAAACCACCGGCTGAAAGCTTGACCGGGAACAGAGTATCTACAGGATCGTGTGCGCCAGATCGGCAGCGATGAGGCATTTGCGGGCAGGTCTCGCTCCAACAGGTCATCGGTCATTGCGAGTCAATCGAATCGTCGTAAATACCCATCGACTAACTCCACCAGCCGCCCGCGACCGAAACTCTTGCCATGGCCGCCATGCACCACTTGCACGGGTAACTCCCGTAGACGCCGCATCGTGCGCACATAGTCGTCGAGATTGGAGTGGGCGAAGTTGTCGATCAACTCGCCGTCATAAATAGCATCGCCGGAGAACAGCGTCTGCGTCGAGGCTTCCCACACGCCGATGCTGCCCGGCGAATGGCCGGGCAGGTGTAGCACTTCAAAGTGCCGATTGCCCAGGTCCACCACGTCGCCTTCTTCCAGGGTGCGCGTGACCGTGGCAGCCTTGAGCCGCCATGTATCGAGATCATAATCGGGAGACGGCAAGGCGCTGATGATCGGACCGAAGCCTTGATCGCCGAGCGCGGGCAGGGTGTAGTCATTTGGGTCGAATCCGGGTTCGACCAGGGTGAAATAGCCATTGGCACTGCGCAGACCGTCTGCTTCAGCCTGATGCACCAGGCATTCGTCGAACTCGTGATGGCAGCCAATGTGATCCAGATGAACATGGGTCGCCAACGCGCTGACCCGCTGTGCGAACAGGTTTTTCGCGGCATCGCGCAGGCTGCAGATGCCCATGCCGGTGTCCACCACCAAGTCCTGATCGCGGCCGCGTATGTGCCAGATGTTGCAGCGCAGCCATGGCGTCACATGGGGCTCGTCGATCCGCGTAATGTCGTTATCGATCTTCTGCAACGAGTACCACTGGTCGGCGACTTTTTTGAGCATGCGGGGGCAGCCTGTGATGAGAAGGGCGTCGCCCAGACTGTCACGAAGCGCTTGGGTTTGAAAAGGGAGTCTATCGGGCAAAAAATCAGTAATATGGCCAATCATCGGAGCAGGCTAAGGCTTGGACCGAGCCTTCAATACCATATTGTTGAAATGCCAGCCGCCGCACATGCCGGGCGTGCCAGCCAAGAGATAGAGGGTGTCATGGGTAACGAGAGCATCAATTGGGACAAGCTGGGTTTCGACTACATCAAGACCGACAAGCGCTATGTGGCGCACTGGACTGACGGCCAGTGGCACAAAGGCGAGCTGACCGAAGACAACGTTCTGCACATCAGCGAAGGCTCCACTGCGCTGCATTACGGTCAGCAGTGTTTCGAAGGCATGAAGGCCTACCGCTGTAAGGACGGCTCGATCAACCTGTTCCGTCCCGACCAGAACGCGGCCCGCATGCAACGCAGTTGCGACCGCCTGTTGATGCCCGGTGTTCCGACTGACATGTTTATCCAAGCGTGCAAAGACGTCGTGCGTGCCAACGAGCGGTTCATCCCGCCCTATGGCACCGGTGGAGCCCTGTACCTGCGTCCTTTCGTGATTGGTGTCGGCGACAACATCGGCGTGCGCACCGCGCCTGAATTTATCTTCTCGGTGTTCTGCATCCCGGTTGGCGCTTATTTCAAAGGCGGCCTGACTCCGCACAACTTCCTGATCTCCAGCTATGACCGCGCCGCGCCGCACGGCACTGGCGCCGCCAAGGTCGGTGGCAACTACGCCGCGAGCCTGTTGCCGGGCATCGACGCCAAAAAGCGCGGTTTTGCCGACTGCATCTACCTCGACCCGCTGACCCATTCGAAAATCGAAGAAGTCGGTTCTGCCAACTTCTTCGGCATTACCCATGACGACGAATTCATCACGCCAAAATCGCCCTCGGTACTGCCGGGTATCACCCGTCTGTCACTGATCGAACTGGCGGCGAGCCGCCTTGGCCTGAAGGTCACCGAAGGTGACGTGTTCATCGACCAACTCGACAAGTTCAAGGAAGCCGGAGCCTGCGGTACCGCAGCCGTGATCACTCCAATCGGCGGCATCAGCTACAAAGACACACTGCACGTTTTCTACAGCGAAACCGAAGTCGGCCCGGTGACAAAGCGCCTGTACGCCGAGCTCACCGGTGTCCAGACCGGCGACCTCGAAGGCCCTGCGGGCTGGATCGTCAAGGTCTGAAGTTGATCTGACAGCCTCTGCACAAGAGTCACTCTAAAAGACCACCGTCTGTCGACGGTGGTCTTGGGTGCTTTCATCCGTTGTCGCCATCATCATTCTGCTGTTGGATATCTGGGCTACAACTTCGCCCAAAAATCCTCGGCGAAATCACTCAAGGCAGCATTGGGGCGCAACAGGCGGATCTCCAAAGGAATATCCCAGCGCTGATCCAATGCGCGGATCAGCCTGCCGTCGGCTATTTCTGGTTCGGCCAGGGTGCGCGGTAGCCAGGCGAATCCCTTGCCCTGTCGGGCCATGGACAACAACACCGCTGCCAGGTGCGAGCTGAACACCGTGTGCAAGGGCGGCGCCTCTGTTTCCAGGCGCGCTGAAACGATGCGACCCAAACCTGACTCAGCGGTGTAGGCCAGGTGCTCAGGCGGCATTCCCTCCGTTGCAGGTCGTGCGTCCGACGCCTGTAACGGCACTAGCAGGTCGCTGCCGACGATTTTGGACTGGAACTGATCGGCGGTTAAACGCGGTGGTACGTCTGGGTGCTGATGGCAGAGTAAAAACTGTACTTCGCCGTCCAGGAGCATCTGCTCGCAGACTTTCATGTTGTCCGACAGCAGCCGAATGGCTTCGATAGGACCCGTGCGTTCGGTCGCCCGAAGCCAACTCGGAAAAAACGTGAACGACAACGAATGGGTCGCTGCGAAATGCAGGGTACGTGCCTGTTTACCTGCGACCTCTCGCGCTTCCTGGCGCATTTGGTACAGCCTGCGGGTCATGTCGCGCGCGTTGTCGAGCATGTGCTGCCCGGCATCGGTCAGGGTCGCGCCTTGGCTGGTGCGTTCGAACAGGTCGACGCCGACCCACGTCTCCAACGCGCGAATCCTGCGGCTGAAGGCCGGTTGTGTGACGTGACGCAGCTCTGCGGCGCGGGAAAAATTACCGCTTTGCGCCAGCGCGCTGAAATCTTCCAGCCAGAGCAATTCCATTGTGATGCCGTCCGCGCATAAGGTGCCGCGTTTTTAGCATTGGTCGCGACGAAACGTCCAGCCCTAGAGTGGTGCCATCCGATGCGGGAACAGACCCGTTATCGAAAACAACAATCAGCGCTACAGGAGTCACCATGCGTATCGTCGATATCCGTGAGAAAACCGTTTCCATTGCCTCGCCCATTGCCAATGCCTACATCGATTTTTCGAAGATGACCTGCTCGGTTGTAGCGGTGATCACCGACGTTATCCGTGATGGGAAACCGGTCATCGGCTATGGTTTCAACTCAAATGGTCGCTATGGCCAAGGTGCGTTGATGCGCGATCGTTTTCTGGCCCGCGTGCTGGAAGCCGACCCGCAAACGCTGATCGATGAAGAACACGACAACCTTGATCCGTTCGCCATCTGGAAAGCCCTGATGACCAACGAGAAGCCGGGCGGCCATGGCGAGCGTTCAGTGGCTGTAGGCACTATCGATATGGCGGTGTGGGACGCAGTCGCGAAGATCGAAGGCAAACCGCTGTATCGCCTGTTGGCTGATCGTTATCGCAACGGCGTTGCCGATGACAAAGTCTGGGTCTATGCCGCTGGCGGTTACTACTATCCTGGCAAAGACCAGACCAAGCTCAAGGTCGAGATGCAGAGCTACCTGGATCGCGGCTATGACGTTGTGAAAATGAAGATCGGCGCCGTGCCGCTGGACGAGGACCTGCGCCGCATAGAGGCGGTACTGGAAGTGGTCGGCGATGGTCAGCGCCTGGCGGTAGACGCCAACGGCCGTTTTGACCTGAAGACGGCGATTGCCTATGCCGAAGCGATCAAACCTTACAACCTGTTCTGGTATGAAGAAGCGGGCGATCCGCTGGATTACGCACTGCAAGCCGAACTGGCCAATCACTATGATCTGCCGATGGCGACGGGTGAAAATCTGTTCTCCCATCAAGATGCCCGCAACTTGTTGCGCCACGGCGGCATGCGACCTGATCGTGACTTCTTGCAATTCGATTGCGCATTGTCCTACGGCCTGGTGGAGTACCTGCGTACCCTTGATGTGATGAATGAGCTGGGCTGGTCCTCGCGCCGAGTGGTGCCTCACGGCGGTCACCAAATGTCGCTGAATATTGCTGCCGGGCTGCATTTGGGCGGCAACGAATCCTACCCGGACGTATTTCAGCCCTTTGGTGGTTTCGCCGACGGCATCAAGGTCGAGAACAGCTACGTCGGGCTGCCGGATATCCCGGGTGTGGGTTTCGAAGCCAAGTCCGCGTTGTACGCCGTGATGCGCGAGCTGGGCGAGGGCGCGTGATCTTCTAACGCCCAACGTTGTCCGCGCCCAGGGCACGCAATGGCAGTCTGGGGGAAAGAGTGGCGATTGCCTGGTAACGTGTCGGGCGTCGACGCTCCTCTCAGTGGTAGACTCTCGCCACTTCAGATGAGGAGCTAATACGTGCGCAAGATGGTCATGATGGTAGCGGTAGTGATGCTGGCGGGTTGCGACGGCGATAAATCGGCTACCCCCGCGGGGGTGTCAAACCCGCCACCTGCTGCCCAGGCAGCCCCAAGTGCAACAACGCAGTGGACGATCCAGGTCGAGCTCAAAGAAGCCCTGAGCGATATGGCGTACTGGCTTGTCGAGCACCACTATCCTTCATACGTGGTCAAGATCGACGGCAAGGAAACCATCATGATCGGTCCGTTTGCGTCTCAGGCAGCCGCTGAAACGGCCAAGACCGAGATTGAAGCGGCGATGGTCAAAGGGCATCGTTTATCCGAGTTGGAAATCATCCCGCCAAAGGCCTAAGAACTGCTATTCGTCAATGTCGCGCGACACCCGCTCGCGGTTGTGACACCCTCGATTCACGTGCCCGAATCACCGCGTACGTGAACGAGGAAATCGCCGTTATGGACGAGATTCAACGCCTTGGCGAATTATTGATCGCCAATCAACGCCACGAAGAACAGAAGCATGAGCAATTCCACGCTGACATCGCGCGCTGGGGAGCTAGCATTCTGGCGTTGTACGGGCAAATCGAGCAGTGGCTCAAGCCTCTGGTCGACGCAGGCCACATCCGTTTGGAGTTCGAACCGCACCTGGCACAGAGCAAGGGTTATCCCGACGAGCATTCACCTTTCCATACCCAGCGTTTGACGCTATCGCTAGTGGGTCGCCAGGTGGTGTTTGTGCCTGAGGCCATGGGCAGCCGCGCGATTGTATCGGTCGACGTCAGCGGCCTGAGCCTGCATGGTCAGGAGCAATTCACCCTGACACAGACCCTCGGCGCAAACGATTGGATGCTGAAGAAACGCACCGGCGTGAAAGAGTCAGAGCCGCAACTATTGACGGCGGACTATCTGGCGCGGCAACTACAGAGTTTGGTACCGCAGGTGTAGGCAGAATTGATCATGTAGGAGCCAATGTGTTGGCGAGGCGACCAAAGCGCCTGAGACGCCGCCTCGCGAACACGTTCGCTCCTTGTATGTGCGTTCTGGCCCTAAAGCATTTGCGCTGACAACTTGTAGGAGCAGGGCTTGTCCCGCGACCGACGGGGAACCCGTCGCAAAGCCTGCGTACAGGGTGTGACAGGCAGGCCGCGCACACAGGGTTTACTGCCGCTGCGCGCCAAGTCGCGGGACAAGCCGCGCTCCTACAGTGCGTTCTGGCCTTGATCCCACATTTCGGACATGCCCTGCCAGCTTGTATTCCTACCTAATCACCCCCCATCTTTCCTACAGAACTTTTTTCAACAACCTACAGCCCAAGTAATACAGGCCTTCGGAAAGATCACGCAAAAGCCGGAAACACTTGGCTGCTAGCCAGATGCCCAAGTGCTGTGCAACATGGCGCGCGTGCAATCC
>NZ_DASWOT010000145.1:0-49990 GCF_036404235.1 Pseudomonas sp.
CTGGCGTGCATCTTTGCCAAGCACCGCGTAGGCGGTGAGAAACGCCGCACGATCGGCCAATGGTCCGACAATGGGTAAGTAATCGGGGCTGGTGCAGCGAAAGGCTGCACGCCCTTCCAGCTGTTCTGGCGTCAGTTGGTCAACGTTCAAGCGATCAGCCAGGTCCTCGGAAATCTCACGCAGCAGATCCAGATTGCCCAGATGCTCTGCTGTGGTCGGCGTGAGGTCGTCGCACGTAAAGTCGAAGCTGGCGCCGAGCGTGTGCTCACCCAATCGTGCCGGTGCGACATAACCCTCGGCGCACACCACCGTGCTCAGAGACTGACTGGCGTCGGTCTCTTTTAGCCGAGTAATCTGCCCGCGAATGCGCTTGAGCGGCAGCTCGCTACTGGCGGGGAAGCGCTTCACTTCAGCCGCACCCGCGAGCACTACCACGGGCGCCGATTCCAGCAAACGGTCGCCGTCCCATGCCTGCCACAGTCCGTTTTCACGGCGCAGCTCGACGACGTCGCGATGGGTCATCAACTGAATGTTTGCAGCGCCGACCTGATAGCGGCACAGCGCGGGCGGATGCACCCAGCCGCCTTGTGGATAAAACAAGCCGCCCGATTGCAACGCAATGCCAGCACGGGCCTGGGCCTGCGTGCGGTCCAATAGCAGCAGCAACTCGGGGGAGAACGCTTCGGCCAACTGCGCTTGACGCTCGGTTTCCTTGTCATCGAACGCCAGTTGCAACACGCCACAACCGTCCCAGTCCACCCCGCGTTGCAGGCGCTCAAGCAAGCGCCGTGTATGGCCGAAACCGCTGACGATCAACTGCGATAACGCTGTGCCGTGGGCGGACAGTTTGAGGTACAGCACGCCCTGTGGATTGCCCGACGCTTCTTGTGCGATGTCTTCGTGACGCTCTAGCAAACTCACCTGCCAGCCCCGTGCCGCCAGACTAGCTGCCGTGGCGCAACCGGCCAGCCCGGCGCCGATCACCAGTGCCTTGCGCTCGCCGTGCGCAGGTTGCGGTCGGGTGAACCACGGCTTGCTCTGCGTCGGTGTTGGTGTGTCTTGCGGCCAGCCAATGAACGCGCCTCGGAGCACCTCCCATTTGTGACCTATGCCAGGCACGCGCTTCATTTTGAAGCCTGCGGCGTTGAGTGCGCGTCGGACCCAACCGGCGCTGGTGAAGGTGGCGAGCGTGGCGTCGGGAGCGGCCAGTCGCGCGAGTTCGGCGAACAACTCAGGGGTCCACATGTCCGGGTTTTTCGCCGGTGCGAAGCCGTCAAGAAACCATGCATCGATCTGCCCATCCAACTGCGGCAGCATCTCCAGCGCATCGCCGATCAACAGCGTGAGGGTCACACGGCCCTCATCAAACACAAAGCGCTGAAACCCCTCATGCACGGCCACATATTGGTTGAGCAACTGATCGGCAAACGCACTGAGTTCCGGCCACAACGCCAGGGCGCGCCGCAGATCGGCAAGGCTCAGCGGGTATTTTTCGACGCTGACGAATTGCAGCCGGGCGCCGGGCTTGGCGCAGGCTTTGAATAGCTGCCAGGCGCAGAGGAAGTTCAAGCCGGTGCCGAAACCGGTTTCGCCGATCACCAGACGACCGTCGCCCGGTAATGCTGCGAAGCGTTCGTGTAATTGGTTTTGGGTCAGGAATACATGTCGCGTCTCGTCAAGGCCCGACTCGGTGGAAAAATACACGTCCGAGAACACCCTGGAGTGCGGGTTACCGTTTTCGTCCCAGTCGATCTGGGCGGGGTGGATGGTGGTCATGATGGGCTCGGCAGAGGCGTGAGCAAGCATCTTAACTCAGTGTCGACGGAGAGCGCCGTGGTGACAGCGGTAACTATATAAGCGCTTTGCGATGAGGCGTCCTGATTTACTGCGGGCTTAATTTACGTAATAAGGACATTGCGCATGCGCTCTCTGGACCCACAGCCTCATCAAGTACTCATTAAATCAAAACTGGCGCCCTGGTTTGTCCAGGCCAGCCCCAGGCAACGCTTTGAACTGACACAGAGCATGGCAAGCAGTCATCAGTCCCGAGAGCGGCTTGCCGAACTTCTCGGGGGTGTACAGAGTCTGCTCGAGTTCTCCCGACCGTTGCTGACTCAAGCGCTGGACGCTGAGTTCGGGCCAGGGCTGGACCCCGAACGGGCCTGTTTTTTCCATGCACGATTCAAGCGCCAAGGGTGGAATGGACGCCGGACGCCCGATAAGTCGGGTATTCAAACATTGATGCAGGCCGCGTGGCATAACTTTGAAGCAAAGGAGGTGGTCGAGGCCGGGAAGGAATCGATCTCGGCGATTTATCACAGTGATCCAGCGTTGCGAGTACCCGGCGCAACGACAATTGAACCTGCGAGTGCCAGTGCGAAAAAGTTCATTGAGCTGTGCCGACGTCTGGACCTGGGTGGGCGCTATCAACGCTATTTGGAGAGCAAGTTGGAGCAACCCGATGTCGAGCGGGTGAAGGCGATATTTGTGAATCGCGAGCGTGACCTCCTGCAAGTTGAAGTGCGTATCGCTTACCTGAAAGGCTTGATTTCAGAACCTTTCTACACCGCCATATTGTCCCTGCAGATACCGGATGCCAAGCCAACGCTGTATGGCAAGTCTTTCGCAGCGCTTTACTTCACCGTGCTTGGCGTTAACTTGCGCGGTGTGCTTGTGTTTCAGGCTCGCGGTCAAAACCCGTGCGTGGTTTACATGCCTTCGCAACCTTCGGCACCGTTGAAGGAGTACGCACATTTCGACGATTTCATGAAGGAGCTAACGGAAAACGCCAGGACAACTCAATACCGCCAATACCTCCAGCAACTGATCCCGATGCGCAGCCGCGCGCTGTTTTTCTCCCGTCTTGAAGACTGCCTCAATCCCTACGCCCTAAAAGATATCCCGGGCAGGACCAGTCTGGTCAACCCCAGACTGAATGTGCGCCAAAAAAACCCGAAAGCTAACCTTAAGCCGGATAAACGTTACATTGCCGGCGATCTGCCCAATTATTTCTACCTCCAGCACATGCTGCGCCTCAAGGACGATGCACGGGTATTGGCAGTGCCAACCGGTGATGAGAACGAGACATCGCGCAGAGAACGCCTCGAGGGTTTTTTCGAGGTGGGTATGAACGTGCTTAGCCTTGCAGGTTTCGTGGTGCCGGGCCTTGGCGAGGCGATGTTACTGATTGCAGGAAGCCAGTGGCTGGTAGAAACGTTCGAAGGTATTGATGCCTGGACCCATGACGACATGACTGAGGCACTTGCGCATTTGTCCAGCGTGGCCGAGTCCGTTGCCATGACCCTGCTTCTGGCCCGGGCCGGAGAAGCAATGGCATCCTGGGGGCTGCCGTCGATCAAAGCGTCGTCGGTTATCGATCGGATGGTTGCGGTCCGTTCTGCCGAGGGCACAACCCGTTTGCGTTATACGCCAGAGTCCCGTGGCGGGCCGACGAGCAAGCCAGTGTTCAGAATGCCGACTCGCCTGCCAGACGGACGTCTGGGCTATCTATTAAGCGGGCGAGGTGGCGGTGCTACAAGCTGGCACATCAACCCGCGTCAGAATTTGATCAACGCCATGACCGTGCTATTTCCTGAAGCGGTGAGCATTCAATCCCACATTGGAGGACTGCTGACGTACGGCGAGACGCTGGAGGGGTTGACTACCACAACACTGCGCCGGCTTGAAGACTTTCAAGTCCTGCACTCGGCGTTCGACGCCTGGGCTGATCCCGCTCCGAATCTTCAGGCCGAGCCGCTCAGTGCGCAGGCTCGCCATACTCGGCGCACGTTCGCCGATGCACTCTGTCAGGCGTGGCGTTACAGCCACATTGATGCGCCCCTGGGGTCGAACATACTGTTGCTGGAGTCCATCGATTTATTGCATGTCGTCGACTTGCCCGACCTGCCTGCGCATTACAACCAAATCCACCGGATGACCTTGCAAAATATCGTTGCCAGTACCGAACAGCTTGATGGTTTTCTGCGTCGCTTCGCTGAAATCAGATATCTGTCGATAGTCGGTGGCGGGTTGCACGCGTTGCCAGCCAGCCTGGTAGAACTGGAGTTGTTGCATAACCTGTCTATCGAGGGGCAAGGTTTGATCATCGATCAACACGCCATGGATCTGCTGATGGGTATTCCAGTAATTAGGACCCTTGATCTGAGTGGTAATACCTTTGGCCAGCTCAGTGAGGTAACCCGCGAGGGCGTCATCGAGCTGATGCTCAGTGACACCGGGCTGACGCAATGGCCGCATTGGGTGGACGCCATGAATCTACGGGTTCTGGATATCAGCGATAACAACATCACTGCGCTGCCCGATGCGATTACCAGCAACCCCGTCGATCCCGACAGTTGCATCACCGTCTTCGCTTACCGCAATCCTATCGGGGTCGAGGATTTGCGCAGCTATTGGCTGAACACCGGGAGCCGGTTCAATCGGGCTTACGCGCTGGAATTCGATTTCCCTGACGACATACTTGCGTTGTCGCCGCTGAGTAGCGACGCGACTGAAGGCTCAACAAGCAGCCGTATGGAATATCGATCGCATGTCAGTGGTGCCAGTGCGTCCATCGGCAGGCTGCCGGTATATGAGCTTTGGTTGGTAGCCGGGCGCGCTGAACTCAATTCGCGCTTTTACTCGGCGTGGGAGCGGATACAGGAGCAGGGAGATGCTCCGTACTTGATGATCTTGCTGCAGCGGCTTACAGAAACCGCCGATTTTATGCAGTACCGTGAGGAGCTAACCAACGACGTCATAACGGTGCTTCAGGCGGCTTCAACCGACGATGCATTGCGTGTGCAGATTGAAGCTATGGCCAATAACCGATTGGTCGGTCCCGATCAGACTTGCGAGGACGGTGTAAGGCTTATTTTCAGTGACATTCAGGTTGCGGCGTATGCCCACACGGCAATGTTGGGCGTGCCTGCCAAAGAGCAGACAGAACGACTGTTGGGGGTGATCAGAAGGATGTTCCGACTCAGCGAGGCTCAGTCCATTGCGGACCGGGACATCGCGCAACGGATCGCCTCCGGCGTTCAGGTTGATCAGGCTGAAGTGCGTCTGGCCTATCGCATTGGCCTGTCGTCGTATTTGGCGTTACCCGGCCAACCGCTGAGCATGACGTGGGAGCGTCTGGCCGATGTCTCGACTCAAGCGGTACTTGATGCCAGACGAGTGATTGAGGCGCGGGAAGCCGGGCATGAGTTTCTGCAATTTGCCGTGAACGACCGATTATGGAACGCTCGCCTACGCACCGAACATGCAGCGCAACTGGAGCACGCGACAGCTACGATCCGGGGGCAAATGGATGTGCTGGAAGAGCACCCACCGGCGGACCTCGATGAATACGATCGTCAGGGTAGGGCGCTGATTGCCCTTCGAGATGACGCTGAGCAGCAGTTGCTTATGCAATTGACCGACCACTACCGAAACGCCCGGTATTGAGGCTGATTGAAACGTCGCCGGGTCGCAGTGGCGTGTGGTTGCGGGCTCAGATATGAGAGGGCGTCATCCAGAAAAACTCTTTTATTCAGAGCGTTATGTTGTGTTCAATGAGAGGTGTGGTTTGAGTGCAATGAAATGATCGTTGCAGGCGGATGACGGTCATAACCGCCACATTCGTGCGATTGCGTTAGTCTGAGGCGATATTGAGGGAGAGTTGTGCATGTTTGAATCCGCAGAAATTGGTCACGCCATTGATAAAGACACTTACGCTGCCGAAGTCCCCGCCCTGCGCGAGGCGTTGCTCGAAGCGCAGTACGAACTGCATGAACAGGGCAAACGCCAGATCATCGTACTGATCAATGGCGTTGAAGGGGCAGGCAAGGGCGAAACGGTCAAGCTGCTCAATGAGTGGATGGACCCGCGTTATATCGTCGTGCGGACTTTCGACCAGCAAACCGACGAGGAGCTGGCGCACCCCGTGGCCTGGCGTTACTGGCGACAGTTGCCGGCCAAAGGGCGCATGGGCATATTTTTCGGTAACTGGTACAGCCAGATGATTCAAGGGCGGGTAAATGGGGCGTTCAAGGACCCGGTTCTGGATCAGGCGATCAGCAGCGCTGAGCGGCTTGAGAGGATGCTGACCGACGAGGGCGCGTTGATTTTCAAGTTCTGGTTTCACTTGTCCAAGAAAGACATGAAATTGCGTCTTAAAACGCTGCGCGACGACCCGTTGCACAGTTGGCGCATCAGCCCGCTGGACTGGCAACAATCGAAGACTTACGACAAGTTTGTGCGTTTTAGCGAGCGTGTGCTGCGCCGTACCAGTCACGACTATGCGCCGTGGCACGTGATTGAAGGCGTGGACCCCAATTACCGCAGTTTGGTGGTGGGTCGATTGCTCCTTGAAGGGATGCAGAGCGCTCTGAAAACCCCCGAAGGCGAAAGCAGCCTGGTCAACCTGGGGCCGCTGCCGGGCAATACCGACGAGCGCAGCCTGCTTGGCAGTCTGGACATGACCCTAAGTCTTGAAAAAGACGATTACGACGAGCAGTTAATCACCGAACAGGCGCGTCTTTCCGGTTTGATGCGCGACAAACGCATGCGTGGACACGCCTTGGTTGCGGTCTTCGAAGGCAACGACGCCGCGGGCAAGGGCGGCGCCGTCAAGCGTGTCGCAGCCGCGCTCGACCCGCGACAGTACAGCGTGGTGCCGATTGCCGCACCGAGTGAAGACGAGCGCGCTCAACCTTATTTGTGGCGATTTTGGCGGCAGATTCCGCCGCGTGGAAAGCTCACCATCTTCGACCGCTCCTGGTATGGCCGCGTATTGGTTGAACGGGTCGAGGGTTTTTGCCGCGAGGCCGACTGGCTGCGCGCCTACAGCGAGATCAACGACTTCGAAGAACAGCTCACTGAAGCAGGCATCGTGGTGGTGAAATTCTGGCTGGCCATTGATGAGCAGACTCAACTGGCGCGTTTCCAGGAGCGCGCGAAGATCCCCTTCAAACGCTACAAAATCACCGACGACGACTGGCGCAATCGCAAGAAATGGCCGCAGTACCGTGAAGCTGTCGGCGATATGGTCGACCGCACCAGCACCGAAATCGCGCCGTGGACACTGGTCGAAGCCAACGACAAACGCTGGGCGCGAGTCAAGGTGCTGCGCACGATAAACGATGCGCTGGAAGCGGCGTTGATCAAGGACAAGAAGAAGGGGAAGTGACTCAGGAGCATCGCGTTGGTCGCCTCGCCAACAAGTTGGCTCCTACAGATTGAACTGCGTTCTGTAGTAAACCCGGCGTGCGCGCGACCTGCCTGTCACACCGCGTGCGCAAGTTTTACGACGGGTTCCCCGCCGGTCGCGGGGCAAGCCGCGCTCCTACGGAGGTCATCGCAAATGCTGTATGGCGGGGGGAGCGCGCATTGGTGTAGGAGCGAACTTGTTCGCGAGGCGGTGTCTCAGGAGCATTGAAGTGCGCCCAGTGTTTCGGATGGCTGCCGAAGGTCTTTTGGACCTTATCGAAGCAGCGGTGATTGGATCGTTCCCACTCTCGGTGATCAACAGATCAACAGATCAACAGATCAAGGATTCATCGCTCGCGCAATGCCTCGGTTCTGGCCTTCAGCACCGGCTTTAGCAGGTAATCCATCACGCTCTTCTCGCCGGTCATGATGTCCACGGTGGCGACCATGCCGGGGATGATCAGCAACGGTTTTGCGTCGCCGCCCAAGTGGTTTTTGTCGGTGCGTACCTGGATCAGGTAGAAACTGTTGCCCTTGTCATCGGTGACGGTGTCGGCGCCGATCAGTTCCAGTTTGGCCGGTAGCCCGCCGTAGATGGTGTAGTCGTAGGCGCTGAACTTGACCATGGCTTTCTGGCCCGGATGCAGGAACGCCACGTCTTGCGGCCGCACCTTGGCCTCGATCAGCAGGTTGTCTTCCAGCGGTACGATTTCTACCAGATCGCTGCCGGGCTGGACCACGCCGCCGATGGTGTTGACCTTCAGCGTCTTGACGATGCCATGCACCGGTGAAGTGACGGTGGTGCGGGTAACGCGGTCGTCGATGGCGATGCTGGTGGCGCTGGCTTTGGACAGGTCGGCGCGCTTGTCGTTGAGGTCTTTCGCGGCGTCTGAGCGGAAGCTGTCGGTGGACTCCTGAATCTTGCTTTTGATCTCGTTGATGGCCGATTCAGCACGCGGAATTGCTAGCGACGTCGCGTCCAGCGAACCGCGTGCTTCGGCGGCCTTGCCTTTGAGCCGAATGATTTCAACCGGCGATACGGCGCCGCTGGCAATCAATGGCGTCGACATCGCCAGCTCCTGCTGAATGAAACCCAGCGAGCTGCGGTATTGATCCTGTTTGGAGCGGAATTCAGCCAGTTCCTGCATTTTTTGCCGAAGTTGCTCTTGCAGCGTACGTTGCTCGCTGGCCAGTCGGCGTTGTCGCGAGTCGTACAGCGACTGCTCATCGGCAGCGACTTGCGGCGCTTTGGTCCGCACCTCGGCGGACGGTTTGAACGGGCGACCTTCAGCCTCCGCCGACAGCCGTTCTACCTGCGCGGTCAGCGTGTAGCGATCCACTTCACTCTCGCCCTTGTTTGATAGAAACCGCGTGTCGTCGAGGCGCAGCAGGGTGTCGCCCTTGTTTACGATTTGCCCTTCACGGACGAAAATTTCGGTGACGATCCCGCCTTCGAGGTTTTGAATCACCTGGACTTTGCTCGACGGAATGGCTTTGCCTTCGCCCATGGTGACTTCCTGGATCACCGCAAATTTGGCCCAGACCAGTGCGCTGACGATCAACGCAGCGGCAATCCAGACCGTCAGCCTTGAGCGGCGCGACGAATCCTGGGCGACGACGCCGGCCACTTCCGGCATGAACTCGTTGTCGACCTGATTGCCCGGGCGAAAGTAGCTGTTATAGCTTTGAGCGGATGACATAGGTGACGCTCCTTAAACCGCGACCGAGCCGACACGGCCCTTGCGCAACGCTTCGACGACTTGTTCTTTCGGGCCGTCGGCAACGACCTTGCCGTTGTCCAGTACCACCAGCCGATCCACCAGGCTCAGCATCGACATGCGGTGGGTGACCAGGAGCAGCGTTTTGCCTTGCATCAGCGTGGCAAGCTTCAATCGCAGAACATCTTCGCTGGCGTTGTCCATGTGGCTGGTCGGCTCGTCGAGCAGCATGATCGGCGGGTCGAGCAACAGCGCGCGCGCAAGCAGTACCGCCTGACGCTGACCGCCTGAGAGCAACTGCCCGCGCTCGCCCACGGGTCGGTCAAACCCCTGCGGATGGTGCCGGGCCAGCTCACCCACGCCGGTAATCTCAGCCACTTCCAGCATCCGGGCATCGCTGACATAGCGAGCGCCGAGGGTCAGGTTGTCGCGCAGGCTGCCAGCCAGCAGCGGCAGGTCATGGGCGACATAACCCACTTGTTGACGCAGGTCGGTCACGTCCACTTGGCGTAGATCCAGCCCGTCCAGCAGTAGCTGGCCTTCATCCGGGGTGTAGAACCCCATCAGCAAGCGCGCCAGTGTGCTTTTGCCGGAGCCGCTGCGCCCGATGATGCCGATGCGCTCGCCGGGGCGAACGTTGAGGCTGACCTCGGTCAACGCCTGCGCGCCTTGGCCGCCATAGCTGAAACTGGCCTTGACCACATTGATCGCGCCCTTGAGCCGCACCTGTTCCAGTGGGCGTTTTGATGTGTCGCGCTCTTGCGGCAGAGCCATCAAGGCGTCGGTGCTTTTCATCGTGACTTGCGCTTGCTGGTAGCGGGTGATCAGCCCGGCAATCTGCCCCAGCGGTGCCAGCACGCGGCTGCCGAGCATGTAGCTGGCCACCAGCGCGCCGACGCTCAGGTTGCCGCCGATGATGATGTACACGCCCGCGACAATCGTCGCCATGCCTGAGAATTGCTGGATGAACAGCGTGCCATTACTGGCCAGCGCCGAAAGGTCGCGGGCGTGGCTGTCCAGACGGGTGAGGGCGCCGTGGGTCGATTCCCATTGGTGCTGGCGCTCACTTTCGGCGCTACAGGCTTTAAGGGTTTCCAGGCCGCCGATGGTTTCGACCAACAACGCCTGACGCTCTGCGCCCAAGGCCAGGCTTCTTTCCACGGTGTCGCGCAGGCGCATCTGAATCACCCAGGCGAAAAGAATGGTGATCGGGAATGCGCACAGCGGAATCACCACCAGCCAGCCGCCGAGCAGGCCGATCACTACCAGCATCAACACGGCGAAGGGCAGGTCGATGAGGCTGGTCAGGGTGACGGCGGTGAGAAATTCGCGCAGGCCCTGAAAGTCATGAATGCTCTGGGCGAATCCACCGATGGTCGCTGGGCGGGCTTTCATCGACATGCCAGTGATGCGCTCGAACAGGGTTGCCGAGAGGATTACATCGGTTTTCTTGCCGGCCTGATCGAGCAAATGCGCGCGCACCAGACGCAAGGTCAGTTCGAATGCGGTGCCTATCAGCAAGCCGATGGCCAGCACCCACAGCGTAGAGGTGGCCTGGTTGGGCACCACGCGGTCGTAGGTTTGCATCACGAACAGCGGCACCATCAACCCGAGCAAGTTGATCAGAAAACTGGCGAGAATCGCATCGCTGTACAACCAGCGAGACAGTTTCAGGGTGTCGCGAAACCAGGCTTCAACCCTTGGCACCAGAGGCGCACGCAGGTTTTCCAGCTCATGACGGGGACGGGCGTACAACGCTTGACCGGTGTAGATCGCTTGCAGCTCTTCACGGGTTACGCGTTGTTCGCCACCCTCTGCCTCGCTTGGCAGGATCAACGCGCGGCCGTCTTCTTCCCATCGTCGAAGCACTGCACAGCGATTGCCCTTGAGCAACAGCAATACCGGCAGATTCAAACCGTCGATCGCACTCAGCTCGCGGCGCAACAAGCGCGCCTGCAAACCTGCACGGGCGGCGGCGCGCGGTAGCAGTTGGACGTCAATGCGCTGCTGTGCCAGCGGCAGGCCAGCGCTGAGACTGGTGCGGCTGGCGCTGCAATCGTGCAGCTTGCAAAGGATCAGCAAGCCGTCGAGTAGCGGGTCGTCGAAGTTCGAGCGTGGGTCGAACGGGTGCGGTAGTTCCATGCTGGTCACAGGCTTCTCCCCGGCGCAGACGCGCTACTTCAGCTCTGGCAGGCGAGCTTCGCTTTTGACTTCCGTCAGGGCGACTGCTTCGGCGGGTAGTACAACGCGCTCTTTGCGCAACAACTCGCCCTCGGTGGCCAGCACTCGGTACATCGAGAACTCTTCGGTGTAACGCAGTTCGGTGTAGCGGCGGGCGGCGTTGTACAGCTCGTTTTCGCTGTCGAGCAGATCGAGCAGGGTACGTTGTCCAAGGCCGAATTGGTCTTGGTAGGCAGCACGTACGCGGGTGGTGGTTTCTGCGTATTCACGGGCAATCGGGGTCTGGGTGCGCGCGTTGTTCATGGCGTTCCAGGCCAGCGACAGGTTTTCGTTGAGCATGCGCAGGGCGTTGTTGCGGATGTCCATGGCTTGCCCGGTCTTGTACGAGTCGGACTTCAGGCGAGCTTTGTCGCGGTTGCCGTTGTACAGGTTGTAGTTCATCACCACGGCGGCGCGCCATTCGTTGTCGTGGCCTTCTTCGCCCGAAATATTATTGTTGGAGCCGACGGCCAACTCGCCATCGAAGCGTGGGTAGAACGGCGACTTGGCGACTTCGTATTGTTTCTCGGCGGCATCCACATCGGCCTGCGCCGATTTGAGGTAGGGGTTGTTGCTCAGCATGCTTTGCTTGGCATCGGGCAGGGATTTAGAGACCTCCCCTTTGATCGAGGCCGGCGCTTCTAGCTCGTCGGGCATTTTGCCCACGGCGCTGTAGAAGTTTGCCTCGGCGTCCGCCAGGTCGACTTGTGCGGTGTAGAAGTTGTTTTCCGCCAGCGCACGACGGGCCTTGGACTGTTCGCGGTCGGCGTTGCTACCAATGCCACGGTCGCTGCGCAGACCGATTTGGTCGTTGATGCGTAGGTGCGCCTGCAGGTTGTTTTTCGCAAGGTCCAGTAACTCGCGGCGTTTGAGCACCTCCAGATACACCTCGATGGCGCGTAAGGCCAGGCTTTCAGACGTCCCGCGCAGGTAGTACGCCCGTGAGTTGACCACCGCCTGGGTACGACCTACTTCGTTCTTGGTGTTGAAGCCGTCGAACAACATCTGCCGCAGCCGTAATTCTGACTGGGTGTAGTTCAGGGTTTCTTCGTTGTGATTGCCGAAGGCCCGGGTGGTCGGGCTGTCTGTGTGCTGGCGTCCATAGGCGGCGTTCAAGTCCACAACGGGGAGATAGCCACCTTTAGCGAATTTTACCTCCTCGTCGGCGGACAGTCGGTTATTCACGTTGGCGTGAATCTCCGGGTGATTATCGATGGTGTTCTGAATCGCCTGATTCAGCGACATGGCTTGCGCTTGTGCGCAGCCCACCGCCAACACAACTGCAATGTAGAGCGGGGTCAAATCGCGCATGAGTACTTCTCCCTGGAGTTGATAATGTGCTGCTCGCCAAAAAACCGACGAATATTGCGGTTAAAACCGTATCAGGTTCGTAACATCACAGCTAAGAACAACTTTTAGAAAAGCTCAGACGTTTTTTTCATAAGTCTTATGCAAAAAAAAACTTATGCCGTTTTCCATTTTCAGGCGATTGTTTATTTAATGATTGGCGTTTATTCAATGTTTTACAGGTGATTTACAGTATTGTCGAAAGGTTCAACGGAAATTTGACGGTGTTTGATCAAGCGGTTTTTTGAGCAAAAAACTTGAAAAAATTCAGCGACATAAAATTGTCGTTTGATGCTGGCTCTGAGCCATTTTGTTGCTCTGATCGAACAGTTTTTGTTGAGTTAGTAACATTTTTTGATCCGGGATTGCAGCAAAAGGGAGTGGGTATGGCCAAGTTGATCGGTACAGTCAGGCAGGTGACCGGCGATGTCTTCGCGGTCGCGAGCAGTGGCATCAAGCGATTGTTGATCGAGGGCGACAAGGTGTACGCCGGAGAACAACTGCAGACGGGAGCAACGGGCGCCGTTGCGGTCCATCTCGCCGCGGGCGGTGAGTTGACGCTAGGTCGCGACAGTCGGATGCCCTTGACCCCGGAAATCCTCGCCAACCATGCAACCCATATCGAAACGCCAGATCCCACCGTGCCGAGCCAGGGGCAGCTCACTGCTGCGCAGCAAGCTATCGCTGCGGGCGCCGACCCCAGTCAAGTCACCGAACCTCCCGCAGCAGGCAATGCCAACCCCGGTGGATCGCCAAGTGCGCTGGGCGGCGGGCACACCGCTGTGCTGCTGACGGAAACGGGCGGCTCGGTCACGCCAGTGATTGGCTTCCCGACGGCAGGGCTTGGCGCAGTCCCCGAGTTTCCTATCGGCTGGATCGATGGCCGGGATGACGGCTCGCCTGATAATTCACTGCCCCCGGTTGTGGTGCCGCCGCCGGTCGAGTCACCTCCGGTTGAACCACCTCCGGTTGAGCCACCTCCGGTTGAACCACCACCGGTTGAGCCACCACCGGTCGAACCACCACCGGTTGAACCCCCTCCAGTCGAGCCGCCCCCGCCGGTGATCGTGGATAACGGCGTTACCATCGGCAGCAGTCAGTTGACGCTTAACGAAGCCAATCTTCCCGATGGCAGTAGCCCGGACAATGGCGCGCTGACTCAAAGCGGCACGATTAAAGTCGATGCCCCGGACGGCCTGCAAACCCTGACCATTGGCGGCATCGACGTAATCGTCGATGGCGTGCCGGTCACCACGCCGCAATCCGTTACCTTGCCCTCGGGCAGCACGCTAACCATCACCGGCTATAACCCGGTCACGGGCGAGGTCAGCTACAGCTACACGCTCAACTCACCGGAATCCCACAACCAGGGTGATGGCACGATTAATAGCGAGCAGATCCCGGTGCATGCGGTCGATAGCGACGGGGATGTGGCGGACGGCAGTCTCACGGTCACTGTGCTCGACGATGTGCCACACGCCGCGCCGGATATTGGCTGGGTGGCTGCTGGCGGTGACACCAGCGGCAACTTGTTGCTCAACGACCAGGCGGGCGCTGATGGCGCGGGTCCATCGGGGCTGATCGTCGGCGTGAAGGCTGGCAACGATACGTCCACACCAGTGACCAGCGGCCTGAACACCGTGATTGTCGGCGTGTATGGCGAGCTGGTCGTCGATGCCGAAGGTAACGCCGTATACAGCGCCAACCCCGGAGTCGTGCCTGATGGCGCGCAGGATGTGTTCACCTACACCATCCGTGATGCCGACGGTGACACCAGCACCACCACGGTGACGGTCAACGTCGTGCCCCCGGCAGTCGATTGCGGCGTCACCCTGACCTCCACCGATGTCACGGTCAACGAAGCCCATTTGCCCGGTGGCTCCGACCCTGATGATGATGCGCTGACCCAGACCGGCACTGTGAAAGTCGATGCCCCGGACGGCCTGCAAACCCTGACCATCGGCGGTATCGACGTGATCGTCAATGGCGTGCCGGTCACCACGCCGCAATCCGCTACCTTGCCCTCGGGCAGCACGCTAACCATCACCGGCTATAACCCGGCCACGGGGGAGGTCAGTTACAGCTACACGCTCAATACCGCGGAAAACCACAATCAGGGCCACGGCACGACGCTGATTGATCACATTCCGGTGCATGCCGTGGACACTGACGGTGACGTGGCGGATGACACTCTGCACATCAAGATCGTCGACGACACGCCGCATGCCGAGGCCGACCTGGCGGGTGTGCCTGCGGGTGGCGAGGTCAGCGGCAATATTCTTGCGAACGATACGGCAGGCGCGGACGGCGCGGGTCCATCGGGATTGATCGTCGGCGTAAAAGCGGGCGGCGATACGTCGCATCCTGTCTCGGGTGGCCTCAACACTGTGATCAACGGGCTGTATGGCACGTTGATCGTCGATGCCGACGGCAATGCTACCTATCACAGCAATCCGGATCTGGTTGGTGCGCAAGGCGCGCAGGACGTGTTCACCTACACCCTCCGGGACGCTGACGGCGACACCAGCACCACCACGATCACGATCAACGTCGACCCGCCGTGCCCGCCGATTGCCTGCAACGACCACGATGTCACTGTTCAGGAAAGTGCGTTGGACCTGCGCCAGGACGGCCAGGATCTGGCGCCCGGCAGCGTTGTCGGCAGTGATCCAGGTTCGACCGCCGAAACCGGGACTGGCAGCGTGGCTGACTCGGTAAGCGGCGGCAGTGGAGCACTGTCGTTCAGCCTTGACGGCGGGCAAAATGGCACGGCGCAGGGTGCTTATGGCGTACTGCACTTGAACGCGGACGGCAGTTACACCTACACGCTGACCTCTGCACCGCAAACCACACCAGCGGCTAACGATGGTCCGAACATCACCCACGACACCTTCAGCTACACGGTCACCGATGCGCTCGGGCATTCGTCCACGGCACAAATCGTGATCAATATCGTCGACGATCAACCAAAAGCGGCTTGCATCGATCACACGGTGACCAGTGAAGCGATCGACACCAACCTGATGCTGATCGTCGATAACTCGCAGAGCATGAACAACGCGTCCGGGGTCAATGGCCTTTCGCGTCTGGACCTGGAAAAACAATCGATCATCGAACTGCTGAACAAGTACGAAGCATTGGGCGATGTGCGTGTTCAAGTGGTGACGTTCAACAGCCAGGCAGACATCCTCAATCACGAGTGGGTGGACGTTGCGACCGCCAAAACCATGATCGCGGCGATTCAGGCCGGCAACGGCACCAACTACGATGCGGCGCTGGCCGCCGCGCAGCAGGCGTTCGTCGAGAAGGGTGCGCTGAGCGGTGCGCAGAATCTGGCGTACTTCTTTTCGGACGGTAACCCGACGCTTTCACCGCAGCATTCCGACCCCGGCAGCCAGCCCAACCCTGGGCGGGGCGATGGCATCGACATCAATGAAGAGCACGCCTGGACTCAGTTCCTCGACAGTCATCAGATCAACGCCTACGCCATTGGCGTCGGCACTGATGTCAGCAGCACGTATCTGAACCCTGTTGCGCATAACGGCGCTACTGGCACCGATAGCAACGCTGTTGTGGTCACCGATCTGGGGCAACTGGACGTGGTGCTCAGCGGCACAGTGCAGGGCGGGGTGCATGGCAGCCTGCTGGAGGGCGGGACGTTTGGCGCCGATCGTGGTTTTATTAAATCCATCAGCGTCGACCACACCACGTACACCTATAACCCCAGGGCTTACAGCCATTCGGGCGGCATCATTACCAGCGGTGAAAATCACGGCAGTTTCGACCCACGCAGCAACACCCTCACCGTGACCACCGAGCACGGCGGTACGCTGGTGATGAACATGGACAGCGGCGTTTACAGCTACACCCCGGCAGCCGGTGTGCAGCACGCGCAGACTGAAAATATTCATTACGTGCTCAGCGACTACGACGGCGATCTCGCTTCGGCGCAACTGACGGTTCACGTCGTTACGCCGCCTGTTTATGAAGCGCCGACAGCGGTGGCCGACAACGTTATTACCAACATCATCTCTGCCAGTGTGGAGATTCCCGCTGCGGCGCTGCTGGCCAACGATATCCCGACCAACGGCGGTACACTGGGCGCCTCGCCAACGGTGTTCGACACCGGCTGGAGTGCGAAAAATGCTGACTTCAGCGCGTCTTCGCAAAAGATCATTCAGTTCAACGGCAGCAAAGACAAAGACATCAACCACCTGAAGAATCTGGAGCGCAGTGATTTCTTCAACACCAGCGCGTCTGCGGCGTTGTTGGTGATCACCGGTTATCTCGGCGCCGTCAATGCGTCGCCGTCCAACGCTCAGGATCTGTACAGCGTTCACCTTAAGGCCGGGGAAACCGTCACTGCCGATCACAACCTGACCAACGATGTGCTGGGCATGGCCTGGGCATACGAAGACGGCGCCTATCACGGCATCGCCGATGGCGGCAGCTTCACCGCGACTGAAGACGGCGTATATCGGCTGATCGTGGTCAATCAGGCAGACGCCCCGGTACACGAGCAGTACACGCTTAACCTGTCGATAGACACCAGCGCGGTCAACACCACGCCCGACGTTCACAGCAGCTACACCGCGACCGATGCGCATGGCGGCAGCAGCACGGCGGCAGTCACTATCAGTCATCAGGAGGGATCGGTGGTGCTCGGCACCACGGGCGATGATGTGTTGGTGGGCGCTGCGGACAGTCAGTTGCACGGCGGCGATGGTAACGACGTGCTGGTGGCTGGCGCGGGGAATAACGAGCTGTTCGGCGACAACGGCAACGACATTCTTTTCAGCGGCGCGGGCAATGATTTGCTCGACGGCGGGACGGGGAACAACACTGCCGACTACTCACTGGCGACGGCGGGCGTCACGGTCAGCACCGGTATAAATGGGGCACAGGACACCGTGGGGGCGGGCACTGACACGCTGGTCAACATCGACAACCTGGTGGGCTCGAACTTCGACGACCATTTGACCGGCGATGCAGGGCACAACCTCCTCAACGGTGGACTGGGCAACGATGTGCTCAATGGCATGGACGGCGACGACATCCTGATCGGCGGACCGGGCAACAACACGTTGACCGGTGGCTTGGGTAACGACACCTTCCAATGGATGGCGGGCAATACCGGGCACGACACCATTACTGACTTCAACTTCGGCACCGACAAGTTGGACCTGTCGCAGTTGCTGCAGGGGGCACACGAGGACGCCAATTCGCTGGAGAACTTCCTGCACTTCAGCATCAGTGGTAGCGACTCAAGCGTGGTATCGACCATTTCGGTCAGTGCTGTTGCAGGCGGAGCAACCACCCAAACCATCGATCTGGCGGGTGTCGACCTCGCCCAATACTACGGCGTCTCCCCAGGAGCGGGCGGCTTGGTGGCGGGCGGGCCAGACACGGCATCGATTATCACCGGCATGCTGGGTGATCATTCGATGAAGGTGGATACGGTTTGAAGCAAAGGCTGGCGGTGTGCCTGAAACACCGCACCATTTCCCCCTGCTCACTCACACCTTCAAACGGTCCACCGGCACTGAAAAACCGGAGCTTCCCAGCGGATGCGTTTTCGCATTAAAGAACTTCAGTTCCACATCCAGCTGTGCGAATAGCGCGCTGTAGTGGCGTTTTTGATGCTGAATGAACGACTCGCTGCGGGGCAGGATCGAGAGGGCGATGTGCTTTGGTTGTGCCCTGCAAATGGCATCGACGAGGTGGCGATCCTGTTTGCCCAAGGCATGACCGAAAATACACAGCGCGCCTTCATGCCGAGCCAGTTGGGTGTGGCAGAACGACAGGTAATCGGACCCGCGAATGACCTTGAGCTTTTCGTCGCTGCTGCCTTCACAGACGAACAGCGGCACATCGTCCAGCGCGTTGACCGCGAAACTGCCGAGCAGTGTGCTCTCCGACGACAGTAACTTGCGCGCGCTGGCGTCGAAGTTCTTTACCAGATGCATCCCGCCGTGCAGATAAAGCAATCGCGTGGCGCTGGCATTGGTGTGGTGGAGGTTGAAGGTAGCGTCGGCACCGAACAGATCATCGAATCGTTCCTGCCCATGCATCGCGGCCCAATAGGCGAGCAAATCGTAGTTGGTGGAGTAAACGGTGCTGTACTGGCTTAGCGCCTGGCTGATAGCGAGCAGTGTTTTCTGCTCCATAAGGCGCCAGGGGATGTGGACTGAGCGCACGCCATGGATCAGCGCTTCCTTGATTGCAAAATAGCGATTACGTGGCGAGGACGAACTGATCGTCAGCGCTGCATTGACCCGTATGGCTGTTTTCAAGCCGCTGAGCACTGGCTCGAAATTATGGGTTTCCATGGCTTTGAACAGCGCCAGTTCCGTCGGGCTCAACGGTTTGTTGCGCGTGGTCTGGGCCAGCTCGAACAGCGAGTCGTAGGCGAAATGCTTCCACACGGCCAGGCTGGCGCCGTTGCCCATCAGCAGGCCTGAGTAGGGCGTCAGGGTGCGCAGCTCGTTCCAGTCCGCTAGCGCGGCGTCAAAGTCCGTGAATTCCATCATCTCGATTCGCTATCAGTTTTGAGGGCGCCATGGCCGGGCTTGCCAGAACGCAGACGACTTATAGGAACCCAGACCAACAATGTCAACGACAGGGCTCGGTATCACGCCGTTCAAAATAATTCGAACGAGCTCGACGGTGTCACCTCTAAAAAATGAACCGTCTGCCAGGCGCTGTTGCCGTTTGGGTTTGGCTCACAATCAAACGGCAACAGACCCTGGGTTCGTCATTGCCTGTCAACGAGAGGTATGCCATGAAAACCAACCCTGTAAACAGCACCGCCGCACAAAGCCCCGGCCCTCATCCCAGCCCGATGGAATCGGGTAGTGAGGATGAGAGCCGCGCGCAAAATAGCGAATTCGAGCGCGTTGAACACATCGACGACTCGTTTGATGAGGACGACGAAACCCCGCCACCGCAAACCTGGAAACACCCTGACGACGGCAAAACGCTGTCTGAGAAAGACCAAGAAATCCCACTCAAACCCTGAACACCCTTTGTCGAGTCGGCATGTCGAAGAGCGACACTCAGGCGTAAGGTGGGTCGGGCAACCACCCAATCTGGCCAACGAAAGGAGGTGACAATGAGCACTCCGATGTTGAACAAAATGCACATCAATGGCTACGACGTGATCAGCGTGAGTAATGGCCCGTGGCAGGTCTGCACGCACAACGACCGGCTCGGCTCGTTTGGCACAAAAGAGGAAGCGATGGCGTTCGCCGCCTCGTTGCCGGGTTACAGGGAAAGGGCAGCACCGATGACCAGTAGAAAGTAACTGTCGTGTTCAATCAGTGCTGGATGCCAATTGATGGGTGAAGGCCATCGAGTTTTCGCCGTGACCTCGCCGCTGTGCGCGAGTCAAAACTAGTCGCCCAGCCTGCCAAGGGAGTGGCGGGCAGCGGTTTTACCCATCTAGACCTATGGGTTACGCACTGGGCGGTTGTTCATACTCGCCAGCGCAATTCCCCCGGCTGATAGGCCAATCTCCAGCAAAAATGATTATCATTTGTGGTATTTTCCCGCGCTTGCTCCTATGCCAACTAAGGTGGCTTTATGTCCGGTTCAGATCTTAAGGCGCTGTATCTTGCCCATCGTGGAGAAATTCAGGATTACCTGGATCGTCGTTTACGCTGCAAAGAGACTGCTGCCGACCTGACGCAGGACACGTTTATTCGCCTCTCCGAGCAGATGGGGCGTACGCGTATCGAAAACTTTCGCGCGTACTTGTTCTCCAGCGCTCGAAACCTCTTCATCGATCACACTCGCCGGCAAGAGCATCGCAAAGGCGAACCGCTGGACGTGCAAGAGATGAGCAATGTCGAGCCGGGAACGCCGACGCTTGAGCAAGCGGCCATTGCCAATCAGCAACTGGCTGTCTTGAATAAGGTGATTCAGAGTATGCCCGCGCCTTGTCGTGAGGTATTTCTGATGGTGCGGGTCGAGGGCCTGACCTATGTGGATATCGGTGAGCGCCTTGGGATTTCCTCGAAGACTGCCTATAGCCGTATGGTAAGAGCCTTGGATTTATTGAAGCTCGGTATGTCTGAGTGAGCGCCTCTACTTCCTTGTGTCCGTCTGAGCAACGGATTTGTGCGCGCGCTCTGGATTACAATCGGCCGGCAGCGTTATCCCGACTCCAATTGACTATTTTATGAGCGCCGAACCCCCGTTCCACGATCTGTCAGCCCCCCGAAATGATGATGTCAGTCATCAGGCCAGCGCTTGGTTTGCGTTGGTGAATGGCGGGGCGCCCACCCAGGCTGAGCGCGAGGCATTGGCGAAGTGGATCGAGGCTGATCCTCGTCATGCCCAGGCTTTTGCCCAATTGGAAAGCTTATGGGCCGCATCGGCGCTCTTGCTGCAGCCAGCGCCGCCTGCGGTGCATGCTCAATTGTCTCGACGCCGCTTTGTCGGGTTGGGAATGGCTGCCTGCACGGCGGCGGTAACGGCGGGCGCAACGACCTTCTGGCTTAAGGGTGTCGGGTCGCCATTTGCAGACTTGCACACGGCAGTGGGCGAGCGGCGGGTGGTGGATTTACCGGATGGATCGACCGTTGAGCTGGCTGGTAGCACGGCGCTGAATGTGGACTTTTCGTCAACAAAGCGCTCCTTGGAGTTGCTTGAGGGCGAGGCATTTTTCAAGGTCTTGCCTAATGCTGCCAGTGAACTCTCGGTCAGCACTCAAGCAGGCCAGGTTTTTGTCCGTGCAGGCGAGTTCTGTCTGTCATGCGACCGCACGACAGCGATGCTGGCGGTCAATCGGCACACGGTACGCGTACTGACTGCGGGCCAACAAACTGACGTGGGAGAAGGCTCTTCCCTGCGTTTTAGTGCAAGTCAAACGGGGCCGATCCAACGCGCTGAATTGGATCAGATACTCGCTTGGCGCAGCGGGCGCTTGGTGTTCTTCGACACGCCGCTGAGCACGGTTGTCAGTGAGCTGCAACGATGGCGAGAGGGAAAAATATTCATCATGGATAAGCAACTTGCCGCGCGGCGGGTCAGCCTGATTCTCAACCTGAACAGGCCTGATCAGATGCTTGATGTCCTCTCCAAAGCGTTGTCGGTGCGTATGACGAGTTATACCGATCTGGTCACCCTCATTTACTCCGCTTGAGCCATCGCCCGCGTCCTGACAATCCGGCTACTTTAAATCTGCAAATCTGCGCACTAACTCCCGCCTTGCGCGTCATGCCGGTGAACGATGCCTCTAGCGCAGTGAAGCGTAATAATTCACAGCGCCTTCAGATATTTTGATCCCTCATCCGTCTTAATGTGACTGATAGCTATTCGCATAGTAATGCACATTAAATAGGGAACCCCTGAATGCCAAAGCTCCACAACCCTGGACGCAAAATCGATACGCAATGGCGGTTTAGCCCCAGCGTCCTTGGCGCAGTCTTCGCGTGCTCACTGATCGTTGGCGCGGTTCAGGCTCATGGGGCAGCAGGTCATGCCACTGGCGCCTCTGTAGAAAAGTTGTCGTTTAACATCCCTGCCCAGCAGTTGCGCCAAGCCCTGCTGTTGTTCAGTCAACAATCCGGGCAAAACGTATTGCTCGATGGCAATCTGGATGTCGCGCTACGCAGCCCGGCAGTGGTGGGCCTGTACTCGGCGCAAGAAGCATTGGCGGGGTTACTGCAAGGCAGTGGCTATAGCTTCGCCCGCACTGACGCCGTGACGCTATACCTTGTACCTGTCGATAAATCGCAGTTGGCCAACACTGGCAGCGAAGTGACCTTGCCCGCCACCCAGATTCAGTATCACTCTCTCCAAGACAGCGGCCAAAGCCAGGGGTATCAGGGCAAGCCGGTCGCCAGTACCACGCGCATGGGGCTGAGCGACAAGCAAACGCCGCAGGCAGTAACCATCGTTACCCGCGAGCAAATGGACGACTTCAAACTCAATAGCGTGAAGGAGGCATTGCGCAGCGCGCCGTCAGTTACCGTCGAACAGTTCGAAACCGACCGGACCGCGTTCACCTCTCGTGGCTTCAATATCGATAATTTCGAATACGATGGCATGGGCATGCCGTTCTCGAGCGGGGTGATGCTCGGCGACCAAGACATGACCGAGTTCGAGCAGATTGATGTGTTGCATGGCGCCAACGGGCTCATGAGTGGTGCCGGCAACCCATCGGCTACGGTCAATTTCGTGCGCAAGCGGCCGACCGATACCTTCCAGGCGAAAATCGACAGCAGCGTCGGCTCTTGGGATAACCGCCGACTGGGCGTCGACGTGTCCGGCCCGCTGACGGACAGCGGCAATGTCCGCGGACGCTTTATCTATGCGCACGACAAAGGCAATTCCTACCTGGACCGCTACAGCCATGAGACCAATGTGTTCGCAGGGCTGCTGGCCTTCGACCTGTCCGATGCCGACACCCTGACCGTGGGTTTTTCCCAGCAAAACAACGATTCGAACGGCAGCACCTGGGGTGCCTTGCCTATCGCCGATGCCGCTGGCAACCGTATCCACTACAGCAGCCGCAGCTCCAGCATCGGTCAACCCTGGACCTACTGGAATATTCATACTCAACGCGCGTTCGCCGAGCTAACACACGACTTCGGCAATGGTTGGGCAAGCAAAATCACCCTGACAGGTGTGAGCCAGCACCAAGACACCCAGATGTTGTACGCCATCCCGGCAACCACCGATGACGTCTACGCCTACATGAACCGCACCACCAGTACTGAGCACCAAGTGATGGGCGAGGCGCAGTTGTCCGGGCCTTTCAGCCTGCTGGGGCGCGAGCACGAATTGACCGTAGGGGCCAATTACGGCCGTACTCACCACTCCGAACGCGGTCACTATAAAGACGCCTCCGGCTACGAAATTGTCAGCCTCGCCGATGCGCTCGCCGGCACGGTGGTGCAGCCGTCGTTCGACTACACCGATGACCTCAACACCCAGCTCTTCACCGACCGCCAGAAAAGTGTGTTCGCAGGCGCGCGTTTCAGTCTTGCCGATGACCTGCACTGGATCGCCGGGGCGCGCATGCTCAGCGCCGATGGTGACGGTGTCGGCTATGGCACCCCTCACGATACGCGTGTGCATGGCAAGGTGACGCCTTATACCGGCCTGGTCTACGACTTGGACCCGCAGTGGAGCCTGTACGCCAGTTGGACGAAGATTTTCAAACCGCAGTATGTGCTCGGCACCGATGGCAAGCTGATCGAACCGCTTGAAGGCAAAAGCATGGAAGCCGGGGTAAAGGGCAGCCTGCTCGACCAACAACTGAAGCTTAATGCTGCCGTGTTCAAGACCGAACAAGCCAACGTGGCCGAAGCGACCGGAGAGGTCGTCGGGAGTCAATACTTGTACAGAGGGCTGGACTCCAAGAGCCATGGTCTTGAGTTGGAAGCTTCCGGCGAGGCGTTGCCGGGATTGGAAGTGGCTGGCGGTTATACCTATGTGCGAATTGACGACGATAATGGCGACAAGGTTCGCAAGTATGTGCCCACCCACAGTTTCCGTGGCAGCGTGACTTACCGGCTGCCCGGCCTGCCCCAAGCCAAGGTCGGCACGCGCGTACATTGGCAAAGCGCGACCGAGCTCGACACTAACCGCGAAGTCCGGCAGAGCGCCTACGCCTTGGTTGACCTGATGGCAAGCTACGACATCGACGATCACTGGAGCACGTCGCTGAATATGAACAACATCACCGACCGCAAGTACCTGCTGTCGTTGTACCAGGCTGCAGGCTCCACCAACTACGGGGCGCCGCGCAACCTCACCGCCTCGGTGAGCTGGAAATACTGAGCGTAATCGATACCTTTGGCGCTCTGGTTTGTCCTTTCGGTAACCGCCGTGGTACGCCGGGGGCAAGCTGGGGGTAACGAAATACCTGGCAGCATCTGGCCCCGTCTGGGCCGATCACGTGGCGGGAGGAAACCGGCGCAGGCCCAAGTGCATTCACGATGGAGTTCTCAGGAGCGATCACAATGACGACCGACATTGCGCCCCAGTAAGTCTGTTGCGCAAGCCGGGACTCAAGGGCGCCCCTAGACTGCCGCCGTCACGATGATTTCGACCAGCAGGTCGGGATCATCGAAGGCGACCTGGCATGTGGCGCGGGCAGGACGCCCGGCATCAGCGAGCCACTCGACCCATGCGCTATTCATGGCGTCAAGGTCTCGCGCCATGTGTGCCATCCAGATTTGCACCGACAGCAAGCGGCTGCGATCGGTGCCTGCTGCTTCCAGTAATTCGTCGATCCGCGCCAGCACCTGACGTGTCTGGTCGGCGGCATCCTTACTGCAATCGGAGGGGGCGACGCCAGCCAGCCAGGCGACGTTGTTGTGAATGACCGCGCGGCTGAGGCGGGCGTTGGGTTGTTGGCGGATGATGTCGTTCATGGTCTCTTCTCCAGTCTGGGGTGATTAGCGGGACAGCGAAATTCATTGCTCATTGGCCAGATCACCCAGGGTGATGGGTTTGAGTGGCGGCCGGATTCGGTAGTAGCCCACGTCGGCCGGACTGACCCCATGTGCGTCGGCCAGCAGGCGTGTCACTGACAAGCCACACTGACGACCTTGGCAAGGGCCCATCCCGCAACGTCCAAAAGCTTTGGTCTGATTCGGCCCCTGACAGCCGAGGGCCGCATATTGACGGATGGCACCGGCGGTCACCTCTTCGCACCGGCAGATGATGGTTTCATCGGCGGGCGCCAGAAAGTCATTCTGCGGGGGGTACAGAGCGTCTAAAAATGGCCGCGCGCTGCGTTGGCGCGCCATGCGCCGGTGTACAGGCTTGACCCGTCGCCGCGCTTCTTCAGGTGTGAGCCGCTGCAACGCCAGGGCAATGCCAATGGCCGCGACCTTACCCTGTAAGGCGGCGGCTTCGGCTCCCTCGATACCCGCACCATCGCCGGCCACGAAGCAGCCCGACACGCTGAGTTCTCCCCAGGCGTCCTGCTCCGCCACCCAGCACTGGCGCTGGTCGTCCCAGCGATGAACCGCGCGCAACGCCAGTGTGGGCTGGGTATTGGGGACCACCCCTTGATGAAGCAGAATCAAGCGGCTGGTGACGCGGTGCGAGCGTCCATCACAGACAAAACTGAGACCCTCGGCATGGCCCTGGCCGTCGATCCGTAATCCACTGGCCGCGCGAAACCAAGGCACTCCAGCCCGGCGCAGGGTGTACAACAGTTTCAGGCCCTTGCCCAGTTGAGCGATGTTGCCGAGCGCCTGGGGCAAATGGCGCAGTGCGCGTAACCGATCCTGTGGCTGTGCCGTGTCGACCAAGGCCTCGATGCGAACACCGGCGCGCAGGAACTGCCACGCCAGTAGATAGAACAACGGGCCGCTGCCGGCCAGTACGACGGGGCAGGCCGGGATCTGCCCAGCACTCTTGAGTTGAATCTGCGCGGCACCTGCGGTCATCACCCCTGGCAGCGTCCAGCCAGGGACCGGCATGGGGCGCTCGTAAGCTCCGCAGCACAGCAACACTCGCTGCGCCTTGACCCGCCGCATTTGTCCGGCGGCGCGGTAATGTACCTCGCGCTCGGCGGTGATCAGCCACACCGATGCGAGCGGAACGTAGTCGATGCCACTGGCGAGGAACTCGCGAACCCGACTGATACCGACCTGGTAGTCCGCGCCAAGTACCTCGCTGCGCCTGGGCGAGACCTCGTGGGCGCCGCGGTAGATTTGCCCACCGGGACTGGATTGCTCATCCAGCACCCGCACCTGCACGCCCAACGCCTGCAACTGCAGCGCTGCCGCCATGCCTGCCGGGCCAGCACCTACGATCAGTACTTCGATCGATTCAGTCATTGCCTGCGCCCTCGACTATAGCGATTGTGAGCCTGCTGACCTGCAAGCCCGCGCGTGTTCGCACCTGGCAGGCTTGTTGCGCGACGTCGTCAATCAGCACTAGGCAGTCGAAGCACACGCCCATCATGCAATAGGCGCTGCGCGGTGCTCCGCTGATCACCGTGCAGCGGGTGTGTTCGACGCCTGCTTCCAACAACGCACTGGCCAACGGAATGTTATCCAGCACGCTCATCGACTGGCCGTCGAACTCGATGCGGATACGCTGTTGGCCGTCCGCATCAAGACTGGTAAACAGTGGGTTAGCCCTCATGGCTGGACTCCTTGAAACGCTGGTCGTTGAAGGCGGCTATATCGTCGGGTGCCGCGCCGCCAGCCAGCCACGGCGACAGCACGAAGGCGTGGGCCGCAGCCAAGGTGACGCCGCTGTGGCAGGTAGCGGCAAACACGCCGGGGGCCTCGCGGGATTCCTGATAAATCGGATAGCCATCCGGGCTCAGCACCCGCAACGCGCCCCAAGTGCGCACCACCTGCGCGCTCGCCAACTGTGGAAAACAGCGCACGGCGCGCTGCGCCAGATCGCTCATGACGCCTCGGCTGACGCCGTCGTCAAGGCCCACCGCCTCGTGAGAATCACCCAACTGCACACTGCCTTCGGCCGTCTGGCGGACGTAACTGGTGGGGTAGTGCAAGAACGGTGCAATACGCTCGGTCACCAATATCTGCCCGCGGTTGGGCTGCACCTCGATATTCAGCCCCACCTGAGCGGCCAACTCACGGTTGCCCAACCCAGCGGCCAGAACGACGCGCTCGGCAGTCCACTCGCGGCCCTCGCCCGACAGCCGATAACCTTCGCCCACGCGCTCGATACGTTGCACATTGGCATTGGTATACAAGCTCACACCGCGTTGCTGCATGGCGGTACTCAAGGCACGTAGCAGCAGCAGAGGATTGACGTGACCATCGTCCGGGCAGTAACAGGCGCCCGCGAGTGTCGGGCCGGCACCGGGCAGGCGCCGTTGTAGTTGTGGTAGGTCGAGGACCTCGAAACGGTAATCGCTGCCCAGCGCGTCGCGCAGCCAGTTCAGGCGCCGCACTTCTTCATCCAGCTCGGCGGCATCCAGGCATAGCTGAAAGCCGCCGGGTTGGCGCAACTGCACATCTATACCAGTTTGCGCCAACAAGTTCTGGGCCAGCCGTGGCCACAAGGCGGCCGAGGTCCGCGTCCAGCGCGCGTAGGCGGGGAGCCCGACGCCCTTACCTTGAACCCACACCAGCCCGAAGTTGCCGCGCGCTGCTCGCCAGGCGACATCGCCCTGGTCCAGCAGGCAAACTGATTCGCCAGCACAGGCCAGGCCATACGCCAAAGCCATGCCCACCAACCCGCCGCCCACTACACACACCCTGGGAGTTGTCATCGGCCAGTGCTCCCATTTTGCGCAGAGGGTTTATTTGAGAGGGGTGACATCGAGCTTCAGCCATTTTTCGGAGAGTTTCTTCAAGCTGCCGTCGGCGATTTCCTCGTTGATCGCCTGGTCGAAACGCGCCTTGAGGTCGCTGTCATCCTTACGCAAGCCAATGGCGATACCCGGGCCGAAGACGCCCCCGGCGAAGATCGGCCCGGCCATTTTTGCGCCCTGCATGGAGGATTGCTCGGTGGCCAGCTTGAGTACCACGGCGTTCGCCAGCACTGCGTCGATGCGGCCGCTGACCAGATCAAGGTTGTGGGCGTCCACGGTCTTGTATTCCCGTACTTCCATCAGCCCGGAAAGGTATTTTTCAGCAAACGCCGAGGCCGTGGTCGAGCCCTGTACACCCAGTACCTTGCCCTTGAGCAGTGGCGCCATTTTCGCCACCCATGTCTTGACAGCGGCTTCGTTGCTGTCCAAATCGAAGGTCGCGGTGGCATCGGGCAAGGTCGCCAGCGGACTGTTGCCCATTACCAGCAGTCCATTGAGCGGCGCGGCATAAGGACGGCTGAAGCCGATTACCTGCAGGCGTTTTTCGGTGATGCTCATGCCGGCCATGATCGCGTCGAACTTGCCGGCATTGAGTGACGGAATCAGCCCATCCCAGTCCTGTGCCACGACTTCGCATTTGGCCTTGATACGGGCACAGAGCTCATGTGCAAGGTCGATCTCGAAACCGTCCAGTTGCCCGCCGGGCTTGATGAAGTTCCACGGCGCATAGGCGCCTTCAGTGGCGATTTTCAACACTGGCGCGTCATCGGCGTGCGCCATGAGGCTACCCAGCGACAGTCCCAATACAGTGCCCAGCAAACAGTTGCGGATCATGGGTATTTCCTCGGTTCAGTGAGAATGGGTTGAGGCCTCAGGGCCTCGGTGCAAACGACGTTCGAGCCACATCACCACCCGGGTGATGGAAAAATTGATCAGTAGATACAGGGCGCCAGCGCATACGAACACTTCCACCGGCCGGTAGCTTTGCGAGACCAGGCGGGCGGCGATGCCAGTCACCTCCATGAGCGTGACGATGGAGGCCAGGGAGGTCGCCTTGACCATCAGGATCACTTCGTTGCCATACGCCGGGAGCATCTGCCTCCAGGCCAGCGGCCAGATCACATGGCGCCAGATTTGCGCGCGGCTCAAGGCCAGCGCTGCGGCTGCCTCTTTGTGGCCCGCAGCGACTGCGTTGACCCCGCCCCGCAGGATTTCGCTGGTATAGGCCGCGGTATTGAGGGTTAGCGCCAGCAGCGCGCACCAGTAGGCGTCGCGCAAGTAGGCCCAGGCAAAGCTGTCCCGCAGCCAGGCCGATTGACTGAAGCCGTAGTAGATGATGAACAGTTGCACCAGCAGTGGAGTGCCGCGAAACACTTCGATGAACAGCCACGCAGGGTAGTCCAGGTAGCGTCGCCCTGAGAGCCGCATGGCGCAGAGCAGCCAGGCCAGGGCAAAGCCTGCCAGGCAGGCGCACATCGCCAGCTTCAGGGTCAACGGCAGTCCCCTCAGCAGTTGGGCGAAGCAGTCGAGCATGAATGACCAGTCCATTACTGGCCACCCGAGGGCAGGGCCAGCCGACGTTCGAGCCGTCCCAGGCAATGGCTGCTGCTGACACTTACCAGCAGATACAAGGCGCCGGCGGTCCCGTAAAACCAGAACGGTTGGTGGGTAGCGCCCGCACCGATTTGCGCCTGGCGCATCAACTCGACCATACCGACCACGCTGATCAACGCCGATTCCTTGAGCACCAACAGCCAGACATTGGCCAGGCCGGGCAGGGCAAACCGTAGCGCCTGAGGCGCGATGACCAGCAACAGTAATTTGCCGCCGTCGAGCCCCAGCGCGCGTCCAGCCTCAAGGGTGCCGCGTGGAACGCAGCCCATGGCGCCGCGCAGTACTTCGATCTGATACGCACCGGACACCACCGCAATCGCCAGCATGCCCACCAGAAACGGCGGGACGCCAACGAAGCTTTTCAGCCCGAGCTGATGGGCAGCCTGGGTCAAGACCATGCTGCTGCCGAAGTAGAACAAGTAGATGATCAGCAGGTCCGGGACGCCGCGCAGCACCGTGGTATAGAGGTCTGCCGCAGTACGCAATGATCGGAATCGAGAGAGTTTGGCCCAGCAACCGATGCCGCCGATCAGCCCACCACAGGCAAACCCGCAAAAGGCAATGGTGCAAGTCATCAGGGTCGCCAACAGCATGTCGGCCGCCCAGCCTTGCTCGCCGAAACCCATCGTTTGCCAGAATGTCATGGACTGCCCCTGGTGAAGGAGTGCTTGATTGAGGGCAGATAAAAAGACAGCGTAAGTGGCATGGACAGCGCTCTTGGCGCCGTCTCGAAATAATCTAAGAAAGAATTTCACATACCATTTGCATAATCCATAATCATTTTATTTCAATTCAGAATGACTAAATATTATGGAGGTTTGATGCGGCTCACCCTTCGGCAAGTCGAAGCGTTTCGCGCCGTCATGCGTACCGGCAGCATGACCGGCGGGGCTGATCTCATGGCCGTCACACAGCCGGCGGTCACTCGACTGGTTCGGGATATGGAAGCGGCATTGGGGTATGCGCTGTTCGAACGCCGCGGCAATCAGTTGCAGCCCACGTCCTACGCCATTGCGTTGATCCCTGAGATCGAGCGATCGTTTATCGGCCTGGAACGGATCGCCCGCGTCGCGCGTGGCATTGGTGAACAAACCGCCGGATCGCTGCGTATCGCCGCGATGCCCGCAGTGGCCAATACGCTTTTGCCGGCATTTCTCGCGCGCTTCCTGACGTCTCGGCCACAACTGCACGTCAGCCTGCTCGGCGTGCCGTCTCATCTGGTGGCGGAAATGGTCGCATCCGGGGAAGCGGATATCGGCTACGCCGAGGGCCCGCTGAACCGCCACGGGCTGAACATCCAGGCAGTGCCCATGCATGCTGTCGTGGTGGTACCCGACAATCATCGGCTTGCAGGTTTGGCAGTTGTCGACCCGCTAGACCTCAGTGGCGAATGCATGATCGCCGTGGCGCCGGGCTCGTTGTTCGCTGCCGGTGTAACCCTGGCCCTTGCCGAAGTACCGCGGCTGGCCCGCTTCGAAACTGGGCTGTCCTATACGGCTTGCGCGTTGGTTGCCCAGGGGTTGGGGGTGAGCATCGTCGATCCACCGACGGCGCAACAGTTCACCGGCCGTGGCGTGGTAATAAAGCCCTTGAGCGTTTCTGTCGATACCGGGTTTCTGGTCATCCGCTCGGAGAATGCGCTGGCGCAAGAATTGGTGGAGGTTTTTGCAGAAGAGTTTCTGGCGTTTGCGTGTGAAGGCTGAGTGCTCATGCAGTATTTGAGATGTCTCAAGTGCGGTGCAAAACCGGTGGACTGAAGTGCCCTCTCGATCTTCGTCGCAGTGGAAGTGGACATGCGCCTGTGCAGCAGTAGGATATGGAGCGTATCCGCTCATCAGTTGGGCGCCGAAGCAGGCCATAGCATTCCGGCAGGAGCATTGCGATGTTGATTTACAGCCCTTGAACAAGCCCGCAGCATCCAGAATCAACGAACCAAAACAGACGCTGGCGATGTACACGGCCCGTGCGGCCCGTGCGGCCCGTGCGGCCTGGCGGTATAGGCTTGTAGGTAGGGTGTTTGGTGGCGATTTGGATATGCGGGGGAGTGTTGCGGAATAGCTAATTGGAGCGGGTGAAGGGAATCGAACCCTCGTTATCAGCTTGGGAAGCTGGAGTAATGCCATTATACGACACCCGCTTGTGACGCTTTCAGCGGCTGACTTTGTACCAGAAGCGGGGCTTGAATTGAAGCGCTAATTTCCGAATGTGAGAAGTTTTGGTCGTGGCGCGGGGTGCTGCGAGATGGATCGGAATTCATTCGTCGACTGCTGTCGTGTGGACGCTGACGTATGAATCCTATTCCAGATGACCGTCACGGTCAGATTGCAAATGCAGGGTGGTTATGTACGTTTTGGTGGCGTATTCGGCTCGGTTCGGGCGCTGGTTTCAGGAACTCCAGCAGGGCGTTTTTGGAGTGTAGACAAGCTGCTTTGTGTTCCATGTCCAGAAAGTGTCCGGCGCACTGGATGGTGCTGAAATGGCACTGCCGCACGTGGTCGGCGAATAGCCTGGCGTCTTGCGCAGCGGTGTATTCGTCCCATTCGCCGTTCATGAACAGCACCGGCACGTTGATTCGTTTCGCTAACTTGATCTGCCCCAGCGTATTGGTGTCCAGCACGTGGTTGATGTGGTGGTGCATCTGCGCGTACTCATGCAGGTCCAGGGTGCTGACGTGTTTGTAGTTGAAGCGCTTGAAAAGCGATGGCAGGTGTTTGCCAATGGTGCTGTTGATCAGGTTGCCGACTTCATACCGATCATAGGCACCAAGGTGCTGGCTGCCCCGCTCGAGATAGTCGCGCATGGGCTCGTTGATCACCGGGGAGAACGAACTGATCACGGCTTTTTCGATTCGTTTGGGTCTGTGCGCCAACGCCACCAGCGCAGCCGCTCCGCCCCACGAAAACGACATGATGTGCTCGGCGTTGAAGTGGTCGATCAACTCCAGCAGGATCTGTCCTTCGATTTCTTTGGTCAGCGGTCTTTCGTGCAGGTTGTGAGGTTTGGATTTACCCGCATAAGGCTGATCGTAGAGCACGACGTTGAATTGCGGGTAGAGATTGCGGGCGGTTTGTGCGAACGATGCCGTAGTGGCCAGTGAGCCGTTGACCATGATGATGGTCTTTTCTGCGGCATCTGCGCGATAGCACTCCGTGTAAACCCGAAACTGTCCCTGTATATCAAGCACAGCGATTTCTGGCCTCATATTCATGTCTCCTGACGTGAAAACAGGTGCGCGCGCAACCACGTTGCACGGCCTTGTGGCAGGTAGGCATTGCCTTGTAAGGGGCCCATGTCGATCCGCAACGATCTGTTCGACAGGTATTATTATTGGCGGGCGATTTACCGAGCGCGGATGCTTGAAAGGCTCTCGCGACAGCAAAAGGTTTCTTGGAATAGTTTTCTGACTCATCGGTCACATGTGGACTGACGAATGGATTCAAGCAGGGGGCGGGCGAAGTCGCAAGTGCCGTTCGTGAATTGCCGGGATCTTCTGCCGGGCGGTAGGCAGACGTCAGATCAGCAGGATTTCAGCGGCGTTCAGCGGACGGTATTGGCCAGGCTCTAGCGCGGGGTCTAGCGCCAGGGAGCCGATACTTTCGCGGTGCAAGCTCAGCACTTTATTGTCGAAATGGCCAAACATGCGTTTAACCTGATGATAGCGGCCTTCGACGATGCTTAGTCGGGCGCGGTGGTTGTCGAGCACGATCAACTCGGCTGGCTGGGTGGTGAGGTTTTCAAACGCGAAGTAAAAACCGTCAGCGAATTTCTTTACATAATGCGCGCCGATTTCCTGCTCGGTTTCGACGTAGTAGACCTTTGGCAGTTTCGATGCGGGTTGTGTCAGGCGCCGCGACCATTGACCGTCATTGGTGATCAGCATCAGGCCTGAGGTATTGAAGTCCAGGCGACCGGCAATATGCAGTTCGTGCTTGTCGGGTTCGTCCAGCAAGTCAAGCACAGTCGTATGTTGCGGGTCGACTGTTGCGCTGACGCAGCCCGGTGGTTTGTGCAGCATGAAATAACGCGACGCTTTTCCGGCTTGCAGCACTTCGTCATCGAACATGACGCAACTGAATTCACGCACATCGTGATGCGGGTTGGTGATGGTTTGACCATCAACGTTGACACGGCCGGCGATCAGTGCAAAACGCACGTCCTTACGACTGAAGCGGGGGAGGTTGCTGAGGAAACGGTCGAGGCGCATAGGCTGAGATAAAGACGAAAGAAGGTCATGTTACGTGATCGGGTTGACGGGTAGGAACTGCCGAAGACAACGCCTACCGATGCCCCGCGATTTCTTCTGTCTTTAGCGTTGCACACCTGGGGCACAGGCATGCCTTGTTGCGCAGGTCTTCGGGCAGCGAGGCGATTACCGCAGGGTCAATGTCTGTGGAGAAGCACCAGCAGGGTTGATCGGCGGTGCGTGGGTCCGCCAGGGTGCAGCGGTTGCTGGAACCGCAGGCTGGGCAGGTGTTCAGGGCAATCGATTGAGTGTTCATGTGGCAACGGCCATCTCTGTGCAAACCCGGTTGCGTCCGCTTTGCTTGGCACTGTAAAGCGCTTGGTCAGCGCGGGCGATCAGGCTTTGCAGTGTGTCGGCGGCGCTCAGCTCAGTCAGGCCAAGACTGACCGTGACCTGCAACGCTGTGCCGGAGAACACGTAAGTATGTTGTTCTGCCAGCAGGCGAATCTTCTCTGCGACGCGTCGGGCGCCAGCGTTGTTCGTACCCTTGAGCAGGATGATGAACTCTTCGCCACCCCAGCGGCAAATGATGTCGGTTTCGCGCAAGCAGCGGCGGATGTCGTCGGCAAATCCACTCAGCACTTCGTCGCCCGCCAAATGACCATGGGTATCGTTGAGGCGCTTGAAATGATCCAGATCCAGCAGCATGGCCGACAACGGCGTTTGATCGCGGCGTGCATCCTGAATCGCCCTTAGCGCCAGATAGTTAAAGCCACGGCGGTTGGGCAGACCGGTCAGGCTGTCCAGCGTTGCCTGCGCTTCGAGTCGCACCTGGAAACGCCTTAATACCCGGTTCAGCAGATACAGCACCACCAGCATCACTACCAGGCAGATGGTCAAGTTGATGTAGAGCGATTGCCTGACGTCGGTCAGTGCGCCGTTTTCGCGTTTGTCGACGAACAGGTACCAATTGAGTTCAGGGATGTAGCGCACGTTCAGAAAGTGCGCGTCACCCAGCGCATCATATTGATAATTGCCACTTTGAGGCTTGGGCAGTTTGCGTTGCAGGTCCTTGAGGTTTGGCAGTTCGCGCAGGGGCTGGCCAATCTTTGCACCTTGTGGCCCGCCACTTGCCCCGGTCAGCACCAGCCGGCCAAAGGTGTCGACGAAATAAACGCTGCGCTGATATCGCTGCTGATAGCGGTCGATCAGCTTGATAACCGCGTCGACTGTGAGGCCCACACCGGTCGCCCCAATGAAGTTATCGTTGTAATCGAAGACCTTGTAATTGATGAAAAAAGTCAGGTTGTCCTTATTGGCCAAGTCCGGATCGACATTTATCTCGTAAGGCTCGGCCATGTCTCGAACCCGGTAGTACCAAACGTCACGCGGCTCGTTGGAATTGATCTTCTTGAGCACGCCCTTGGCCTGGTAATACGTCAAGCTGCTGTTGGAGATAAAAAAAGAGGTGTAGGCGCCATAGTGATCCATGACCTCCTTGAGATAGCGGGTCATTTGCTGAGGATCTTTTTCGCCGGCCACCACCCAATCGCGAACGAAGGTATCGCGGGCCATCATTGATGAAATCAGTACAGGCCGGACCAGATCCTTTTGAATTTCGGAGTACACGGTGTCCGACGTCAGAGGCAACTCAGTATTGACGATGCTGTCTCGAATGGCGTCGCGTGATGAGAAATAGCTGAGTAAAGACGTCGCTAGAAAGCCGCTCCCCAAAAGGATCACCAACGTCAACAGTACGGAGCGTTGTGAATGGAGCGTCGAACGAAGGGGCATAACCAATCCGGGCTTAAGAAATTTTTTTGGAATCGCCCATGCTAGCTTGCCGCCACTGCTTACGCTATTGCCGTGTCGCACTTTCGGACTGAATGGGGGTGGGGGAAATCACTAAGGACTGATCGGCACGCTGCCAGCAGGCGCATCAAAGGCGGGCGCGCGGCCCAGCAGTGAGCTGATCGCCGAACAACGGCAGTGCAACAACAGGATGTGATCGTAATGAATGCCTTGCCGCGCCAGGGCGCCGAACAAATCCTGTAGCGCGGGATTACTGGTGCCGAAGCGGTTTCTGACGGTCAGGACGTCCATCGGCGTTGACATCAGTTGTCCGAAAAACGGTGACTGATGGGAATGGCGCACAACGTTGCCGATCTCGCGGTAGCTCTCGTAGCATTCACTTTGGAATTTGGCCAGCGTGTAGTTCTTGATTCGTCCGGCCTGGGAGGTACCTGCCAGCGCCTTATCGGTGAGTTGCCAGGCTGGCAATTGGCTGAAGGCCGGGCCTGGCGAATTTTGTCCCGTATTCAGTGTTGAAAAGGGTTGGACATTTTGGCTGGCCACCCGATGCAGTCGAGGGTCGACCAGCTCAAATCCGTGGGGCACATAAGTGCGCAGTTCGGTGCCATTAGGAATTGCTGTGGTTTTGCTCCATGGCAGGTAATAGCCATGGGTGCTGACCACCAAGGTTCTCGCCTGTGCTTGTTCTGAGGTCCACAACAGGAATTTGCTCTCGAGTTTCCAGACCTTCACCGGGAAGGTCGCGAAATTCAAGTAACCGGGAATCGCCCAGGTCTTGAGCAAGCTGCCGTTGCCGAAGAACCTTTCCAGCTGTGTCTTGCGAACATTCATCGAGCGTTGCAGCAATGCGCTGAAACTTCGAATGACGGCGGGAGCGAGGCGTGCTGCGGCGCTGCGCGTGCTTGTGAACGTTTGCAGTGCGCGTAAAAGCCTTGGCGTTATAGCGCCCATTTGCAGGAGCCCAAGCGACAGGGCGGTCAGCAATAGTTGCTTCTTCTCTTTCTCTCGATTGCCGGGCAGGGCCGCAGATTGAATGTTCAGATAAAGCGTGCCAGCAGCCGTCACTATCGATGCCAGCGCTGCTGGCGACAACAGAACTGAGAGAGGCGCGAGCATCCATTGCAAATGATTGAGGCGTTGGGTCCAATTGCGCAATGACACTTCTCTGGACGTCGTGACGCTGTCGTTGGCATCGCTCAATGAATTGTCACGCATGACCTGGCGCATGAATGCGAAGGGCGATAGCGTCGATGTATGCTCGCAGAGGTTGCCCGCTTTGGTTTTATGAACATCCTCGTGATAGAGGACATCGACCCAGGGCCGCAGATCGGACACCGGCTCGGACGCTGCGCGAACCCGTCCCCAAAGCGTCAGGATGTAGCTCAGGCGCGGATGAAGGCTGGCGGGCATGTAATGGAGCAAGGTTGTGCGCCACTGTTCGTCGGTTGTCGCACGCAATAGATGCGCGCCAAGCTCGTCGCGGTGTTGAAACTCGATGAAGGGTTCCGGTTGACCGGCTTGATACAAGACATGGCCGGTTTTTTTGACGTGGTTGAATACCAGCAGACCTATGCAGCACGCGCATTGCGTGCCCGGCCTCAGCGCGTGTTGCAGATGAAAGCCCAGTGCAGACCAGCTTGTATGCTTCACGCTGTGTTCGCTGAACGACTCCTCAAGCACATCGACCAATATGTCAAAACCGTTGCGTGACAACGTTTGGCGCTTGAGGCTGATGACCGCCTGAGCCATGAACGTCTTGCGTAACGAATATTCAATGGTGCTGCCTTGTCGATCCCAGAAGCGTTTAAGCCGTTTCGATATAAGCGCCAGAAAATCGATATCCCGGATTTGCTGCTCAATAGCGTCAGCGGAAATCGATAGCTCTTGCGCCGCCGTCCATTTGCCTTCTGCGGTGGGGTCGATATACACCGCCGTACGCCCACCGTGGTCGATATAGCCGACCGGGTGCTCGACTCGGTAGTTGTTCATCAGCGCCTCGCCAAGGCCAATCGGCTGCTCACTGGGTACGTGGATATCGTTCGCAGGCGCCCGCGCGTGCCCCAGCGGTGTTGTGGAGTTTCCACGCAGGTAGCGGATAAACACCTGTTCAGGCTTCACATTTAACCCATGATGGTTTTTCAGTCTGCGCTTCATCAGACGGTTGGCAGTCTTCAACGGATCGGGTATGCGGTCCCGGATATCAGCATGCTCGCCCAAAAGGTCCTGCACGCTGATTAGCTTCAGGCTGCGATCGATCAGCATGAGCATCAGCGGATTGTCGTCTTGGGAATAGGGCGGATCGACCTCGACGTTACTTGACTCCAGACGCGCTGAGAAAAACGTTTGTTGCGCTCGGGTGAGCGCTATAAACAGATCGTCACGGCATTCGATCATCACCAGACGTGTGGCCTCCCCGGCAGCATGGGCGATGTCCAGGTAACGCCTGTGCCATGGGGAGCGGTTCAAGGCTTTGAGCAGCGGTTGTTCCTGCCAAGGGGCATCATCACTGATGTATTCAATGCAGTCCGAGTGTTCGCCCAGGGTGTGTAGATAGCAATGGGCGGTGTTCTTTGATTTCAGTTGAAACATGCCTGGCACCACCTGATCGTCAAGCATCACCAGGCTGATGACCGAGTGCTCACCCACGACGTTTGGTTCCTGGTTTTCAAGGTGGGCGGGGAATTCACTCAGCCCCAGCGCATCAAGGGCCAGCTGGTAGCCTTCGCGACTGATCCTGCGCTGACTGCGCAGATGGCAAATCCCATCCATGAACGACAGCCTGGCCAGGAATCGGTAGCTGTATTCATGTTTCGCCCAGAACGCATCGAGCAAGGTTTGATAATTAATCATCCACATGGATTGCGTGATTAGCCTCGCCAACTTGCTTAATGTCAGCGACGGTAAGTCAGGGTGTAACGCACGATCGGCTTCCTTATTACGTATCAAGCCGAAAAATGCCGCCGGATTGGTTATCGCGCGCGCCAGATCCTTCACGCTCAGGCGCCGTTCATAGTGCTCGACGCCGTCCGGTTCCACGGCTGGACGTGTGTCGGTCAGGAAGTCGATATGTATTTCATCGGCAGACAGCTCGTTGCCGCCATGCTGACGCAGCAACACCAGCAGTTGCTGATCGATGTATTCAACCAGAAGCGGCGGGGTGTCCATGTCGAGTTGGTAGGCCCTCAGCGTCCATATCGAACCGTTTAGTAACCTGGCGACAGGGCTGTTTCGCAGTCGGTCGAGGGCTTTTTGGTTGATGGTCTGGAACGTTGCGGTTGGTTCGACCGCAGGCAACGATTGGGCTTTCTCTACGGAGAGCGGTATGAAGTAGGATTCAGGCGATACCCAGGAGTCGTTGCTTTCAAGGGCAAGTCCATCGACGGGCGGTGTGTTCCAATTGTCGTTCATGAGGACCGCGAAAGAGTGAATGTGGGATTCACTATGTCGCAACAGATTTTTTCTGCGGGCTACTTATGTACCGCAGGTCTGACACTCTCACGCTGTTCTGTTGCAGTTACCCAAGGCTGCGATGCCATTTGCCTGACACGCGTTGATCGCAGCCTTGGGCAGCTCCCCGTACCGTGGATCAGCCTTTCAAATAAGCCCGCCACCCACCGAAATGGCTGATATCGGTTGCGCCATCCAGTCCATACCCTTCGCAGATAAAACCGGTTTCCCAGCGGCCATCTGCCAGTTGCACTTTGCCCAAACCCAGGGGGGCGGCAATGGCGGTCAAAAATGAGCCCAGTTCAAGGCTCGGCAGTTCCCACACTTCGACTTCGATGGCCACGCCGCCCTGGTCGACTCGCACCATCCCAGGACGAAACGGCGGGCCGCCCGCCAGTGCGTACAGCTGATAATTGGGCGAGCTTTGCGTCGCCTCAATCAAGCGAGCACCGCGTTGTTTGAGCTGCCAGTTCAGCGCGAGGCCGTCCAGGTGCGCGCCGCACACCACCAGGCGAGCGACATCGCTGCGTGCGGCATTGGCCGGTATGGTTAAGTCCACATGCTGACCACCGATCAACGGCAGCTCGGTTTCGCATTGCAGCGCCTGGGCCACGCTCAGCAGGTATTGATCGGTGAACGCACGGCCAAACAGCGTCACGCCCCACGGCATGCCGTTGTCCATGAATGCGCTCGGCACGGCGATCGCAGCGTAATCGAGCAGGTTGACGAAGTTGGTGTAGTAACCCAGTTCCGAGTTACGCAGCACAGGTTCTGCGTGCAGTTCGGCCAGCGTTACAGGGCGGCCAATAGTGGGCGTCACCACGCAATCCAGGCCTTCCAAGAGTTTGTCGCACTGAGCCTTGAGCACTTGCAGGCGGTATTGGGCGCGGAAGGTCTGCACGCCGGTCACCGACGGCGCTTTGGCAAGCACGGCGCGAATCACCGGCAGCACCGCGTCGGGATTGTTCTCTGCCAGCTCACCCACGACGCTGTAGCGTTCGGCGACCCAAGGCCCCTCGTACAGCAGGCGCGCGGCTTCAAGGAATGGCGACAAATCCAGTGTCACCGCTTCGCCTCCCATTGCTGTCAGTCGGTCAATGGCATCCCCGAACAGCAACGGCCCTTGCGAGCAGCCGAAAAACTCCAGGTCTTGCGCGCGCGGCACACCGAAGCGGAACGGTCGAGGTTTGCCAAACGCCGAGCCATCGTTCCATGACGGGTTGTTGCGGCTGTATTCGTCCTGTGGATCAAGGCGGGCGGTCAGCGCGAGCAATTGGCTGGCTTCGCGCGCGGTCGCCGTGAACGTGGTGACGCAGTCCAGCGTGCGGCAGGCCGGGACCACGCCGGCTGTCGAGATCAAGCCCTTGGTTGCCTTCATCCCGACCAAATTGTTCAGCGCGGCAGGTACGCGGCCCGAGCCTGCGGTATCGGTGCCCAATGCAAAGCTGGAAACGCCCAATGCCACGGCCAGTGACGAACCGGCGCTGGAGCCACCCGATGGATAATCCATGTTCACGCTGTTCGGGCAGGCGCCATAGGGCGAGCGGCTGCCATTCAAACCCGTGGCGAACTGGTCGAGGTTGGTCTTGCCCATGGGAATCGCACCCAGGCCGATCAGTTGCTCGACGATGGTCGCCGAGCGCTCCGGCGTGTAGGCGAAATCAGGGCAGGCCGCGGTTGTCGGGATGCCGGCCAAATCAATATTGTCTTTGATCGAGAACGGCACGCCATACAGCGGCAGGTCTTTCAGCTCGCGGCTTTCCAACGCCGACAAGTAGGGTTCCAGTTCCTCGGCGCTCAACAGGTGAATGAACAGGTGGTAATCGGGGTTCAGCGCAGCGGCTTTGTCGCGCAAGGCAAGGATCAATTGGCGTGGCGTCTGGCTACCGTTTTGATAAGCGGCGCGCACGCTGTCCAGACGCAAGTCGAACAAAGAAGTGTTCTGGTTCATGGCTCTATTCCGTATTCGTTAGAAAAGTAAAAACGCTTCATTCTGTTTCCAGCACCACCACCCGCTGCCCGGCCCGCACGGCCGATCCGGGTTGCACACGCACTTCCAGTACCCTACCTGCCAGCGGCGCCAGCAGGGGGATTTCCATTTTCATCGACTCAAGAATCACCAGCGTTTCCCCAGCTTCGACGCGTTGGCCGACATTGACTTGCACCTGCCACAGGTTGCCGGCGATATGGCTGTCGACGCTCATCTGCCCGGCGTCCAGCGGCGCCTCATCAGTGGCCTCGGCGACGGCTTCTTCGCTCTCGAACGTGGCTTGGCCGTTGGCAATCCAACGCTCGCGCTCGGCTTGAAAGGCGCTCTGTTGATGTTTGCGAAACGCCGCGATGCCCTTGGCTTCGCGGGCGAGAAACGCTTGGTAATCGGCGAGGTTCAGGCTGCTGTGTTCGATTTGCAGCGGGTAGCGACCGAGCGGGAAATCCCGGCGGATGCGCAGCAGTTCGTCGGCGCTCACCGGGAAGAAGCGGATCTGATCGAAAAAGCGCAGCAGCCAGGGTTTGCCGTCGAACGCCGCGACTTCTCGATAGCGGTTCCACATCTGCAACGTGCGGCCCACAAACTGATAACCACCGGGGCCTTCCATGCCATAGACGCACATGTATGCGCCGCCGATGCCCACTGAGTTCTCGGCAGTCCAGGTGCGGGCCGGGTTGTATTTGGTGGTCACCAGACGATGACGCGGGTCCAGTGGCGTGGCCACCGGAGCGCCGAGGTAAACGTCGCCCAGGCCCATCACCAGATAGCTTGCGTCAAACACCGTGCGCTGCACTTCGTCCAGATTTGGCAGGTCGTTGATGCGGCGGATGAACTCCAGATTGCTTGGGCACCACGGCGCGTCCTTGCGCACGGTGGTCATGTATTTTTCGATTGCCAACTGACAGGCCGGGTCGTCCCAAGACAATGGCAAGTGGACGATGCGCGACGGCACTTCGAGGTTTTTGCTGGCGCACACCGCGTCCCATTCGCCGGCGATGATGCTCAGCAGATCGGCGAGTGGCAGTTGCTCCGGCTGGTAATGCACTTGCAGCGAACGAATGCCGGGCGTCAGGTCGATCACGCCATGCAGCGCCTTGGCTTGCAGTGCCTGCATCAAGGCGTGCCCACGCAAGCGCAGTACCAGATCCAGCTCTGGCGCGCCGATTTCCAGTAGCAGATGAGTGTCGCCGGACAGGCGGGCGACCAGGCGGGTGTCGTCACTGCCAATGTCCAACACAATCGGCGATTTCAGGGCGAGCCCCTGTAGGAGCGAATTCATTCGCGAGACGGTCTGAGCGCAAACCGAGGCGCCTGTCTCGCCAACACGTTGGCTCCTACAGAAGAGCGCTCGGGCGGCGTCCACGGCGACAGGATGAAACCGCACTTTATCCCCAGCCTTGAGCTGCCCTAACTGCCAAAGATCGGCCTCGATGATCGTCACAGGGCAGACGAATCCGCCCAGGCTCGGGCCGTCCGGGCCCAGAATCACTGGCATGTCGCCGGTGAAATCTACCGCGCCGATGGCATACGGGTTGTCGTGAATGTTCGACGGATGCAAACCGGCCTCGCCACCATCGGCCCGCACCCATTCCGGCTTCGGCCCGATCAGGCGCACACCGGTGCGGCTGGAGTTGAAATGCACTTCCCAATCGGTGGCGAAAAAGGTCTGGATGTAGTTTTCGGTGAAGTATTCCGGCGCGCCGTGGGGGCCGTAAATCACCCGGATATCGCGTACGGTCGGCAAGTCCTGAACCTGCTCGGCTGCAAGCTGCTGGCCGACGCTACGATCAACCAGAGGCGTCACGTGCAGCACGTCACCCGCTCGCAACGCTCGCCCGCCGTGCCCGCCAAATTGCCCCAGGGTGAAGGTACTTTTGCTGCCCAGATAATCCGGCACATCCAGCCCGCCACGCACGCACAGATAGCTGCGTGCGCCAGCGCCGAGAATCGTGCCCAATGCCAGCGTCGAACCGGCACTCACCCACAGCGCCGTGTTCATCGGCTGCGATATGCCATCGAGCGTCAGTGCAATCACGGCACCGGTCACTGCCACCACGGCATCGGTGTTAAAGCGCAGCGTCGGCCCGCTCATGGTGATTTCCAGCGCGGCGCAGCCTTGCGGGTTACCCAGCAGCACGTTGCCCAAACGTAAGGAGCGACTGTCCATCGGCCCTGACGGGGGAACGCCCACCGCCCAATACCCCAGGCGACCGGGATAATCCTGAATGCTGGTTTGCGTGCCGCCGCTCAACACTTCAAACGTGTCGGCGCGGTAGACCAGACCCTCAAGACAGCGCGTCCACGGCTGGCCACTGGCGAACGGCACATCGGCGATGATCTGCCGCAAATAATCACGATTGGTTTCCACACCGTACAAACGGCTGTCGCTCAAGGCCTGAGCCAAACCGGCACTGGCTGTTTTCCGGTCGGGTGCCCAACTGATCAGCTTGGCGATCATCGGATCGAAAAAAGGTGGAATCTCACAACCGGCTTCAACCCAGGTATCGATGCGCAAACGCGTGCCATCGGCAACAGGGAAATGCACAGCGGTCAGCAAGCCAGGGCTCGGCTGAAAGTCCCGCCCTGGATCTTCGGCATACAGCCGCGCCTGAATAGCGTGGCCGTTGGCTTTCAATCCCGCCTGCAATTCGGACAGCGGCGGCAGATCACCCGCCGCCAGTTGCACCATCCAACTCACCAGATCGACATTCCACACCTGCTCGGTCACGCCGTGCTCGACCTGCAAGCGGGTATTCACTTCGAGGAAGTAAAAGCGCTGATCGTCGCTGTCGAAAACAAACTCGACGGTCCCGGCGCTGCGGTAATCCACCGCTTTGGCCAGCTTGATTGCGGCAGCACACAGCTCGTCAGCCATCCCGTCAGGCAAGTTCGGCGCGGGGGTTTCTTCGAGGACTTTCTGATTACGGCGTTGTACTGAGCAGTCGCGCACGCCAAGGGCAATCACTTCGCCTTGGCCGTCGCCGAACACCTGCACCTCCAGGTGACGGGCGCGCTGGATGTATTTCTCGATGAACACACCCGCGTCGCTGAAGTTGTTCTGCCCCAGACGCTTGACCGCCTCGAACGATTCGCTCAGTTCGCTGGCGCTGCGGCACACACGCATGCCGATACCGCCACCGCCCGCTGTGCTTTTGAGCATCACCGGATAGCCGATCTGCTCAGCGGCTGTGAGCGCGGACTCAATACCGTCCAGCAGTTCGGTGCCTTCAAGCATCGGCACGCCGTGCTGCTTGGCCAGCGCCCGGGCGGTGTGCTTGAGGCCGAACACCCGAAGCTGTTGTGGCGTTGGGCCGACGAATGCGATGCCTGCATCTTCGCAAGTCTGGGCGAATGCAGCGTTCTCCGAGAGAAACCCATAACCTGGGTGAATCGCTTTGGCGCCGGTCGCTTTGGCGATGGCGAGGATTTTGTCGACGGCCAGATAAGTACCCGCTGCGCCGCCTTCACCGAGGCTATGGGCCTGATCGGCTTCGCGTATGTGCAGGCTCGCGGCGTCGGCTTCGGAGTAGACCGCAATGCCCTCGACGTTCAACGCGCGCAGGGTACGCAGGATGCGGCAGGCAATGGCGCCGCGATTGGCGATAAGCAGTTTGTCGAACATGGTATTAACCCCTGAGCCCAGCTTTTTACAGGCTGTGCCGGTCTCGAATGGGAAGCGGGCCGTCCCGCTGTTGATTGTTCTGCACGACGGTCGTCCGTCGTGACGCGTTCAAAAATCAGCGCCGCAGGGTCAATCCCAGACCAGCAGCTCGGCCGGGGTCGGGTTGTAGCCATTGCACGGATTGTTCAATTGCGGGCAGTTGGAAATCAGCACGATGACGTCCATTTCTGCGCGCAATTCAACGTACTTGCCTGCACCGGAAATGCCGTCTTCAAACGTCAAGCCGCCATCGGCAGTGACCGGCACGTTCATGAAGAAGTTGATGTTGGGGCTGATGTCGCGCTTGCTCAGTCGCCCATCGTGGGCACAGGCGCGCAGGTAGTTATCGCGGCAACTGTGCATGTGGCGTTTTTCCAGGGCGTAACGCACGGTGTTGCTCTCTTGCGCACAGGCCCCGCCGAGGGTGTCGTGGCGACCGCAGGTGTCTTCGACGATGGTCAGCATGGGCCGGCCGAGGTTGGAATACAGCACGCTGCCTTTGCTCAGGTACACGTTGTTCTGCCGCCGTAATGTGCGCTGTACGTCGTAGCGTTCGCGTGGGTTGGCCAGGCTGTAAAACAGCGTGTCGACTGCCTGATTGCCTTCAAGGTCCAGCAAACGCAGGGTTTGTCCGGCCTTGAGTTCGGTCAGTGAAGGTTCGCCTGCCGCGATGTGGGTGATGGAAACGGGAGCTGTCATGGCAATGATCCTCAGGCGAACAAGCGGTCGGTATTGATGAAGCCGCGCACGTTTTCTGCGCGCGAGGTGCGGCAGTGCTCAGCCACGCTGGCGTCGGCTTTCATCCAGGTCAGTTTCACTGGTTGCGGGGCGTATTCGGGGTTGGGGTCCATCGGGTGTTGCAGCGCGGTCAGCACGACGAGTGTGTCCATTGGCGCGTACAACTCGATGTAATCACCGGCTTTAGAGTTGTGAGGGACGAAAGCGAGGCGACCTTCGTTGTCCACATTGACCCGGCTGAACAGGTTCAGGGTCATCAACAGGTCAGCAAGACCCAGGCCCCATTTGCCCAGTTCGACCAACAGGTTGTCGGCGCCATTACGGAAAAAACCGTTGCGCAGTTCCTGATAGCGGCCCTGACCATATTTTTCGGCGACTTCTTCTGCGCAGAGCACGCCGCCGATGCTGTCACTCCAGCCGCAGGTATCGGCGGTGATAGCGGCCAGCACCCGGCCCATGTCCGAATACAGGCAATGGCCGCTGGTGAGCTTGGCGGTGTGCTGGCATTTGAGGCTATCGGGCAGGTTCAGGCGCTCGCTTTTCTCGTTGGCGTTGAGCATCGTCAGGCTGACGTTGGCGTTGCCGTTGAGGTCGGTCAGGCGCAGCAGTTCGCCGCGCTTGAGCACGAACGACAAATGGCCGCCACCGGGCAGAATGTCTTCGGCGATGACAGGAAACAGGAGCGGAAACAAGGTGGTGGAATCAGTCATGTAAAAGTCCTCTATACCGTTTGCAGCGATTCAAAAGCAGCGCGGGCTGCGCGGCGATCACTGTTCAAGGGAATGTCGTAAGTGATGCGCGCGCCATAGGCCCCAGGCGCGTGCGGGTCGTGGCGGACCTTGTCGAACACCATCAGGCGCGTGCCGAGGTTGAAGCCTTCGGATAAATCGTGAGTAACCATGAACACGGTCAGTTGCGTCTCGCGCCACAGCTCCAGCAGCAAGACGTGCATGTCTTTGCGGATGCCCGGATCGAGTGCGCCAAAAGGTTCATCGAGCAGCAAAACGCGGGGCTTCATGATCAAGGCCTGAGCGATGGCCAGACGTTGTTGCATGCCGCCCGACAGTTGCGTGGGGTATTTGTCCAGCGCATGGCCGAGGCCGACCTTGTGCAGTAAGGCCGATGCCTGTTCCCGGGCCTCACGCTTGGCATTACCAAACAGCCGACCGAGCAGCGCCGAACGTGGCAGTTCCAGGCCCAATGCCACGTTGTCCACCACACTCAGGTGCGGGAACACCGAATAGCGTTGAAAGACCACGCCACGGCTGGAATCCGGTTCGCTGGCCAGTGGTTTGCCGTCCAGCAGAATCGAGCCTTTGCTCGGCACTTCCTGGCCCAACAGCAGGCGCAGAAAGGTCGACTTGCCGCAGCCCGACGCACCGACCAGCGTGCAGAACTCACCCTCGGCCACGCTCAGGTTCAGGCCTTCGAGCACCACTTGATCGTCGTATTGTTGCCAGACGTTGTTCACTGAAATGAAACTCATGGGCGGGCTCCCTCGTACCAGGGAAAGGCTTTGCGGGTCAGCGCCTTGAGGCCCCAATCCATCAGCCAGGCGAGCAGGGTAATCCACACCACGTAGGGCAAGATCACGTCCATCGCCAGGTAACGCCGCACCAGAAATATCCGGTAGCCGAGGCCGTCTGTGGACGCGATGGCTTCGGCGGCGATCAGAAACAACCACGCCGACCCCAGCACCAGCCGCAGGGAAATCAACAAGCGCGGCAGCAGCTGCGGCAGCACCACCCGCAGGATCAGCGTCCAGGTCGAAGCGCCGAGGGTCTGCGCCTTGATCAACAGCTCGACCGGAATTTCCCGTGCTCGCTGTTCCAGATCACGGGCCAGAATCGGCGTGATGCCGATGACAATCAGCATCACTTTCGACAGCTCGCCCAAACCGAAGACGATAAATAAAATCGGCAGGATCGCCAGCGGTGGCACCATCGACAGCACCGTCAGCAGCGGCGACAACGGTGCGCCAAACAGCGGCACAATCCCCGACGCAATGCCCAGGCACAACCCAACAATGGCGCTGATGCCCAGACCGATCACCAGCCGTTGCAAGCTGGCGGCGCTGTCTTGCCACAGCAGGTACTCGCCAGTACGTGTATCCGGAACAATCGCTACGCGTTTGATCGCCTCGGTCATTTGCACAGCGCTGGGCAACAGCTTGTCGTTGGGGTTTTCCGTCAGCCGCGTTGCTGAGCCCATGAAGTAGGCGAGCAGCAACAGGGCGAACGGCAGGATCACCAGAATCAAACGGCTGGCGCGATCCGGTCGGCGGTTAATCAAACGCATGACAATGACCTTTGAACGATTCGTGAGTTACAACTTGCCGTCCGCCGCCATCTGCACGTAGCTCGGGTCGAAGTGCAGCTTGAGGTTGCCTTTGTTGCCTTCGGTCACGTTATTGGCGAAGGTCATGCCCACAGCGCTGGCGTCCTTGGCGCCTTCACCCAGCAAGCCGTGTTCGAACGAGAAGTCAGCCACTTTGCGCATGGTGGTCGGCAGCTGTTTGCTGGTGGCGAACTCAAGGGTTTCCTTCGGGGTGAAGAACAGCTTGGTGGTCGCCAGTTGCGACTTGAAGCCTTCCAGGTCAGTGCCGGAGGCTTTGGCCATGTGCTCCAGTGCGGCGGTGGATGCAGCCGTCTTGGCGTTCATGGTGTCCATCACTTCAAACCAGGCACCGGTCAGGGCTTTGCCTAAAGCAGGGTTGTCTTTCAGGGTCTGGGTGTTGACCACCATCATGTCCATGATCTCGCCAGGGATCTCGCTGGAGTCGAACACCTCAGTGACGCCAGGCTTGGCCTTGATCTCTGACAGCATCGGGTTCCAGGTGGTGACGGCCTTGACTTCGTTGGTGTTGAAAGCGGCGGCGATGTCAGCATCGGAAGTATTGACGACCTTCAGGTCTTTTTCGGTAAGGTCGACGCTGTCCAGGGCGCGGGCCAGCAGGTAGTGGGAAACCGACAGCTCGACCAGGTTGACGTCCATGCCTTTGAGGTCGGCGACTTTCTTGCCTTGGCCCTTGATCACGATGCCGTCGTTGCCGTTAGAGAAGTCGCTGACGATCAGCGCGGTGCTTTCCACGCCACCCGCTGCCGGGATAGTCAGGGCGTCCATGTTGGTCATGGTGCAGCCGTCAAACTGGCCAGCGGTGTATTGGTTGATGGATTCGACGTAATCGTTGAGTTGGGTGACTTTGATGTTGATGTCGTACTTCTTGGCCCACTTGTCGACGATGCCTTGGGTGCCCGCGTATTCCCATGGCATCCAGCCAGCGTAGATGGTCCAGCAGACGTTGAAATCTTTTTTCGGGGCGGCGGTGGCCGAGAGGCTGAGAGCTGCGAAGACGCCTGCGGTGAGCAGACTCAATAGACGGGACTTTTGCATGGGGTATCTCCAGTAGCGAAAAAGGGCGGTCGGGAGCACGGCGACACCACTGGTGTCCTGTCTCCCGGGCTTTTATCCCGCCGTGTAACCTCTACTGGAGGTCGCCAACTCTCGGACCAGCCACTCGCTTTTGGCGAGCCGGAACCCTAGTCGGCTATTGCAAATTGTGGTGCCGCGAACCTGTGTTGACTCCTGCACGTTGGTTTTGTAAGCGAGAGTTGTGCCAATTATATGAAAGCCTTGGCGGCTGTGCGATCGCTGGATGCCAACGTAGATTGAAAAGTCCAGATTCCCGTTTTTGGATGAGAGAACGCACCATCACGGGGCGCCGTCTGGCGGCTGTGGTGCGTGTCGGGGCACTTGGTCACAATATTGCAGTCTTATCGTTTGTCCGTCAGTGGTTTGGCGGATGCCGGCCAGCGTCGCTGGTTCGAGCTCTACCGCGGTCCAGGAGGCCGCCATGTATCGACGAAGCTTACTCACCATTTTGATGACCCTGACTCTCGCCGGTTGCTATGGAGGTTCCGACTACTACGAACGAGATGTGTACACGCAGCCGGTCTACGGCGGCGGGTATGGCAGTGCCTATATGTATGACACTTATCGACCTTACTACCGATCCGGCGTGTACGTGACTCCGCGTTACTACTCGCCGGGGCCACGCTATTACTCGCCACCGCCTCGTTATTACCAAGGCCCAAGACCCGGCTACGGCGGTCCGCGTCCTGGTTATGGAGGGCCTGGCTGGAACGCAGGCCCGCGCCCTGGTTACGGCGGCGGTTCGGGCTGGCAGGGTGGTCCACGTCCAGGGTCGGGTTATCATCCGGGCCCGCGTCCGGGTGGTGGTGGACCAGGCAATGGCTCTCGTCCCGACTGGAGCGACAGTCATGGCGGCGGGCACGGCCCCGGCGGTCCGGGCCGTGGTGGCCCTGGTGGCCCTGGTGGCGGTGGTCGTGGCCAGGGCGGTCGAGGTGGCGGGAATCGCTGAAGTCTGAACACAAAAGTTCACATCAGCTATAAGAGATCGCCCATGGTCCAGACGCATACGCCCCTAACGTGAAATGTTTCTGCGTACTCTGTTCCCGGCCAAGCTTTCAGCAGGTGTTTTTCGCTGAAAAGCGTGGCCGTATCAAATGCTGCGGATGGCGTATGTCTTCAATGTGTCAGTGCTGCTGTCGGAGCGCGGTTTGCCTGTCACACCGCGAGCACAGGTTTTACGACGGGTTCCCCGCCGGTCGCGGGACAAGCCCGCTTCTACAATTCGTCATCGCTAATGTTTTGACCAGAACGCCCTGGGGTGAGCTTGTTCGCGAGGTGGTGTCTCAGGCGCACCGCGCCGGTCGCCTCGCCCGGGCTCGTCAGCTCCTGCGAAAACGGGCGTTGCGGTCAGCGGCCGTTAATATTCCGACAAATC
>NZ_DASWOT010000146.1:0-1669 GCF_036404235.1 Pseudomonas sp.
AAAGGGAAAGCAATATCACAAAAGCAATGGTTTTTAGTCATGAGCAAGCTTAAAAATACAAACTTCATCTCCAAAATTATGAAAAATTTAAACTCTATCCGAATTTGCTCAAACTCAAATAGTAAATGCAGGTGTGTGGAACGTTCAGTACGCTTGGCAGTTCGGCAACGGCCTGTCTCTCAGCGTCGGTGTTGACGAGCAGAGTGCGTCGAACCGCGTCGGCTTGTACTCCGCGGGTCAAGCGCTTACTGCGTTAAACACCTATACCACCAACTATAATGGCAGCAACGCCCCTGTTGGCGGCAGCTTCGCTCCCGGCAGTTACTACGGCGGTGGCGTCGACATCGTCGGCAATTTGAAGCTCGATCAGGCTTGGGGTCTCATCCAGCTGTCGGGTGCCGCCCATCAACTCCAGTCCTCCTATGCTGATGGCGCACTCGCGGCTACGGGTACTGCGGAATCGAAATGGGGCTACGCCGTCAACCTCGGCCTGCAGATCAAGAACCTGCCGACCGGACCTGGCGACGACATCAAGTTCAGCGTCGGCTACACTGAAGGCGCGCTGCGCTACATCATGGGCACCTCGCCAGCAACCCCAACCAGCCTCGGGTTGTACGGTAGCTCCACCGGCACCAACATCGCGACAGCGCCGATTACTGACGGCGTCTGGGGCGGCCTCGCCGGCAATCAGATCCAGTTGACCAAGGGCTTCGGCCTGAACGGTGGTTTCAACCACAACTGGAATGCCAACTGGTCGTCCAGCGTGTTCGGTTCTTACACCCAGGTGCGCTACAACGATACGGCAGCGAGTGTCCTTGCGACCGCATGGGCGCCTAGTGCTGCTGCTCGTGGCAGCGTTATCTACAATCCCGACTTCAATATCTCTCAGGTCGGTGTCGTGACCAGCTGGACCCCGGTCAAGGGTCTGACGTTCGCGGGTGAAGCGATGTACACCAACATCGACTCGCAGATTAAGGGTGTCACCGGTGCAGGCTTCAATCCGGGAGCGCCACGGTCGCCGGGTGTTTACACCCTCGGGTCGCAGGACGTTTGGAGCGGTTCGCTCCGCGTTCAGCGTAACTTCTGATCGCAATCTGATTGTCATCGCCTTCGGGTGATGACAATCTAAAAGAGCCCCCGGCAGGAAACTGTCGGGGGCTTTTTCTTTGAATGATTATTTGGAGTGGTTATTGAGGGTCGGTGAGAAACTCTGAAACCTCATCCTGAGGTGGGGCCGTGTCTCACTGATGAGTTGATATGTAGTCAGGTTATGCAGGCTGGCCTGCTGTGGCCGCATCCTGAAGAACGATGTCGTGGTTTTATAATTCGAACCAATCCGTGCGCTTGCTCTTCACCATGCGGTCGCATGGCTGAGTGGTGTGCAATAGTTCGCGTGTGGAAAATGACGGCCTGCGATGGAGTTCAGGCATTCTCCACATCGCAACGCGCACAAAAGGCCACGATCCGCGCGATGGTTGGCTGATCTTCAAGCAGCGGTGCATGGCCCTGATCGGAAACTTCCACCACTTCAAGATCGCCGCGCCGCGCCTGCATGTCCCTGACGCCTTGCGCGGTCAAAAGGTCCGACAGCGCCCCGTGAATCAGCATCAGTGGCACACCGGCCATCTTGTCGAACAACTCCCAGATCGGCGGCGGCGGATTGTCCGGA
>NZ_DASWOT010000147.1:0-21486 GCF_036404235.1 Pseudomonas sp.
GCAGTGAAACGATGCATCGCCGATGGTAGTGTGGGGTTTCCCCATGTGAGAGTAGGTCATCGTCAAGATTGATTCCGAGCCCCCTCATCGCTTACGCGGTGAGGGGGTTTGTTTATGCGCTCGGAAAAGTGCTCGACGCTGCCATCAATCACAACCCGGAAAACGACCTTCGAGGTTACACTTCGCCCCAAGAATTTCATTGGCGAAGGAGCTGTTATGCCAGTCACATCCAACCTCAACGCCGGTTTCATGGTGGTACATGGCAATCGACTGGATGAGCTGCGCAGTCTGGTGGTCTCCTGGATGCGGCGGTACCCATTGGCGCCGCTGGAGAATGAAATCGCTCTGGTGCAGAGCAATGGTATCGCCCAATGGCTGAAAATGGCTCTGGCCGAAGATGCCCAGGACGATGACCAGGGTGGATGCGGAATTGCTGCGGCAGTTGATGTGCAATTACCCGGTAGTTTCATGTGGCAGCTTTACCGACTGGTGCTGGGCCGCGAGGAAATCCCCATCACTTCGCTGCTCGACAAGGCTCCCCTGACCTGGCGGCTCATGCGTCTGCTGCCGACGCTTATCCACCAACCACACTTCGAACCGCTTCAGCGTTTCCTGACCGCAGACACGGACCTTCGCAAACGCTATCAATTGTCCGAACGCCTTGCCGATCTCTTTGACCAATACCAGGTTTACCGCGCCGATTGGTTGGAAGATTGGGCCGCAGGTCGCCATCAACTCAGAAGCGTTAGAGGCGACGCCAAACCGCTGAAGCCTGAGAACTGTTGGCAAGCCGAGCTCTGGCGTGCGCTGCTGTTGGATGTAGGCCAAGAGGGCATGGCGCAAAGCCGCGCTGGCGTACACCAGCGTTTTATTGACCGCGTAAAAAACATGACCGAAGCGCCGCCAGGACTGCCCGCACGTGTCATTGTTTTTGGTATTTCTTCACTGCCCGCACAAGCCCTTGAAGCCTTGGCTGGATTGGCGAAATTCAGCCAGGTGCTGCTCTGCGTCCACAATCCGTGCCGCCACCATTGGGCCGACATCGTGGCCGATAAGGACTTGCTGCGACACGAATACAAACGACAATCGCGAAAACCCGGCATGCCCCTGGCACTTAATCCCGAAGCGCTGCATCAGCACGCCCATCCCTTGCTGGCAGCATGGGGAAAGCAGGGCCGTGACTACATCAATCTGCTCGACAGTCACGATGACCCCACCAACTATCGTTCGGCGTTCAGGGATGGGCGTATTGACCTGTTCAGCGAAAACGATCCCCGAACGATCCTCAACCAGTTACAAGACGACATTCTCGAACTGCGCCCCTTGAGTGAAACCCGCGAACTGTGGCCCGCTGTCGATCCCCGTCAGGATCGCTCGATTCGCTTCCACGTCGCCCACAGCGCTCAGCGCGAAGTCGAAATTCTTCACGATCAATTGCTTGCACGCTTCAGCAACGACCCAACCTTGCGGCCCCGTGACATCATCGTCATGGTCCCGGACATCGACAGCTATGCGCCACACATTCGTGCCGTGTTCGGGCAATTGGAGCGCGATGATCGTCGTTTTATTCCCTTCACCCTTGCCGACCAGGGGCAGCGGGGCCGTGAGCCGCTATTGATCGCCGTCGAACACCTGCTGAAAATTCCCGACAGCCGTTTTCCGGTCAGCGAGATCCTTGACCTGCTGGACGTCCCCGCGCTCAGAGCGCGATTCGGCATCAACGAACGCGACTTGCCCACCCTCCACCGCTGGATTGAAGGCGCTGGGGTACGGTGGGGGCTGAGCGCACAACAGCGCGCAGGGCTGGGATTGCCTGAATCCCTGGAGCAAAACAGTTGGCACTTCGGCTTGCGCCGCATGTTGCTTGGCTATGCCGTCGGTGCCGGTTCGGCCTACGAAGGTATCGAGCCATATGACGAAATTGGCGGCCTCGATGCTGCACTGATCGGTCCTCTGGTGTCACTGATCGACGCCCTGCAAGTTGCCCACACCGAACTGTCACAATCTGCCGAGCCCCACGTGTGGGGCAAGCGTTTGCAGGCGATCATGCAACTGTTCTTCATGGCCGACAGCGAGCACGACGATTACCTGCTCGGACAACTGGAAACCCTGCGCGAAACCTGGCTGGAAACCTGTGAGTCGGTCGGCTTGCACGAAGAGCTGCCGCTTACCGTCGTTCGCGAAGCATGGCTCGCCGGGCTTGACCAGGGACGCCTTTCGCAACGCTTCCTCGCCGGCTCAGTTAACTTTTGCACGTTGATGCCGATGCGCGCGATCCCGTTCAAAGTGGTTTGCCTGCTTGGCATGAACGACGGCGATTATCCGCGTGCGCAACCGCCGCTGGATTTCGATTTGATGGGCAGCGACTACCGCCCCGGTGATCGTTCTCGCCGTGAAGACGACCGCTACCTGTTGCTCGAAGCTCTCTTATCTGCCCGAGAACAGCTGTACATCAGTTGGGTCGGCCACAGCATTCGTGACAATTCCGAACGCCCGGCGTCAGTGCTGATCGGTCAATTGCGCGATCACTTGTCCAGCGGTTGGAAACTAGGCGGTGCCATAGAGCCAGAAAACGACAAGAAGCTCGATCCCGGCCAGCAGTTGCTGCACAAACTGACCGTTGAGCATCCGCTGCAACCCTTCAGCGCCAAATACTTTCATGAGAGCCCAAAGTTCTTCAGTTATGCGCGCGAATGGCAGGTATTGCATGAGACCGCGACTGCAACAACAGAGCAATCACCACTGACAAAGCACGATCAAGAGGAGCCGCTGAGCCTCATGCAATTGCAGGATTTCCTGCGCAATCCGGTCAAACACTTCTTCAGTCAGCGCTTGAAGGTATTCTTCGAAGTCGCCGAAGCACCGCTCGCCGACGAAGAGCCTTTCGTGCTCGATGCACTCCAGCGATATAGTTTGAGCGATAGCCTGCTGCAAGCTGCGCTGACTCAGCCGGGGCACATCGAGCAAGCGTTGCAGGCTCAGGCCATTCGCGTGCAGGCCAGTGGTTTGCTGCCGATGGCAGGGTTCGGGACCAGCCTTCAGACTGAACTGATGGAGCCCTTGCCTGATCTTGTGCGGCGCTATCACGAACTGCTGATTCGCTGGCCTGGGCGTTTGCACAGTGCGCTGCCGGTGACTTACCAGCATCAAGGCATTGCCCTCGACGGTTGGATCGACGGCCTGCATCAAAACGCAGCTCAGGAATTGTTGTCGATCACGGCGATTCCCAACGCTATTGGTGGGAAGAAAGCGCGTAAGTGGTATCGCCTCATTCGGCCTTGGGTAAACCATTTGGTGGCCTGCGCATGCGATTTGCCGCTGACCACTGCCCTGGTCGCCAGTGATGAAACACTGCTCTTGCCGCCGCTGGAGAAAACACAAGCGGCCAATACCCTCAATGACCTGCTGCTTGCCTGGCAGCTTGGCATGCAACGCCCGTTGCCTGTCGCGGTAAAAACTGCGTTCGCCTGGCTCGGCCAGGGCGACGAAACAAAAGCAGAAACCGCCGCACGTAAAGCCTATGAAGGCGACGGCCAAAATAGCGATGGAGAGCGCAGTGAAAGCACCGCATTGGCTCGCCAGTTTCCCGATTTCAACGCGTTGCTTGACAGTGAAGAGTTCGTCGGTTGGTGTGAGACGCTCTACAAACCGATTTTCGATGCGCCCTGGCAATCCCTGTCCAGCGAGGAGGCCGGAGCATGAGTACATCAACAAACAGGCCGCTGGCCCTGAGCTTTCCCCTCAAGGGCAGTCAACTGATCGAAGCCAGTGCAGGCACTGGCAAGACCTTCACCATTTCAGCGCTGTACTTGCGCTTGGTGCTCGGTCATGGCGGCGAGCTGTCAGGCTTTGGGCGCGAATTGTTGCCGCCACAGATTCTGGTGGTGACCTTCACCGACGCCGCCACTAAAGAGCTGCGTGATCGAATCCGCACCCGACTGGCCGAAGCCGCAAGAGTCTTCCGTCAGGAAATCGAAGCCCCCGACGCGCTCATCGCCAGCCTGAGAAGTGAGTTCGAACCCGAGCAATGGAGCGCATGTGCGAGCCGTTTGGACATCGCCGCGCAGTGGATGGACGAGGCTGCGGTTTCGACCATCCACAGTTGGTGTCAGCGCATGCTCCGCGAGCATGCCTTCGACAGCGGCAGCCTGTTCACCCAGACGCTGGAAACCGATCACAGCGACCTGCTAGGCGAAGTCCTGCGCGATTACTGGCGCAAGTTCTGCTACCCCATGAGTGGCGACGCACTGGATTGGGTGCGCGCAAACTGGGGTGGTCCCGATGCGTTGTTGCCGCGTGTCCGCGCACTGTTTGGCAGTGATCGACCTTCTGTGGCACAAACCCCGGCGCAATTGATCGAGCAGTCGATCAACGAGCGTCGTGAGGCCCTGAAAGTCCTCAAATCGCCATGGGCCAATTGGGCTCCCGAGCTTTACAGGCTCTGCCTAGACGCTGTTAAAGCCAAGGCTATTAATGGCTCAAAATTCAAAGAGATTCATTTCAAGGTCTGGTTCGAAAAGCTGGAAGCCTGGGCGATAGATGTGCAGCAGGAGAAGCTCGATATCGGCGCAGGATTCAAGCGCCTCACGCCTGAGGGCATCGCCGAAGTCTGGAAGAGTGAGCCTCCTTCCCACCCGGCGTTCGAGGCGATGGCTGATCTGAAAGGCGCCCTCGATACGCTGCCAACACCCGATGCCGCCGTGCTCGAACACGCCGCCCAATGGGTCGGTGTGCGCTTTGAAGAAGAGAAACGCCGCCGTGCGGAAATGGGCTTTGACGACATGCTGCTGCGTCTGGATGCCGCCCTCAAAGGAAGCGGCGGCGAACGTTTGGCGACCCTGATTCGCGAGCAGTTTCCGGTTGCGCTGATCGACGAATTCCAAGACACCGACCCGGTCCAGTATCGGATTTTCGACAGTATTTATGACCTTGAACGAAGCGACGAAAACACCGGACTGTTCCTGATCGGCGATCCGAAACAAGCGATCTATGCGTTTCGTGGTGCTGATATCTACACCTATCTGCGCGCCCGGGAGGCCACCCAGGGGCGCTGGCACACACTGGACACCAACTTTCGCTCCAGTCACGCCATGGTCGAGGCGGTGAATCATGTGTTTGCACGCGCCGAAACCAGCGTCACCGGGCGCGGCGCATTCCTTTTCCGCAATGGCGACACCAACCCGGTGCCCTTCGTCTCGGTGGCGTCGCAAGGGCGAAAGGAGCAGTTTCAAGTCGACGGTCAGACCATGGCAGCGCTCGACATCTGGCAATTGGAAAGTGACCAGCCGGTTTCAGGCACGCTCTACCGTCAACAGTTGGCCGCCAGTTGTGCGAGCGAGATCGTCCGCTTGCTGAATGCGGGCCAGCAGGGCAATGCCGGATTTGCGCGTCCGGGCGAGCCGCTGCAAGGGCTGCTGCCTGCCGACATCGCAATCCTGGTGCGTGATGGCAAAGAAGCGCAGGCCGTTCGCGGCCAATTATCGGCACGCGGTGTACGCAGCGTTTACCTGTCGGACAAGGATTCGGTGTTCGCCGCACAGGAGGCTCATGACCTGCTGGCTTGGCTCAAAGCCTGCGCCGAACCTGACGCAGAACGCACGCTACGCGCCGCCTTGGCCTGCATCACCCTTGACCTGCCACTGGCAGAGTTGGAACTGCTGAACCAGGACGAACTGGCCTGGGAAACGCGGGTGATGCAGTTTCGCGGCTATCGCGCGATCTGGCGCAGTCAAGGCGTGTTGCCGATGCTTCGGCGTTTGCTGCATGACTTCAAATTGCCGCAGTCGTTGATCCTGCGCAGCGACGGCGAGCGTGTGCTGACTAATCTTTTGCACTTGTCGGAATTGATGCAGCAAGCGGCAGCGGAGCTCGATGGCGAGCAGGCATTGATTCGCCACTTGAGCGAGCACTTGGCGCTGTCCGGGCAAGCCGGCGAAGACCAGATTCTGCGTCTTGAAAGCGATGAGCAACTGGTCAAAGTGGTGACCATCCACAAGTCCAAAGGGCTGGAATATCCGCTGGTTTTCCTGCCGTTCATTTGCTCGTCGAAACCGGTGGATGGCAGTCGATTGCCGTTGCATTTTCACGATGCTCAAGGTCACGCGCAGATCAGCTTGAAACCGACCGCTGCACTGATTGAACAAGCTGACGACGAACGCCTGGCTGAGGACTTGCGCCTGCTTTACGTGGCATTGACGCGTGCTCGCCACGCTTGCTGGCTGGGCGTCGCCGACCTCAAGCGAGGCAACAACAATAGCTCGACGCTGCATCGCTCGGCGCTGGGTTATCTGCTCGGCGGCGGGGCTGTGCTGACCGAGTCCGCGTCGCTGAACGTCTGGCTGCAGGCGTTGAGCAAAGGCGCCCCGTCCCTGAATGTCGAGCGTGTGCCAGAGCCGACAGCAGACATGTTCATCGCACCACGCAACGAGGCCGCGTTGACCAAGCTGCGGGTGCCTCGGCGCAGCGCGAAAGAGAACTGGTGGATTGCCTCTTACAGCGCGCTGCGCATCGGCGACACCATCACTGACAGCGGTGACCAGTCGCCGGACAGCCCGCAAGCGCAAAAGCTGTTTGACGACGAGCGTCTTGATCCTGAAGCGCCGCGTGACGTGTTGGTCAGCGGCGGCGATATCCACAGGTTTCCACGGGGACCGAACCCCGGCACCTTCCTGCATGGCCTGCTGGAATGGGCAGGGAACGAAGGGTTTGCCGTCGCTGCTAAAGATCCCAAGTTGCTGAAAAATGCCATCGCCAGCCGCTGCAATCGGCGGGGCTGGGAGGGTTGGATTGTCACATTGACGGACTGGCTGGAGCACCTGCTGACCATGCCCTTGCGCCTGGCATCGGACGATCAGCCGATTGCTTTGAGCGAGCTGGATCAGCCTAATCAGTACCGCGTCGAGATGGAGTTCTGGTTTGCCAGCAACAAAGTCGACGTGGCGCAGATGGACGCACTGGTCCGACGCTACACCCATGATGGCGCGCCGCGTGCAGCGGCAGAAACCGTTTCGCTCAACGGTATGTTCAAGGGCTTTATCGACCTGACGTTCGAGCATCAGGGCCGTTACTACGTGGCCGATTACAAATCCAATTGGCTGGGTGTGGATGACGATGCCTACACCGAGCAGGCCATGGAAAACTCAATCCTCGACAATCGCTACGACCTGCAATACGTGTTGTATCTGCTTGCGCTGCATCGTCAGCTCAAGGCGCGTCTGGCCGATTATGACTATGACCTGCACATGGGTGGCGCGTTATATCTGTTCGTGCGCGGCAGTCGCTCGGCCAGCCAGGGCGCATGGTTTACTCGTCCGCCGCGTGAGTTGATCGAAAGCCTCGACCTCTTGTTTCAGGGGCGGGCGCTAATCCACGAAGACGTATTGTCAGGAGACCTCGCATGAGCCGCTCATTCGCCCACTTGCTGCCCACCCCGCTGGACGCGCAAAGCCTGGCCGATCTGCAACCGCTGGCTCGCGTTGATGATCTGCTGCTGTTGCTTGAGCGTTGGGTCGAGCGCGGTTGGTTGCGTGCGCTGGACAAGGCGTTCGTGGCGTTTCTCAGTGAGCTGGACCCGAATGCCGACTCATTGGTGTTGCTCGCTGCCGCATTGACCAGCCACCAGTTGGGCCATGGTCACGTCTGCCTGGACCTGTATGAAACGCTCAAGGAGCCTGATTTCGCACTGTCGCTGCCCCCCGAAGGCGACGCGCAGACCGGGCCCATGTTGCTACCGTCGCAATTGCTGATAGCGCTGGATGGGGCAGCGTGGTGTCAGGCCCTGGCGAGCAGCACCCTGGTGGCTCAAGCCGGTGATTCGAGCGAAACTGCAGCAGCCAAGCCATTGGTGCTGTCAGATCGGCGCTTATACTTGCGCCGCTATTGGACTTACGAGCGGCGTATCGACGCCGCCTTGCACCTGCGCCTGAACCAGGTTGAAGCGGCGCCGGACGATCTGGCGCAGCGGCTTGATGCGCTGTTCGGTGTTGCTCGTTCTACGCCTGACGCACTGATCGACTGGCAAAAACTCGCCTGCGCCATCGCCACGCGCGGCGCCTTCAGTATCATCACCGGCGGGCCCGGCACCGGGAAAACTACCACCGTGGTGCGCCTGTTGGCCTTGCTGCAATCACCGGCCGTCGAAGGCGGAAAACCGCTGCGTATTCGCTTGGCGGCGCCCACAGGTAAAGCTGCCGCGCGCCTGACCGAATCGATCAGCCATCAGGTGCAATCACTGAAAGTGCCTGACGCCGTGCGGCAGAAAATCCCCAGCGAAGTGACCACTGTCCACCGGCTGTTGGGCAGCCGTCCGGGTACTCGGCATTTTCGCCATCATCGGGGTAATCCGCTGCCGTTGGACGTGCTGGTGGTCGATGAAGCCTCGATGATCGACCTGGAAATGATGGCCAACTTGCTGGACGCCTTGCCGCCGCATGCGCGCATGATTTTGCTCGGTGACAAGGATCAGCTCGCGTCGGTGGAGGCTGGTGCCGTGCTGGGGGATTTGTGTCGTGATGCCGAAGCTGGGCTGTACAGCCCTCGAACCCAGGCATGGCTGGAATCGGTCAGCGGCGAGGATTTGAGCAACAGCGGCCTGACCCACGGCAGCGACGCTCAATATCCCTTGGCGCAACAAGTGGTGATGCTGCGTCACTCACGTCGTTTTGTGCAGGGTAGCGGTATCGGGCAGTTGGCGACGCTGGTCAACCAACAACAGGACCACGAAGCCCGCGCATTGTTGGCGAGCGGTCGTTACAAAGATCTGTTTTCTCTTGCCCTGACGGGCGAGCAGGATCGCCAATTTAGTCGTCTGCTACTCGATGGTCACGGCAACGGCCCGCAAGGTTACCGGCATTATCTGGGTGTGCTTGCGGCGCAGCGTCCTGATGCCAACGCCACCCTTGAAGATCCACGCTGGACCGAGTGGGCTCGTGCAGTGCTGAACGCCTTCGACGAATTTCAGTTGCTCTGTGCCGTGCGCAAGGGGCCATGGGGTGTTGAGGGTTTGAATCAGCGCATCACCCAGACGCTGTTTGGCGCGGGGTTGATTGAGAGCGAGCAGCAATGGTACGAAGGTCGCCCGGTTTTGATGACCCGCAACGACTATGGATTGGGGTTGATGAATGGCGACATCGGCATTGCGTTGCGTTTGCCAGAAGGTGCGCCTGAGGAACAGCGCCAAGCCTTGCGTGTGGCGTTCCCGCGTAACGACGGTAGCGGCGGGGTGCGTTTTGTACTGCCGAGCCGGTTGAATGATGTGGAAACGGTGTACGCCATGACGGTTCACAAGTCGCAGGGCTCAGAGTTTGCCCACACGGCATTGATCCTGCCGCAAGCACTGAATCCGGTATTGACCAAAGAGCTGATCTACACCGGGATCACCCGCGCGAAGAGCTGGTTCAGCCTGATCGAACCGAGGCAGGGTGTATTCGAGGAGGCGTTGCGACGCAAGGTGAAGCGGCTGAGCGGGTTGATGTTGGATTTGTAGAAGTCGTCGGTGAGTTCAGTCTGTAGGAACCAACGTGTTGGCTCCTACAGATTGAGCTGCACCCTGCACCCTCGAACACAATTACCCACCCCTGCTCATCCGTCACGGCGCGCCCTTGAACGATATTCAATGTGGCGCCTGATCAGTTGTAGGCGCTGCCGAAGGCTGCGATTCGATTTCGGATACGGCCAATCAAATCGCAATACCCATAAACTTACGAACCCGCTCACCCGCTTGCGCCGCACGAATGGTCTCAGGCGCTGCATCCATCTGCACCACTCCGTCCTCCATGAAAATCACCCGGTCAGAGATCGACATGGCGAAGTCCATTTCGTGGGTGACGATGAGCATGGTCATGCCCTCTTTGGCCAGGTCGCCGATCACCTTGAGTACGTCGCCCACCAGTTCCGGGTCCAGGGCCGAGGTGGGTTCGTCGAACAGCATGATCTGTGGGTCCATCGCCAATGCGCGGGCGATGGCCACGCGTTGTTGTTGGCCGCCTGACAATTGATGCGGGTACTTCAGCGCATGGGCGAGCAAGCCGACCTTGTCCAGCAAGGCATAGGCGCGTTGTTCGCTGACGGCTTTGTCGCGACCGTGATAGCGCGGCGCAAGGGTCACGTTGTCTAGAATGGTTCGGTGTGGGAACAGGTTGAAGTTCTGAAACACCATGCCGATGCGCTGCACGCCTCGACGGATCTGCGGCGAGTTCGGGTTGTCGCCTGCGTGAATGAAGCCTTCGCCGAACAGGATGATCTCGCCTTTGTCGATGCTTTCCAGGCCGTTCACGGTGCGAATCAGCGAGGTCTTGCCTGAGCCTGATGGACCAATGATGGAGATGACCTGACCGACGTTGACGTCCAGGTTGATGCCTTTGAGCACCTCGTGCTGGCCGTAGCTTTTGTGGATGTTGACCAGTTGCAGCGCAGGCGCCGCGCCGGGCCCCGGTTGCGCACGGAGGGCGGTGGAAGGTTGTGCAACCAGTGTCGACCGCAGGCGCTGCAAGCTGACGTCATCCAGTGTTTGAGGTTTACGGTTATTCAGTTCCAGATGCTGTTCGAGCCAATGAAACAGCCAGCCGAACACGGTCACGATCAGTACGTAGTACACCGCCACTGCTGACAAGGTTTCCATCACCAGGAAGTTTTGCGCATAGAGGCGCTGACCCACGGTGAGCAGTTCAGTCAGGGAAATCACTGACACCAGCGAGGTCAGTTTCACGACTGTGATGTATTCGTTGATCAATGTGGGCAGAGAAATCCGAAACGCCTGTGGGATCACGACCAGGCGCTGCAAGCCAATCAGGCCAACACCCAATGCGCGTCCGGCTTCCTTCTGGCCCTTGGCCACGGAAATCAGCCCACCACGGTGGATTTCAGCCATGTACGCCGCTTCGGTCACGACCAGCGCCAACAGCCCGGAATAGAAGGGGTTGGACAGCACCTCACGGGTGAAGGGGAACATTTGTGGCAGGTTGTAGACGAATACCAGCAGTACCAACAGAGGGACGCTGCGAAAGAACCAGATATAAATCGATGCCGGCACGCTGACCCAGCGCGTGGTCGAGAGTTTGGCCGAAGCCAGCAGGAAACCCAGCAGCATGCCGATGAACCAGCCAAGGGCGCTGAGCTCGATGACCGTGATGCACGATTCCCAGAAGTCCGAGACCGAAAACAGAGAAAAAAAGTAAGACCATTCAAATTGCATGTACACCTCAAGCTGCCAGCCTGGACAGGGACTTCGCAGCGTTTACGCTGACAACGGATTAATGCCTGTAGGAGCGAATTTATTGGCGAGAAGTCGGCCGGACTCACCCACGCCTCGCCAACACGTTGTCTCCTACAGGGAAGGCGTTGCCCTGTCAGTTAGCCGGTTCTTCAAGGTTGTATTTTTTCAGTAGGGCAGCGTATTCACCGGATTTTTTGGTCTCGTCGAAGGCTTTGAGCAATGCCTGATACAGCTCGTCGTTGCCCTTCTTCACGTAAATGCCGAGGGTCTGTTGGTAAATCGAGTGCTCGGTGCTGACCACCACGCGACCTTTGGTGCGCTCGGCGATCATGCCGGCGGCGCCGTCGATCTCTACCTGTGCCTGCACGTTGCCGGACAACAGTGCCTGAGTCACCTCAGGGGCGGACGGGAATTCGCTGACCGAAATCGTGCCCTTGTTGTTCGGTACGCAGTAGTCAGTCGACAGCTTGTTGAACTGCGCGACCCACGTCGTGCCTTTTTCCAGACCGACTTTCAGGCCGCACAAATCTTCCGGTACTTTGGGCTTCACGGGGCTGTCTTTGAGCACCATGATCGCCGCGCCGGTTTTAGCGTAGGCGATGGTCTGTGCCTGGGTCTGACGCTCTGGGGTGATGTACATGCCCGAGATGATCGCGTCGTAGTGACCAGCGTTCAGGCTGAGAATCAGGCTGGAGAACTTGGTGTCGACGAACTCGGCTTTAAGGTCCATGTGCTTGGCGAGCAAGCGCGACAAGTCCGGATCGGAACCGACCACGTTTTTCTTCTCGTCATAGGACTCGAACGGTGGATAGGTGATTTCCATGCCGACCTTCAATTGCCCAGGCGTCACAGTCGAAGCTGCATGGGCCACAGTGGCGCCGAGGACGGCAGCGGCAAGCACGGTCAGGCGGACAACGGTGTTCATTTTGTTGCGCATCGTCGATGACTCCACGTCAGGAAGGTAGGGCATGGTTGGTTTGAGTTGTGTTGTTGATCAATAGCTGGCACGCCATCAGAGCGCTTCTTGCGCCTGGTTTTTCAGATGGCCGAAGCTCGAAGGCTTGCGCGCCTTCTCATACAGCTTGATCTCCCCGGCTTCGACTTTGCGACGCAGGTATTGATAGGTCTGTAGTGCCTGGCCATACATGTGCTCGCCGATAGTGATCTGTTCGTAATCCTTGCCCGCTTGTTCGAACTGAGCAAGCGGCTTGATCTGGGTGTGAAAGTCGCAGGCGTAAAACAGCGGGAATGAATAACGCTCTTCACTGACCGTGCGCACCCGATGAGCTGTAGCAACGAACGTACCAGCGGTCATCACCTCCAGCATGTCGCCGATGTTGACCACGAAGGCGCCCTCCACAGGCGGCGCGTCGATCCACTGACCTTGATCGTTCATCACCTCAAGCCCTGGCTTGTCGGCAAGCAACATCGTGAAGCACTCGTAGTCGGTGTGCGCACCAATACCGGGCGCGTCTTGCGCAGCGTCGTCGAACGGATAATGAATCAGCCGCAGTTTTGAAGGCGGACGGGTGACGAGTGCATCGAAATAGCCCTCTTCTAGGCCCAATGCCAGTGCGAAGCCATCGAACAGGCGACGACCGAGGGCAAACACGGCGGCGTAGTACGCCTCGACAGCAGCTCGAAAGCCAGGAAGGTCCGGCCACTCGTTGGCGCCGATCAATGGGGTTTTAGCGATGACCAGTGGGTCTTCATCACCCACTTCAAAGCCAATGTCGAAGGCCTCCTTGTGGTCCGGCTTGCCCTTGGCGTACACCTCTTCGCCCTCTGGCACGAAGCCCTTATGGCTGCGCGAGGTGCCAATGTAATGCTGCATCTTGTATTCGAGGGGCTGCGCGAACAGGTCTTTGGCCGCTTGGCGCAGCCCGTCGATCAATGCGGGGTCAATACCGTGGTTCTTGACGTACAGAAAGCCGACTTCGCGGGCGGCCTTGCCCAGTTCATCGGCCACGGCCCGGCGCTGGTCGATGTCGGCGCTGAACAGCCCGGCGATATCCACTACCGGAATGCTACTGAAGTTGGCGATCCCATCGGGCTTGGCTTGAGTTTGATCGGGCATGGTGAAACGCTCCTTATCGGCTTGTTGTCTGGGTGAAGCGTTGAAAATGTTCACGCTGGGCATTGGCCATCCACACGTTCAGCGACCACAGATCGGCCACCGGCACGTTGGTGAACGGCAGGTGATGCAAATAACCGTCAGCACCGAATTCTGGGGTCAGCGTACTCACCTGATAGCCGCGAGCCTGCTGCGAGCACCAGATCGCCTCCCAGTGTTGCTGATGGAAAGCCAGCTCTTTGGCGTACTCGGGGGCAGCGGGATGCGGGACTTGCGGGCCCTGGTCGTAACCCACCCGAGCCTGAATGTGATGAACGCGCTCAACGAACGCGCTGAGGTCGTCTGCCGGGTCATTGAGCAACCGCTCGCACGTGACGACCCAGTGGCTGATGTCACTGGTGAAACGCAGATCCGGCAACTGGCGAATCAGTTCCAGGGTGACCCACGGATTGAACAGCGAGCGTGCGCGATGGGTTTCAAAGGTGACCATCTGCCCGTGTTTGCGTGCGACCTCCATGGCGCGGCCGAAGAAGTCGACCTGCTGCGCCAGTTGCCAGCGGTCATTGCCAGCCAGCAGGTTGACGAAGCGCGGGGACAGCTCAGCCGCCCAGCCCAGCTTTTTATCGAGATCGATCAGGTGCTCGTCAACTGTCGCCGATTGTTCCGGCAACACGTCGTAGGCGGTGAAGACTGTGCTGATATAACCGACGTTGTTGGCGCGCAGAAAGGCAGCGAATTCGGCACGCTCGGTGGCGACCAGGGGCAAGCGTGCTTCCATGCCGTCGAATCCGGCTTCCAGCAACTCATCGAGTGCCTGTGCCTTGCTCGCGGTATAGCCCCACAGCGTGCGGAAAATTTCCAGTTTCATTGAACGACCCCAAAGATTCCTTTATACGGCTGACACAGCCCCGCCACGGCGCTAACCGAAACGGGCTACAACGGCAGTGACAATCGGAAAAAAGCAATCTTCGGGCCGTGTCTCTATGGACTGGCTCCTTTAATAGAGGCGATCTTAGGGGCGACCGACGAGCGGGAAGAATAGGAAAGCTCAAATGCATAGTTCAGAAATTTCTAAACTATGGACGGAGTAGCGATGGGTTTTGGCTGAAAGAAGTCGTGGAGCGAGGCCGGGCGGCGTTCCGCTCGCCCGCGAAGGGGTTGTCTGCGGCGCTGGAGTGTTGCCAATTTATCGGCCTCTTCGCGGGCAAGCGTCGCCAACAAGTCATGCATCTCTTTTGGGGTGCTGGCTGTCCGCGAAGGCAGGCGCTGCAGATATCTGTTCAATCCACAAAGCTCATCACCTTCGTCTCCCCCAGCAAAAATGCCTTGTTCTGCTCGGTCACCTCGCGGATGTAATCCCACAACAACGTAATCCGCTTAAGTTTGCGCAGGTCCTCTCGGCAGTACATCCAGAACTGCCGCGTGATGTTCACGTCCTGCTCCAGCACCGGTAGCAAACGCGCATCGTGCGCCGCCAGAAAACACGGCAAAATCGCCAGTCCCCGTCCTTGCAATGCCGCCACGTATTGCGCGATGACGCTGGTGCTGCGCAGATGCGCTTGGGCGCCGGGCAGCAGGTTGCTCAGGTAAAGCAGCTCTGAACTGAACGCCAGGTCGTCGACATAGCTGATGAATGGATGCTCGGCCAGGTCTGCAACGCGCTTGATCGGCGGATGGTTGTCCAGATATTCCTGCGTCGCGTACAGCCGCAAGTTGTAGTCGCACAGCTTGCAGCACACGTAAGGGCCGTGCTCCGGGCGCTCAAGTGCAATGACGATATCGGCCTCGCGCTTGGACAAGCTGATGAAGTGCGGCAGCGGCAGAATGTCCACGGAGATGGCGGGGTAGGTGTCGATGAAATGGGTGAGCTGCGGGGTGACGAAAAAGCTGCCGAACCCTTCGGTGCAACCCATACGCACATGCCCGGACAACGCCACGCCGGAGCCTGAAACCTGTTCGCAGGCAACGTGCAGCGTACTTTCTATCGACTCGGCAGACCCCAGCAAACGCTGGCCCTCGGCGGTCAGGATGAAACCGTTATTGCGCGACTTTTCAAACAGCAACGTGCCGAGCGAGGCCTCCAGTGAGTTGATCCGTCGCGACACCGTGGTGTAATCAACCGCGAGCCGTTTGGCTGCTGTGCTGGCTTTGCGGGTGCGTGCGACTTCAAGGAAAAACTTCAAATCGTCCCAGTTCAACGTGTTCAGGGAGGTGATGTTTTTTTGCATGTTGAACCTGCTTTTATGTGCGTTCTTATTAGAAGTTTGCACATCTATACTCCGAAACACGGCCTGAACCAACCGCCAGATTCCCTGTAGGAGCGAACTTGTTCGCGAGGCGCCGTACCTGACTCACTGAACAAATTCTCGCCAACAAGTTGGCTTCTACAGACCTTCAGAAACAACTGATCCCGGAAAGTATTGAAAGAAACCGCACCACCCACATGCCATAACACCCTGCACAACAATAATAAGCGGAGGAGTTTATGAAAAACGCGATAACCGCAGACGCCGGCGTACTCGACGCCAGCCCTGCAACGAAAGCCAAATCCTATCGTCTGGCCGGCGCCGCGAGCATGGCCGGGACGACCATCGAGTGGTATGACTTTTTCCTCTACGGCACAGCCGCAGCCCTGATCTTCAACAAGATATTTTTCCCCGCCCTGGACCCGATCATCGGCGTGCTCGCTGCGTTCGCGACTTATGCCGTGGGCTTTCTCGGCCGTCCGTTGGGTGGTGTGGTGTTCGGTCACTTTGGCGACAAGATCGGCCGCAAGTCGATGCTCCTTTTCACTCTGATGCTGATGGGGATTCCGACGATCATCATCGGTTTGATTCCGACCTACGATCAGATCGGTTATTGGGCCGCAGTGATTCTGGTCGCGATGCGCTTCCTACAGGGGATGGCGGTCGGCGGCGAGTGGGGTGGGGCGGTGTTGATGGCCGTCGAACATGCGCCAGAAGGCAGAAAAGGCTTCTATGGCAGCTTGCCGCAAACCGGGGTGGGCGCGGGGTTGGTGCTGGCGTCGCTGGCCATGGGGTTGGTGGCGAAACTGCCCGAAGCCGACATGCTCAGTTGGGGCTGGCGACTGCCGTTTCTGGCCAGCATCGTCTTGCTGGGCGTGGGCTGGCTGATCCGCCTGAAAGTCCCGGAGTCGCCCGATTTCGAAAAGCTCAAGCAAGAGAAGATTGCTGTCAAAGTCCCGCTGTTCAAGGTATTGCGCGAACACCCAAGGGAAACCCTGACGATCATTGGCGCCCGCACTGCCGAGAATGCCTGGTTCTACATGTCGGTCACCTTCGCGTTGGCTTATGCGGCTAATCAGCTGCAAATCCCTCGCGGCGACGTGCTCAACGCGATCACGGCTGGTGCTGCGTTGTCGCTGATTACCATGCCGCTGTGTGGGGCGATTTCAGACCGAGTCGGTCAGAAACGTCTGTATTTCGCAGGGCTTTTGCTGCTCTGCGCCTTCGTTTATCCGTTTTTCGCCATGCTTGGTACCCGTGAACCACAGCTCGTCTGGTGGGCGATGGTGCTGGCAGTCGGCGTGGTCTTTCCGATCCTGTACGCCCCGGAATCACTGCTGTTCGCCCGGCAATTCCCTGCGGAAATTCGCTATAGCGGCATCTCGGTATCGGTACAACTGGCTGGCGTATTAGGCGGCGGGTTCGCGCCAATGATCGCCACGCAGCTACTGGCGATGGGCGGGGGCAATCCGCATTACGTGATCGTTTACCTGATTGGCATGGCGCTGATTGCGCTGGTCTGCACGGCGCTGATGAAGCGCGATCCGCCGCGCCACAGGGCTGCCTGAAATTTGATTTGCAGGCGGTCCGAGCGGGCCGCCACCATGAATGGAGAATGCTGAAATGAACGCCTCATTGAACAAAAACAACACCACAGTGGCTCGCGTGAAACTGCTGATCAACGGCCAATGGGTCGAGTCGCAAACCAACGAATGGCTCGACGTAATCAACCCCGCCACCCAGCAGGTGCTGGCGCAGGTGCCATTGGCCACCACTGCTGAAGTCGATGCTGCGGTCGCCGCCGCGCAAGCAGCGTTCACAACCTGGCGCCACACGCCTATTGGCGCCCGCATGCGCATCATGCTCAAGCTTCAAGCGTTGATTCGTGAACACTCAAAACGCATCGCCGTGGTGCTCAGCGCCGAACAGGGCAAAACCATTGCCGATGCTGAAGGCGACATCTTTCGCGGGCTGGAAGTGGTCGAGCACGCCTGTTCCATTGGCACGTTGCAGATGGGTGAATTCGCAGAAAACGTCGCTGGCGGCGTGGACACCTACACCTTGCGTCAGCCCATCGGGGTCTGCGCGGGCATCACGCCGTTCAACTTCCCGGCGATGATTCCGTTGTGGATGTTCCCGATGGCCATCGCTTGCGGTAACACCTTCGTCCTCAAGCCGTCCGAACAGGACCCGATGTCGACCATGTTGCTGGTTGAACTGGCCGTGGAGGCGGGCGTCCCCGCAGGCGTGCTCAACGTGGTTCATGGCGGCAAGGAGGTGGTAGACGCGATCTGCACCCATAAAGACATCAAGGCTGTTTCGTTTGTCGGTTCGACCGCTGTCGGCACTCACGTGTATGACCTGGCGGGCAAACATGGCAAGCGTGTGTAGTCGATGATGGGCGCGAAGAATCACGCTGTGGTGCTGCCGGATGCCAATCGCGAACAAACCCTCAACGCCTTGGTCGGCGCCGGTTTCGGGGCTGCCGGACAGCGCTGCATGGCGACCTCGGCGGTGGTCTTGGTCGGCGCCGCCAAGCAATGGTTGCCGGATCTCAAAGCGTTGGCGCAGAAACTGAAAGTGAACGCGGGCAGCGAGGCGGGCACCGATGTCGGGCCGGTGATTTCCAGGCGTGCCAAACAGCGGATTCTGGGCCTGATCGACAGCGGCGTGAAAGAAGGCGCAAAGCTCGAACTCGACGGTCGCGACATCACGGTGCCGGGGTATGAGGAGGGCAACTTTATCGGCCCGACGCTGTTCACCGGCGTGACCACCGAGATGCAAATCTACACTCAGGAAATCTTCGGTCCGGTGTTGGTGGTGCTGGAAGTCGACACCCTTGATCAGGCGATTGCGCTGGTCAATGCCAACCCGTTCGGCAACGGCGTTGGGCTGTTCACACAGAGCGGTGCGGCGGCGCGTAAATTCCAGAGTGAAATCGACATCGGTCAGGTGGGTATCAACATCCCGATTCCAGTGCCGGTGCCGTTTTTCAGCTTTACCGGTTCGCGTGGTTCCAAGCTCGGTGATCTCGGCCCGTACGGCAAACAGGTGGTGCAGTTCTACACTCAGACCAAGACCGTCACCAGCCGGTGGTTCGATGACGACAGCGTCAATGACGGGGTGAATACGACGATTAATCTGAAGTAGCTCCGAACTCTGTAGGACGAACCAACTTGTTGGCGAGAAAATACGACGCGATGTGTCGGGCCGGACGTCTCACGAACAAGTTCGCTCTTGCAGAGGCAGGCGTATACAGCCAATTCGTGAAGGGAGAACAACAATGAAAATCGCATTCATCGGCCTGGGCAATATGGGCGCGCCGATGGCCCGAAACCTGATCAAGGCCGGTCATCACCTTAATCTTTTCGACCTTAATCAAGACGTGCTCGCCGAGTTGGCCAGCCAGGGTGGGCGGATCACCGAGTCGCCAAAACATGCAGCTCAGGGCGCCGAACTGGTCATCACCATGCTTCCGGCCGCGGCGCATGTGCGCAGTGTTTACCTGGGGGACGATGGCGTGCTGGCCGGCATCGCCGCCGGCATACCGGCCGTGGATTGCAGCACCATCGACCCGCAGACGATTCGTGACGTCGCAGCCGCGGCCGCCAAACACGGCGTGACGCTTGGCGATGCACCTGTTTCGGGTGGAACGGGCGGCGCGCAAGCCGGGACGCTGACCTTTATGGTCGGTGCCAGTAATGAACACTTCGCCACGCTGAAGCCGATACTGGCGCAGATGGGCAAAAACATCGTCCATTGCGGTGACATTGGCACCGGCCAGATCGCCAAGATATGTAACAACCTGTTGCTCGGGATCTCGATGATTGGCGTCGCCGAGGCCATGGCGCTGGGTAACAGCCTGGGCATCGACACTCACGTGCTCGCGGGTGTGATCAACAGCTCGACCGGACGCTGCTGGAGTTCGGAAATCTACAATCCCTGGCCCGGCATCGTTGAAACCGCGCCTGCTTCACGCGGTTACACCGGCGGCTTCGGTGCCGAGTTGATGCTCAAGGATTTGGGCTTGGCGACCGAGGCGGCAAAGGTCGCGCATCAGCCGGTTATCCTCGGTGCTATCGCTCAGCAGCTGTATCAGGCCATGAGTTTGCGAGGCGATGGCGGCAAGGATTTCTCGGCGATTGTCGAGGGGTATCTCAAGAAGGCATGACCCCGAACCTGCGCGGCGCCCGCGATCGGTGTCACGGACACAAGGTCGCGGACGCAAGCGCATTGCAGGTAACGCGACGTCCGATCAGGCAAAAACGAAATACTTGCGAACGGTCTCGACCACTTCCCAGGTGCCCTTCATGCCCGGCTCGACGACGAAGATATCGCCCGCGCGCAGGTGAATGGGCTCCATGCCGTCCGGGGTGATGATGCAATAGCCTTCGCGGAAATCGCAGTATTCCCACTTCACGTATTCGACCCGCCATTTGCCGGGAGTGCAGATCCAGGTGCCCATGATCTTGCTGCCGTCTTCGCTGGTGTAGGCGTTGAGGTTGACGGTGTGCGGTTCACCTTCGATGCGTTCCCATTTGCAGGCGTCGACGACGGGCAGTGGCGTGGTATCACGAAGGACGGTAATCGGCTTAGGCATGACAGCTCCAGATGAGAGGCAAAAATTGCGCTCGCACACCTTAGGGTGCTCTCGCTGTGGTCAGTTGTCTGGACTCGACGTTGAGGTATCCAGAAGCGCTGTCGGCAGGCTCAGAGCCTTGACCAGCGCTTGCGCATAACTGGGCAGTGCATTGAAATCCGGGGCGCACAGCAACAGCTCGCGATCAGCCCAAGGATCGCTCAGTGGCAGGCTCTTGAACCGGGTCGAATCCTGAAATCGGTTGATCGCCGCTTGCGGCACGATGCCCAGTCCTGCGCCGCCCACGACCATGCGCATCACACCGTCGTAGCTCTCTGCGCGCACGCGGATTTTCAGCCGTCGACCGGCATGCAGGGCTTGTTCTTCGAGATAGATCGCCATGGCGCTGGCGATGCCCAAACCTACGAATTCGTAATCCAGGCTTTGCGTGAAACGCAGGTTGTCGTGATGGGCCAGTGGATGATCGAGCGGTGCGATCAGCGTCAGCGGATCTGGGCGAAACGGTTGGGTTTGCAGGTCACTGGCGTCAACCGCGTCGGAAATGATTCCAATGTCCGCCGTCCCATGGCGAACCGCATGCAGGATGCGCAGGCTTGGGTGTTCTTCCAGGTTGATGTCGATATTGGGGTGTGACACCAGAAACTCGGCGAGCAACTCCGGCAGGTATTCGCTCAGTGCCGAGGTGTTGCACAAGAGGCGGATTTGGCCTTTGAAGCCTTGTGCGTAATCGGTGAGATCAACCTGCATGCGCTCAACTTGCTGCAGGATCAGCCGCGCATGTTGAGCGAGCGCCTTGCCCGCTGACGTCGGCGTGACCCCACGTCGGCCACGGTCGAGCAGCGGGATGCCCAGCGATGATTCCAGCCCGCGAATGCGTGCGCTTGCAGAGGCCAGCGACAGATGACTCTGCGCGGCACCGGCGGTGATGTTGCCGCTTTCCAGAACCCGCAGGAAAAGCTTGAGGTCGATCAGGTCGAAGTGCATGGCTGTGGCCCTGGGTTGTCGGTAGGAGCGAAGTAGTTCGCGAAACGGCCTGTGAAGTGCCAACCGCCTCGCGAGCACGCGTGCTTCTACAACGGCTGCAGTGGTTAGACTCTGTCTCAGACTGAGGCTGGATCAGTATATGGCAGATTTTCAACCCGAGCGGATGTAGGCAAAGTTGCCTCATGAATACATTCTTCGCGCTTTATCAACATATCGGCTGGAGCTTGTCAGCGCTGGTGCTGGTTGCATTCCTGCTGGCAGGAACAGTGAAGGGTATGATCGGCATGGGGTTGCCCACCGTTGCCATGGGCATGTTGGGCCTGGCTATGTTGCCGACGCAGGCTGCTGCATTGCTGATCATTCCTTCAAT
>NZ_DASWOT010000148.1:0-137362 GCF_036404235.1 Pseudomonas sp.
CAGCTCGCCTTTTTCGACTTGGTCGACGACCGACAATTTAAAAGTCAGCGTGTAGTCTCGCTGACTACGCCTTTTTGCTGATTCCATTACGCCCTCCTGAAAATAGATCAGAAGGTGTAAACCTTATTCAGGACGGGACAACGCTCATAAAAAAGGGGACTTTCGTCCCCTTTTTACATGGTTAACACACAATGTGTCATTGGGTTTTTATCAACAGCTGCGTTGCCAGCGTTATCAATAAATGTCTTTTGACAACAAGGTGAAAGGGGTTTTGACCAGGATTTTCAGGTCCAACCATAGCGACCAGTTATTGATGTACTTAAGGTCGATTTCGACGCGTTTTTGCATCTTGTCGATGGTGTCGGTTTCGCCACGGCAACCATTGATTTGCGCCAGCCCGGTGATGCCAGGTTTGATTCGATGGCGAGCCATGTAGGCGAGAATTTTTCCGGAGTAGTAATCGTTGTGTGCGACGGCGTGCGGCCGGGGCCCGACCAGTGCCATATGGCCTTGCAACACATTGAACAACTGCGGCAGTTCATCGATCGAGGTGCGACGGATAAAGCGTCCGACCCCGGTGATACGCGAGTCGTGGCGACTGGCCTGTTTGACCTCAATGTCGTCATGCACGCGCATCGAACGAAATTTCCAGACCTGAATAACCTTGCCATTCCAGCCATGACGGTCTTGTTTGAAGAATATCGGGCCAGGGGAACTGAGTTTTACGGCCAGCGCAATGAGCAATAGCAGAGGGCTTAACAGCACAATTGCCAACAGCGCCACGCTTTTTTCCAGCAGGCTTTTGCTCAGTGCGGCAGTGGGCCGACTGGTCAACGGGCTTTCATTCAAGTAGATCGCCGGCAGGCCGTCCACCACTCTCACAGAATGATTGAGCAGGGTCAGACTGTTCAAATCTGGTACCCACACCACGTCGACGTTCGCACCCAGTAAATCGATGTACATTGCTTCGATTTTTGCGGCTTCACTAAGCGGCAACGTAATATACAAACGACGTATGTCATGTATTTTGATCAGTTCAAGCAGTTGTTCCTGTACCCCCACGATACGTGGGCTACCCACTTCCTGTGGAGGATTGGCGTCGGTACTGACCAAGCCGACCAATGGGAAGTGTTCAAGCGTACGCAGCTTCCTGGCCAGTCCAAATGCCAGCTCTCCAGTGCCCACAATCAGCGTGTTATGCCCTCTTTGACGTAACCGCTGATAGTACTGAGAGAACCCATGCAAGGGAACGTAAAGCAGTCCCTGCCCAATGTAGCCGCAGACTGCCCATATCAGGATGATTTCACGAGAAAAGAGTTCGTTGGCCTTACAGACGAAGGCAACACAGGCCAATGCAGCCAATGTCATTGTCCAACCTAAAAAAAGTCGTCCAAGACCTGTCAGGTAGCTATCTCTTTTTGCATAAACACCACACCATGAATACGCTGGAACCGAAGCCAATATTGTCAGTGTTGCGCACACTCGATAGTAGAACTCTACCGTCCCTGTCTGTTTATAAACTAATATAAATAACAGTGTGACAACTAGGCCCATAGCAAGTGACCACTGTCCCCAAAAGGTCAGCCCTTTGAGACCAGTATTTCGATTCATATGAAGATTGGTATCCATGCGATATCCCCAAAAGAAGCCCGTTCAGATGTCGTCAGGCGAGCTCCGAGCTGTCTAAGCAATTGTTTTTATTTTTATGAAGTTATTGCGCGGACAGTCATGTCGCTAACAGGCGGAACTGCCGTCAATGAATAGACTAATTTATTAATTATGACGGTGTCTGACGACTTATAACGTGCAGGTGAGGAAAAGTCAGGATTGGTAGGCTATGTTAAAAATGGTCGATAAGGTCAAGTTGCATTCCAAACGACGGAGCACGCAGAAGTTTTAACAACCTTACTGTTTGAGGTTAATACAGACGAAAGGCTCGCATGGAGTAGAGCACGACCGCCTTGATAGTTGGCTTGACCAAGGCGGCCAGACCGCCGATGTATTTCCGGAAGTCCACGGGCTTGGGATAACAGTACCGCTTTCGACGTTGCCGCCGGATTGCATTATGCCGCGCTGGCTCCGGAAAGAAATCGGGAGCACAGCTTCGGGGTCCACTGTCGGATTTGAATGTAGTGTTCATGGAATGGATACGATTATTCCATAAGCTCGGGTGGGATTTTATCCAACAGTACATTCTGAATAAGGCAGTAGCCACGATTACGGACAGCTCTGAATAGTCGCTCACCATTACTGGCGCTCTTGAATTTATCCTGTAGTCGGCTTAAGCACATTTCGAGGCCGCGATACAGTTCCGGCTCTCTGCCGATACTCTTTACGAGTTCGTCTTTACTGACGACCCGTTCGTCACCGTCCAACAGTCTTTTAACCAGGGTGACCTCCAGTCCAGTTAAGGCGATCTCGATATTTTCCCTGATCAGGATGTTGGTATTAGTATTAAGCTGCCAGGTATCCTTATCGGTTGACAGTGCATTCGCCTGACTGGAGATAAATTCTTGAGTGATACTTCTGGTCTCATCAACGACTGAGATGAAACTGTTGAGCAGATTTTCAGAGTGAGCAGCCAGCCACTCATACTCCAAGGTTGATAATATTTGCTCGGTGTCATGTTTAATAAGCAATGGAATGTTTTTTTGCTCTATATTTGGATACGTAAATTCCATACGCATGGGAGGGGAAGTCGGCTGCGATATTCCCTCAATAAACATCTTTGCCTGAGAGGTGCCGAACGATTTGTACCGTTTGCTGGACAGTATGCTTTCCAGTTCCATTTGTGAAGCTGAACTATGAGTTACCACTACAAAATATTTTTTACGGAGGGGCGTGCTGATTTCCATTTCTCTCTCCTTTACTGCATGGCCGGTTTTGGCTCAAAGGTTATCGGCAGGGGAGTAATGGCTCCCTTGAAAGTAATCAAATGGCAAAGCCCGTGCCAATATATGGCTCGCAGCGTGCTCGACTCGGTCAGCGATAAAAGAAATTTTATTGTTATGAGTCAGTGTAACCATGACGTCATGTATCTGATTAAATAAATCAGGATTGCAGTTTGACTTTAGGCTCCGGTCGAGGGATAAAACTGATGTTCTTATGTAATTCAATAAGTTAAGGGTTGTAAAAATTTCAATCGCCTCTCCGTGGAGATTGTAGCCATCGAAGGCGATTTCCACGCCGTAATCTTTCAAGAGATACACATTACGGAGGATCTTCTTTTTATTTTTGACACTGGCTGCCCAGAGCGGCAATTCGGTCAGCGTGATGACCAATGTCTGCCCTAAATTGCGGAGGGTCTCATGGGTTCGTATTAACTCTTCTGTCAGTACAGTACTGATAAGGTCTGGCTGTTCAATACCAACAAATCGTTTGTGCAAATATTTTTTTTGGCTGTTCGTGTTTTGTTCTTTCAGCGAAAGGGCGGTGAGTTGAGTCTGGATGAGGACGTTGCTGTAGATTTCACTCATCTGACCAGCAGAGGGCTTCCACACTGGATCAGTGGAAAGATATGAGTTGGCGTCAAATTGGACCCTTATCTCACTACCGAAAGGGCTGTCGTCTCTTGCCAGGATCACCTGCCGAGTCAGATAGTGGTTCACGTAATTGGAAGCAGATATGCACTCGGTCACACTCATGGAAAAACTCCTACACACAGTAAGAGGTAGGCTGTCGAGATAAGCCCCCTAATCAATCGGTATCCATGTCCGCGAATACTCTGAATGGCGTTGGTTCCATACATATCTTTTATTTTTCCGCGCAGGCGGCTTATAGACTTTTCTAAAGCCCTGGGGTCGTAAAAATTTATATTAAGGCCCATGATTTTTGCGATTTCATCATGGCTTAATATGCAGTTTTTAGTTTGAGAAAACGCCTCAAGAATTTCCATTTCGGAGAAGGTAATGTCTAGCTTCTTTGACGTGCCGAGCAGGCATATACGCGTCGGATCCAACACTAGGTTGATGTCTCTTTGCCATTCTTCGCTACTGAAAAATTCTGCAAGAGCATCTGTGCCGTCATCGGACAATGTCGAGTGCTTGATACAATAGTCGGCGCCTGCAAGGTAATACTTCATCTTGCTGTAGGTACCTTTGCCTGAGAGGACCACGCAGATGATGAGCTTTAAATTTTCACTGCGAAGACTCTCCACCACTGCAAGGCTTTCATCGAATAAATGAGGGCTGTCAATGATGACAAAAATTGCTCTGTACGAACCAAGATTTTTGTTCTTCTTAGATGAATTGCCGTAGCAGGAAACATCAATAGGGGTGTCGCTATGCACATGGGCAGCGACTAATGTTCTAAAGTGTTCAGCAACACTACGGGTACGGCCAATGGCGAGGACACCCGCTTGTTCATTTGCCTGGTGGTGGCTTCTAAGCGTTGAATTCCTTGTAAGCATCATGCTTTGGCTCGAAATAGGTACTGGCAATAGGATGTTAAAGCACTAGTTATCGTCTGTGACTGACAATTGGTAACATTTCACGGCTTTCTCTGGCGGTATTCAAGGGTTTTCTAACGTTGCTGCGGGTTTCTCCCATTATTTTCTGTCGCTGCTACATCGAGCCTGCCAGAGGCTGTATAGGTACTGGCAATATGCAATTGTTCTGCGGTATGTATCCATAGTGTGTCATGTGAAATAGCCATGTTGAATATGGGGAGATAGGTGGGTTGGGGAAAAAGTCAAGTGTTAGCTTGAGGTCCGCGTGGTGTCGATATAACTCGCTGGCAAGCATTAAGTTCGACAATTGCTAACAGGGGGGTTGAGTGTATGACTTGATTCGACTTATTCTGCAGTGCTGCCCATATAAGTGATTGACACGTGCAGCTAATAATTAATTTACTACGTACTTATACTAATCGGAGATAGAGTGCTGGTGTATTAGTGCATCTGGTTTATGTGAAAAAATAATTATTAAATTCTCAATTTAAAAGGGGCTGGCGGGGTGATTGATGGAGTTTTTTAATATCGTTAAAGTATTGATTTTAGGTGCGGTGGAGGGGCTTACCGAGTTTTTACCGATCTCAAGCACTGGTCATCAGATTATCGTTGCAGACTTGCTTGATTTTGGCGGTGAGCGAGCGATGGCATTTAACATAATTATTCAGTTGGGGGCTATTCTCGCCGTCGTTTGGGAGTTTCGTCCAAAGATCCTATGGGTCGTCAAAGGCTTGCCAACTCAACGCACCGCGCAACGGTTTACTTTCAACCTAATTATCGGGTTTTTTCCGGCGCTCGTGTTGGGGGTGATGTTCGCCGATAAAATTCACGAGTATTTATTTAACCCGATCACGGTGGCGATGGCCTTGGTATTGGGTGGAGTCATTATGTTATGGGCTGAGCGTCGGGAACATGTAATAAGCGTCGATCACATTGATGACATGCGCTGGACTGATGCGCTCAAGGTAGGCTTTGCACAGTGCCTGGCGATGATCCCGGGCACCTCACGCTCCGGGTCGACTATTATCGGCGGGCTGCTTTTTGGTCTTTCACGCACGGCAGCCACTGAGTTTTCGTTCTTCCTGGCAATCCCGACCATGGTGGGCGCCGCGGCCTATTCGGGCTACAAATATCGGGATCTGTTTCAGGCTGAAGACCTCCCAGTGTTTGTGCTGGGATTCGTAACGGCGTTTCTTTTCGCGATGATCACTGTGCGCGGGTTGCTGAAGTTTATCGCCAGCCATAGTTACGCAGTGTTTGCCTGGTACCGGATTGCGTTTGGCTTGCTGATACTGGCGACTTGGTTATTCGGTTGGATCAATTGGACAGAGGCTTCAACTGTCTGAAGACGGGATCAATGAAGTGCTCCCGTCGCCCACTGTGGGCGTGCATAAACGACACGACTTGGCATTCGATAAGGTAAACCGGCTTAGCCGCGTAACCTGCATCGCCGTACACGACACCTTATGTACAGTGGTGTGAAAGGACGGCGGATGTAAATCCGCCTCCTTTCTGTCACATGTGTGAACCGAGTGCGTCAGCACGGACAACGCCGGGCTTGGCGCTCAATCACATCACTCTTCGATGTTACCCATCGCCGTGGTGTTGAAACCGCCGTCGACGTACATGATTTCACCGCTGATGCCTGAAGCAAGGTCCGAGCACAGGAATGCGCCCGCATTGCCGACTTCGTCGATGGTGACGTTACGGCGCAATGGCGTCTGCGCTTCGTTGGCCGCCAGCATCTTGCGGAAGTTCTTGATGCCGGAAGCGGCGAGGGTGCGGATCGGACCAGCCGATACAGCGTTGACGCGAGTGCCTTCCGGACCCAGGCTGCCTGCCAGATAACGTACACCGGCTTCCAGGCTGGCCTTGGCCATGCCCATGACGTTGTAGTTCGGCATAGTGCGCTCTGCGCCCAGGTACGACAGGGTCAACAGGCTGCCGTTGCGGCCTTTCATCATTTCGCGACCGGCCTTGGCCAATGCAACGAAGCTGTAGGCGCTGATATCGTGGGCGATGCGGAAGCCTTCGCGGGTGGTGGCTTCGGTGAAGTCGCCATCCAACTGGTCGCCCGGGGCGAAGCCTACCGAGTGAACGATGACGTCCAGGCCGTCCCACTTCTTGCTGAGGGCTTCGAAGACCTTGGCGATTTCTTCGTCGCTGGCCACGTCGCAAGGGAAGCACAGCTCAGGGTTGGAGCCCCAGCCTTGTGCGAACTCTTCGACGCGGCCTTTGAGTTTTTCGTTCTGGTAGGTGAAGGCAAGCTCAGCGCCCTCGCGATGCATGGCGGCAGCAATGCCGGATGCGATGGACAGCTTGCTGGCGACACCGACGATCAGGACGCGCTTACCGGCGAGAAAACCCATGTGTTGTTCCTCTATCAGGTTAATCGACAACTGCCGGCACCAAAAAGGCGGCTTCCAGCAGTTGCTGTGTATAAGGATGTTTCGGTGCGGCGAAGATATCCTCCGCTGCACCCTGTTCGACCACTTGGCCTTGCTTGACCACCATCAGTTGGTGGCTCAGCGCTTTGACTACCGCCAGGTCATGGCTGATAAACAAATACGTCAGGTTGTACTTGATCTGCAGCGAGCGCAGCAGCTCCACTACTTGACGCTGAACGGTGCGGTCGAGCGCCGAAGTGGGCTCGTCCAACAAAATCAGCGCCGGTTTTAACACTATTGCCCGAGCGATGGCGATTCTTTGCCGCTGTCCACCGGAAAATTCATGGGGGTAGCGGTGCCGGGTGTCCGGATCCAGGCCTACCTCCTTGAGCGCTTCGATGACTGCCGACTCTTGTTCCACTGGCGTGCCCATCTTGTGGATACGCAGGCCTTCGCCAACGATATCGCACACCGACATACGCGGGCTCAGGCTACCAAACGGGTCCTGAAACACCACCTGCATCTGTCGCCGCAGCGGGCGAACCTGCTGCTGCGTCAGGGAGTCTAGCGGCTTGCCCTGAAAGCGTATGTCGCCCTGGCTTGCGATCAGCCGAAGAATTGCCAGGCCCAGCGTCGATTTGCCTGAACCGCTTTCACCGACGATGCCCAGGGTTTGACCCTTGGGCAGGCTGAAGTGAATACCATCGACTGCTTTGATGTAGTCGACCGTGCGTTTGAACAGGCCTTTCTTGATCGGGAACCATACCCGCAGGTTCTCGACTTCCAGCATTGGCGCGCCCGGAATGTTATTCGCAGGGCCACCTTTGGGCTCGGCACTGAGCAGTTCTTTGGTGTACGGATGCTGCGGCGCACGGAACAGCTCTTCGCACGATGCCTGTTCGACGATGCAACCGCGCTGCATGACACATACTCGGTTGGCTATTTGTCGCACCAGGTTTAAATCGTGGCTGATCAGCAGCAATGCCATGCCAAGGCGGCCTTGCAGTTCCTTGAGCAGTTTTAGGATTTTAAGCTGCACCGTGACATCAAGCGCGGTGGTCGGCTCATCGGCGATCAGCAGCTCTGGTTCGTTGGCCAGCGCCATCGCGATCATCACGCGTTGCCGTTGCCCGCCTGAAAGTTCGTGTGGCAGGGCTTTGAGGCGTTTGTGTGGCTCGGGAATGCCTACCAGTTCCAGCAGCTCCAGTGTGCGCGAAGTGGCCGCCTTGCCGGTCAACCCCTTATGTAGACCGAGCACTTCGTTGATCTGCTTTTCGATCGACTGCAAGGGATTCAACGAGGTCATCGGTTCTTGAAAAATCATCGCGATGTGATTGCCACGAATTGCCCGCAGGCGCTTCTCGCTGGCGGTCAGCATGTCGTGGCCGGCATAGCGAATCGTGCCACTGGGATGGCTGGCCAGCGGGTAGGGCAGCAGTCGCAAAATAGAGTGCGCGGTGACGGATTTGCCGGAGCCGCTTTCTCCCACCAGTGCCAGTGTTTCCCCCTTGCGAATGTCGAAACTGACACCGTCGACCACGCGCTGCTTGTGCTCGCCGGTGACGAACTCGACGGCCAGGTCGCGGATTTCGATCAGATTGTCCTGCTTCATTTTATTTCCTTGGATCGAACGCGTCGCGGGCGGATTCGCCGATAAACACCAGCAAACTCAACATCAGCGCCAGTACGGCGAAGGCGCTGATACCCAGCCAAGGTGCCTGCAGGTTGGATTTGCCCTGAGCCACCAGTTCACCCAGGGAGGGTGAGCCAGCAGGCAGGCCGAAGCCCAGGAAATCCAGCGCGGTCAGGGTGCCAATCGCGCCGGTAAGTATGAACGGCATGAAGGTCATGGTTGAGACCATGGCGTTAGGCAGGATATGGCGGAACATAATCGCGCCGTTTTCCATGCCTAGCGCTCGTGCTGCGCGCACGTATTCCAGGTTGCGACCGCGCAGGAATTCCGCGCGCACCACGTCCACCAGACTCATCCATGAGAACAGCAACATGATGCCCAGCAACCACCAGAAGTTGGGCTGCACAAAGCTGGCAAGGATGATCAGCAGGTACAACACTGGCAAGCCTGACCAGATCTCCAGGAAGCGCTGGCCCACCAGATCCACCCAGCCGCCATAAAAGCCCTGCAGCGCACCGGCGATGACCCCGATGATCGAACTCAGCACGGTCAGCGTCAGGGCGAACAATACCGAAACACGAAAGCCATAGATCACTCTCGCCAGGACATCGCGCCCCTGGTCATCGGTGCCCAGCAGGTTATCCCGAGAGGGCGGCGCAGGGGCTGGAACTTTCAAATCATAGTTGATGCTCTGGTAGCTGAAAGGGATCGGCGCCCATAAGGTCCAGCCGCCCTTGGCTGCCAGCAGCTCCTTGATGTACGGGCTCTTGTAGTTGGCTTCCAGCGGGAACTCGCCGCCGAAAGTGGTTTCCGGGTAGCGTTCGAAGACCGGGAAATACCATTGGCCGTCATAGCGCACTGCCAGCGGTTTGTCGTTGGCGATCAGCTCGGCGCCCAGGCTCAGGCCGAACAGCATTAGAAACAGCCACAGTGACCACCAGCCGCGCTTGTTGGCCTTGAAGCGTGCGAAGCGGCGTCGATTGAGGGGGGACAACGTCATATCAATGATCCCTGTTTTCGAAGTCGATACGAGGATCAACCAGCGTGTAGGTAAGGTCTCCGATCAGTTTCACCACGAGTCCCAGCAGTGTGAAAATGAACAGCGTGCCGAACACTACCGGGTAATCGCGGTTGATCGCGGCTTCGAAGCTCATCAGCCCCAGACCGTCGAGCGAGAAGATCACTTCCACCAGCAACGAGCCGGTAAAGAAGATGCCAATGAACGCCGACGGGAAGCCCGCGATTACCAACAACATGGCGTTACGGAATACATGGCCGTACAGCACGCGATGCTGGGACAGGCCCTTGGCCTTGGCAGTGATCACGTATTGCTTGCCGATTTCGTCGAGAAAACTATTTTTGGTGAGCAGCGTCATGGTGGCAAAGTTGCCGACCACCAAGGCGGTAATCGGCAGCGCCAGATGCCAGAAGTAATCCCCGATCTTGCCCAGCCAGCTCATTTCATCGAAGTTGTTCGAGGTCAGCCCGCGCAATGGGAACCAGTCGAAATAACTGCCGCCGGCGAACACCACGATTAGCAGGATGGCGAATAGAAACGCCGGGATGGCATAGCCGACGATGATCGCCGAGCTGGTCCAGATGTCGAAATGGCTCCCGTGTCGTGTGGCCTTGGCAATCCCCAGCGGGATCGACACCAGGTACATGATCAGCGTGCTCCACAACCCGAGGGAAATGGACACTGGCATTTTCTCGACGATCAGATCGATCACTTTGGCATCACGGAAAAAGCTGTCGCCGAAATCCAGTCGTGCGTAGTTCTTGATCATGATCCACAAACGTTCTGGCGCTGATTTATCGAAGCCATACATGTGCTCGATTTCTTTCACCAGGCTTGGGTCCAAACCCTGCGCACCGCGATAAGTCGAACCCGCCACAGCCACTTCGGCACCACCGCCGGCAATGCGGCTGGTGGCGCCTTCGAAGCCTTCCAGCTTGGCGATCATTTGCTCCACCGGGCCACCCGGCGCGGCCTGGATGATCACGAAGTTAATGAGCAATATGCCGAGCAGCGTCGGGATGATCAGCAACAAACGCCGAAGAATATAGGCCAGCATCTTATTGCTCCGTGCTCGCCGGTGTGGCTTCTTCTGCATCAGGCTGCTTGGGCGCGGCGTCCAGCGGGATCGCCGGTTTGGCGTCTGGTTTGGCCCACCAGGTCATGTTGCCGACATCGTACAGTGGCGACATTTTCGGATGACCGATGTGGTCCCAGTACGCCACGCGCCAAGTCTTGATGTGCCAGTTAGGAATGACGTAATACCCCCACAGCAGCGCACGGTCCAGCGCGCGGGTGTGGTTAATCAGGCTTTGTCGCGAATCGGCATTGATCAGGCCACTGACCAAGGCGTCGATGGCGGGGTCCTTTAAGCCCAGCAGGTTATAGCTGCCTGGTTTATCGGCGCTGGAAGAGTCCCAAAAGTCGCGTTGCTCATTGCCTGGCGAACTGGATTGCGGAAAACTGCCGACGATCATGTCGTAATCGCGTGAGCGGCGGCGGGTGATGTACTGCGAGACGTCGACGCGGCGTATTTCCAGGTTGATGCCGATGTCGCTCAGGTTGCGCTTGAACGGCAATAGGACGCGCTCGAACTCGGTCTGTGCCAGCAAGAACTCTATGGTCACTGGCTTGCCTTCGGTATCGACCATTTTGTCGCCGACGATTTTCCAGCCGGCTTCCTTGAGCAACTGGAAAGCCTTGCGCTGTTGCTCACGAATCATCCCGCTGCCATCGGTCACCGGCAGTTTGAATGCCTCGGTGAAGATTTGAGCCGGGAGTTTGTCACGCAGGGGTTCGAGGATATTCAGCTCTTCCTGAGACGGCAGGCCATGTGAGCCCATGTCGGAGTTATCGAAGTAGCTCTTGGTTCTCGTGTACGAACCGTTGAACAACTGCTTGTTGGTCCATTCGAAATCCAGCAACAGGCTTAGCGCCTGACGCACCCGGACATCCTGGAACATCGGTTTACGCAGATTGAAGATAAAACCCTGCATGCCCTGCGGGTTGCCGTTGGGGATTTCCTCACGGATCAACCGGCCGTTTCTGACCGCAGGCGTGTCGTAGGCGGTTGCCCAGTTTTTCGCGCTGGTTTCCAGCCAATAGTCGAAGGCGCCAGCTTTCATTGCTTCAAGGGCGACCGTGTTATCGCGGTAGTACTCCGTCGATAGCGTGTCGAAGTTATAGAAGCCTTTGTTCACGGGCAGGTCCTTGCCCCAGTAATCCTTGACCCGTTCATAGCGTACCGAGCGCCCAGCCTTCACTTCGACGACCTTGTATGGCCCGCTGCCCAACGGAATTTCCAGATTGCCCTTGCCGAAGTCGCGGCTTTCCCACCAATGCTTGGGCAGGACTGGCAATTGGCCAATAATCAACGGCAACTCGCGGTTACCGTTGCGCTTGAACGTGAAGAGCACCTTGAGCGGATCTTCTGCAATTGCCTGGTCGACATCGGCGTAGTAACTGCGGTACAGCGGCGAGCCGTCTTTGATCAGCGTCTGGAAACTGAACACCACGTCTTCGGCGCGAACCGGATGGCCATCACTGAAACGGGCCTCGGGACGTAAATAGAAACGCACCCAACTGTTGTCTGGGGCCTTTTCGATTTTGCCGGCAATCAGGCCGTATTCGGTGAAGGGCTCGTCCAGACCCTGGCGCGCCAACGTATCGTAGATCAGGCCAACATCGTCGGCGGGCACACCTTTGCTGATGAACGGATTGAGGCTGTCGAACCCCCCAAAGCCGGCTTGACGGAAGATCCCGCCTTTGGGGGCGTCCGGGTTTACGTAATCGAAATGCTTGAAATTGGCCGGGTACTTTGGCGCTTCGTTGTACAAGGTTATGGCGTGTTCCGGGGCTGCCTGAGAGAAACAGGCGATACCCAGCAAGACCAGGCCGCCAGCCTGCGTCAACAGGGAACGAAAGGCAGTCATCGGGTTTTCTCCAAAGGTTTGAGCCACCACGCACGCAGGCCCAGGGTGTAGGGCGGGGTAGTGACCATGGCGAACCGGTTACGGTACGCCAGACGGTGATTGTTGAGGTACCAATTGGGAATCATGTAGTGCTGCCAGAGCAGGACGCGGTCCAGCGCTTTGGTTGCGGCGACCTGGTCGTCCCGGGTTTTTGCGGCGAGCAGTTGATTGAGCAGGTCATCCACCACCGGATTGGCGACGCCCGCATAGTTTTTGCTGCCCTTTATGTTGGCCTGGCTTGAATGGAAATACTGCCATTGCTCCAGGCCAGGGCTCAGGGTCTGGTTCAGTGTCATCAAAATCATGTCGAAATCGAATTGGTCCAGACGCTGTTTGTATTGTGCGCGATCAACGGTGCGCAAACGTGCATCGATGCCAATACGCGTGAGGTCTTCGATGTAGGGTTGCAGGATTCGTTCGAGGTTGGGATTGACCAGGAGTATTTCGAAACGCAACGGCTGGTCGTTACCGTCGGCCAGGCGTCCATTGGAAAACCTCCAGCCCGCTCCTGCAAACAGGCCCAAGGCCTTGCGCATGGTATCTCGTGGAATGCCGCCACCGTCTGTTTGCGACACTACGAATGGCTGGGTGAACAGGCTCGGCGGCAGTTGCTCGCGGTAAGGCGCCAAGGTCAGAAGCTCACGCCCGATGGGCAGGTTGGTGGCCGAGAATTCGCTATTCGGGTAATAACTGGTCGAGCGCTTGTAGGCGTTGTTGAACAGGGTGCGGTTGGTCCACTCGAAGTTGAACATCAGGTCGAGGGCTTCGCGCACTTTCACATCGGCGAATGTGGCGCGCCGTGTGTTCATGAACAGACCCTGTGTCTGCGTCGGGATCTTGTGGACGATCTGTGTCTTGATCACTTCGCCGTTGGCGAGCGCCGGGAAGTCGTAACCAGTGGACCAGTTTTTTGCCTGGTGCTCGATGTAGATATCAAATTCGCCGGCCTTGAAGGCTTCGAACGCCACGTCGGCGTCGCGGTAGAACTCGACTTCAACGCGATTGAAGTTGTACTTGCCGCGATTGACCGCCAGGTCCTTGCCCCAATAATCCTTGACCCGCTCAAACACCAGGCTGCGACCTGGATGGACTTGGGTGATGCGGTATGGTCCGCTGCCCAACGGAGGCGTGAAGGTGGTGGCCTTGAAGTCGCGGTTCTTCCAGTAGTGCTGTGGCAGGACTGGCAGCTCGCCCAGACGCAGTATCAACAATGGGTTGCCGCTTCGTTTGAACACGAAACGAATGCGGTGACGATTGAGGATGTCCACCCGTTGCACTTCTTGCAGCGCGGTACGGTATTGCGGGTGGCCATCTTTCAGCAGCGTTCTGTAGGAAAACGCGACGTCGTAGGCGGTAATTGGCTTGCCGTCGTGAAACTTTGCTTCGGGGCGCAGGTTAAATACGACCCAACTGCGGTCTTCGCTGTATTCGACGGATTTAGCGATCAGGCCATAACTGGAGGTCGGCTCGTCGCCGGAAGGATCGTATTGACCTGTACCGACCATCAGCGGCTCGTTCAGCTCACTGATGCCATATTGGCCAAAGTTGGGCGTCGAGATCGGGCTACTGCCCTTGAAGGTGTAGGGGTTGAGGGTGTCAAACGTGCCGAACGCCATGATTCTTAAGGTGCCAGTCTTCGGCGCCTCGGGATTGACCCAGTCGAAATGCGTAAAACTGGCCGGGTACTTGAGGACGCCGAACTGTGCGTAACCATGGCTTTCGCTGATGGTGGCGGCGGCTGTCGTGCTCAAGGCCAGGCTGAACATCAGCAGGCAAAGGCGTATCAAATCGAGGTTCGATCCAGGCAGCGGTCGGTCACAGTAACAGCTTGTATCGACTGGAAAAAGAGTGCTCAGGATTAGCCGTGAGCCTCTGTAGGAGCGAACTTGTTCGCGAGGCGACGTACCTGATACGTCGCATCAAGCTCTCGCCAACAAGTTGGCTCCAACAGGTGTGATTCAGCTCAGAACTCAATGTGGCAAATACACTGTCAACGTCTGTCCAGGCTTGAGCGCCTGACCACTGCGCGGGTTCCAGCGTTTTAGGTGCTGCATCTCGACATTGAAACGCTTGGCTACCAGGTAAAGCGAGTCGCCTTTCTGGATTTTGTACTGCATGGATTTCTGGTCGCTTTCTTGGTTTTTCGCGCTGGACGCGTTGCTGGCAATGGCGCGTGTGCTGATGGTGGCTTTTGCAGGCTTGCTGTTGTCTTGCATGACCAGCGTCTGGCCGACCTTCAGGTTTTGCCCGGACAGTTTGTTCCAGTGTTGCAGATCCTTGACGTCCACCTTGTTGATCCGGGCGACTTGAACCAGGTTGTCGCCTTTCTTCACTTTGTAAGTGCGTGTGCGCGTGGGTTTGCTGTCTTCGCTGGCAAGCTCTTGGAATACCGGCAGGGCAGGTGTTATGCCCGGTTGTACAGGAATGGTCAGTGTCTGACCGCGACTCAAACGATTGCCGGAGAGCTTGTTCAGGTCTTTGAGCGTGTTGGCCGAAACTTGATAACGGCTGGCAATACTGGCCAGGCTGTCGCCGGGACGAACCCGATATTGCTGCCAGTCGATCAACTCTTCGGGCTTCATGTTCGACAGGCTGGCAGTCAACAACTGCGATTTGGAAGTCGGCACCAGTAAGTGCTGCGGACCGTCAATGGTCAGGCGTTTTTTGAAAGCAGGGTTGAGCTGGATCAGCTCGTCTTCGTCGATGTTGGCCATCGCTGCGACTTTGGACAGGTCCATGCGCTGGTTAAGCTCGACAACGTCGAAATACGGTTGGTTGGCGATCGGGTTGAGGTTGACCCCGTAGGCTTCCGGCGACATCACCACTTGCGACAGCGCCAGCAGCTTGGGCACGTAGTCGCGGGTTTCCTGTGGCAATGGCAGGTTCCAGTAATCGGTTGGCAGGTTCAGCTTGTCGTTGCGCTCGATGGCGCGGCTCACAGTACCTTCGCCAGCGTTATAGGCCGCGAGCGCCAACAGCCAGTCTCCGTTGAACATGTCATGCAGGCGGGTCAGGTAATCGAGCGCGGCAGTGGTGGACGCTGTGATGTCGCGGCGCCCATCGTAGAAGTTGGTTTGACGCAGGTTGAAATAGCGCCCGGTGGACGGGATGAATTGCCAGATACCGGCGGCATCGCTGCGCGACAGGGCCATCGGGTTGTAGGCGCTTTCGATCACTGGCAGCAAGGCCAGCTCCAGGGGCATGTTGCGCTCTTCCAGGCGTTCGACGACGTAGTGCATATACAAACTGCCGCGCTCGCCAGCGGTTTCCAGGAAGGAGGGGTTGTTGGCGTACCACAGCCGTTGCTGTTCGATGCGTGGGTTGAGGTCGTTGCCGTCCTGCAGTTGGAAACCTTCGCGAATCCGCTCCCAGACATCGTGAGGCGGCGTTTGAGGCGTCGGTTTACGGGCAAGGAAAATCGGTTTCTGCTTGATCTTGGCCGAGATATTAGCGACCGGAGTGGCACTGCCGGGCTCCAGGCTACTGGTGGTCTGACAGCCTGCCAACGTAGCGCTCGCGATGACCGCCAGCGCTTGGGCCAACCGAGTCAATGCGTCGGAATTAAAGGTTCTGCGTATGGATGACGACATTGGCTGGGGGATAGTTCCAGGCGAAAATGTCGAGCGATTCTAGAAAGCGTCTTAACAACGGTCAACCTTTCAGAATTTTTGTACTGATTGACTGCTTCTTTAGAACTTATCTTTCCAGGCGCGCAAGGCCGCAAAAACCGCTACAGGCGTTGAATTGTCTGCGCCGTTCCGTTCGTCTGCTTTTTTTTTGACCGCTGGTACATCAGCGCGCAGAAATGGATTGGTTTTACGTTCAAGGGCTAAATTGGAAGGCAGACTGATGCGGTTTTCGTGGCGCCACTGTGTTACTTGCTCAAAGCGCTGGATCACGTCTGGATTGTTCGGCTCGACCGCCACTGCAAAGCGCAGGTTGCTCAATGTGTATTCGTGGGCGCAGTAAACAAGGGTGTTGTCGGACAGTTCAGCCAGGCGACTGAGGGAATGGTGCATTTGTTCGGGCGTGCCTTCAAACAGCCTCCCGCATCCGGCGGCGAACAGCGTATCGCCACTGAACAGCAGCGGCGTCCTGGAGTCGGCATGGTAGAAGGCGATATGCCCGAGGGTGTGGCCCGGTACCGCATAGACGGTGAACGTCAGTCCGAGTACGGTGAGCTGATCGTTATCGGCCAGGGATACGTCGCGTACCGGCGTGTTTTCGGCTGCGGGGCCATAGACCCTGGCGCCGCTGACGCGTTTGAGTTGTTCGACGCCACCGGTGTGGTCGGCGTGGTGGTGGGTCACCAGGATGTCGGTCAAACGCCACTCGGGGTTGTGCGCAAGCCATGTCAATACCGGCTCGGCATCGCCCGGATCGACCACCGCACAACGTTTGCTGGTCATGTCCTGTAACAACCAGATGTAGTTGTCGCTGAAAGCGGGCAGGGCTTGAATCTGTATCATGGCGCGGTTCGCTTGATGGGAAACAAAGATGCATCTTAGAGTCTGAGTAACTTCCAGGCGAGTACCTCTCGCGAGATCCCTCATGGAGACCGGAAATGACCGATGAAGCGTTTGCCCAAGCCGATCCCGAATGGCTTGAGCTGATCAGTGCGGCGCGTGAATGGCTGTCCGGACCACTGGGGCAATTGTTGCTGGACGAAGAGCGGCGGGTGCTCGAAGAAGAGCTCGAGCGTTTCTTCGGAGGTTATCTGGTGCATTACGGACCTTCAGCAGAAAACCCGCCAGCGGCCAAACAGGTTCAGCGTAACGTGCGTCTCGGAGCACCGCTGCCGGGTGTTGAGATTGTCTGCGAAGAGCAGGCTTGGCCGTTGAGTGAGCACGCCGCCGACGTGGTGGTGATGCAGCACGGTCTGGATTTCTGTCTTTCGCCCCATGGCTTGCTGCGCGAGGCCGCCAGCAGCGTCAGGCCCGGCGGGCATTTGTTGATTGTCGGGATCAACCCATGGAGCGCGTGGGGGATTCGCCATTTCTTCGCCCATGACGCTTTGCGCCGGGCACGCTGCATTTCGCCGTCACGGGTCGGCGACTGGCTGAATCTGCTGGGCTTCGCGCTGGAGAAACGCCGCTTCGGGTGCTATCGTCCGCCGCTTGCTTCGCCAACCTGGCAGCACCGTCTGGCCGGTCTTGAGCGTCTGGGCGATGGCTGGCAAAGCCCCGGTGGCGGCTTTTACGTGCTGGTGGCACGTAAACTGGTGGTCGGATTGCGCCCTCTGCGCATGCCGCGTCGCGAGCCAATGGGCAAACTGCTACCGCTGCCGATGGCCAAGGTCAACCGGCGCAGCCCAGAGCCCTGAAGGTCTGGTCATAAAAGGCGAGAAGCCTCCTAAATTGTGGAAACGTTGTCATGAGTGAAACCGTTGAACTCTTCTCCGACGGCGCCTGTAAAGGCAACCCTGGTCCAGGTGGTTGGGGTGCGTTGCTGGTGTGTAAAGGTGTGGAGAAGGAGTTGTGGGGTGGCGAAGCCAACACCACCAATAACCGCATGGAGCTGACAGGTGCCATTCGTGGTCTTGAAGAATTGAAGCGTTCCTGCGAAGTGACGCTGGTGACCGACTCGCAGTACGTGATGAAAGGCATCACCGAATGGATGCCTAACTGGAAGAAGCGCGGTTGGAAAACAGCGGCCAAAGAGCCCGTTAAAAACGCTGATCTCTGGCAACTGCTGGACGAACAGGTCAATCGCCACAAAGTCACTTGGCAATGGGTTCGCGGCCACATCGGCCATCCCGGCAACGAGCGGGCCGACCAACTGGCCAATCGCGGGGTCGATGAAGTGCGCGGGATAAAGCGCGGCTGATGATCTGCTTTGTAGCGTGCTTGACCCTGCGCGCTCCACAGGGTCGATACCTGATTCAGTCATGCTAAGATTCGCGCCTGGAGCTGAGGCGGTAAGCAATGACTGTACAAAATATCCTTGAACGAAAAGTAGTGCTCGATACCGAAACCACCGGTATGCCTGTGACTGACGGCCACCGCGTGATCGAGATCGGTTGTGTCGAGCTGATCGGTCGGCGCCTGACCGGGCGACACTTTCATGTGTACCTGCAACCGGACCGGGAAAGTGACGAGGGTGCGATTGGCGTCCACGGTATCACCGATGAATTTTTGATCGGCAAACCAAGGTTTGCCGAAGTGGCCGACGAGTTCTACGAGTTCGTCAAAGGCGCGCAACTGATCATTCACAACGCAGCGTTCGACGTTGGCTTCCTCAACAATGAGTTCGCGTTGATCGGTCAGACCGACCGCACTGATATCACCACCTACTGCACCGTGCTCGATACGCTGGCAATGGCCCGCGAGCGTCATCCGGGTCAGCGCAACAGCCTCGATGCGCTGTGCAAACGTTACGGCGTCGACAACTCCGGTCGTGAGCTGCACGGCGCCTTGCTCGACTCCGAGATTCTGGCGGACGTCTACCTGGCGATGACGGGCGGCCAGACCACGCTATCGCTGGCGGGTAACAACGATGGTGAGGGTGGCGCTGATCGTCCGAGCGAGATCCGCCGCATTGTGAACCGCACGCCAGGCCCGATCATTCGCGCCTCTGACAGCGAAATGGCCGAGCACCAGGCACGCATGGCGATCATCGCCAAGTCCGCCGGCGCCCCTGCACTGTGGGTGCAATTGCTTGAAGCGCAGCAAGACGCAGCATCAGCCTGAGGGCCGGTGTGCTGGTGTGCTGGTGTGCTGGTGTGTCACATCTTGAGATGTCGTCTCCATTCATAGATGGCGCAGGCCCTACATGACTGACTTTCCATCGGCAATACCCACCTTAAGCGTTCGCATCGCTGATGAACGTTTTGAGGACTACATCCTCAACAGCGAATTCACCTTTACCGTCTGCGGATACGCAAAAGTGCAGATCGGCAAGCCGGTGGCTCAGTGGCGCATTGATTCGGTCGAGCCGTATCTAAAAAATTACGGCATCGATTCAGAAGAGTTCTGCGAATACCGGGATCGCGCCGACAGCATGGTGCTCGTGGCCTGGATCGGCGAGCAGCCTGTCGGGCATATCGTCCTCAGCACCCACTGGAACGGCTTCGCTCATATTGACGAACTGGCGGTGGATGCTCCAGCCAGACGCAACGGTGTAGCCCGCGCACTGCTTGATGTCGCGCAGTTCTGGAGCCGTAAGCGCAATCTTCCCGGCATCATGCTGGAAACCCAAAACAACAACCTGGCGGCATGTCGGTTGTATGAAAGTTATGGGTTTGTCGTTGGCGGTGTCGATCATCTGCTGTATCGCGCAATCGATCCGATAAGCCAGGAGGTCGCGATTTTCTGGTATCTGTTGTTCGACGACTGTGTCGTCAGCTGACCGTTTGATGCCACAAGCTGCAAGCGGAAAAAACCGTAACGCCATCGAGTAGCTTGCCACTTGTGGCTAATCGCCTGATGCCGCTTTCAACTCACTCGCGTGATCTTGATGCCGGACTGCAGCAACTCGAACTCGTCCCCGCCCAGATGATTGACGCGGTCACCAATGGCCAGCCTATAGGTGGATTTAGGCTCCGTGCCGCCAGCCTCGACGGGCTGTGATTCCCGGAACTCATGCACAGGGTAGACGCGGCCTTCTGCGTCTCTGGCATGAAACTGTCCAACTAGAACTGAAGCCATTTGCTTTGTAACCTCTGGAAATAACTGCTCGTTTTCGCTCGCATCGTACCATCACACGCTGACAATCCGTGGCCGCTGGTAAGGTAAGTCTGAAAGATATGTAGCTCTTTTCGCGGTCATGTCTTCAGACCGCCGTTTTCAACGGTAGTTTTTGCCTGCCGAAAAAATAGTCGCGACGAACGGTGTGCCTTGGTGACCATGGGGCAAGGATGGATTATCGGCTGGCTCGATGATGATCAACAAAAATAACGGGCTGAAGAATACGTTTCTTTCATCTATAACTGTGGGTTCATCAATCAGATAGAGAGCATGTTCATGAGCCAGGTCTACACCATTGCAGTGATCGTCGGCAGTTTGAGAAAAGACTCCATCAACCGCAAAGTGGCTCACGCCTTGGCCGAGCTTGCACCCAGTAGCCTCAAACTGAAGATCGTCGAAATCGGTGATTTGCCGCTTTACAACGAAGACATTGATGGCGAGACGGCGCCTGCGTCTTACACGCGTTTGCGTCAAGAGCTGTTGAGCGTTGATGGCTTTCTATTCGTGACACCTGAATACAACCGTTCCGTGCCGGGCGCGCTGAAAAACGCCATTGACGTTGGCTCGCGTCCTTATGGCAAAAGCGCCTGGGGCAGCGCCAAACCGGCGGCGGTCGTGAGTGTATCGCCAGGTGCAATTGGTGGATTCGGTGCTAACCAGCATTTGCGTCAGTCGTTCGTGTTTCTGAATGTGCTGTGCATGCAGCAGCCGGAGGCGTATCTAGGTAACGCCGGTACGTTCTTCGATGAGCAGGGCAAGTTGAGCGAGAAAACTCGACCGTTTCTACAAGCCATCATTGATGGATTCGCCGGGCATGTGGCGCGAACGCTGAAGGTTTGACTCAGTTTGGATAGCTGATCGATATGACTCTGTGTGCGAGCAAGCTCGCACACAGAGTCAAGCTTGATTCGCTCTGGGGCCTTGCCTGACTTGAGGCCGATTCATCGATCCGTCAACGCAAACTGAGTCAGGCAGAACGTCGGGATCGACATGTCCTCTAACCGACGCGAACCACCCAGCTCCGGCAAATCAATGATCGCCGCCGCTTCATATACCTTGGCGCCCATACGGCGGATCAGATTGGCCGCCGCGATCAGCGTGCCACCCGTCGCAATCAAATCATCGAACATCACCACCGAATCGCCATCGCACAGGCTGTCGGCGTGAACTTCCAGAAAAGCCTCTCCGTACTCGGTCTGATAGGCCTCGGACAGGATGTCAGCTGGCAGCTTGCCCTGCTTGCGGAACAGCACCAGCGGTTTGTTGAGTTCGTAGGCGATGATCGAGCCGATCAGAAAACCTCGAGCGTCCATGGCGCCAACGTGGGTGAAGTCCGACTCGATGTAACGCTGGACGAAGCTGTCGATCACCAGGCGTAGAGCCTTGGGCGACTGAAACAGAGGGGTGATATCACGAAAGATGACGCCTGGTTTGGGGAAGTCAACGACCGGGCTGATCAGGGATTTGAAGCTGAATTCATCGAAAATCATCACAGAGGGTCCTGAGCAGGGAGGCCGACCAAAGGCGCTAGTCTAAGCCTGCCCAGACGCCTGCGCATCAGCTTTCCAGTGAACCGCCTGCGAGCGCGCACAGCTGAATCGGATCAATGATGCGGATTTCCTTGCCCTCGGCGGCGATCAATTCGTTCTGCTGAAAGCGGGTGAATACGCGGGATACGGTTTCTACAGCGAGCCCCAGGTAGTTGCCGATCTCATTGCGAGACATGCTCAGGCGGAACTGATTGGCGGAAAAGCCGCGAGCGCGGAAACGCGCAGACAGGTTAACGAGGAAGGTAGCGATTCGCTCGTCAGCGGTCTTTTTCGAGAGCAGTAGCATCATTTGCTGATCGTCGCGAATTTCCCGACTCATGACGCGCATCAATTGCCGACGCAGTTGCGGTAATTGTACCGACAGTTCGTCCAGACGCTCGAACGGTATCTCGCACACCGAGGTGGTTTCCATCGCTTGTGCCGAGACCGGGTACGCTTCGGCATCCATGCCGGACAGGCCAACCAGTTCGCTGGGCAGGTGGAAACCTGTGAGTTGTTCTTCGCCACTGTCGCTCAGACTGAACGTTTTCAACGCCCCGGAACGTACTGCGTACACCGAGTCAAACTTATCGCCCTGGCGGAACAAGAAGTCGCCTTTCTTTAACGGGCGGCCGCGCTTGACGATTTCGTCGAGTGCATCCATGTCTTCCAGATTGAGCGAAAGCGGGAGGCACAACGGGGCGAGGCTGCAATCCTTGCAATGGGCTTGGGTATGAGCGCGCAGTTTTAGTGGCTCAGACATCGGTTAATTCCTTGTGAGAAAACACACATAAGTGGCGAGGGTACCTCATCGGTTAAGCTCTCGACCAGTACGTGCCTTCATGGTTCGGAAATAATTCCTACCAACGCAGCGACTTTTTCCTATATCACCCGTGAGAATCGTTGACGGTTGTGTACTGTCAGGTATGCATCGAAAGCCATGCAAATAGAACGCACCAACAGCCGCCCAGCAGATTTGACCTGAATGCCGTTGGTATCGATGTCGATCAGACCGTCTTCGGCCATCGTCAGCAATTGCGGCCACAGTTCGCGAAAGTAATCCTGAAACTCGATAGCGAACGTACGTTCGATAGCGCCGAAATCCAGGCTGAAATGGCAAATCAATTGCTGGATGATTGCCTGACGCAGGCGATCATCGTCATTGCACAATAGGCCACGCTTGGTTGCCAGTTGGTCGCTGGCCAGCAGGTTTTGATAGTCATTCAAGTCGATGCTATTTTGCGCGTAAAGGTCACCGACCTGGCTGATGGCTGACACACCGAGACCGATCAGGTCGCAATGACCATGGGTGGTGTAGCCCTGAAAATTGCGCTGTAGCGTAGCCTCTTCCTGGGCGATTGCCAGTTCGTCGTCGGGCAACGCGAAGTGATCCATACCGATGTAGCGATAACCTGCGCCCGTCAGTTGTTCGATAGTGCGTTTGAGCATCTGCAGTTTTTGTTCTGGCGCAGGCAGGTCGGCGCTGTTGATGCGCCGCTGGGGCATGAAACGATCAGGCAGGTGCGCGTAATTGAACACCGAAAGCCGATCCGGTTGCAGGGCGATGATTTCATCGACTGTGTGGGCAAAGCTTTCCGGCGTTTGCTTGGGCAGCCCATAGATCAGGTCGATGTTCACTGAACGAAACTGCAAGGTGCGCGCGGCGTCGACGATGGCTTGGGTTTCTTCCAGGCTCTGCAAACGGTTGATTGCACGCTGCACCGTCGGGTCGAGATCCTGCACACCAAGGCTGACACGGTTGAAGCCCAATTCGCGTAGCAGGCCCATGGTCGACCAGTCGGCTTCGCGCGGGTCGATTTCGATGCCGTAGTCGCCTGAATCGTCATCGAGCAAGGTGAAGTGTTGACGAAGATGGCCCATGAGCTGGCGCAATTCTACGTGGCTCAAAAAGGTCGGTGTGCCGCCGCCAAAATGCAGTTGTTCAACGACTTGCTTTGAATCGACATGACAGGCGAGTAGCTGGATTTCCTGCTGAAGGCGCTGCAAATAAGGCTGCGCACGGCCGCGATCCTTAGTGATGATTTTGTTGCAGGCACAGTAGTAGCAAATGTTGGCGCAGAACGGGATGTGTACGTACAGCGATAAAGGACGCAGGGCTTTGCGGCTGTCGCGCAACGCATGCAGTAAATCAAAGGCGCCGATCTGCGTATGAAATTGCACGGCGGTGGGGTAAGACGTGTAGCGAGGCCCCGCCAGATCGTAACGGTGGATGAGATCAGAGTCCCAACGAAGGTCGTCGAGCATGCGGGTATTCCCGAAAAAGGCTAGCAGTGGCGCCAGTTTAGGGAGCGAGACATGGGCAAAAGGTGATTTGGGTCAATGGTTGTAGGATGGGGGCGCGCCATTTGTCTGACGCCTCGCTCAACGCCTTTGGCAGACGCTGATCTAATGCCCCATCAACCAATGTCGATGCGGGCCGGGCAGTGTCCAGAGGCCGAACAGAATGACCAATAGTCCGCTCGCCGCACGAACGCCGCGCTTGCGTAATAAGGCCGTGGTGCGCTCGGCCGCGAGCCCGGTTGCCAGCAACACCGGCCAGGTGCCAAGCCCGAACGCGAGCATCAGCAGCGCACTGTAAAGTGCGTTGCCCTGACTCGCCGCCCACAGCAACGTGCTGTAAACCAACCCGCACGGCAACCAGCCCCATAACGCGCCGAGCAGCAGGGCGCGAGGCACGCTGGACACCGGCAGCAGTTTGCTGGCGACGGGTTGAATATGGCGCCACAGGCCGCGGCCCGCGCTTTCGACATGGGTCAAGCCGCTCCACCAACCGGCGAGATACAGCCCCATGGCGATCAGCAGCAACGCAGCGATCACACGCATGAGCATTGCGCCGGGGCTATTGGCGATTGCCCAGCCTGCCAAACCGATCAACAAACCGGCGCAGGTATAACTGAGGATGCGCCCCAGGTTGTAAGCGAGCAGCAAACGAAAGCGACGACTGCGTTGCTCCTTGGGAATCGCCAACGTCAGCGCTCCCATCAGGCCCCCGCACATGCCCAGGCAATGACCACCGCCGAGCAAGCCAAGGATGATGGCCGAGGCCAGCAATGGCAGCAGCTCAATCATGAGGTCGCTTCTCTTCGGCAGGAGGGCTGGTTTTGCCAGACGCCTCATCCACACCTGCTTGATGATTGGGGTCCTGATCATCGAACAGGATGCTGTGCGCCGGGCTGTCGAGGTCGTCGTATTGGCCGCTGTCCACAGCCCAAAAGAAGATATAAATGGCGATGGAAACGATCAGCAGCGCAACGGGAATCATGATGTAAAGCGCTGGCATAAGGCCTCCAAAATCCGTGGTGTGCTCATGTTGGCAGCGCACGGCTGTGATTGATGGAGGGGAGGGCTGCAGACCCCTTCACACGTGTCAAGCGCAGCGCATTGAGCACCACGGTCAGCGAGCTGATTGACATCCCCACCGCAGCCCAAAGGGGGGTGATCCAGCCAAGCGCGGCGAATGGCAGCATGAGGCCATTATAGAGTCCGGCCCACAGCAGGTTTTCGACGATGATACGGCGGGTTCTTCGCGCCAGACTGAACGCCTGTACCAGTGCCTGCAAGCGGTTGGATAACAAGACAGCGTCGGCGCTGGTTTTAGCCAGATCGGTGGCCGAGCCCATGGCCACGCTGATATCGGCGGCAGCGAGCACCGGGACATCGTTCACCCCGTCGCCAAGCATCAACACCTTATGACCCTCGGCGCGCAGTTGCTCAAGGATGGCCAGTTTGTCATCGGGGCGCAGCCCACCGCGCACGTCGCCAATGCCCAACTGCGCTGCCACGCTGGCAACCATCGGCGAACTGTCGCCGGACAGCAGCAGTATGTTCCACCCCCGTGCTTTACACGCCTTAACCAGGGCCGCGGCATCATCACGTAAGTGGTCGTCCAGCACGAACCAGGCTAGCGCTTGTTGATCGTCACCCAACAACAGCCATTGCCCTGGTTCATCAGGCATCGCCGGAACAGGACAGCCGCTGAGCTGACAGGCAAAAGCAGCTTGGCCGATGCGTAATCGGCGGCCTGCAACGTGTCCCTCCAGCCCCAGGGTGGGTGTGCTGATGACCTTGTCAGCGGCCACCGGAGCACGTCCAAACGCGTGGGCAATCGGGTGTTCGGAACGATTTTCCAGGGCGGCGGCAAGGGCGAGGCAGTCGTCGCTGCTCAAGGTTGCCAGCGGTTTAATGGCGCGTAATGTCAGACGGCCTTCGGTCAGGGTCCCGGTCTTGTCGAAAATGACCGTGTCGATCTGATTCAACCCTTCGAGCACATGACCGCGCGTCAGCAGCAGGCCGAGTGTGTGCAGGGTGCCCGTGGCCGCCGTCAGCGCGGTAGGTGTGGCGAGTGACAACGCGCAGGGGCAGGTCGCGACCAGCATCGCCAATACAATCCAGAAGGCGCGCGAGGGGTCGAGTTGCCACCAGAGCACTCCGATGGCGACAGCAAAGATCAGCGAGGCCAACAGAAACCATTGCGCGGCCCGATCGGCGATTTGCGCAAGCCGGGGTTTTTCCGATTGTGCGCGTTCCAGCAGGCGCACAATGGCCGCTAGCCGTGTGTCGTGGCCTAGGGCTGTGACCTGCACAATCAGCGCGGCCTCGACGTTTAACGTCCCGGCGGTGACGGCATCACCCACGGTGCGCGAATGTGGCAGGTATTCGCCGGTCAGCAGGGATTCATCAATGCTGGAGTGGCCGTCGATGATCTTGCCGTCGGCAGGCAAAACAGCGCCTGGATGCACCAGCACCTGATCGTCCAGACGCAGCTCGCTGAGCAGAATACGTTCGCCTTGACCGTCGCTGTTCAGCCGCAGGCACGACGCTGGCAGCAGATTGACCAAATGCGCGGTCGCAGCGGCGGTGCGTTCGCGGGCCCGGCGTTCCAGATAGCGGCCGGTCAGCAGGAACAGGGCAAACATCCCCACCGCGTCGAAATACAGTTCGCCCACGCCACTGATGGCAGTCCAGATTCCGGCCAGGTACGCCGCGCCAATGGCCAGCGACACGGAGATGTCCATGGTCAGGTGTCGGGTGCGCAAGTCGCGCATCGCGCCTTTGAAGAAAGGGGCGCAACTGTAGAAGACGATAGGGGTGGTCAGAAACATTGCGACCCAGCGCAGGATGGTGTGCATTTGCGGGCTGAGGTCGATGTTGAATTCGGGCCAGGTTGCCATGGTGGCCATCATCGCCTGAAACCACAGCAGGCCGGCTACACCCAGTTGGCGCAGGGCTAGACGGTTTTCGTTTGCCAGTCGTTCGGTCGCTTTATCGGTTTGGTACGGGTGGGCGACGTAGCCGATGCTGCGCAGTTCGCTGAGCACCTGACTCAGCGGCAGTTCACTCTGCGCCCAGCGTATGTGCAGGCGATGATTGGACAGATTCAAGCGCGCTTCGGCGACAGCCGGCAACGCGCGTAAGTGGCGCTCTATCAGCCAACCGCAAGCAGCGCAACTGATGCCTTCCATCATCAACGTGGTTTCGGCGAACGCCTCGTCATGGCGCACGAACGGCGCCTGTACGTCCGGGCGGTCGTATAGCAGGAGTTCGTCGGTCAGTTGTGCAGGAAGACTCTCTGGATTGGACGAGGGTTCGCTGCGATGGTGGTAGTAACTTTCCAGCCCGCCAGCGACGATGGCCTGTGCCACCGCTTGGCATCCGGGGCAGCACAGCTCACGTGTTTGCCCCAGAATCACTGCGGTGAATCGGCTGCCAGGCGGGACGGGCAGGGCGCAGTGATAACAGGGGGTGGGTTGGGTCATTGGATTAGTGGGTGAATGAGTCAGGTTCACTGCTTCCCATCTTCCGCACCCTGAATCGCTTCGTCACCCAGAAGCAAATCCTTGTCATGAATGACGTTTTCTTCCTCGAACATCCGCCAGGTTCGGCCATTCTCCACCCCCAGCAGCTCGACAAAACGACGGCCTTGCACCTTGTCGTTCAACTGCCCGACGTAACGGCCCGATTCCGATTCACTGTGGGTCAGCACGATCTTGCGATCCTTCTCGGGCTGGGTGGGCGAGATCAGATTGAGCTCAACCGTTTGCGGCTGGCTGTCCCCGGTCAAGTGCAGGTCTGCTTCGCCAGTCACCTCATCCAGGTGGACTGTCGCCCGCAGCTTGAGGTCTTGTGCCAGAAGCTCGCGATCCAGCGAACGGTTGATGCCTTTACCGGCTTCGTAATAATTGTCGTTGACCAGGTTGTCCGGGTTATTCACCGCGATGATCACCATCGACAGGGTCAGGGTGATCGAGCAGGCAAGAATGCCAATGATGATCCATGGCCAAAGGTGCCTGTACCAAGGACTCGATGCGGTTGCTACGGACATGTCTGACGTCTCTCAACGAACGGGCGGGCCGATAAATCGGCTCTTGGCTTGTACTTCAGTGCCGCTGTTGTCGGCGTCCTTGAGGATGAACTTCACCTCGTTGGTGCTCGACGGCAGTTGCTCGGGTGAGACTGACAATTCCACCGGCTGGCTCATGATTTCGCCGGCAGGCACTCTGATCTCGCGCCGACCTTGCAGTTTCAGATCCGGCAAGCCGGTAGCCTCCAGCAGGTAGGTATGGTCCACCTGATCCTTGTTCATGATCTTCAGACTGTAGACGTTTTCGATTCGGCCCTCGGCGTTCTCGCGGTACAGCACGCGGTCTTTGCTGACATCGAAACCCACCAGTGAGCGCATGAAAAACGCACCGACCAGAAAGCCGATCATTGCCAGTAACACCACGGCATAACCGATCAGGCGTGGACGCAGTTTATGGGTGGTCTGGCCGGACAGGTTGTGTTCGGTGGTGTAGCTGATCAGGCCGCGAGGGTAATTCATCTTGTCCATGATCGTGTCGCAGGCGTCGATGCATGCGGCGCAGCCGATACACTCGATTTGCAGGCCATCGCGGATGTCGATGCCGGTGGGGCAGACTTGCACGCACATGGTGCAGTCGATGCAGTGGCCCAACCCTTGTGCCTTGTAGTCCGCGTCTTTTTTGCGCGGGCCGCGTTTCTCGCCACGGCGTGGGTCGTAGGAAACAATTAGCGTGTCCTTGTCGAACATCACGCTCTGGAAACGCGCATACGGGCACATGTAGATGCACACTTGTTCGCGCAGCCAGCCTGCGTTGCCATACGTGGCGAGGGTGAAAAATCCGACCCAAAAATACGACCATCCATCCGCCTGGCCGGTGAAAAACTCAATGACCAGATCGCGGATCGGCGAGAAGTAACCGACGAACGTCATGCCAGTAACAAAACCGATGATCAACCATAGGCTGTGCTTGGCCAATTTGCGGACGAATTTGTTGGCGCTCATGGGCATTTTGTCGAGCTTCATGCGCTGGTTACGGTCGCCTTCGGTGACCTTTTCGCACCACATGAAAATCCACGTCCAGACGCTCTGCGGGCAGGTATAGCCACACCAGACACGGCCAGCAAATACGGTGATGAAGAACAACCCAAAGGCACTGACGATCAGAATGCCCGACAGCAGAATGAAGTCCTGAGGCCAAAACGTGGCGCCGAAGATGTAGAACTTGCGCTCTGGCAGGTTCCACCAGACTGCCTGATGGCCGCCCCAGTCCAGCCAGACCGTGCCGAAATACAGGGCAAACAATAACGCTCCGCCTCCCACGCGCAGGTTACGAAACAGACCGGTGAAGGCCCGGGTATAGATCTTTTCCCGAGAGGCGTAGAGGTCGATCGTGTCGTCGTCTTTTTTTGCAGGCGGCGTGACGTCATGTACCGGAATCTGGTTGCTCATCAGTGCATCCCACGGCAGTGGAAAAATGCCCCGGCCAGTGCATGCCGGCCGGGGTCAGGTAGTCATTGTCAGGCCGCCAACGGCAGTTTCTACAGAAACGGTGTCCGCTACCTAAGCTTTAACTCATTCAGCCGTTTTCTCCCCATGCGACAGGCTGTATACGTAGGCCGCCAGCAAATGCACCTTGTCATTACCCTGCAGTTGTTCCTGCGCCGGCATTTGTCCCTGACGGCCATAGCGGATGGTTTGCTGTAACTGGGCGAAGCTCGATCCGTAGATAAACGCTGCCGGACGTGTCAGGTCGGGGGCACCCATAACGGCGGTGCCTTTACCATCCGGGCCGTGGCAGGCCACGCAGTTGGCGGCGAAGATTTTCTGACCTGCGGCCGGATCGGCTTTGGCCTCTTCCGGTAATTTGCGGCTGTAGAGTTGGGTGAGGATGTACGCCGAGACATCGCGAACGCCCTGATCCTGAATGATCTCGCCCCACGCGGGCATGACCGCATGGCGACCGCCCATGATCGTGGTCTTGATGGTTTGAGGATCGCCCCCCCAGCGCCAATCGGCGTCGGTCAGGTTGGGGAAGCCATAGGCGCCTTTGGCGTCGGAACCATGACACACCGAGCAGTTGGAAGCGAACAGGCGACCGCCCATTTTCAGCGCCTGAGGGTCCTTGGCGACCTCTTCGATGGGCATTGATGCGAATTTGGCGAAGATCGGTCCAAAACGTGCGTCCGAGCGGGCCATTTCCTTTTCCCATTCATGGGCGCCGGTCCATCCGGTTTGCCCATCGGAAAACTGGGTCTGCTTGTCGTTGTCAACGTAGTCGTAACCCGGCAACACGCCCTTCCAGTTGCCCAATCCTGGGTAGAGCACCAGATAGCCAAGCGCGAAGATGATGGTGCCGACGAACAGCATGAACCACCATTTGGGCAGCGGGTTGTCGTATTCCTCGATGCCGTCGAAGGAGTGGCCGACTGTCTCATCGGTGACTTCGGCGCGCTGGCCCTTGCGAGTCGCCAGCAACAGCCAGCTGAGACAGAAAATCGTACCCAGGGTGAGGACTATGACGTACAGACTCCAAAACGTACTCATTGTTTGTGGCTCCTGGAAACGTGTGCCTGCTCGACCTGTTTGAGTGCTTCTGGGTCGTCAGCAAAGGGCAGCATGGTCGCGTCGTCGAACTCCGATTTGCGTCGTGGGCTGAACACCCACAGCGCCAGACCGATAAAGGCCACCATCACAACAAGGGTGCCGAGACCTCGAATCATTCCGATATCCATCGCGATCACCGTTTGCTTTTGATGAGAGTGCCCAGGCCTTGCAGGTAGGCGACCAGTGCATCCATCTCGGTTTTGCCCTTGACGGCGGCGGTGGCACCGGCGATGTCTTCATCGGTGTACGGCACGCCCAGGGTGCGCAAGACTTCCATTTTCTTCGGCGTATCCTTGCCGTCGAGTCGATTCTCGACCAGGAACGGATACGCTGGCATTTTCGACTCAGGCACCACGTTGCGCGGGTTATATAAATGTGCGCGGTGCCAGTCATCGGAGTAACGACCGCCGACGCGTGCCAAATCAGGCCCGGTGCGTTTTGAGCCCCACAGGAACGGGTGATCCCAGACGCTCTCACCGGCTACCGAATAATGCCCATAGCGCTCGGTTTCGGCACGGAACGGTCGGATCATTTGTGAATGGCAACCCACGCAGCCATTGGCGATAAAGACATCGCGGCCTTCAAGCTCCAGGGCTGGCCGGGGTTTCATGCCCTCGACCGGTTTGTTGGTGACGTCCTGAAAGAACAATGGCACGATTTGCGTCAGGCCGCCGATGGCGACCGCGATGACCATGAACAACGACAGCAGGCCGATGTTTTTTTCGAGTGTTTCGTGTCTGATCATCAGTGGGCTCCCACGACAGCGATCTGCGCGGCGGCTTCTGCTTCTTCAGGGTTCGAGGCACGCACCGTACGGAACATGTTGTAGGCCATGAACAACATGCCGCTGGCGAAGAACGCACCGCCCAGGGCGCGGACGATGTAACCCGGATGGCTGGCTTGCAGCGCTTCGACGAACGAATAAGTAAGGGTGCCGTCGTCGTTGATTGCTCGCCACATCAGGCCTTGGGTAATACCGTTGACCCACATCGAGGCGATATAGAGCACGGTGCCAATGGTCGCCAGCCAGAAGTGCGCGTTGATCAAGCCAATGCTGTGCATTTGCGGCCTACCGAAGACTTTCGGGATCATGTGGTACAGCGAGCCGATGGAGATCATCGCGACCCAGCCCAAGGCCCCGGCGTGTACGTGACCAATGGTCCAGTCGGTATAGTGGGACAGCGAGTTGACGGTCTTGATTGCCATCATCGGGCCTTCGAAAGTCGACATGCCGTAGAACGCCAGTGACACCACGAGAAAGCGCAGGATCGGGTCGGTGCGCAACTTATGCCAAGCCCCCGACAAGGTCATCATGCCGTTGATCATGCCGCCCCAGCTAGGCGCCAACAGGATGATCGACATTGCCATGCCCAGCGACTGCGCCCAGTCAGGCAGTGCGGTGTAGTGCAAATGGTGCGGGCCAGCCCAGATGTAAAGGGTAATCAACGCCCAGAAGTGAACGACGGACAGACGATAGGAGTAGATCGGACGCTCGGCTTGTTTGGGCACGAAGTAATACATCATCCCGAGAAAACCTGTGGTCAGGAAAAAGCCCACGGCGTTGTGCCCATACCACCATTGAATCATCGCGTCGGTGGCGCCAGCGTAGGCCGAATAGGATTTGAAAAAGCTCACTGGAAGCGAGATGTGGTTGACGATGTGCAGCATCGCCGTGACCAGGATGAACGCGCCATAGAACCAGTTGCCGACATAGATGTGTTTGGTCTTGCGCTTGACGATGGTGCCGAAAAACACCACCGCGTAGACGACCCAGACCACCGCCAGCAGGATAGCGATTGGCCATTCCAGCTCGGCGTATTCCTTGGTCGTGGTGTAGCCCAGCGGGAGGGTGATGATTGCGCCGATGATCACTGCCTGCCACCCCCAAAAGTGGAAGGCCGCCAAACTGTCGGAAATCAATCGCGTCTGGCAGGTTCGCTGCACAACGTAGTAGGAGGTGGCAAACAGCGCGCAACCCCCGAAAGCGAAAATCACAAGGTTGGTGTGTAAGGGGCGCAGGCGTCCGAACGAGGTCCATGCAAGACCGAAGTTCAAGTCAGGCCACACCAGTTGCGAGGCGATGAAAACGCCAAGCCCCATGCCAAGGATCCCCCAGACCACCGTCATGATGGCGAACTGGCGGACCACCTTGTAGTTATAAGCCGTCGGGCTGATTGCTGTGCTCATTCTAAGGTTCCACGGTTCGAATATTTATTAGAGGTAACCATCGACCGCAAGACAGGCTAAGCGTAGACACTTTGCAGCACGGCGAACGCGCAGCAACGTTTGCGAAAAGCTGAATCGTGGCCCTTCAGGCACAGCCCGGCGTAGTGAAACGCAAAGAGAACGTGCCCAAGCGGACCGAAAAGGCGGGGCAGACAGATCAAGTGAGGCTGCGCGCGTGATTAGCTGCACGTACCGCGCTGCCAATCAGGGTTTATGCCTGCTCTACAACCGTTAGACCTCGGTCGTTATCGCAAGCCAATAAATGCCGTGCATAATCCCTTCACTTGACCTGCGGCCAGCTATTGCCAGTCCACTACTGGGCAAGCTTAGTCGCGAAAGGCGGGCCTGGGAAGTCGCATACATAACAACTGCGACACTTGGCCGCGCAGCCGCACTGAAACACCGCGCCCCATTGCAAGGCGCGGTGTTCAATACTTTAAGAGCATGCTGAAACGTTACTCTGTCTGTGTTACTTGAACATCAGGCTGAGTGTTGTTCCGTAAGCCGTTAACAATTGCACCTCATCATTGCCCAAAAAGTTTGGCCTGAGCAGGCATATGACTTGGGTGACCCTACTCAAGTAGACCTGAACCCAGGCTGTCCAGCGACTCGATTGAGTACGGCATAATGACCGCCTTCCTGAGCGTACGACGGATCAACAGCGAGGCAAATGTGAGCAACGGGTTAAAGAGCAGCAGTGATACAAATCACTGTGCGAAATTGGCAACGGAGCAGGGTTGGCTATGGAACCCGCCCAAGCAGGTACTCAGTGAAGTCTCGGCCACATTGATTTTGGCCCATGGCGCTGGCGCACCGATGGACAGCGAATTCATGAACGACATGGCCCGGCGGCTTGCGGATTTGAATATCGGCGTATTGCGCTTCGAATTTCCCTACATGGCACAGCGACGAGTCGACGGCGGCAAGCGCCCGCCTAATCCGCAGCCCAAGCTGTTGGAGTGCTGGCGCCAGGTATATGAAAAGGTACGGCCGCAGCTCTCGGGGCGGTTGGCGATTGGCGGCAAGTCCATGGGAGGACGCATGGCAAGTCTGATCGCTGATGAGTTGAAGGTCGATGCGCTGTTCTGCCTGGGCTATCCGTTCTACGCCGTGGGCAAACCGGAGACCCCCCGGGTGGCGCATTTGGCTTATCTAAAAACCCCCACCTTGATCATTCAAGGCGAGCGTGATGCCCTGGGCAGTCGGCAGGTTGTTGACGGGTATGCGCTGTCGCCTGCCATCGATGTGTATTGGCTACCTACCGCCAATCATGACCTCAAGCCGCTAAAGGCGTCGGGTCTGAGCTACGAAGCTTGCCTGCAGGATGCGGCTGAGCACATCGCTCGACGTTTATTGAGCTGACCCATCCAGGGGATCATCGATCCATGGCAGGTCGAACGTGCCTGCCGTTACGTGGAACTTGATCGATGACATGCCGAAATCGAAGGTCCCGCGCAGCCGCCTGGATTCCTGGTCGCATTGCAACAGGGCCAAACTGCCCATCTGTAAATGCCGTGAGTGATAGACCCGAGCGACCTGACGAGGTGTCAGGTGATACACGACGCTGATGTCAAAATTATCGACCAGGTTGTAAGTGCCGGGTGTCAGCGTTTGATCGATGTAGAAGCCGATGCTGGTGCCTTGTCGGGCGACATGGCCGGACGCAAGGATCTTCCAGATTCTGCGACGGGGTGTGCCTCGCAGTTCCGAACGCCAGCAGGATCGGCCCATGATGCGGTTTGCGACGAAGGGCTTGTCGTTGATCACTGCCTGGAATTGTCCAGCCCACGCGGACATTGGCCAGTGGGGATTAGAGGCGGGGAGATGTACGGATGCCTTCATGATATCTCTCTCTATTGAATGTGTTTGTCCACACGGAGCTGAGCCCCGCAGGCGCTGTGTCAAAGCAGCACCTGCAGGGTAGCGGGCCTGGATCTGGATGGCCCTCCGAGGATGAATGGACAGTTAGGCGTGTTATCGAAGCCCTACACCGAAGGCCTGATTGTGTTCGACGTATTTGAAGTCCTGACCCGTGCTCAGGTTTTTCGCGTAATACCACTTAATGCCAACGAGGTTTTGCGATGCCAGCGTACTGGACCAATACAGCCCAGCGGCCATCGGCCAGCGTCCTCTATATGCGTTAAAGATCTCGCCCAATTCTTTAATGTTCGGCAGGCGTGCTTGTACGCCTGATGCTGCATTGGAAACCTGTGCCACGCTCCCTACACCCACACTCAGGCATTGAATGACGCCTGAAACGTGCACGGGGTAGCTTTTCTTTTCACCGGCGCTGTCGCTCACCGTGATGGAGGCGTTGCCGTTACTGCGTACCGTTACAAGACCTTGGCTGTCGACATGGGCAATCGCCGGATTGCTTGAAACGTAGGCATACGGCGGGCGACCGCTACGGGGGGTGCGCTGTACCGAGGTGCCGCTGGGGAACGCGGGCAAGACGTTTGGCCAGCCGGGGAGCAGATAGATCTTGCCATTGAGCGTTGCTGGCGAGGTGTCCATTTCCAGCCCGGAGACCACTGTCAGGGCCAGCTTTTGAGACTCGCGCTCCACGCTGCCCCGTTTGACGAAGTAACTCACTGACGCGCTACCCCCCACGGTGGCAGTAATCGCTGGCTTTGGAATCGTGAATGCCAATGGTGTCTGGCCTACGACCGTTTGCGCGGGGGTACCCACAATAGAGGCGCCCATCCAGCGCACCATGACCATGTCTCCGGTCTTCATGTCGGGATAACTGACGCGCACTACGGCACCGGACTCCGCAATCAGTGCTGGTCGAACGATGCCATCTGCGCCCACCGTATCCATACTCACCGCGGGTAGTTCAAGCACTGTGCTTCGGATTTTTAACGGCACGACGGCTGACTCTTGCTCGACGCCGCTGGTGCGGGTCACTCTGTAGTAGATTTCTACAGTTTGCCCATCGTTCTCACTGACCGAGTCGCTGGGAATCCGCACTTCCAACGTTTTACCCGCTTGTGCATCTGTCACTCGTACGTCTCGAATGGTGCTGTTCTTTGGCGCTCTCCAAATTACCGAAACGAAGTCATCGACTTTCAAATTAGCAGCGGAGCCGATGACAACGGTCGCGCCAGCGATAGCGTCTGCAGGATCAAGCGTGTCGCCAACGGCTTCTTTGACGGTGGGGGGGAGAAGAGGAGCGATGGCCGACAGCTCAAGTTTGACCGATACCGAGTCGGAAGGGATCGATAGGTTGCCCGCCTTATCTATCACTGTGTAGTACACAGATTCCTCACCATCGCCCACTTGCTCCAGAAATGCACGAGGGAACTCAATCATGACTCGCTTGAGTCCCATGTCGTTGGTGACGACCGATGTGATCGGGCCTTCAATCGACCCCCAATAGGTGCGGATGACGTCGTCTTCAAATATCCCGCTGTAACCGGCGATCGTACCGGGCAGGATGTTATTCAGCGACTCCAGCTCCGATAACGTGAGACCGTTTTGGATCAGGTTGGGGAAGATGATGGGGGCGAGTTGTGGGGCGCCGGGCGCAGTTTTATCGATTGTGATGGTTATGGTTTGTGAGTCGTTACAAACTTCGCTCCTATTGTTGCAAGTCTGATAAGCAACACTGTGTTGGCCTTCAGTACTCAGATATTCGAGAGGGATTGCCAATTCTAGAAAATCGCCAGGATTGTCTGTATCCAGAATTTGTTTTTTTTCGCCTATGGGTGAGTTATTAAAGAGTAGTTGATATGTGAAGTCGGTCATCGCCGAAGGCCATACTTGTAGTTTTACTTTAACAGCTTCTGTCAAAGAGTCTATTGGCAGCAGCCCGTTATCAAAGGCAACAGGAATCATCGGCGGCGGAAGTTGGTCGCTGATAGTGTGGTCTGAAGTGTTTTGCATAAAAACTGTCCTAATGTCGGTTTGTTGTTTTTCTGAAGAGAAGCGGGTTGGAATCAACCCGCGATCAGTTAGGAGATTGAACAGCTCAACTCAATTGAGTCGAGCATATGTACTGGAACTCTTGTAAGTTTTGAGTTGACAGGGCTTTGATTGCTACCGGCGACAGGCTCTACCCGAAGCGTGGCTTCAGCGAAGCCAGTACAGATGGTTCGGAGATTTACATAGGGGACTTTAAACGTATACCCGTTAACTTCATCTTGCGCGTCAAGACCTCGTGAGTCGGTAAAATTGGCTGCTTCAATCAAGTTATTGTTATCGTCGAATCCAGAGAAATTGAGTATGAGAGTCTGCCCAGTATCAATATTTAAATATGGCGGTACATAAACTTCTGCCCCGTCAGGATTGAGAATTGGAGCGATAACACCGACTGCATTCAATTTAAATACGGGCCCATCCAATCCGTCGCTACCACCCGGTAAATCTTCCTTGGATCGTACAGTGACGAGCTGAATTGGACTTTTTGATGTGTTCGGATTGCCATCTCTGGTTACGGTGAAAGTAACAGGTACTTCGGCGCCTGTTCCCTGAGCCTTGATGATGTTATTGTCGATTGGGATAAGTATGTCTTTTTGTGCCTGGATATCACCAAATTTTATTTGGTACCATTGCTGCTTTACTTGGCTACCCCAATACAGATTAAGGTTGTCGCTTACCTGGAAATCATTATTCCATTTAATAATTCCACGCCCATTCAGCTCATAGTCATCCTCATCGATAAAGTTATCTTCGATATTGGGGTTTTCGACGCTGGTGCCTTGTACAATCAATTCGTGTACGGGCTGAGTAATAGGCAAGGTCAAAAAAACGTCTATCGAGCTACCCAGTGAGCGACCGATAATTTTGCCGTCTCGCGTAACCTCGTAGCTAATAGTTACAGTGCCGACAGGTGTTTGGTTGATGGTTTCAAACGGAACACGGAGACTCAAAACTATATCATCATCCTCATTGCCCTCTGGCAGTCGAACAGGTGCCATAGGGTTATCCTCGCCCCAGAACATTCTGATCTGGTCGCCCGCTGCTGGATCGGTATAGGCGGGTATATCAATCTGAACGCCTAGTTGAGCCTCAGTAAAATCCACTAGAGTCCCAACGGCAGGATCGATAATCGGCGCAGGAAAGTCCGTCGGGATTTCTTTTAAACTTAGAAGAACGGTTAAATGGTTAGAGTCAATGGAAACATTGCCTGCGCGGTCATATACTTTGTAGTGGATTTGTTTCTCGCCGTCGCCAATACCTACCAAGAACTCACGGTCAAAACTGACTTTGACCTCCTCAAGTCCCATGTCAGTTTCGTTCACGTGAACTACTGGTACAGGCGAACCTCCCCAGTTGATATAAATGGCGTCATGCTTGGCCATACCTGTATACCCAGGGATGCTCGCGATAAGCGTCCCTCCCATCTCATCCAGCTCTGCTGCAGTCAGCCCGTCTGCGACCTGGTAGGGGAATTCGACTACTCCTAGTGCAGGTGAGCCGGGCGCGGTTTTATCGATTACGACATCAAATTCATATGAAAAATTTTCCACGAGGCTAACAGGGTTTACAGTCCTGTAGGCAACTTGGTGGCGACCCTCGGTCAAAAGCGGTACGGGAATTTCCAGCGTCAGGGGGCCGCCGGGCTGGTCATCAATCGAAATTTCCTTCTCGGGTCCCTCATTCTGGCCATCCCAAACGAGTTGGTACTTAAATCCGGGGCCGGCGGCTGCCCAGACTTCTAGCGTCACTTCAACCGGATCGTTCAGGTATCTGATAGGCAGTAATCCTGGTGTATCGTTGTCTTGAAAAGCCACAGGGATATTTGGAGCATCAAGAATGCGGGGCTTATCTGCACGAGGTCTTTGCTTTGGGATAATGATTGGTTTTTGTTGTGTGTTCATGATGTTTTCGCTCTGATTGTTTGATTTTTTATATGTAGAATTTTCCCCTGAGATCTAAAGTCGCTACAGGGAGTACTGATCCATCGGTAATAGACAGATGCCATATCGATCAGTTACGTTGGACGTAATAGGTTTTTTTTAGGCGTGTCAATAGGTGGTGGTAAATATTTGTTTTTTTGTGTAGCCCCTTCTATTCAGTCTTGCTTATGTGCTGTCTACAGTAAGTTGGAGGCTACGTCATATTGGGAATTTTCCCACATTTTTTATGAAGCTTATTCTCTTGGAAAATTATCGTATCAGTCGATTATGTGTGCTCTGGTAAATATCTGGGTGCTTATGATGTCGCGATTGATGAGTAGAAAACGTAAATTTCCAAAATACTGTATGGGAGTCTTGGTGCTTTCGGCTGGTCTCGGTTTTGCTGTGAATTCAAATGCGGATGGAGAACGTCAAAGTGATACAGAAGAGAGGGGCTTAGAAGAAGACCGAGAGATAGTTCAAATAAATGGCGCGGATGTAAATACAGTCGTTGTTGATAATAGAGTTGAGATAGTCAATAGCTTGACACCTCTAGATTCATACAGCGTTAGCAATAAAGGTACTTTGAACGTACTGGAGGGGGGAGTCGTTGATGCGATTGTCTCGCGCGAGAGCGCAGTCAATATTAATGGTGGCAAGGTGCTTTCCGGGATTGTGCTGGTTGACAGCTTTGCTGACGTTAACGGGTCGATCATAAGAAATGAGATTGGGTCTGGTCTAAGCATTGGTTCAATCGAGAGCTCGTTGAAGCCTGGTTCAATAGTGACTGCCAAAGAGAGCGAAATTTTGGGGGCCGGTGCGGGAGTAAATATAGGAATTTGGGGGTCGCTGGCACTGACCAATAGTAAGGTCGTTGGAAATGGTAGTGATATTAAAGAAGGTGTAGGTATTACGGTCGCCAGTGGTAAGTTGGTTGCCTCCGAGCGTAGCTATATCGTCGGTACTGCGAATGGATTAAAGATATACGATGGTACTTACAGGGAGGGACTAGGGGATACCAAAACGGAAGTAATTATTGATAATTCTGTTGTCGAAGGATTGTCCGGTGCTGCAATAAAGATAGGTCAGCCTTATGTTACGGCCACCAGTGCGGATGTACTCATAAAAAATGGTGCTGAGTTGCGTTCAGGAAATGGCAATTTACTTGAGGTTGAAGACTCAAGCATTGTTAGATTTACCGTGGATGACAGCAAGTTAGAAGGAAATATTGTAGCTGATGAAAATAGCACCCTGGATGTGGTTTTGCAAAATAATGCACATTTGTCCGGGAATATAATAAACGGTGACAGCGTTCTGGTGGGCTCTTCGGCGAGCTGGGAGCTAATAACTGATAATTCTACAAAGTCCCTTTCTCTTCAGAATGGGAGTGTCAGTTTTCGTGGCGAGGGATTTCATACCCTTTCGTTGGGTGAGCTTTCGGGGAGTGGCTTCTTCAGCATGCGCATCAATCTGGATTCAATTCAAGGTGATTTGTTAGAGGTGAACGGGAAAGCCAATGGTAACCATCTATTGGACATAAAAAATACAGGGGTTGAAGTCGTATCACCGGAATTCGACCCATTTCTGGTCGTCCACACTGAAGGCGGCGATGCAGAGTTCAGTTTGACTGGCGAGCGTGTCGACCTGGGGGCCTATTCGTACCTGCTCGAGAAACAGGGCACTGACTGGTTTATCGTGGGTGAAGGCAAAACCATCAGTCCTTCCACGCAAAGCGCGCTGGCGTTGTTCAACGCTGCTCCGGCGATATGGAACAGCGAGCTGGCGACGTTGCGCAGCCGCATGGGGGAGGTACGGGGTCAGGAAGAAGGGGGTGGATGGATTCGCACCTATGGCAACCGCTTCAATGCCAGCACGTCGGCCGGTATTGACTATCAGCAGCAACAACAGGGCTTGTCGTTCGGTGCCGATGCGCCGATACCAGTCATTAACGGCAACCTGGTGTTGGGCTTGATGGGCGGTTACAGCAAGTCCGATCTGGATTTGAGTCGCGGTACATCTGGTACGGTCAACAGTTACTACGTCGGCGCATACGGTACCTGGCTGTTCGAGGAGGGGTATTACCTGGACGGCGTGCTGAAACTCAACAAGTTCCGTAATGAGTCGGATGTTGCGATGACCGACGGCAGCAAGACCAAAGGTCGTTACAACAACACCGGTGTCGGCGGGTCGGTGGAGTTCGGCAGGCATTTCAACCTGAGCGATGATTATTTCGTTGAACCCTATGCTCAAGTGTCTGGCGTGTTGATCGGGGGTGACAGCTACACGATGAGCAACGGTCTGACGGCGAAGAACAGTCGCACTCAATCGGTGCTGGGTAAAGTCGGGACGACGGCAGGTCGTAACTTTACTCTTGACGATGGCAGCGTCGTGCAGCCTTATGTTCGCGTCGCCATGGCCCATGAGTTTGCTCGCAGCAATGAGGTGAAAGTCAACGACACTCGTTTTGACAACAACCTGTTCGGCTCTCGGGCAGAGCTCGGTGCGGGTGTTGCTGTTTCGCTTTCCAAGCGTCTTCAACTGCACGCCGATTTTGATTACATGAAAGGCGAGCATGTGGAGCAGCCATGGGGGGCAAACATAGGACTGAAGTTGGCCTTCTGACTGTAGTCGGTTAGGTAGTAGACCCCAGGAAAATCCCAGCTACGTTAAATAGCTGGGATTTTTCGTTCCTATTAGAACCCCTTTCTTCTCATTGAGCGTCGGCGTGTGCCGGATCTAGGTCTGCCCTTTCCCTCCAGGTTGATCTTAAGCCGTTCGGAAACTCCCACCAGTCGTGATCGACGTACAACTTCATAGTGAACATGCACTTCGCCGTTTTGATAATTGACCAGTTGTTCACTGTTCAGGTATTGAACCAATCGCGGTTCATCCCGGTGTGGATTCTCTTCAAGGGTGGTGTAAAAGGTGTTGTAGCCCCAGACCACCTTTATATGATCTCCTTTCCACAACGTTTTTGACCGAGGGATGTTGATATATACACCTGCAACAATTTGTTCCGGTGTTATCCTGTCAACGTCTACTCCCGTTAAATAAGGAGCAAGCAATATGACCGGCTTGTTGCCAACCGTCGTGTGTGACCACGGAAAACCGGGCGCACGTTTCAATGCCTCCTTGTAAACATCAACTGAATCCTCTGCGTCCAGAAAGTCCAGCGAGCCAATGAAGTCCGAGCTTGTTGGATACCGTGACGGTTCATCGGCTGGTTGTGCGTTTTCTTCACTTTCTTGACGTTTGATACGGGATGCATCGATGTCGTGCCCGATCCGCGGCTTGTTTCCGTCATCATTTCGCATACCAGCTCCGTAAGATTTTTATAATGAATTTGAAATGTACTCGGATTTTACAGTTTGAGCTGTAGGATGAGCGATCCGTGGACATATGTTCAGTTCGAAATTTCTTGATGTCAACTTTCTGATTTGCACAGGTAGGGGTGGGAATCCTTGCTTAAAGGTTGGGGTGTTGCAAAATTTTTCAAGCTGTGTTTTTCGACGTTAAGTAATGGTTTCGGGCGTTTTTTGTAGGTATATATTTATTTTTCACACAATATGTAAGACCGATATTACAGATGTTTCCCATATTTCTGTACGTTATCAGGAAGTCTGGAAAGAGATTTTATTTGTAAAAACATTCATTAATACGGATTATCCTCTGCTCTGGGTGTTAAATGAGTTGATTTTATTTTTGCATACGCTCAAATGAGTGGGTAAATAATTTTGTTACACTTCAGGCATGATCAAAATGGGTTGGAATTTATCGAGGTGTTACCTGCTCGGTCAGTCATCACGCAGTCATTTTGCCGCCAACATTCCTGCATCCAGCGCATAGCGATCTATTCGCAGGCGGGTAGTCACGGCATCTGCAAGGCGTTCTGTGGTGCTACCAAGCCGTCCGTATCGACTTCTGGTAGGTGAGGTGTGGCACGTAATATATTTACGTATTCGTGTGTGTTTTTACTTTCAGTGCGCGGCGAGCTGTTGGACACCGCGCTTTGGAGGGGAGCTGGCAACGGTCAACTCAGACTTGCAGCGTCAGGTATACAGGCAACGACATGATCGAAATATTACCTGCCCGATCGGTTACGAAGTACTCGATCAAAACAGTCTCGCGTCCCAGGTCTTGTAGAAAGCTGCGTTCGAATATGATGTTTACAGGTTGATGTGAAAGTTCATCAGCGACAACAGAATGGACCGGCCCGGGGACTCCATTGCATACGGTTTGGATTAAATCGCCTTCTTGCATGCCTGCATAGCTTGGAATCTGGCCTGCCAAATTATCTCCCAAGGTGACCTCTGGGAAAATGATCGGGCTTAAAAGTGCTGCGCCAGGTGTGCTGCGGTCTACTTTGAAGTAGATGCTGGGGGAGTCAATAGTGACCAAGCTGTGATGCCCCGTCGCGCTAAAGGCTAGGTCGTACACGCCATCGTGATCCAGAAGCTTTTCGCTAAGTGTCAGGGTTACAAAATCGCTCGGTATGTCCGACTCATTAAATGTGTAGATATCTCCGACAAGCTCACCGTTAAGTTTTAGCTGCATAAAATAGCCGGGTTCCACTCCATTCCATACCTCAATATTGACAGGTACAGGCCGATCCAGATCTGTCGTCTGTAACAACCCATCCACTGGGTCGGCGCCCACGACAACAGGTGCGGCAAAAGTATATTTAAGTGCGGAAGTTTTCATAAGCCTCTCCAAAGAGCATCTGCAGCCGTCGAGTTTGAGGCTGTCTGTGCTCTGAAATTGATAATTGCAGATCAGATAATCACCCACTCTGTGCGGTAACTATTTATCTCATCTGCATTTCAACTAATAGGAGTGTGTTGTCTCTGTCAACCCTGTGCTTTTAACCAGGGTCCTGTATTTACTGGCTGAAACAATGCCATCACTTGTTTTCAGAAATTTCCTACTTTCTGAATACAATCCCATAACCAAAAAGCCCCGGCAAAAACATCTGCCGGGGCTCTGGAGGGTGCAGTTAGCGTTTACCGGTTAAACCGCTCTACCAATGAATACTGGGTGTTGGCGGTGCTGGTAAGTTCTGCGCTGAGTTTTGCGGAGCGGCGGGCTTCGTCAGAGGTTTGGTCGGCCAGTTGAGCGATGGTGCTGATGTTGCGGCTGACTTCTTCGGCGACGGAGCTTTGCTCTTCGGTGGCAGCGGCGATTTGTGTGGTCATGTCGGTGATATGCGCCACCGCGTCGCTGATACCCACGAGGGCCTTGTCGGCTTCAAGGACGCGTGCAACGCCTTCTTCCGCTTGGCGATGGCCCGTGTTCATGGTTTGCACGGCAGCATTGGCGGTCTGTTGCAGTTTGGCGATGAGGGTGTGGATTTGGCCTGTGGACTCTGTTGTGCGCTGCGCTAACTGGCGCACTTCATCGGCGACGACCGCGAACCCGCGCCCCATTTCACCTGCGCGGGCAGCTTCGATGGCGGCGTTGAGGGCCAGTAGGTTGGTCTGGTCGGCGATACCTTTGATGACGTCAACCACGCCGCCGATCTCATCACTGTCTTTGGCCAGTTGGGTTACGGTCAGCCCGGTTTCGCCGACGGATACAGACAGCCGCTGAATGGCCTCGCGGGTTTCGCTGGCGATGTCGCGGCCACGGCGGGTCAGCTCGTTGGCTTGTTGCGTGGCATCGGCGGTGCGCTGCACATGGCTGGCGACTTCCTGAGTGGTGGTGGCCATTTGGTTAACGGCAGTGGCGACTCGTTCGGTTTCGACACGCTGACGTTCCAGGCCACTGGAGCTGGACTGGGCCAGGCTGTCGGATTGTTTGGCTTGATCGGTCAGGTACTCTGCGGTGTCCTGCAGGCGGGTCAGGCAAGTCTTCAAGCGCGCTTGCTGGCTGAGAATCGACATTTCCAGGCGTGCTTGTGGGCCACGGCTGTCGGTGTACATCTGAGCGATCAGCGGGTCCGATGTGGTCTGTTCTGCGAGGCGCAGCAAGCGTTTGATCCCGCGTTGCTGCCAGCCCAGGCCCAATAGGCCCAAGGGAACGGACAGCACGGCGGCGAGGGCGAAGCCCCAATACGAGTTAAGCAAGACACCAATCAGAAAGCTCAGCTGACTAACCAGAATGAACGGCAGCCAGTCCTGCAGGGCTGGAAGCCATTTGTCACGGCCAGGCACGGCGGACTTGCCACTGTTGATGCGCTTGTACAGTGCTTCGGCACGGCGGATTTGCTCGGTGGTGGGCTTGACCCGTACCGATTCGAAGCCAACCACCTGCTGGTTTTCAAAGATCGGCGTCACATAGGCATTTACCCAGTAATGGTCGCCATTTTTGCAGCGATTCTTGACGATTCCCATCCATGGTTGACCTTGCTTGAGCGTCGACCACATGTGTTCGAACACGGCCGACGGAACGTCGGGGTGGCGCACGGTATTGTGGGGTGCCTTGAGCAGCTCATCGTTGGAAAAACCGCTGATCTCAACGAAGGCATCGTTGCAATAGGTGATCACACCCCGCGCATCTGTGGTTGAAATCAACCGTTGTTGCGCGGGGAATGTGCGTTCACGCTGGGTGATGGGCTGATTATTACGCATGAGGCTGTCAATCCAAAAAGGCTTTGACGGTGTATCGGCTCGTCTCGCGAAAAATTGAGCGTGTGAACTGTATCTAAAATCGGATCGCGCTGGATCAAGCCTCAGCGATTGAACATCGGGTAGGTAAAAAGGGTGAAATGCACCAGGTTCAGACCGAAATGGGTCAGGGCTGCTGCGGTTAAACCGCCGAGCCGATAGGCAATGCCATAACCTAGACCTGCGAGTCCTGCCAGCAGTACCCACTGCCATCCTGCACCGACATGGGCCAGGCCAAAGACTGCCGAAGCCAGCGCAATCGTCAGTACATCGTTATACGGTAAACGTTTAAACAGTCGGCTCAGGCCGCCCTGAATATACCCGCGGAACAACAGCTCTTCAGTCAGGGTGACCAGCAACAGGTTGTTGAGCATCCAGATGCCAGTTTGCTCTGGCCATTTGGGTGTCCAGGCGATGATGCCCAGGAACATGGCGGTGACCATACAAATGGTGGTAGTCACCAGCCAGGTGGATGAGGTGACGACAGCCAAGCGGGCGATGGCGACTCGATGAAATACCCAGGGGCAGGCAAGAACGACCCAGAAGCCGATGAGTGATTTGTCGAGATTGAGGAACATCGAGAACGGCTCGGCGTTGGCACTCAAGCGCACGGCAGCAATGGCCCTGGCGTTTAGGAAACCCGGCAACCAGTGGCTGGTCAAGCCTATAGCCAACGCAATAAACAATAGATGGCCAAAGGCACGGACTGCCCAGTGGCTGAAATGATTGACGCATATGCCGGCCATGATCAACAGGCCGATTGTCATCACGGCGGGGACGCTGAGCTGTCCGTAGGTGAGCGCAACGGCATAGCCAATAGTGAGCAGTGCCAGAGTTGTCCAGCGTAACGCCGTCATGGCAGCGTCCTTCAACGGCAGAATGGGGTGTGGATTCTAGCGTTTAACAAATGCGCCTGACTGTCGGACATGTATGAAAGTCGTCTGTAAATTTGTTCGGCTGCTTCCAGTTTCAGCGTAGGCCGTTTCTGAGATGATTGGATGACAGATGATTCGCGCCGGGGGGGGTATCGAGGGTGACGCGTAGCTTCTATAGAGGGGGCGCCGCACCTGGAAACGAGCAAGCAGCCCTTGATGCAAATGCGTGGGTTTGCCAGGGTCTGTGATCGTCTGGTTGTGGCTCCAACTAAACGGCAACAGACTCTGGTGTGCGTCAGCGTACTTTGCCCGCCCCGAGCTTAAGCGCTTCTTTGTCAAAATCGTCCACATCGATCACTTTGCGTCGCGCGGCTTCGGCTGCACGCAGTTGCTGCGCTTCACCTGCCTGCAACACGCCTGCGTTCAGCGCTGTATCGGTCAATGGCTCGCCGACGACCGGGTTGACCTGACCGCTTTTCAGCGCGTGATGCAATTTGCTGTGTAAGGGTTGACTGGCCGACAGCAATTCGCTGGCGTGCTGCAGCGCGCCTACTGAATCATCCGGCGAGGTGGGGCGGTAGCAACCGCCAAGCAGTGATTCCAGCGCCGGATCACCTTTACCGCGCCCGAGTATTTCAGCCACTTCAGCGTCCAGTACATCCGAAGGGCCCTTGTGGCGGCGGCCAAACGGAAACACCACCACGCGCAACAATGCCCCCAACAGACGATTGGGGAAGTTGCTCAGCAGTTCATCGAGCGCGCGTTCGGACTCACCCAGTGCTTCCTCCATGGACCAGCGCAATAGCGACCCCAAGTGCTCCGGATAATCCAGATCGTGATAACGCTTGAGCGCAGCAGAGGCCAGATACAGGTGGCTGAGGACGTCACCCAGGTGTGCCGACAGACGTTCGCGGCGTTTAAGCTCGCCGCCGAGCAGCATCATGCTCAAGTCAGCCAGCATCGCAAATGCTGCCGCCTGACGGTTCAACGCGCGAAAGTAGCCCTGGCTCAGGCGATCGCCCGGCATCGATTCGAAATGCCCGAAACCGAGATTGAGAATGAACGTACTGGCTGCGTTACCCACCGCAAAACCAATGTGTTGCAGCAGCAGCGTGTCGAACTCCGCGAGCGCTCGGTCGTGATCTTCACGCCCGATCAAGGCCATTTCCTTGAGCACGAACGGGTGGCAGCGGATGGCGCCCTGACCGAAGATCATCAGGTTGCGCGACAGAATGTTCGCGCCTTCCACCGTGATGAAAATCGGCGCACCTTGCCAGCTTCGACCCAGATAGTTGTTCGGGCCCATGATGATGCCTTTGCCACCATGGATGTCCATCGCATGGGTGATGCACTCACGCCCGCGTTCGGTCAGGTGGTATTTGAGGATGGCCGACAGCACCGACGGTTTCTCGCCCAGATCAACCGCATTGGCGGTCAGTATGCGTGCGCTGTCCATCAGCCAGGCATTGCCTCCGATACGTGCCAGCGACTCCTGAATCCCTTCGAAGGCTGCCAATGGCACGTTGAACTGCTCGCGAATTTGCGCGTACTGGCCGGTCACAAGGCTGGTGAACTTGGCGGCCCCGGTGCCGACAGCGGGCAACGAGATCGAACGCCCCACCGACAGGCAATTCATCAGCATCATCCAGCCTTTGCCGAGCATTTCCTGGCCACCGATCAGGTATTGGAGCGGGATGAACACGTCCTTGCCGGAGTTCGGGCCATTCATGAAGGCCGCGCCCAGCGGTAAATGGCGACGACCAATTTCCACACCCGGTGTATCAGTGGGGATCAGCGCAAGGCTGATGCCCAGGTCCTCTTCGTCGCCGAGCAGATGTTCGGGGTCGAACGCCTTGAATGCCAGGCCGAGGAGGGTCGCAATCGGGCCAAGGGTGATGTAGCGCTTTTCCCAATTCAGGCGCAGGCCAATGACATCCTCACCGTTCCACTGGCCTTTGCAGATGACGCCAGTGTCCGGCATGGAGCCTGCGTCTGAGCCTGCCAATGGCCCTGTCAGGGCGAAGCAGGGAATGTCATCGCCACGCGCCAGCCGCGGCAGGTAATGATTGCGTTGTTCATCAGTGCCGTAATGCAGCAACAACTCGGCTGGGCCCAGTGAGTTGGGCACCATCACCGTCGACGCCAGATCGCCGCTGCGGGTTGCCAGCTTCATGGCCACTTGAGAGTGTGCATAAGCCGAAAAGCCTTTACCGCCGTATTCTTTGGGAATGATCAGAGCGAAAAAGCCGTGTTCCTTGATGTGCGCCCATGCCGCTGGAGGCAGGTCCATCGCCTGGCCGATTTCCCAATCGGTAACCATCGCGCACAGGTCTTCGGTCGGTCCGTCAATGAACGCTTGTTCTTCGATACTCAATTGGCTTTTCGGATACGCCAGCAACGTGTTCCAGTTGGGCCGTCCGCTGAACAGTTCACCGTCCCACCAGACCGTACCGGCATCGATTGCATCACGCTCGGTTTGTGACATCGGTGGCAGAACCTTCTTGAACCAGGCAAACACCGGCGCGCTGAAATAGCGGCGACGCAAATCCGGCAGCGCCAGTGGCAGCACGACGACCAGCCACAACCCCCAGAAAATCGTCATCAGCCAAGCGTGCGCGTGACTAAACACACCCATCGCCAACAGATAAACCGCCACCGCTCCCAGCGCGGGCAACGGTGCAACTCGACGGTGCGCCAAGGCGGCCACGCCGATCAGCAGAATCGCAATCCACAACCACAACATAAAAGACGTCCTCGGTGATGACGGTGATAACGGATCACCCTCAAGGGCAAAGCCAATGGCTCTGGCCCGCGCATCGATAGTGACCTCGGGCCGTCATGGGAGTTCGTGGGGTGGCCGATGCAGGCGAAGTTGTGGCTCGAACGCTGCCTTCTGCGGGTAGAATGTGCGCCGACGGGCATATGCCACTCATCGACCGTTCACTTTCGCGTATCCAATAAGGAGAAGACGCAATGCTGAAGATCTGGGGCCGCAAGAACTCTTCCAATGTCCGCAAGGCACTGTGGATCGCCGAAGAAGTGGGCGTTGCATATGAGTCGCTGAATGCTGGAGGCGCGTTCGGCATCAACGATCAGCCCGAGTATCTGGCGAAAAACCCCAACGGCGTCGTACCGATGATCGAGGACGGCGATTTTGTGCTGTGGGAGTCGAACGCCATCGTTCGCTACCTCGCGGCGCGGTACGCCCCCGACTCGCCGCTGTATCCGAGCGACCCTCAGGTTCGAGCCTCTGCGGACAAATGGATGGATTGGACCACGTCCAGCTTTGCCGGTCCGTTTCGCACCGTCTTTTGGGGCGTCCTGCGCACGCCGGCCGACCAACAGGATTGGGTACAGATCAATGGCGCGATCAAAACCGTGCAGCAATTGTTGGTGATTGTCGATCAGGCGCTGGCTTCACATCCGTATTTGTCTGGTGATGAGTTCGGTATGGGTGATATCCCGCTCGGCAGCTTTATTTATGCCTGGTTTGAAATGCCGATTGAACGCCCGGCGATGCCTCATCTCAAAGCCTGGTATGAGCGTTTGAAACAACGGCCGGCGTATCAGAAGGCGGTCATGACCGCGCTGACCTGATCGTGGGCTGTGTTGAATTAATATCTACTATCAATGGATGTCGCTGTACTTGCGTGGCGTCGGCAAGCAACATTGCCGCCGACTGCGGGCGCCATCAGCTCATTTATAGGTAGATCGCGTTTTGAGCGCAGGTTGTTCAACGCTGAGCGTCACGGTTTTTCATCCGGGTCTTCATATTTTTCATTTCTCCTTTTCCTTTATTCGGTGCTTTTTCAGTCATGAGTTCTGCTCTGTCCATTCGGCAGTTAACCAAGACCTACGGCAATGGCTTCCAGGCCCTCAAGGGTATCGATCTGGATGTTGCCGAGGGTGATTTCTTCGCTTTGCTCGGCCCTAACGGCGCCGGTAAATCCACCACCATTGGCATCATCTCGACCCTGGTCAACAAGACCTCCGGAACGGTGAACATCTTCGGTCACGACCTGGACCGCAATCCGGCGCAACTCAAGCGCTCGATTGGCGTGGTTCCCCAGGAATTCAATTTCAACATGTTCGAAAAAACGTTCGACATTGTTGTGACCCAGGCCGGGTATTACGGCATTCCGTTGAAAGTCGCCAAGGAGCGTGCCGAGCAGTACCTGACTCAGTTGGGGCTGTGGGACAAGCGCAACTCACCGTCGCGCTCATTGTCAGGTGGCATGAAGCGGCGCCTTATGATCGCCCGTGCGCTGGTCCATGAACCTCGCTTGCTGATCCTCGACGAGCCAACGGCGGGCGTGGACATCGAGTTGCGTCGTTCGATGTGGACGTTCCTGACCGAGCTGAACCAGAAGGGTATTACCATCATCCTCACCACGCACTATCTGGAAGAGGCTGAGCATTTGTGCCGCCACATCGGCATCATCGACCACGGTGTTATTGTCGAAAACACCAGTATGAAGCAGTTGTTGAACACCTTGACGGTGGAAACCTTTCTCTTGGACCTGAAAGACCCAATGACGACACCCCCTCAGTTGATGGGCTATCCATCACGCCTGGTCGACAGTTCCACACTGGAAGTGCAGGTGGATAAAACCATCGGTATCACCGCGCTGTTCAGCCAGTTGGCACTGCAAAATATTCAGGTGCTGAGCCTGCGCAATAAAACCAATCGCCTCGAAGAACTGTTCGTGTCGTTGGTGGAAAAAAATCTGTCGAAGGTGGCGATATGAATGCCGAACTGCGCCCCAACCTGATCGCCCTGAATACCATCGTCTACCGAGAAATCCGCCGTTTCACCCGGATCTGGCCACAAACGTTGCTGCCGCCAGCGATCACCATGGTGCTGTACTTCGTGATCTTCGGAAACCTGATCGGCCGGCAGATCGGCGACATGGGTGGCTTCACCTACATGCAATACATCGTGCCGGGCCTGATCATGATGTCGGTGATCACCAACTCCTATGGCAATGTGGTGTCGAGCTTCTTCGGCGCGAAATTTCAACGCTCTGTTGAAGAGCTGATGGTTTCGCCGGTGTCGCCGCACACCATCCTGATCGGCTACACCCTGGGTGGCGTGCTGCGCGGGTTGATGGTCGGGATTATCGTGACCATCCTGTCGATGTTCTTCACTGACCTGCAGGTGCATCACCTGGGGGTCACCATTGTGGTGGTCGTACTGACCGCGACGATCTTCTCACTGCTGGGTTTCATCAACGCTGTGTTTGCGCGCAATTTCGATGATATTTCGATCATCCCGACATTCGTGCTGACGCCGTTGACGTACCTGGGCGGGGTGTTTTACTCGATCAACCTGCTGCCGCCGTTCTGGCAGACCGTGTCGCTGGTCAATCCGGTTCTGCACATGGTCAACGCCTTCCGCTACGGCATTCTTGGCGTCTCAGACATCAAGATCAGCATCGCCCTGGCGTTCATGGTCATTGCGACCATCGTCCTCTACCTGGGGTGCGCGCGGCTGCTGGTCAGTGGGCGAGGGATGCGGCAGTAACGAACGCCGCGTACTGCCTGTAGGCGTTGGCGCCAGTGCGTTCTGCCTCTGAAGTCCCCATAAAGCATTTGCGATGACGGCTTGAAGGAGTCGGGCTTGTCCCGCGACCGGCGGGGCACCCGTCGTAAAACCTGCGCACACGGTGTAACAGCTACGCCGCGCACACCGGCTTTACTGCCGCTGCGCGCCAAATCGCGGGACAAGCTGCGCTCCTACAGCGCGCTCTGGCCCTTTTAATACGGCCAAGCTTTTCAGCAAAAAGCACCTACTGAAAGCCTGACCGGGAACAGAGTATCTACAGGCCTCGTGTTTGCTGCGCGACAGCGTGGCCTCTGGATGACGGGCGATCTCCTACAGGCCTGCGATGCCAGGGCTTTTGCGCTTCTCCCTGCGCAGCCGCCACTGCCGCCCGACCCACCAGCGCCAGTAGCCCATCGTCAGAAAATACCCCATCACTCCAAGCAGCACGCCCGTCACCAGCGATCCGAGCAACAACGGCTGCCACAGAGTGGTCAATTGCCCGTTGATCCAGTCCCAGCTCAACTCGTCCGGAAAATACCTGGGCGGCAGGCCCATCAACATCGCGCCCATCTTGTAGGTGCAATAGAACACTGGCGGCATGGTCAGCGGATTGGTCAGCCAGACCAGACTCACACCGATCGCCAGATTGCCGCGCACCCAGATCACCAGCAACGCTGCCAGTAACATTTGCAGCGGAATTGGCATCAACGCTGCGAACAGCCCCATCCCCATCGCCCGTGCGACCGAGCGTCGATTCAGGTGCCAAAGGTTCGGATCGTGTAAAAAGCGGCCAAATAAACGTAAGGATTTGTGTTCCCTGATGCGGTTCGGATCGGGCATGTAACGCTTGATCAAGTGGCGTGGCATACGGTTATCCGGATGATGGGCAGGCAGGTCAGCGCAAGTATGCACAGATACTGAAGGGTGAAAATTCAGACTTTGTGACAATTAATAAAGCTGTCATCTGCTGAGTGCGCTAAGCCGTGGGAAGGATTTGGCGGTGAACAGGAAGAAGCTCATGCGTACAGGGATGTTGGCGCTTGCACTGGGGCTGTTGGCTCTGCGTTTTTTACCGGCGTTGCCGCCCGTCTGGTTGCTGCTGCTGATGCCGGTTATTGCGCTGACGCTGTTGCCGTTTCGGACTTACCCACTGGCGTTCTTCTTGTTTGGGCTGACGTGGGCCTGCTTTTCGGCGAAGGCGGCACTTGATGATCGGCTCGATGCGCGGCTCGACGGCCAGACCCTGTGGCTGCAAGGCGAGGTCGTTGGCCTGCCACACAACGTCGAAGGTGTTGTGCGATTTGAGCTCAAGCATCCACATTCCCGCCGTGCCCGGTTGCCCGAAACCATTCGCGTCGCCTGGTACGGTGGCCCACAACTGCGCAGCGGCGAACACTGGCGTTTGGCAGTAAAGCTCAAAGCGCCCGCAGGTTTGGTCAATCCCCAGGCTTTTGATTATGAAGCGTGGTTGCTGGCACAGCGCATCGGCGCGACGGGCACGGTCCTCGATGGCCAGTTGCTCAAATCAGCGGCACCGTCCTGGCGCGATTCGATCAGGCAACGATTGCTTGCCATCGATGCTCAAGGCCGGGAGGGTGGGCTAGCTGCATTGGTGTTGGGCGATAATTCGGGGCTGAGCAGCACCGACTGGCGAGTCCTGCAAGACACCGGGACCGTTCACTTACTGGTGATTTCCGGCACCCACATTGGCTTGCTCAGCGGTTTGATCTACGGCCTGATCGCCGGCCTCGCTCGCTGGGGATTATGGCCGCGCTTCGTGCCTTGGTTGCCGGCAGCATGTTCGCTGGCGTTTGCCGCTGCGTTGGCATATGGCTTGTTGGCGGGATTTGAGGTGCCGGTGCGCCGTGCCTGCGTGATGATCGGCATGGTGCTGTTGTGGCGGCTGCGTTTTCGTCAACTGGGCGTCAGTTGGCCGATGCTGCTGTCGCTCAACCTGGTGTTGCTCGTCGAGCCTTTGGTCAGTCTGCAGCCAGGATTTTGGCTGTCTTTCGCTGCGGTGGGCATTCTGATACTGGTTTTTAGCGCACGGTTGGGTGCCTGGCGCTGGCTACAAAGCTGGACCCGAGCGCAGTGGTTGATTGCCGTCGGCTTGCTCCCGGTGTTGTTGGCGCTCAACCTGCCGATCAGCCTTAGCGGGCCCGCCGCCAATCTGCTCGCGGTGCCATGGATCAGCGTATTGACCCTGCCACTGGCACTGCTGGGCACTGTTTTTCTCGCCATCGCACCTGTGGGCGAGGGGCTTTTATGGTTGGCGGGTGGCTCGATGGAGATGTTGTTCCGCTTGCTGACGATCATTGCCGATGGGATGCCTGCCTGGACCGGACCGGCCGTCCCGCTCTGGGCGTGGTGGTTCAGCCTGCTTGGCGCGGTCTTGTTGCTGTTGCCCAGCGGCGTACCTATACGTCTGTTCGGTTGGCCGATGCTGCTGCTTTGCGTGTTTGCGCCGCTCAAGTCTGTGCCTGAGGGGCGGGTCGAAGTGCTGCATCTGGATGTCGGCCAGGGGTTGGCCATTGTGTTGCGCACCCGTGAACACAGTTTGTTGTACGACGCCGGACCGCGCTTTGGCGAGTTCGACACCGGGCAACGGGTGGTGCTTCCGGCCATTCGCAAGGCCGGCATTAAAGCGCTGGACGTGATGTTGCTAAGCCATGCCGATGCCGACCATGCTGGCGGCGCACCGGCGATTCATCAAGCGTTGCCAGTGCAGCGTGTGCTCGCTGGCGATGTCGCCAGATTGCCCCCTGAGTTGCAGGCCGAGTCCTGTCGTAACGGCGAATCCTGGAACTGGAACGGGGTGGTTTTCTCCACATGGATCTGGCAAGACGCTGTCGAGGGTAATCAGGCGTCTTGCGTGCTCAGCGTCCAAGCCAATGGCGAGCGATTGTTGCTGACCGGCGACATCGACATCAAGGCTGAGCGCGCGTTGTTGGATGAAGGTTTTGACGTGCGCGCCGACTGGCTGCAAGCGCCTCATCACGGTAGTCGCAGTTCGTCGTCCAAGCCGTTCCTGCGTGCGGTCGCGCCGCGTGGTGTGTTGATCTCCCGAGGCCGCAACAACAGCTTTGGCCACCCACACCCACTGGTGATGTCGCGCTACCAGTGGATGGGCATCGCGGCTTACGACAGTGCCGAACTGGGGGCCATCACTTTTCAATTGGGTGCCTTTGGCGAGCCGCAGGCTGAACGTAGGACGCAGCGCTTCTGGCGTGAATGAAAGAGCCGGTTATTGATCGCGGGGTTCGGCGAGCCCGCGGCCCTATGTTAGAGTGGCGCCACTTTTTTTCAGGGGGTGGTTGCTGTGTGGGAGTTGGTCAAATCTGGTGGCTGGATGATGCTACCGATCATTCTGAGTTCCATCGCTGCAGTCGGGATCATCATCGAACGCCTGTGGACCCTGCGCGCCAGCCGCATCACGCCACCGCATCTGCTCGGTCAAGTGTGGCGCTGGATCAAGGACAAACAGCTCAGCAGCGACAAGCTCAAAGAGCTACGCGCCGATTCTCCGCTGGGAGAAATCCTCGCCGCGGGCCTGGCCAACTCCCGTCATGGTCGCGAGATCATGAAAGAGTGCATCGAAGAGGCCGCTGCCCGGGTCATTCATGAGCTGGAACGCTACCTCGCGACCCTGGGCACCATTGCTGCCATGGCGCCTCTGCTGGGATTGTTGGGCACTGTGCTCGGCATGATCGACATCTTCAGTTCGTTCACCAATTCGGGCATGACAGGTAATGCCGGTATGCTCGCCAGTGGTATCGCCAAGGCATTGATTTGTACCGCCTCGGGCTTGACCGTTGCGATCCCGACGATCTTCTTTCATCGCTACCTGCAAAGCCGCGTCGACGAGCTGGTGGTTGGCATGGAGCAGGAAGCGATCAAGTTGGTTGAAGTGGTGCAGGGGGATCGTGACGTGGATCTGGTCAGCGTCGGCATGCCAGAGAAACCTGTCGGCAAGGCCGAGGGCAAGAAGAAGTGAAATTCCGCCGCCGCAAACCTCGGGAGACCATCGACATCAATCTGGTGTCACTGATCGATGTGGTGTTCATTTTGCTGCTGTTCTTCGTGGTGACCACCACCTTCACGCGTGAAACCCAGATGCGTGTGGATTTGCCGCAGTCAGTGACCGGCGCCTCAGCCGACGATGTCGATAAGAAGCACCTTGACATCACCATCAACGCCGATGGCGTTTATTCGGTAAATAACACACTGCTCCCTGACAGCCATCTGCAAACCCTGATCGATGCCTTGCAGAAGGAGTCAGCGGGTGATACCAGCCTGCCGCTGTCCATCAGCGCCGACGGCAAGACCCCACATCAGGCGGTGATCACGGCTATGGATGCTGCTGGCAAACTCGGGTTCGCCCATTTACGCATGACCACTGTCGAGGCCGCATCGGCGAACTGATGGCGCTCAACGACCGACTGCTCAACGCTTGGTACGCCGGTCATCCGGCCCTTGCATTGCTTCGCCCGCTGGAATGCCTTTATCGGCGAGTGGTCAATAAAAAGCGCGCACGGTTCCTGGCGGGTGAGGGCGATATTTATAGAGCCCCGGTACCGGTCATCGTGGTGGGTAACATCACCGTCGGCGGTACCGGCAAGACCCCACTCATTCTGTGGATGATCGAGCACTGCCGTCGCCAGGGCTTAAACGTCGGCGTGGTCAGCCGCGGGTACGGCGCCAAACCGCCGAGCTTGCCCTGGCGCGTCTTGCCTCAAAACAGCGCTGACGAGGCAGGCGATGAACCGCTGTTGATCGTGCAACGTACTGGCGTGCCATTGATGATCGACCCTGATCGCGGGCAAGCGGTCCGTGCGTTACTCGCCCAGGAGCCACTGGACCTGATTCTTTCCGATGACGGTCTACAGCATTACCGTCTGGCACGGGATCTGGAGCTGGTATTGATTGATGCCGCGCGCGGACTGGGCAATGGTCGTTGCTTGCCCGCAGGTCCGCTGCGTGAGCCGATTGAACGGTTGCACAGCGTCGATGCGCTGCTTTACAACGGCGCCGCCAAGGACCGCGACGATGGCTACGGCTTTGAGCTCCAACCTTTGGCGTTGATCAATCTGCTCACAGGTGAACGTAAACCCGTCGAACACTTTGCGCCGGGACAAGCGGTGCATGCGGTGGCCGGAATCGGCAACCCGCAACGTTTCTTCAATACCCTCGAAGGACTACACTGGCGACCTGTGCCACACCCGTTTGCCGATCATGCTCTCTACAGTGCGAAGACCCTGGCTTTTGAGCCGCCTTTGCCGTTGATCATGACCGAGAAGGACGCCGTGAAATGTCGCGCCTTCGCCGCCGCGAACTGGTGGTATCTCGCGGTGGAGGCGGTGCCTTCCACAGCCTTTGCCCAGTGGTTCGATTCGCAGCTACACCGTCTTTTGCCATGACTTGCTCAGGATTACTTATGGACACCAAATTGCTCGACATCCTCGCTTGCCCGATCTGCAAAGGTCCGCTCAAGCTCAGCGCCGACAAAACCGAGCTGATCAGCAAAGGTGCAGGCCTGGCCTACCCGATTCGTGATGGCATCCCGGTGATGCTCGAAAGCGAAGCCCGTACCCTGTCCGCCGATGAGCGTCTGGATAAATGACCGCAACCTTTACCGTTGTCATCCCCGCGCGTTATGGCTCCAGTCGTTTTCCTGGCAAGCCGCTGAAAACCATTGCCGGCAAGCCGATGATCCAGCATGTCTGGGAGCAGGCTCGTAAAAGCAGCGCCCAGCGCGTTGTGATCGCAACGGATGATTTGCGTATTGCGCACGCCTGTCGTGCTTTTGGCGCTGAAGTGCTAATGACGCGCAATGACCACAACTCGGGCACGGATCGCCTGGCCGAAGTGGCCTCGCAGCTGGGGCTGGCGAACGACGCCATCGTGGTCAACGTGCAGGGGGATGAGCCGATGATTCCGCCCTCGGTGATCGATCAGGTCGCCGATAACCTTGCCGCGCATCCTGAGGCGCGCATGTCGACGCTGGCTGAGCCAATCGACGACATGGCCGCGTTGTTCAACCCTAACGTGGTCAAAGTCGTGTCCGACATCAATGGCTTGGCGCTGACCTTCAGCCGCGCGCCGTTGCCGTGGGCCCGTGATGCCTTGGCCAAAGACCGCGATCATTTGCCCGAAGGCGTGCCCTATCGTCGCCACATTGGCATTTATGCCTATCGTGCCGGTTTCCTTCACGACTTCGTCAGTTGGGGGCCTTGCTGGTTGGAGAACACCGAAAGCCTGGAGCAACTGCGAGCCCTTTGGCATGGCGTGCGCATTCACGTTGCCGATGCTCTGGAAGCGCCGCCAGCCGGTGTCGACACTGCCGAGGATCTGGAACGCGTTCGGCGTTTGCTGGAGGTTTGATGCCTATCAGTCCCATCGTTCGGTCTTTCTCGGGGCGGGTCTACTCATGACCTTGTACGTGCAACCTGACGTCTCCCTCAAGCCGTTCAATACCTTTGGCGTCGATGTTCGGGCTCGCTTGTTTGCCCAAGCGCGCAGTGATGATGACGTGCGCCAAGCTCTGGCCTACTCGCAAGCGCATGGCCTGCCTTTGTTGATTGTTGGCGGTGGCAGCAACCTGCTATTGACTGGCGATATCGATGCGTTGGTGTTGCGCATGTCGAGTCGCGGCATTCGCATCGTTCACGAGGACTGCGGTCATGCGGTGGTCGAGGCCGAAGCGGGAGAACCCTGGCATCCATTCGTACAGGACATGCTGGCTCGCGGCTTGGCCGGGCTGGAAAATCTCAGTCTTATCCCGGGGACCGTCGGTGCGGCGCCGATGCAGAACATCGGTGCATACGGCGTCGAGATCAAGGATGTGTTCCACAGCCTGACTGCGATGGACCGCCAGACGGGTCAATTACGTGAGTTCTCGCTGCAGGACTGCGCGTTCGGTTACCGCGACAGCGTGTTCAAGCATGATGCCGGGCGCTGGCTGATTCTGCGTGTGAAGTTTCGCCTGAGCTACAGCGCGGACTTGCATTTGGACTACGGTCCAGTGCGCCAGCGTCTGGACGCGTTGGGCATTAAGCAACCGACGCCGATAGATGTCAGCCGTGCGATCTGTGCCATTCGCAGCGAGAAACTCCCGGACCCTACAATACTTGGCAATGCCGGTAGTTTTTTCAAAAACCCATTGGTGTCTGCCGAGTTGGCGGGCCTCATCAAGCAGACGCATCCCGGACTGGTCAGTTACCCACAACCTGAAGGTCGCGTGAAACTCGCCGCTGGCTGGCTGATCGAGCAAGCTGGCTGGAAGGGCTTTCGTGACGGTGATGCGGGTGTGCATCAATTGCAGTCGTTGGTGCTGGTCAATTACGGTGCTGCGAGTGGCGCTGAACTGCTGGGGCTGGCACGCCGGATTCAGGCCGATATTGCCGAGCGATTTGGTGTTGAGCTGGAAATGGAGCCTAACGTTTACTGAGGGAAAGGCGGTCCTCCTGGCTTGGCCTTTGCATTTCAGATGTCACACCTCGGTCAGTGGAGAGGATTGAGCATGCATGAAACCTTGTGTGCCATCGTGCTTGCCGCAGGAAAAGGTAGCCGCTATCGACACGTCGCTGGCGCTCACCGCAACAAGCTGCTGGCGCAATGTATGGGACGCGACGGCATCGAGCGGTCTGTCCTTGAGCATGTGCTGATCAATATTTGCGCTTCGGTGGACAAGTGCGTGGTCTTGACCCGTCCTGATTTTCCCGGAGTCGCCGAGTTGGGTTTGCGGCACGGCTGCGAGGTGGTAATTCTGGATTCGCCGGGCATGGGCGACAGTATTGCCGCAGCGGTTGCCGCTGAGCCCCATCACCGTGGCTGGTTGATCCTGTTGGGTGACATGCCTTTCATTCACCCTGATACCCTTGACTGCGTGATCCGGTCGCTAGAAGACGATGCGATCAGCGTGCCGGTGCATCAGGGTAAATACGGACATCCGGTTGGATTTGGCCGAGATCTTGGGCCGGCATTGATGACGCTGTCTGGGGAGATGGGCGCCAGGCGCTTGTTTCCGGGAGCGAGGATCAAGGAAGTCAGTGTCGACGATCCGGGGGTGTTATGGGACGTCGATGTGCCGTCGGCTCTGGAATTCAAACCCACATAAATCTAAAACTCAGGCGTGAAAAAGCCCGATCTGCCTACACAGATCGGGCTTTTTCATTCAGCGAGAATCAAGCGAGCGGTTTAGGCTCTTTGCTTTCTTCCAGTTCTGCAGCGTGGTGATGCACGACTTCTTCAGCGGATTGCACGTTCTCGTCGATTGACTGAGTCGGCGCGGCTTCTGCTGAGGGAGTCACGTGGGTTTCGACGGCCGGTGCTGGCTCGACGACTTCGGCAGCCTGAGGCGCGCTGACGGTTGCGGCGCGGGCTTCAACTTCCTTCTGCAGACGCTCGGCTTCCAGGCGACGACGGCGAACTTCACGTGGATCGTTCGGTGCGCGACCGCTGGCGCTTACTGGTAGCGCAGGCTTCTCTTCGGTGGCCACAGGCTGGGCCACTGTCGCTTCAGCGGTGGTCGGTGTTGCAACAGTTTCCGGAGCGGCCAGTGTGGCGGGCGCTTCGAATACTGCTGGTTGGCTGATGGCTGGTTCAGGCGCTACAGGTGCAGCGGTTGGCTCGGCAACTGTTGGTTCAGCCGCCACCGGCGTTGGAGCAGGCAGCTCCGCAGATTCGGTCACAGGCGTTTGGGCCTGCTTCGATTCCTCGGCAACCACTGGCGCCTCGACGATAGCCGGCGTTTCGAACAACTCGGCCTGAGCAGCCGCTTTAACCTGGCGTTCGAACGGTGCGAGAGTCGAGTCGAAAGGTGCGACCTCAACTTCCGGCGTAGGTATAGGCTTGGCGGAGGTTGGCGCGACAGGTGCTTCAACTGACGGTACTTCTACCGCAGAGGCTTCGGCAACTGGCTCTTGTACAGGCACTTCGACTGCTGCCGTAGCGTGTTCTGCCTGAAGATTTGCCTCGGCTTCGGCTGATGCACTGATCACGCTGCTGGCGACGGCTTCGGTGACAACCAGGCCGGCGGCGATTTCAGCAGTATCTGCTTCCGGGTTCTCTTCAGTGCCTTCGCTGCCTTCGATCACATTGCCGTTGGCATCACGCTGACGTTCACGACGGTTGCTGCGACGACGCTGGCCACGGGAGCGGCGACGAGGACGATCGCCTTCGGCGTGTTCCTGGTTGTCGTCCTGCTGCTCGTCGGTCAACAGCACTTCTTCTTCGCTCTCGGCAGCAACGGCCTGCTCGGCACGAGGCTGACGCTCCTCACGCGGCGGACGCGGTTGACGTTCCTCACGAGGCGCGCGCTCTGGGCGTTCTTCGCGTGGCACGTTGACCGCAGGGGCTGCGTCCAGCGGCTCACGCAATTCACGGACCGGACGATCTTCGCGGGACTTGCGGTCTTCGCGGGGGGCACGCGGTGCGCGCTCTTCACGGGGAGCGCGAGCCGGACGTTCTTCGCGGGGTGCAGTGGTTTCGTCACGGGCTTCACGTGGTTCACGTACAGGACGCTCTTCACGTGGGGCTCGTTCCTCACGCGGCGCACGCTCTTCGCGTGGTGCGCGTTCTTCACGGGCTTCACGAGGGGCGCGTTCTTCGCGCGGCTTGCGTTCTTCATCGCGACGGCCATTACGGATACGGCTCTGCTGACGACCATTGCGACGTTCTTCGTTACGTGCGGGACGTTCAGTTGCAGGCTTTTCGACGACAACCGGGGCTGCTGGCTCTTCTTTGGTGGCGAACAGGCTCACCAGGGATTTCACCAGGCCTTTGAACAGGCTGGGCTCATGCACAACGGGTGCGATGGCAACCGGAGCGGCTACTTCGGCCGGCACCGGTGCATTGGCGCGTGGCGGAGCAGTCTTGACCGCTGCTTCCTGACGAACCAGGGTGCGGGTGGCGGCAGCTGGCGGCGCGACCTCTTCCACTTCGGCAGCGGCAGCGGCGATTTCGTAGCTCGATTGCAGGGTGTGGGCTTCCGGGCTGTCATCACGCAGACGCTGCACTTCGAAGTGCGGGGTTTCGAGATGATCGTTCGGCAGAATCACGATGCGGGCATGGGTGCGCAGTTCGATCTTGGTGATCGAGTTGCGTTTTTCGTTAAGCAAGAACGCAGCAACCGGGATTGGCACTTGAGCGCGGACTTCGGCAGTGCGGTCTTTCAGGGCTTCTTCTTCGATCAGGCGCAGGATCGCCAGGGACAGCGATTCGACATCACGAATGATGCCGGTGCCGTTACAGCGCGGGCAAACGATGCCGCTGCTTTCGCCCAGGGATGGACGCAGACGCTGACGGGACATTTCCAGCAGGCCGAAGCGCGAGATACGGCCAACCTGAACGCGGGCGCGGTCGGCTTCCAGGCTTTCACGGACTTTTTCTTCCACGGCGCGCTGGTTCTTGGCCGGCGTCATGTCGATGAAGTCAATGACGATCAGGCCGCCGATGTCACGCAGACGCAATTGACGGGCGATTTCTTCAGCCGCTTCAAGGTTGGTCTGCAGTGCGGTTTCTTCGATGTCGCTGCCTTTGGTGGCACGCGCCGAGTTGATGTCGATGGACACCAGGGCTTCGGTGGGGTCGATGACGATGGAGCCGCCGGAAGGCAGTTCGACGACGCGCTGGAAGGCGGTCTCGATCTGGCTTTCGATCTGGAAACGGTTGAACAGAGGAACGCTGTCTTCGTACAGCTTGATTTTGCTCGCATACTGCGGCATCACCTGGCGGATGAAGGTCAGTGCTTCTTCCTGAGCTTCGACGCTGTCGATCAGCACTTCGCCGATGTCCTGGCGCAAGTAGTCACGGATGGCGCGGATGATGACGTTGCTTTCCTGGTAGATCAGGAAGGGCGCGGTGCGGTCCAGTGATGCTTCTTTGATGGCGGTCCAGAGTTGCAGCAGGTAGTCGAGGTCCCACTGCATTTCTTCACTGCTGCGACCCAGGCCGGCAGTGCGCACGATCAGGCCCATGTCGGCGGGAGCGATCAGGCCGTTAAGTGCTTCACGCAGTTCGTTGCGCTCTTCGCCTTCGATGCGGCGGGAAATACCACCGGCACGCGGGTTGTTCGGCATCAATACCAGATAGCGACCGGCCAGGCTGATGAAGGTGGTCAGGGCAGCGCCCTTGTTGCCACGTTCTTCTTTTTCGACCTGAACGATGACTTCCTGGCCTTCGCTCAGGACGTCCTTGATGTTGACGCGGCCTTCGGGGGCTTTCTTGAAGTATTCGCGGGAGATTTCTTTCAGCGGCAGGAAGCCATGGCGCTCAGAGCCGAAATCGACAAAAGCAGCCTCAAGGCTTGGTTCGATACGAGTGATCCGGCCCTTGTAGATGTTGGCCTTTTTCTGCTCGCGGGCCCCGGATTCGATGTCCAGGTCGTATAGGCGCTGGCCGTCTACCAGCGCAACACGCAACTCTTCGGGTTGAGTTGCGTTAATCAGCATTCTTTTCATGTAGTACCGTCGGTTTCCGGGCTGCCGGAAACGGCGTTCGGCACACACGACTTCTCACGGTCGGTGTCAGGGCGCGTCAAGAGTGGTTGGACACTCCAGTGTCTAGCGAGATTCGGCCAAAGGGGCCTGGCTCGCGACGACGTTTCCTGCTTGCTGTGGTGACAAATGACACCCTGTCAGCAAAAGCTTTGTCAGGAGGAGGAATCAACCATCGGCAGCGGACGATATGAAGCGTCTTGGATAAAGCCTTGCTACACAGTCCGACGGTTGTGCGTCTCCACCCCACACGTATCCCTGATAATTCGGGTGCTGCCGCGCGCTGAATCCGCAGCGGGTTTGCATTTACCGCGATCCTTCGATGGGAAGTTCGCGCGTCATGGCTCATATAAGGCATGGTTTCCGAAGCATTCGCTCGGAGGTGTCTGAAAGCGACTGCACTTTGTGAACTGGCCTTGAACATGGGCCACGATGGCGAGTGATTCACTCTGCGATCGGGCTTGTTTCAGGCCTCATGTCACCTGCGCTTGTTACGCTTGCAGACTTCCGTTGTCACCGAAAGCCCCGTAGGACGGCCTCGCGCCCTCGTGAATTGCGTTGGTCACGGCCGGTTGTCATGCCGTTGGTCCGCTGTCCAGGCCGCTTTTGGCGGCGTTCGCGACTATAGCAGCAATCATTAAGTGCTTCAAATCCATAAAAAATTGTTATGATTTGCGCCATGACGAATATCACCCCTCCAACCCCCAGCGTCCAGCTGGTTGAGGTTGCGCCGGAACTTGCCGGTCAACGCATCGATAATTTTCTGATCACGTACCTCAAGGGCGTTCCCAAAACCTTGATTTACCGCATATTGCGCAAGGGCGAAGTGCGAGTGAACAAGGGGCGGATCAAGCCCGAGTACAAGCTTCAGGCGGGCGACATCGTGCGCGTTCCGCCTGTTCGCGTGCCTGAGCGCGACGAGCCGGTGCCGGTAGCGCAGGGGTTGTTGCAGCGTCTGGAAGCGGCCATCGTTTACGAAGACAAGGCCCTGATCGTGCTCAACAAGCCTGCGGGCATCGCCGTTCACGGTGGCAGCGGTTTGAGTTTCGGTGTGATTGAAGCCTTTCGTCAGTTGCGCCCCGACGCCAAGGAACTGGAGTTGGTGCATCGGCTCGATCGGGACACTTCCGGCCTGCTGATGATTGCCAAGAAGCGCAGCATGTTGCGCCATTTGCACGAGCAATTGCGCGGTGACGGCGTCGACAAACGCTACATGGCGCTGGTCCGTGGCAACTGGGCGAGCGCAGTGAAGCAAGTCCGTGCGCCGTTGATGAAGAGCAACCTGCGTTCCGGAGAGCGGATGGTTGAGGTCAATGAAGAGGGCAAGGAGGCACTGACCCTGTTCAAGGTGTTGCGCCGTTTCGGCGATTTCGCAACTTTGGTCGAGGCGCGGCCGATTACCGGCCGTACGCATCAGATTCGTGTCCACGCGTTGCATGCTGGCCATGAAATCGCTGGCGACACCAAGTATGGCGACGAAGGCTTCAGCAAGGAGATTCGAGACTTGGGCGGTAAACGGCTGTTTTTGCACGCCTACGCATTGACCGTGCCAATGCAGGACGGTACTGCGTTGAAGGTTGAAGCGCCCGTCGATGAAATGTGGGCCAAGACCGTGGAGCGATTGAGTGCGGCCTGATTACGAGCTACTGATTTTCGACTGGGACGGCACGCTGGCCGACTCCATTGGTCGCATCGTCGATGCCATGCGCGACGCCGCTGTGTTGTCGAATCGACCGGTGCGCGACGACCTGGCCATCAAAGGCATTATTGGTCTGGGCTTGCCTGAGGCCATCCGTACCTTATACCCCGACATTTCCAGCAATGATCTGATCGATTTTCGTCAGCGCTATGCCGACAGATACATGGCGTTGGATGCTGAACCGTCGCAGCTTTTCGACGATGTTCATGCTTCTCTGGAGCATTTTCGCGCTCAGGGTTATCGGATGGCGGTGGCAACGGGTAAGGCGCGTCGAGGGTTGGATAGGGTGCTGAAAGCGCACGGCTGGCTGGATTATTTCGATATCACTCGCGCCGCTGACGAAACCGCCAGTAAGCCCGACCCGCTGATGCTGCACGAAATTCTCACGCATTGCGGCGTGAAGCCTGAGAAGGCTTTGATGATTGGTGACTCCTCGTTTGATTTGTTAATGGCGCGTAACGCTGGCATGGACTCGGTCGCAGTGGGTTACGGCGCGCAGGAGCTGGATTCGTTGCGAGCATTCGAGCCGCGCCTGGCTATCGAGCATTTTTCTGAATTGCGTACCTGGCTGGGTACGCGCAGTGCTGAATCTTCGTTGTTGGAGTGATTATTTATGTCGGACGAATGGAAAGCAGCGACGTCGCAGGACAAAGACGACGTTGTTGAAGGCAAGGCAGAGGCAAAAAGCTGGAAGCTGCTGGAAAAGACATTACTGGCCAGTGTTCAGGAGCAGCGCCGTTCACGTCGCTGGGGGATCTTCTTCAAGTCGCTGACCTTCGTTTATCTGTTCGCCGCGCTTTTGATATTTTCGCCGCTGATGGACTTCGAAAAGGGTACTTCACGCAAGTCGAGCCACACCGCGCTAATCGATATACAGGGCATGATCGCCGATAAGGAAGCCGCCAGCGCCGACAATATCGTCACGGCCTTACGTGCAGCCTTTGAAGACGAGAAGACCAAGGGCGTGATCTTGCGTATCAACAGTCCGGGCGGCAGTCCGGTGCAGTCTGGCTACATCTATGACGAGATTCGTCGTCTGCGCGGGCAAAAGCCTGACATCAAGGTATATGCAGTGATCAGCGATCTGGGCGCTTCGGGGGCTTATTACATTGCCAGCGCCGCAGATCAGATCTACGCCGACAAGGCCAGTCTGGTCGGTTCCATCGGTGTGACAGCCGCAGGCTTTGGCTTCGTGGGCACGATGGAAAAGCTGGGCGTCGATCGTCGGACCTACACCTCGGGCGAGCATAAGGCGTTTCTCGACCCCTTCCAGCCGCCAAAAGCTGATGAAACCGCATTTTGGCAAGGTGTGCTCGACACCACGCACAAGCAGTTTATTGCCAGCGTCAAAGCGGGACGGGGTGATCGCTTGAAGGATAAAGAGCATCCCGAGCTGTTTTCCGGTCTGGTCTGGACTGGCGAACAAGCCGTGGCATTGGGTCTGGTCGATGGGCTGGGCAGCTCCAGCTATGTCGCGCGTGACGTGATTGGCGAGAAAGACATTGTGGATTACACCGTCCAGGAGTCGCCGTTCGACCGTTTCTCCAAGAAGCTGGGTGCAAGTATGGCCGAGCAGATCGCAATGTGGGCTGGCTTCAATGGGCCAAGTTTGCGTTGATCGCCGATTAAGATCGAACAGGCCTAATTCCCAGGCAGCAAAAAAAATCCGGAATCTGATGAGGATTCCGGATTTTTTATGAGTGCTCCACACCAATGAGGCGTGTGGTGGTGAAGATGTCAAAGGCCAGGTTTTCAGTGAGCTGCATGGTGCTAAAGGCTGGGTTCACTGTACCGCTTGCAGGTGATATTGAATCAGCTGCCCTTGACCGTTTTGCCATTGACGTTACCGTCCTGCAGCATGATGTTGTATTCCTTACCGTCGGTTTCGACCTGCTGTAGACGAACCAGCAAGTAATCCCAGTCCTTGGCGAACCACATCACCGTGATGCGTTTGTTCTGTGTCGGATCGCGGACTCGCTCGACTTTAATGGCGTCTACCGAGCCAACCTTGGTTGAGACTTTCTCGGCACCCAGTACGCGGAAGTCATAGGTGTCGATTTCGTCACCGTCAACCACTTGGTACGTCATGCTTTTCTTGCCGGCTGCAACGTCATGTTGCAACACCAACTGATAGGTTGACTTGTCGAGAACGCCAGCGTTCAACGGCAGTTTGACTGCATCGTTGCGGTCGGTGCCGGTGATGAACTTGGTGGGCCAGTCAAACACCAGGTCCACGGTCTTGCTCTTGCCCAGGCCACCACGTTCGAAGTGGTAGGTTTGGGGCAGCAATGCGTCCTTGTCGACTTTGATCGTGCTGACTTCGGTCAGGCTGGCGATCATCATCGATGCCTTGAAGCTCAAGGTCCAAGTGCCGTTGGCGCTCTTCTCAAGGCTGCGTTCAGCAGTGCCGCCGCTCATGGGCAGCTGTTTCCAGTCGGCGGTGTAGCTGGCGGAGAAAGGTTGAAGGTCTGCCGCATTGACCGCAGGAAGTGCGAGCAGAGCGAAAGCGAAGAGCAAAGCGCGACGCATAATATCTCCCGTTTTTAAATTAAATAGCCGGAATCAAGTGGCCGTTTGGCCCCAATAGCTGACCGTCCAATAATGCACCTTGTTTGCCAAGACTCAATCGGCCTTCGGCGAACCAGCGTATGGCCAGTGGATAAATCTGGTGTTCCTGGGTATGAACCCGTTGCGCCAGGGTGGTGGGTGAGTCGCCCAACTCTACCGAAACAGTAGCTTGTACGACCAGAGGCCCCCCATCGAGTTCCTCGGTGACGAAGTGGACGCTGCAGCCGTGCTCGGCATCGCCAGCTTCCAGTACTCGCTGATGGGTGTGCAAGCCTTTATAGCGTGGAAGAAGGGAAGGGTGAATATTCAGCAGGCGACCGTGGTAGTGGCGAACGAAGCTCGCGCTCAGGATGCGCATGAACCCGGCGAGCACCACCAGTTTCGGTTTGAACGCATCGATGTGCTCGATCAGCGCGGCGTCGAAGGCCTCGCGACCTTCATAGGCGGTGTGATCGAGGGCGCGCGTTTCGATCCCCGCATTGCGCGCACGTTGCAGGCCAAAGGCATCGGCGCGGTTGGAGATCACCGCGCGGATACGTACCGGGCCAGGGTCAACCTGAAAGCTGTCGATCATGGCTTGCAGGTTACCGCCGGTGCCTGACAGCAGCACCACGACATCACATTTGTCGTGCATCGACTCCGGCATCAATGTGCCTTGAGGTTTTTCAGCTCGACTTGCGCCGCGCCTGCAACAGCAGTGTCAATCTGGCCGATGACCCAGGGTTGTTCGCCAGCATCACGTAGTGCCTTGAGGGAGGCTTCTACGTGCTCCTGCGCCACGCAGATGACCATGCCGACGCCGCAGTTCAATACACGGTGCATCTCATGCTCATCGACATTGCCCTTTTCTTGCAGCCAGTCGAACACGGCAGGACGCTTCCAGCTGGCGACGTCGACCACGGCTTGTGCGCCTTCAGGCAATACGCGAGGGATGTTGTCCAGCAGGCCGCCGCCGGTGATGTGGGCCATGGCCTTGACTGCGCCAGTGTCCTTGATCAGTTTCAGCAGTTGCTTGACGTAAATGCGGGTCGGCGCCATCAGCAGGTCGGTCAGTGGTTTGCCGTCCAGTTGAATGGTTTCAATGTCGGCGCCAGCGACTTCGATGATCTTGCGGATCAGCGAGTAGCCGTTAGAGTGTGGTCCGGAAGACGGCAGGGCGATCAGTGCGTCGCCGGCCGTGACTTTGGAGCCGTCGATGATCTCGGCTTTTTCAACGACGCCGACGCAGAAACCCGCCAGGTCGTAGTCTTCGCCTTCGTACATGCCGGGCATTTCAGCGGTTTCGCCGCCAACCAGCGAGCAGCCTGCCAGTTCGCAGCCAGCGCCAATACCGGTGACGACCTGGGCGGCGGTATCGACGTTCAGTTTGCCGGTGGCGTAGTAATCGAGGAAGAACAGCGGCTCGGCGCCGCATACAACCAGGTCATTAACGCACATGGCCACCAGATCGATGCCGATGGTGTCGTGTTTGTTCAGGTTAAGCGCCAGACGCAACTTGGTGCCGACGCCGTCAGTGCCAGAGACCAGCACGGGTTGTTTATAGCCGGCCGGAATTTCGCAGAGAGCGCCGAAGCCCCCTAAGCCGCCCATGACTTCCGGGCGCTTGGTGCGCTTGGCAACGCTCTTGATGCGTTCGACCAATGCTTCACCGGCGTCGATGTCTACACCGGCGTCTTTGTAGCTCAGGGAGGGTTGCTTGCTCATGATCCAGGCCTTTAGGGGGATTCGGGGTAACGACCGAGGTGGGTACGGCTCGTGGCCATTGTCACAGCCAGTCTGCGAAGGCGCGCGATTTTATCAGGCTTGGGCCGCAGCGGCCATCCTTGGGCCGACAGGTAGAAGCATCATGAAGAAAAATAACGACCTTTAACCAGGCTGGCCCGTTCGTCGACAGCTATATAAGCTGTAACGTCGTCGCCACGGGAGTGATTCGCACGTTAGTGCTGTCTTAACCACGCCAACCATTTTCATGCAGCTATATATACTGCTGCTTTTTGCTCTTCGGGAATTTTTCATGCGTCTATCCCCAGCCATGCGTCTGACCAGTTGCCTGTTTGCAGGCTGTCTGTCGTTCATCAGTCTGCCGACCTTCGCCGAGACAGTGAACAATCTGTATCAGGTCCGCGAACCTGTCAGCGGGCAAACCCCCGACGAAAAAACTCGCGCTACCCAGGCCGCGCTGGAAACGCTGGTAATTCGCCTGACGGGCGACGTCAAGGCCGCGCAAGGTTCGGCGCTGGCCGCTGTACGCAGCGATCCGCAACAAATCATCAGCCAATACGGCTATGAAGCTGGCCCGCCTGAATCGCTGCTGGTCGACTTCGATCCAGTGAGCACTGATCGTACGTTGCGCAGTGCCGGTTTATCGCTGTGGGGCAGTAACCGTCCGGTGATCCTCGCCTGGTGGCTGAACGACGCCACCGAGGGTTCCAATCTGGTAGGTGACGGGCAGTCTTCTGCTGAACCGCTGCGTCGCGCTGCGCAACACCGAGGCTTGCCGCTGCGTTTGCCACTGGCGGACCTTGGCGAACAAAGCATGGGCAACGCCAAGACGCTGGAAAGCAACGATGTGGGTCCACTGAAAGAGGCGTCCGAGCGTTATGGCTCTGACGCGATTCTGGCCGTACATGCCCAGGAAAACGGCGGTCAATGGCAAGGTAAATGGCACCTGTGGCTGGGCGATCAGCGTGAGCAGGGCTCCGCGACGGGCGTCAGTTCCGATGCCTTGGCCGATGCGGTATTGCTGGCGGTGAGTCAGCGTCTGGCTCCGAGGTTTGTGGTCAAGCCGGGCGCATCGTCCAGTTTGGCGCTGGAGGTTCAGGGCATGACCCTTGAGCGTTATGCGCAACTGACACGCTTGCTGGAACCCTTCGGCGGGCGTCTGAAGTCGGTGGACGGCGATCACGTGGTATTCGACGTTTCCGGCAGCCCGGACCAACTGCGCTCGCAACTGTCACTGGCCAAATTGCAGGAAGTACCAGCCGGTGAAGTGCCGCCAACGCCTGTCAATGCGGGCGAAGCGCCGGTTGCAGGCGCTGCGCCTACGATTCAACCTGTATCCGGGCCGCAACTGCACTTTCGTTGGTAGTGGCGTTCATAACAATGCGCTGGGGTCTGTTGCCGTTTGGTTGCGGTCACAACTAAGCGGTAATAGACCCTAGGCGACATTCATTTTTAGGCCACGGTATAAGTGGCGGTAGGGGCGGTAATGACAGATACGCGTCGTTGGTTCTGGGCTGGTGGGATTGTCTTGCTGTGCCTGTTTATTTTTTTGCTGCATTCGATTCTGACGCCGTTTCTGGTGGCGCTGCTGCTGGCCTACATGGGCGATCCGGTGGCTGATCGTCTTGAAAAGCTCGGGTTGTCGCGTACCCTCAGCGTGGTGGCTGTGTTCGTGGTCTTCACCCTGATTATGATGGGCTTGCTGTTGGTGTTGGTGCCGATGCTCGCCAAGCAACTGTATCGCTTGTACGAGCTGGCACCGCAAATACTTGACTGGCTGCAGCACACCGCGTTGCCGTGGACGCAGGCCAAGCTGGGGCTGGCTGACGGGTTCTGGAAGTTCGATAAGGTCAAGGCCGCGATTTCTGAACACATGGGGCAGACCGGCGATATCGTGGGCATCATTCTGGCCCAGGCTACGACCTCGACACTGGCGCTAATCGGCTGGTTGACCAATCTGGTGCTGATCCCGGTGGTCTGCTTCTATTTATTGCGCGACTGGGACGTGATGATGGGCAAGGTGCGCAGTTTGCTACCGCGTCACCGTGAGGAGAAAATCGTTGCGCTGGCCGGCGAGTGTCATGAGGTGCTTGGCGCATTCATTCGCGGGCAGTTGTTGGTGATGGTGGCGCTGGGCGTGATCTACGCGGCGGGCCTGATGCTGGTGGGTCTGGAGTTAGGGCTGTTGATCGGTGTGATCGCAGGTCTGGCCGCAATCGTGCCTTATATGGGCTTTGTGATCGGTATAGGGGCTGCGATCATCGCTGGCTTCTTCCAGTTCGGTGGCGATCTTTATCCGATGCTGGGGATTGTCGCGGTGTTCATGGTCGGTCAGGCGCTGGAGGGTATGGTGCTGACGCCGCTGTTGGTGGGTGATCGCATAGGTCTGCATCCGGTGGCGGTGATCTTCGCGATTCTGGCGGGGGGGGAGTTGTTCGGTTTCACTGGGATCTTACTGGCGCTTCCGGTGGCGGCGGTGATCATGGTCCTCGTGCGTCATGTGCGTGATCTCTATAAAGACTCGGATATCTATGGCGGCATGGAAGATCCGGATTTGTAAGCAATCGCGCTATAAAGGGCGTCTGGCGTTATTTGCGACAGACGCCTTTTTCATTGCACCTTTTCTTCCTCAAACCGAGGTCTGTCGGGCTGCCCGCGCAAGTCTTTGATTTTGCTAGCGGTCTGCCGCATTGTGCGGTCAGTCTCACGGGTATAAACTTTGCACACTTTAGACAGAGGCCCCTTGACGGTTTTTTATTAGCCGTTCAGCCAGCATGAAACCAATTCAGCTGCCCCTGAGTGTGCGTCTGCGTGACGACGCCACCTTCGTCAATTACTATCCAGGCGCCAATGCCGCAGCACTCGGCTATGTCGAGCGGCTGTGCGAAGCCGATGCCGGATGGACTGAAAGCCTGATCTATCTATGGGGCAAGCATGGGGTGGGGCGCACTCATCTGTTGCAGGCCGCTTGCCTGCGTTTCGAGCAGTTAGGTGAGGCTGCTGTCTATCTGCCGTTGGCTGAAGTGATTGACGAAGGTGTCGAATTGTTCGATCACCTTGAGCAATACGAGCTGGTATGTCTTGACGACATTCAGGTCATCGTCGGCAAGCCGGAATGGGAAGAAGCACTGTTTCACCTGTTCAATCGGCTGCGTGACAGTGGTCGTCGACTGTTGATTGCTGCTTCATGTTCGCCGCGCGAACTGCCGGTAAAGCTGGCCGATTTGAAATCCCGACTGACCATGGCGCTGGTGTTTCAGATGCGCCTGCTGTCGGACGAAGAAAAACTCCGCGCTCTGCAGTTGCGCGCTTCACGTCGCGGCCTGCACCTGACCGATGAAGTCGGGCATTTCATTCTGACCCGTGGCACCCGCAGCATGAGCGCGCTGTTCGATCTGCTCGAACAGCTCGATCAGGCGTCGCTGCAGGCTCAGCGCAAACTGACCATTCCCTTTCTTAAAGAGACCCTTGGCTGGTGACGCCCCATGGCGTGGACCCGGCGTTGGTGCTGCAGACGGCGGCAGCGTTGCGTCACGCCGATCGGATTTTGATCATTACCGGGGCCGGGTTGTCGGCTGATTCGGGATTGCCCACTTATCGTGGTGTGGGTGGCCTTTATAACGGACGCACCGACGATGGGTTGCCCATTGAAGTGGCGTTGTCCGGTCCGATGTTGCGTCGCGATCCGGCCTTGTGCTGGAAATACATTGCCCAATTAGGCAGCGCCTGCCTCAGTGGACAGCCCAATGAGGCGCATTATGCCATCGCGCAATTACAGCGGCGTAAGCCCAATTGCTGGGTGCTGACGCAGAATGTCGATGGTTATCATCGCGCGGCGGGTAGCCCGCCAGAGCGGCTTATCGAAATTCATGGGCAGCTGGCACCGCTCTACTGTCAGTCCTGCGGCACGCAGGACCCGAAGTTGAGCGAGCATCTTCAGCGCCCGTTGCCGCCTTTGTGCGCACAGTGTCACGGCGTCCTGCGACCGCCGGTGGTGCTGTTCGAGGAGATGTTGCCAGAGCTGGCACTGAAAATGCTGTATGAGGAGATGGCAAAAGGCTTCGATGCTGTTTTAAGCATTGGCACCACCGCCAGCTTTCCGTATATTCACGAGCCGATGCTGCGCACGAGGGTATCCGGAGGCTTTACTGCCGAGATAAATCCCTCGCCGACCGATCACTCAGCGCAGATCGATGCGTTCCTGATGTGTAGGGCCTTAGATGTTATGGCGGACCTTGTAAGTCACATTTGATTCGATTGAATTTGCAAATGAGGACGATAGAGGGCATAGTCTCGGCTTCTTTACACATTTGCCACGGTCGTGCTCATGCTAAATCGCTTCGCACCCCTCGTGCCTCTCGCACTTGTTTCGCTGTTGTTTGGCTGCGCGGCACAAATGCCAGCGTCGCAACAGCAGGTTCAGAACTCGCTCACGCAGCGTTCTGTGACCGCACAATCCGCTGCACACCGAGCTGATTATGCCTCCGTGCTGCAGGAAGAAATCGCCACTGAAGATGAACTCGCTGAGTTCGCCGACAATAAGCCTTACCAGTTGCCAGCCTTGGCTGACAGCATCCTGGAGCGCGGCAAGTCCCTGATTGGCACTCGCTACCGTTTCGGCGGCACCTCGACTTCCTCGGGTTTTGATTGCAGCGGCTTTATCGGTTATCTGTTTCGTGAAGAGGCGGGCATGAGCTTGCCGCGTTCTACACGCGAAATGATCAACGTCGATGCCCCTCTTGTTAAACGTCACGATCTCAAGCCGGGCGATTTGCTGTTCTTCAGCACCGCAGGCCGCGGTCGTGTTAGCCACGCCGGTATCTACCTGGGTGATGATCAGTTCATTCATTCCAGTAGCCGTCGCAGTGGTGGCGTTCGGGTAGACAGCCTGGACGATGCTTATTGGGCAAAGACTTTCATCGAAGCCAAGCGCGCGCTGGCGATGGCACCTTCCCAGGTACCTGAGACCACCACTGCGATGACTTCGACTACAATCAATCGCCAACACCGTTAATTACCGGGCGCACACCGGGGCAACCCTGATTGTGCGCAGTTCCGGCTCCCGGCGCTTCGCACGGGCCTAGGCCGCATCCCGTCAAAGGTTGTTGTTTATGTCGTTTACGGTTCGCTTGGTTGTTGTGTCATTGGCTGCATTGCTGACAGCGTGTGCCAGCAGTCCACCGCCTTCTCCTACACGGGTCGCCAGACCTGTGGTTTCTGTTCCTTCCAATTTTTCCTCACCGCTCGCCGATGATGTGCTGGTCCGTGCAATCGGGCTGGTGGGCACGCCTTATCGCTGGGGCGGTAATACGCCCGATTCTGGTTTCGATTGCAGCGGCTTGATCGGCTATGTGTACCATGACGCCGTGGGCATCAAGCTGCCGCGCTCTACTCGGGAAATGATCACCTTGCGCGGGCCGAACATTGCCCGCAACCAATTGCAGACGGGCGATCTGGTGTTCTTCGCCACGAGCGGTGGCTCGAACGTCAGTCATGCGGGGATCTACGTCGGGGAAGGGCGTTTCGTGCATGCGCCCGCCACGGGCGGCACTGTCAAGCTGGACAGCCTGGACAAACCTTATTGGCAGAAAGCCTGGCTCAATGCCAAGCGCGTGATACAGCCGTCGAATCTGGCGAGCCAGTAAACGCTGCACTGAACCCGGTTGCAGTTGGAGCGAGGCTTTACCCGCGAACAGAGTAGTCCCGCTGGCAAACGCCCCAATTGACCTACCGTCTATATCGCGAGCAAGCCTCGCTCCAACAGGTTTTGCATTACCTGTTGATCATCAAGGTTGTTCTGATGATTACGGCTTGGCCGAAGCTTGAACAGGTTTCGCCGCTGTCACCCGCCAAATCTTGTTCCCCACGTCGTCGGCGACCAGCAATCCGCCGTTGTTGTCATTGATTACACCTACCGGCCGGCCTTGAGCTTTCTCATCGGAATTCAAGAAGCCTGTCAGCAGATCGACCGGTGTGCCGCTTGGCTTACCATCCTTGAACGGGACGAACAGCACCTTGTAACCACTGTGCGGTTTGCGATTCCAGGAACCATGCTGGCCGACGAACAAACCCTCGGTAAATGGTGCTGGCAACGATTTGCCGTCAGCAAACGTCAAGCCCAGCGATGCAGTGTGCGGACCGACCGCGAAGTCAGGTGGAATCGCCTTGGCCACAAGGTCCGGATTGGGCGGTGAAACGCGCACATCCACGTGCTGTCCGTAATAACTAAACGGCCAGCCATAGAAAGCCCCGTCCTTCACTGAGGTCACGTAGTCCGGCACCAGATCGCTGCCGATTTCGTCACGCTCATTAACCGCTGTCCACAACGCGCCGGTATGCGGTTCCCAGTCCATGCCGTTAGGGTTGCGCAGGCCCGACGCGAAGATCCTGTGCGTACCCGTTGCACGGTCCACTTCCCAAATGGCGGCGCGACCTTCTTCCTTGTCCAGGCCATTCTCGCCAGCGTTGCTGTTGGAGCCCACGGTCACGTACAGCTTGGTGCCGTCCTTGCTGGCGATGACGTTCTTGGTCCAGTGGTGATTAAGCGTGCCGCCCGGTAGATCGACCACTTTGGTTGGCTGGCCGCTGATCGACGTTTGACCAGGCTGGTAATTGAAGCTGATCAGGCGATCAGTGTCAGCGACATAGAATGTGTTGCCCACCAATGCCATGCCGAACGGTGAGTTCAGGTTTTCCAGGAATACCGTGCGGGTCTCGGCGACGCCGTCGTGGTCCTTGTCGCGCAGCAGGGTGATGCGGTTTGCGCTGGGTACGCCTGCGCCTGCGCGGCCCATGACTTTCGTCATGACCCAGCCGCGAATGCCTTTGCTGTCATCAGGCTTGGGTGGCGAGTTGGTTTCGGCTACCAATACATCGCCGTTGGGCAACACATACAGCCAGCGCGGGTGATCGAGGTTTTCGGCAAAGGCTGCGACCTGAGTGCCAGGCGCTGCGGTCGGTTTGGCACCTTCTGCCCAACCTATAGCGGGCGCGATGTTCACAGTGGGGATCAGGGTCTTGTTCGGCTCCGGCAGTGTGGGAGAGGGGCCGGTGCCGTCGCTGACTTGCAGCCGGGAAGACTCACCGCAGGCTGCGAGGCCTCCAGCGACCAAAAGCAACACGGCAAACTGAGGTCTGAGCTTGAACATCGTCGATCTCCATTTCTTAGGCAGTAATCATTCTTATGTCAGTAGATAGAGGCGTGTGATCCTTCTTAGGTTCAACTGGCGGTCCAGACGCTTGCGTCGATTGACGCTCAAACCTCAACCCTCTACCCTTCGCCACTTGTTTCAGGTGCCCTTTGGATCAGTCTCCACAGGGTGAAACAGGGAAGCCGGTGGGAACGCCTCGCGCGTTCGATCCCGGGACTGCCTCCGCAACGGTAAATGAGTTAAGGCCACGCACGATGCCACTGTGTTCATTGAGCATGGGAAGGCGCGTGGCTGGAATGTTCGCTCATGAGTCCGGAGACCGGCCTGATCCAATTCAACAGCATCACGGAGGGCGATGCTCTGCGCAGCGGCCCCGCGTTCCTACGTGGGCGTCCTGCCGGTGCCTGCTCGTGCCCTCTGTCTGCGTTTACCAGGCCCCTCAAGCGGAGAGCTGAGATGAGCGAATCCACCGAACGTGACGAACGCCACTTGGCGCGCATGCTGCGCAAAAAAGCGGTGATCGATGAGCGCATTGCCAGTGCGCCCAATGAATGCGGCTTGCTGCTGGTGCTGACAGGTAACGGCAAGGGCAAGAGCAGTTCGGCATTTGGCATGCTGGCCCGAGCCATGGGCCACGGCATGCAGTGCGGTGTGGTGCAGTTCATCAAGGGCCGCAACAGCACCGGCGAAGAGCTGTTTTTCCGCCGCTTTCCCGAACAGGTGCGTTATCACGTCATGGGCGAAGGTTTCACCTGGGAAACCCAGGACCGTCAGCGTGACATCGCCGCCGCCGAGGCCGCCTGGCTTGTGACGCAAGAGATGCTCCGAGATCCGAGCATCGGCCTGGTGATTCTCGACGAGCTGAACATCGCTCTCAAGCACGGCTATCTCGATCTGGAGCAAGTGCTTAGCGACTTGCAGGCACGTCCGCCCATGCAGCACGTGGTGGTCACGGGGCGTGGCGCCAGGCAGGAATTGGTCGATCTGTCCGATACCGTCTCCGACATCGCCGTGATCAAGCACGCGTTCCAGGCCGGGATTCGAGCGCAGAAAGGCATCGAGTTGTGAGTGATCGTTCATGAGCCAGTCCCGGCAATGCCCCGCTGTATTAATTGCCGCTCCAGCATCCGGCCAAGGCAAGACCACGGTGACTGCGGCGCTGGCCCGCTTGCATCGTAATCAGGGGCGCAAGGTTCGCGTATTCAAGTGTGGGCCGGACTTTCTCGACCCGATGATCCTTGAACGCGCCAGCGGCAATCCGGTTTACCAGTTGGATATGTGGATGGTGGGTGAGGACGACAGTCGACGCCTGTTGTGGGAGGCCGCAGCCGATGCTGACCTGATACTCATCGAAGGCGTCATGGGCTTGTTCGATGGCACACCCTCCAGCGCCGATTTGGCACGACGTTTTGGTGTGCCGGTATTGGCCGTAATCGACGGCACGGCCATGGCCCAGACGTTCGGCGCGCTGGCGCTGGGGCTTGCCCGCTATCAGCCGGATTTGCCATTTGCCGGTGTGTTGGCCAACCGTGTTGGCACCGTGCGCCATGCGCAACTGCTAGAAGGCAGCCTGACCGAAGGCCTGCGCTGGTATGGCGCCTTGTCGCGCGAAACCGGTATCGAACTGCCGAGCCGTCACTTGGGCCTGGTGCAAGCCAGTGAACTGAACGATCTCGATGTACGGCTTGATGCCGCTGCCAACGCATTAGCCAGTACCTGTGAAGTCGCTTTGCCGCCCGCCGTAACTTTCGATGCACCGGATTTCACTCCCGCAGAGCGGTTGCTCGACGGTGTACGCATTGCCGTCGCCCATGACGAAGCCTTTGCCTTCACCTATGGCGCCAGCCTGGATCTGCTGCGTGACATGGGCGCCGAGTTGTCTTTCTTCTCGCCTATCCGCGACCGGCAAATCCCTGAGGCTGACAGTCTGTACCTGCCGGGTGGCTACCCTGAGTTGCACCATGTTGCGTTGGGTGAGAACACGCCGATGCTCGACGCTATCCGCCAGCACCACGCTGAAGGCAAACCGCTGTTGGCTGAATGCGGCGGCATGCTCTATCTGCTCGATGCCCTGACAGATGTCGAGGGCCGGCGCGCCGAGTTGGTGGGTTTGCTCAGCGGCGAAGGGGTGATGCAAAAGCGTTTGGCTGCGCTGGCCTTGCAGGCGGTCGAGCTGCCCGAAGGCACGTTGCGCGGTCACACTTATCATCATTCGCTGACCAGTACCCAGCGGCAGCCGATTGCCCGAGGCATCAGCCCCAATGGCGGGCGCGGCGCGGAAGCGGTATACCGCGATGGCCGCATGACCGCGTCCTACGTGCATTTTTACTTCCCATCCAACCCTCAAGCGGTGGCGGCGCTGTTTCGACCATGAATGTCATTCCAGCCAGTTCCCATTTATCGACGATGCTGCAGCCAAGTCCTATTCCCGTAGGTGCTGGCGAAGGCTGCGATTGGCCTCATGGCATGTTGAGTTTTCCGGATTTATCGCAGCCTTCGGCAGCTCCTACAGTGAGACATCGGTATGACTGACCAGGCCTTCAGCGACGACGAGCGTGCGGCGGTTTACCGGGCGATAACCGAGCGTCGTGACATGCGCCACTTCAGCGGCGGTACGGTCGCGCCCGAACTATTGGCGCGTTTGCTGGAAGCGGCGCATCACGCGCCCAGTGTGGGTTTGATGCAGCCGTGGCGGTTCATCCGCATCAGTGATCGTCAGTTGCGCGGGGGTATCCAGGCGCAGGTCGAAGAAGAGCGGATTCGCACCGCCCAGGCATTGGGTGAACGTTCTGACGACTTCATGAGGCTCAAGGTCGAAGGCATCAACGATTGCGCGGAAGTACTGGTCGCCGCGTTAATGGATGACCGCGAAAAACACATTTTCGGCCGCCGTACGTTGCCGGAAATGGACCTGGCTTCGCTGTCCTGCGCAATCCAGAACCTGTGGCTCGCCGCCCGTGCCGAAGGGCTGGGCATGGGCTGGGTGTCGTTGTTCGATCCTCCAGCGCTGGCCGAATTGCTGGGCATGCCGCCGGGCGCCAAGCCATTGGCCATCCTCTGTCTGGGGCCGGTCGCCGAATTTTATCCGCAGCCCATGCTGGTGATGGAAGGCTGGGCGCAAGCGCGTCCACTAAATGAACTGGTTTACGAGAACCGCTGGGGAGTGCATCCATGAGCGTGGCCTTGTTGAGTGTTGCGGGTGTGGCGCTGGATGCACTGCTCGGCGAGCCTAAACGAAACCATCCGCTGGTGGCGTTCGGCCGTTTCGCCGAGCGGATCGAACAGCGTTTCAATCCAGGCGGACGCGGTTGGCGCAGCCACGGTGTCACGGCCTGGTTCATTGCCGTCATCCCGCTCACCTTATTGGCAACGTTTTTGAGTTGGCTGCCTTATATAGGCTGGCTGGTGGAGATCGCAGCTTTGTATTGTGCGTTGGGCCTACGCAGCCTGGGTGAGCATGTCGAACCGGTGGCGCAGGCATTGCGCTCCGATGACCTGGACGAAGCGAGACGCCGGGTGGGCTTTTTGGTCAGTCGTCAAACCTCTGAGCTGGACAGCACTGAAGTTGCCCGGGCGGCCACTGAGTCAGTGCTGGAGAACGGCAGTGACGCGGTGTTCGCGGCGATCTTCTGGTTCGTGTTGTTCGGTGCGCCCGGCGTAGTGTTGTACCGGTTGAGCAATACCCTGGACGCGATGTGGGGGTATCGCAATGCGCGCTTCGAACGTTTCGGCTGGGCATCGGCAAAAATCGATGATCTGCTGAACTACATTCCTGCGCGGCTGGTGGCATTGACCTACGCGCTACTGGGCAAGACCCGACTTGCCTTACGCTGCTGGCGGACTCAGGCGCGGCAGTGGGACAGCCCCAATGCCGGCCCGGTCATGGCCTCTGGCGCGGGCGCCTTGGGCGTGGAGTTGGGGGGCGCGGCGATCTACCACGGCGAACTGCATCAGCGAGCACAATTGGGCGAGGGTGTCCCCGCGGATGCCAGTTCCATTGATCGCGGCTGGCAATTGGTGCAGCGTGGCGTCTGGCTATGGTTGCTGATCTTGTGCGTCGGGGCTGAATTCTATGCTTGAACATGGCGGTCGATTGCGCGGCGCGGTTGCGAAATACGGCATTGCCGAAGCCGATTGGCTCGACCTGTCCAGCGGCATTTCGCCGTGGCCTTGGCCAATCCCGCAGATTCCGCTGTCCGCCTGGGCGCGCCTGCCCGAGACCGACGATGGGCTTGAGTTGGCCGCCCGTCATTATTATGGCGCAGCACACGCCTTATCGGTGCCGGGTTCGCAAGCGGCCATCCAGGCGTTGCCGCGCATGCGTCAGGCGGGCAAGGTCGGCGTGCTCTCGCCATGTTACGCCGAGCACGCTGAAGCGTGGCGCAGCAACGGTTTTCTGGTGCGCGAGGTGCTCGAACACGAAGTCGACCGTTTCATCGACTCACTCGAAGTGTTGGTGGTGGTCAATCCAAACAACCCCACCGGTTTGACGCTGACGCCGCAGCGCCTACTGAGTTGGCACACTCGGCTCGCCGGGCGCGGGGGCTGGCTGGTGGTGGACGAAGCGTTCATGGACAACACCCCCGCGTTGAGCCTTGCCGCAAAATCCGATCGCGTTGGGCTGATCGTGCTGCGTTCGTTCGGCAAGTTCTTCGGGCTGGCGGGGGCACGCCTTGGTTTTGTGCTGGCCGAACGGCGTTTTCTCGCCTTGCTGGCCAAGCAGATCGGACCTTGGGCGGTGAATGGTCCGACGCGACTGTTAGGGCGGGTATGCCTGAACGATGTCGAAGGCCATCGCTTGCAGCGCCAGCGCACCGACCAGGCCAGTGAGCGCCTTGTAGCGCTGTTGACCGAGTACGGTTTGGCGCCGCAGGGCGGTTGCGCATTGTTTCAATGGCTGATTACGCCTCACGCCCAAGCGTTGTATGAGTTCTGTGCCCAGCGCGCCATTCTGCTGCGGCTGTTTCTCAATAATGGTCCGCATAACAGCGGCCTGCGTTTTGGCCTGCCGCGCGAAGAAGCCGACTGGACACGCCTCGAAACAGCCCTTCAAGCGTTTTTCAGGGCAGCGAAATGAGCACGACCAGCAAAACGTTAATGGTTCAGGGCACCACGTCCGACGCTGGCAAGAGCACCGTGGTGACGGCATTGTGCCGCTGGCTGACCCGTCAAGGCGTGCGTACGGTGCCGTTCAAGCCGCAGAACATGGCGCTCAACAGCGCCGTAACGGCAGACGGCGGCGAGATCGGTCGTGCCCAGGCCGTGCAGGCCCAAGCCTGTGGCCTGGAGCCGCACACCGACATGAACCCGGTGTTGCTCAAACCCAATAGCGACACTGGCTCGCAAGTCATCATTCACGGGCGTGCCGTGACCACCATGAACGCCGTGGCGTATCACGACTACAAAATCATCGCCATGCAGGCGGTGCTTGAGTCTCATCGAAGATTGAGCGATGCCTATCCTGTGGTGATCGTCGAAGGCGCGGGTTCGCCTGCCGAGATCAATCTGCGCGCTGGCGACATCGCCAACATGGGGTTTGCCGAGGCCGTAGACTGCCCGGTATTGCTGGTGGCCGATATCAACCGCGGTGGCGTGTTTGCGCACTTGGTCGGTACGCTGGAATTGCTGTCCCCCAGCGAACAGGCGCGGATCAAGGGTTTCATCATCAACCGTTTTCGCGGCGACATCGCCTTGTTGCAACCGGGCCTGGACTGGCTCGAACAACGTACTGGCAAACCGGTGGTGGGCGTATTGCCGTATGTGATGGATCTGCATCTGGAGGCTGAAGACGGTCTCGATCAGCGCCAGACCGATAAGGTCGAACGTGTGCTCAACGTCATCGTTCCAGTGCTGCCGCGCATCAGCAATCACACTGATTTCGATCCGCTGCGGTTACACCCGCAGGTCAACTTGCAGTTTATTGGCCCGGGTCAGGCGATTCCCGCAGCGGACTTGATCATTCTGCCCGGCTCAAAAAGCGTGCGCAGCGACCTGGCGTATCTGCGTAAAAACGGCTGGGACAGCGCGATCAATCGACACCTGCGCTACGGCGGCAAGCTGCTGGGGATTTGTGGCGGCTTGCAGATGCTCGGCACGCACCTGCACGACCCGCTTGGGCTGGAGGGCAGTGCTGGTTCCAGCCCAGGTTTGGAGTTGCTCGACATAAGCACCGTGCTGGAAGAAGAGAAACAACTGCGCAACGTGCGCGGACGCCTGACGCTGGAAGAAGCCGACGTCAGCGGTTATGAAATTCATGCGGGTGTGACCACAGGCGTCGCCCTTGAACTGCCTGCTGTGCAGTTCAGCGATGGCCGTTGCGATGGCGCGCACAGTGCTGACGGGCAGATTCTCGGCACCTATCTACACGGCCTGTTCGAAACACCGGCAGCGTGCAGCGCCTTGCTGCGTTGGGCGGGCCTTGCCAATGTGCAGTCGGTGGATTACCACGCGTTGCGTGAACGTGACATCGAGCGGCTGGCCGACTTGGTGGAAAACCATCTGGACTGCACGTTGTTGCGTGAGCTCTGCGGCCTGGAGGCGAACTGATGTTGCAATTGATTCTGGGTGGCGCGCGTTCTGGCAAAAGCCGTCTGGCAGAACGACTGGCCAATGAGTGCGGGCTTGATGTCATTTACATAGCCACCAGTCAGCCGCTGGACGGTGAGATGAATCAGCGCGTGACGCTTCATCGTCAACGTCGTCCTGCGCATTGGGGGTTAATAGAAGAGCCGCTCGAACTGGCCCGCGTGCTGCAAGACAGCGCCAAGCAAGGGCGCTGCTTGCTGGTCGATTGCCTGACCCTGTGGCTGACCAACCTGCTGATGCTCGAAGACCCGCTCCGCCTGGCGCAGGAGCGCGACGCTTTATTGAATGGCCTGGCCGCGTTGCCGGGCGAGATTATTTTTGTCAGCAACGAAACCGGGATGGGCGTTGTGCCCCTTGGTGAGCTGACCCGCCGTTATGTCGATGAAGCCGGTTGGCTGCATCAAGCCTTGGCTGAGCGTTGCCAGCGCGTGGTGCTGACTGTCGCCGGTTTGCCGATGACCCTTAAAGGACCCGCTTTATGAGTAATGTCTGGTGGCTCGCACCTGCCTTAGAGAGTGACCCACACAGTTTGGAACAAGCGCTGGCCTATCAACAGCAACTGACCAAGCCGGCTGGCTCGCTCGGGCAACTGGAGCGTGTCGCGGTGCAGCTTGCCGGATTGCAGCGGCGGGTCAAACCTCATGTCGATAGCGTGTGGATTGCGATTTTCGCTGGCGATCACGGCGTGGTGGCTGAAGGTATTTCGGCTTATCCCCAGGAAGTCACCGGGCAAATGCTGCACAACTTTGTGATGGGTGGCGCGGCTATCAGCGTGCTGGCTAAACAGTTGTCGGCTCAGTTGGACGTGGTCGACCTCGGCACGATTTCGCCAATGAACCTGCCGGGCGTCGTGCATTTGAACATCGGTGCAGGTACGGCGAACTTCGCTAAAGGCCCAGCGATGACCCAGGAACAGGGGCTGCTGGCGTTGCAAGGCGGGCGCGACAGTGTGTTGCGCGCCAAGGCGGCCGGGGCTGAGCTGTTTATCGGCGGCGAAATGGGCATCGGCAACACCACGGCGGCCAGTGCGATGGCCTGTGCGTTACTGAGTTGTCCGGCGACGCTGCTGGTCGGTCCGGGCACAGGCCTTGATCCGCTGGGTGTCAGTCACAAGGCTCAGGTGATCGAACGAGCGTTGGCGCTGCATGCCGATCGAGTCGGTGATCCGCTGGGCGTTCTGTTTTGCCTCGGTGGCTTCGAAGTTGCGGCGTTGGTGGGTGCGTATCTGGCGTGCGCCCAGGAAGGTATTGCGGCGTTGGTGGACGGTTTCATTTGTACGGTGGCGGCGTTGGTGGCTGTGCGGCTGAATCCTGCGTGCCGTCCGTGGTTGTTCTTCGCCCATCGCGGCGCTGAGCCAGGCCATCGGCATGTGTTGGAGGCCTTGCAGGCCGAGCCGTTGCTCGATTTGGGGCTGCGGCTGGGTGAGGGCAGTGGCGCGGCGTTGGCAGTGCCGCTGTTGCGTCTGGCCTGTGAGCTGCACAACGGCATGGCGACCTTTGCTCAAGCGGCGGTGGCGGATCGCCCCGCATGAGTTTGCGCCTGGATGTGTTGCGTCATGGCGAAACCGAACTTGGCGGCGGCCTGCGCGGCAGTCTGGATGATGCGCTGACTGATATCGGATGGCAGCAGATGCGTGCCGCAGTGGCTCAGGCCGGGCCTTGGCACCGGATTGTCAGTTCACCCTTGCAGCGCTGCGCACGATTTGCCGAAGAACTGGCCGCTCGACTGGATTTGCCGCTGCAATGGGAGCGTGATCTGCAAGAACTGCATTTCGGCGACTGGGAAGGGCACAGCGCTGCGCAGTTGATGGAAACCGAGGCTGAAGGACTCGGTTTGTTCTGGTCTGACCCCTATGGATTCACGCCGCCCAATGGTGAGCCGATGATCGAGTTTTCCGCGCGGGTGTTGGGCGCCATCGAGCGTCTGCAATTGGCCTTTGCCGGCGAGAGGGTGTTGCTGATCAGCCATGGTGGGGTCATGCGATTACTTTTGGCGCAGGCCCGTGGCTTGGCGCGTGAACAGTTGTTGCAGGTCGAGGTCGGGCATGGCGGTTTGTTCGCGCTTGAGGTGGATGCGGGCTGTCGATTGACGGAGGTTTAGCATGCTGCCGTTCTGGATCGCCTTGCAGTTTCTCTCCAGTTTTCCGATTCGCTTGCCCGGCATGCCGAGTCCGGAGCAAGTGGGACGCTCGCTGTTGTTCTATCCCCTTGTGGGCGCGCTGTTCGGTGTGCTGTTGATGGCCTTCAGCGCGCTGTTGCAGGGTGCTCCGTTGCTGCTGCATGCGGCGTTGCTATTGGCGGCGTGGGTGCTGCTCAGTGGCGGGCTGCACCTGGACGGCCTGGCAGACAGCGCAGATGCCTGGTTGGGCGGTTTCGGTGATCGCGAACGCACCCTGACGATCATGAAAGACCCGCGCAGTGGGCCGATTGCAGTGGTCACGCTGGTTGTCGTGCTGCTGCTTAAGTTCGCTGCCATTGTTGCCTTGATCGAACAACATCACAGCCTTGGCTTGCTGCTGGCACCGGTGATCGGCCGTGCCGCGATGCTCGGGTTGTTCCTGGATACGCCTTATGTGCGCAAGGGGGGGCTGGGGCAAGCGTTGGCTGATCATTTGCCAAAACGATTAAGCCAGCAGGTGTTGTGGGCGGTAGCGATTGGCTGTGTGGTATTTGCGAGCTGGTCGGGGATCGTAGCGTTACTGGCGGCGGCGGGAGGGTTTTTCTGGCTGCGCCATTTGATGGTCCGCCGTCTGGGCGGCACCACTGGCGATACGGCAGGTGCGATGCTTGAGTTGTTGGAGATGACAGTGTTGGTCGCGCTTGCCCTGGCCTGACGCAATTGCAGGAGGCTGATCAACCCGTCCCTTATACCTCCCGCTGCCATGCCCGGTTACATTTATTGACATCAGTCACAGGCAAGGCGTAGTTTCCGACAATTCTGAATTGCGGGTATATCCGCCTAAATGGCGTGTTCGGTCAACGAGCCGGGAGAATAATAATGACGTCAGTCTGGCGTACCAGTGGCTGGATACTGTTTGGCAGCGCGCTAATCCTCGCTTTATCGCTGGGGACGCGTCATGGCTTTGGCCTGTTTTTGCCGCCAATGAGCGCGCAGTTCGGCTGGGGGCGCGAGGTGTTTGCCTTCGCAATCGCGTTCCAGAATCTGATCTGGGGGCTGGCGCAACCCTTTGCTGGCGCGTTGGCTGATCGTTTCGGCGCTGCCAAAGTCGTGTTCATCGGCGGCATTCTCTATGCCACCGGGCTGATGTTGATGAGCATGGCCGATTCGCCCGCAAGCTTGTCGCTCAGCGCTGGTTTGCTGATTGGTATCGGCCTGTCGGGCACAACGTTTTCGGTGATTCTGGGTGTTGTTGGCCGCGCCTTGCCCGCTGAAAAACGCAGCATGGGGATGGGCATCGCTAGCGCGGCGGGCTCATTCGGCCAGTTTGCGATGTTGCCCGGCACCCTGGGCCTGATTGGCTGGTTGGGTTGGTCGATGGCGCTGCTGGCGTTGGGTTTACTGGTGGCGTTCATTCTGCCGCTGGTGGGCATGCTCAAGGACAAACCGTTACCAATCACTGGCGGTGAGCAAACCCTGCGCGAAGCCCTGCATGAAGCCTGCACCCATTCGGGTTTTTGGCTCTTGGCGTTCGGCTTTTTCGTCTGCGGTTTTCAGGTGGTGTTCATCGGTATCCACTTGCCGGCCTATCTGGTCGACCAACACTTGCCCGCCAAAGTGGGCACCACGGTGTTGGCGCTGATTGGTTTGTTCAATATTTTTGGTACTTACATCGCCGGCTGGCTGGGCGGCCGGATGTCCAAGCCGCGCCTGCTCACCGCGTTGTATGTGCTGCGTGCCGTGGTGATCAGCCTGTTCTTGTGGATACCCCTGAGCGAAACCACCGCGTACCTGTTCGGCGTGACGATGGGGTTGTTGTGGCTGTCCACCGTGCCCCTGACCAACGGTACGGTGGCGACGCTGTTTGGCGTACGCAATCTGTCGATGCTTGGCGGTATCGTGTTCCTGTTCCACCAGTTGGGTGCGTTTCTCGGCGGTTGGCTCGGTGGTGTTGTGTACGACCGCACTGGCAATTACGACCTGATCTGGCAGGTGTCGATTCTGCTCAGCCTGTTGGCGGCCGCAGTCAACTGGCCGGTTCGCGAGCGGCCCGTGGCGCGATTGCAGTCTCAGAGTGTGGCGCTGTGATCAGGCTGCTGCCGTGGATGGGCTGCGTGGCGATTATCGGGGCGTTGCTGGCCATTGCGTGGTGGGGCTGGCAACAGGTTGGTCTACGGGCCTTGCAACTTGGCATGGGGGCATGCTGAGTCTTGCGCGCAAGTGCGTCTGGGCATTGCTGGCCTCAAGGAGTAGCGTGTCCTCAGACAATAACCACTACGCGTGAAGCGATGGATGCTGCCATGAGAGTTCGCTGGATTGCTGTCCCTGTTCTTTTCCTTGCCATGAGTGGCGCAGCTTTGGCGGCCGATTGCCCACCGTTGTTGCAGGGCGAGTTACCCAAGTTACGCGCCAAACAGAATATCGACCTGTGCAAACAATTTGCCGGCAAGCCATTGGTGGTGGTCAATACCGCAAGCTTTTGCGGTTTCGCCCCGCAGTTCAAAGGCCTCGAAGCGTTGAACCAGCGTTTCAAAGGGCAGGGGCTGGAAGTGATTGGCGTACCGTCCGATGACTTCAAGCAAGAGTCCAACGATGCGGCTGAGACGGCCAAGGTTTGTTACGTCAATTACGGCGTGACCTTCACCATGACCGAGCCGCAGCCGGTCAGAGGCGATGACGCGACCCACTTGTTCAAAGTGTTGGCCGAGCAAAGCAATCCGCCGCGCTGGAATTTCTATAAATACGTGGTTGACCGCAAGGGTAATGTCATCGCCAGTTTCTCCAGCAAGACCACGCCGGACGATCCTGAATTGATTGCGGCGGTAGAAAAAGCGATTGCCTCCAAGCCTTGATCAAAAGCAAGGTCTGTCGTGATCCTGCGAAATGAAAAACCCCGCAACCATCGCTGGCTGCGGGGTTTTTCAGGTCTGGCGAACGGGGTTTTCAGCCCGTCCCGCCAACTGCATCAGAAGCGGTAGGTCAGGCCCAGGCCGAAACCGTTGGCGCTGTTGTCGTATTTGGCGCTGTAGGCTTGGCCCAGAGCGTTGGTACGGTTGATGCTGATTTTTTCTTCATCGAGGTAGGAGTAGGCCACGTCGACGGTGATGTCGTCGGTTGGGCTCCAGCCAGCACCGATACTGAAGATCGTGCGGTCACCCGTCGGGATGCGCGGCGAACGGTCAGTGTTGTTGGTTGGCGACTGGTCCCAGGTCAGGCCTGTGCGCAGAACCCACTGTTTGTTCAACTGGTAGGACGTACCAATGGCGTAAGCCCAGGTATCGTGCCAGTTTTGCTCTTCGGTGATGGTGCCTACGATAGGCGTTGAGATAGGCCCGGTAACACCGGAGTTCTTGACGGTAATGTCCTTCAAGCGGCTCCAGCGTGTCCAGGTACTGCCCGCATAGAGTTTCCAGTCGTCGGTCAGTTTCTGGGTCACCGAAAAGTCCACCGACTCAGGGGTATCCAGACTCAGCTTGGCATCGTAGCGCCCGCCCAATAGTGCGGGTGGGATGCCGGCGCCAGGCGTCACCTCGGTGTGGCCTTCAAGTTTGTAGGTCACTTTCGAGTGGTAAGTCAGGCCCAGGTTAGTGGTGTCAGTCGCCTGCACCATCAGGCCGATATTGTAGCCGTAGCCGACGTCATCCCCTTTTACCTGGACACGGCCGTCGCCGGAACCAGGGATCTGGGGTACGTTCAACGTCGATTCCAGCACACCGGAAATACGGTTGATGGTCGGGCCGAAACCAATCGAGACTTTATCGTTGAACGCATAGCTGACAGTCGGTTGGAAGGTGATGACCTTGACCTGGCTCTTGCTGCCGAAGTTACGGCCCTGGAAGCTGTCTTCGTAGTCGGTAATCAGGCCGAACGGCGCATATACACCCAGACCGAATGCCCAATGTTCATCCACCGGGTTGACGTAAAAGCCCATGGGTACGGCAGTGAAAGGCACCATGTCGCCATCGTTGGTCCCTGTGCGACGACCGCGAGCGTCGGAGATATCGGTTTTTGCATCAATGGCTGCAATACCAGCGGTGACTTGTTGACGCTTGAGGCGCGCCATGCCCGCAGGGTTACTGTAGACAATGCTGGCATCATCGACGGAAGAGGAACGACCTGCAAAACCGGTCCCCATGCCGCTGATGCTTTGTTCGTTGAGGGCGAAGCCAGAAGCGAAGAGTTGAGTGGAAGCAAGTGTAACGGCAAGACTTAGGCTGGTTTTGATCATTATTTTTTTCATTGTTAGAACTCCTTGTTGATCACCGCGCGAAAACTACCAACATTTTCCATAACGCGCTATAGGCCGGATCAACCGATTTAGAGCTGTTTTTGTAGGACAATCCTGGAAACGTGTCGCCATCTCCAGCGAAACTGTTAGGTCACAAAATGGCTGATGCGACTTGATACAGCGGGCTGACCGAGGTTTGCCAGGCCGTCGTGAAGTCCTTCAGATGACCATGTGGCTGAAATATTTGGCGCCATATTCGGGCCATTCCCAGCAAGTCATGGTCGGCGGGCAGCGGGATCTGACTGGCTTCGACCATCAACCAGGCAATTGCAGTGGAGTAACGCAGGTTGACGGTCAGTTCGAGATCTGGGCCGGTCAGGAACGCGTGCTGGCTGGCCAATCCTCTCACCAGGCTGGCCAGGTCGGGATCTTTGGCCAGGTAGTCGTCCCATAATCGCCAGTGCAGGGTGCCGGTGATGCTGTACAGCCCATGACCGCGTTGGCTGTCGAGTTCGTCCCCCAACGCAGACTGGCTGGCGGCAACTGCGACCAGAAACAGCTCGGCACTGGGGTTGTGGCGTCCAAGATAGATCAGCGTGGGACGGATCACATGTTGGCAAAGCTCACTCGCAGCAATTCCCATAACACCCTCGGGAAGTTGGTGATGCGACGAGTCCGGGCGCTTGGCAGCGGTGGATCGGATGGGCTCGCCGCAAGCGGCTCAACGCCGCCTGAGTTGAAGTGTAGTGTCAAATTTATGGTGTAAAGGGCTGTTTTTAAAATATTTCCTAATGATGCGCGACCTCTATATAGCCGGGCTTTCTGACGCTGAACAAAATTTCATAAGAAAAACAGGCACAAAAAAGCCCCGCCGTTCACGGGCGAGGCCTGGATGTAAACCGTACGTTATGCGACGGACGGTCTCAGGCGGTGAGTGCCTGACGGGTCCGCTCGATCACGGCCTGCAGCGGTTCGGCGCTGGAGTACTGATCGGGGTAAAGGCGTTCGCTGTGACGCGCAATGCCGTGTTCGTTGACGAGGGTAAAGCTGAAGCAGCCTTTGCGAGCAGCCATGATCAGGCAGTTCATTGGTGCGAAGGCGTTAGTGAGGGTGCGGATAGCATCCTGAGTGTGAATATGAGTAGTCATGGTTATGGTATTTCCTAAAGCGACACGGACAGAGAACCGTGCAAAATTAAAACGTTCCAGAAAACGCGGGCCATTGCTCGAATGCGAGTCAGGGGCAGGGCGAAGAACCTGTCTGGAACAAAAGCAGCCAGTTAAAGCGCGGTTATCATGTGGCGCTGGGCTGACCGGTAGGTACTTAGGAGGGCAGGCATCACAACGGGAGCTAAGGTTCGAGGCTCCAGGTGAAGATCCTGATCAATTTGCAGGCTGGTTTTGGCAGGCCATGAATCTCAGAAACATCCTTCCTGTTTGTAGGGAAGGCCATGTCAGTGAGTAATGTCTGGAAACCATCGAGGTGGTCGATCCCTTTTTTCAGCCCGCTATCGTTGGATGAGCCTTGGCTGGGGGATTTGTTCGACCAGAATTGACTTTCAGCTTGGTACTAACGCCGAAGATGCTAACTCAATTGCAACGATGGGGGAAGAGGCAATATCGAATTAATGTACGTTCAGCTCAGGTTAAGCGGGTGAGGCGCAGTGTCAGCCTAGGCATTTTATACCTGCAAAACCCCGTAATTGGCGGCCTGTAACGTTGAGCCTGTCGCCTCTAATGTTCCCGCGCGGCAGGCATATAGCGATTGGGAATTGACTTGTACACATTAGTCGCTGTACTTGCCATCTCACTGTCACATAAGCCTCTAACAGCTTGATTTAACGTGCTGATTTATTAAGTCAATGAAAAACATCACTTTTTTTTACTGGTGAAAAAATCGTCAGTTTGAACGCAGGCCCCATTCTACGTGCGTTTGCGAAGGTTAAAGGGGCGTTGTCCACTGAGTTATCCACAGGTTCTGTGGATTGTCCCAAGCGCTTGCTCTAGTCCGCGGCTCCAGTCTTGACGTCAGGAGCTGTCAGTCTCAGACAGGGCGAAGATCAATCGGAATCTGACGTTTTGGTTCGTTCTGCGCATAATGCCGCCAGCATCAATCGGTACGTGGGGAAAATGTATGGCTTTGGACCTGACCAGCCTGTTGCTGGGGCTTGGGGCGGCGGCATTACCGTTGTTGGCGCTGATCTGGCAATCACAACGCAAGCTGGCTAGGCGTGAGGCCGATGCCGCGTTGCTCGATGAGCGTTTGAGCAATGCACAGATGGCCCAAGACGGGCTCAACGCACAGCTCGATGCCAGTCGCGACGAAATCAGCGATCTGTCCCAGGCCAACGCGGTTAAACAGGCGGATTTGGCGGCCTTGCGAAGAGAAGTCGAACTGCTGCGCCAGCAGCACGACGGCGCACGGCAAGCACTGGAGCAGCTGCATCAGGAGCGCGCGGACAAAGAAGCAGAACTCAGACGGCTGGATTCGCAATGTGCCTCGCTAAACGCTGAGTTACGCGAGCAGCAGGGCAGCCATCAACAACGTCTGAATGATCTGCAAGGCTCGCGGGACGAATTGCGCGCACAGTTTGCAGAGCTCGCGGGCAAGATCTTCGACGAGCGTGAGCAACGGTTTGCCGAGACCAGTCAGCAGCAACTCGGGCAGTTGCTCAACCCGCTGAAAGAGCGGATTCAATCCTTCGAAAAACGTGTGGAAGAAAGCTACCAGCAGGAGTCTCGCGAACGGTTTTCGCTGGGCAAGGAGCTGGAGCGTTTGCAGCAACTCAATCAGCGCCTGAGCGACGAAGCCACGAACCTTACTCGTGCGCTCAAGGGCCAGAAGACGCAAGGTAACTGGGGCGAGTTGATTCTGGAGCGAGTGCTGGAGCACGCCGGACTGGAAAAAGGCCGCGAATACCAGACTCAAGTCAGCTTAAAGGGACCGGACGGCGAGCGTTTCCAGCCGGATGTGTTGATCATGTTGCCCGGTGACAAGCAGGTGGTAGTCGATGCGAAAGTCAGTCTGACCGCCTATCAGCAGTACACGTCAGCAGATGACGATGTCATTGCACAGTTGGCGCTGAAGCAGCACGTTCTGTCGCTGCGTAACCATGTGAAGGGCTTGTCGGGCAAGGATTACAAGCGCCTTGAAGGGCTGCACAGTCTGGATTTCGTTTTGCTGTTCGTGCCCATTGAAGCGGCGTTTTCAGCGGCGTTGCAGGCTGAGCCGAACATGTTCCAAGAGGCCTTTGATCGCAATATCGTGATCGTCAGCCCGACGACCTTACTGGCTACTTTGCGGGTGATTGACAGCCTGTGGAAACAGGAACGACAAAGCCAGAATGCAAGGGAAATAGCCGAGCGAGCGGGTTGGCTGTACGACAAGTTCGTGCTGTTCATTCAAGACCTGGACGAAGTTGGCAACCGGCTACAGCAACTGGATAAAGCCTATGGCGCAGCCCGTAACAAGTTGACAGAAGGGCGCGGCAACCTGATTAGCCGCAGTGAGCAACTGAAATTGCTCGGTGCTCGTGCGAGTAAATCCCTGCCAGCCGATTTGCTTGAGCGTGCATTGACTGACGAGGATGGCTTGGCAACGTTGTCGGATTAGCTGCAACCAAAGCTGAACTGAGGCCTGAGGCCATCGAAGGCCACGATCAAGTGTCAGGTAAGCGCGTCGCGTGGTCACCGGATGTTTCCTGGGCAAGGCTGTTCGTTTTCCTGCCTACGCACCGTGAGGGCGCGGCTCTGAAGCTTTCGATCAGGGGCTGATAGCGGCGCCGTTGGTCGCCTGATGGCGCCGAAATACTGTTCAAGAGGTCAGATTGTTCGCTACGAGAAAAAATTTCTGCCGCGACACTCGGTAGCAGGCGTAAAGTGCGAACAGGCACTATGATCTGCCTTAAGCGGCCCAGAGGTTGGCTGCCGAGAATTTCCCTGAAGGGGGCGTAAACATGAACAGCAAATTGCAAGAATGGCTTCACGATGTGGGTGTCGCGCTGGGTTTGATCGAACGGCCAAAGCTGCAACCCATTCCCGTGCGCAGCAACGATGACAACAAACGCCGTCAACCGCGTCGCTGAATTCGGTCCCCGAGATCAGAGCAAAAAGCAGCGGCGCTATCGTCTGATAGCCCGCACACTCTTTACCTAAGGCTACGCTGGATTTCTGACAGCGTGCCTTCGTTCAACCTCCACTCAATCGGTAATCGAACGCATCAGCGTTTGTGCTGCTTCTTGTCTTTCATTTGCCCGGCAATCACATCCACTAGTCCCTCAAGCGTCAACTCCCGGTAGATAGAGTTGTCCGGCAAGTCTGACAATTCGTTTTTGAGACGCGGTGGTATCACGATGCCGAAATCTGCCTGAAGATCGCTGAAAAACTGCTCAAAGTCCTGTTTGTCCAGAATCAGGTCGGCGATCAATGCGTCGTCTCGAATAGGATCTTTGTCGATGAGTATCTTTCCGAGGGCATCGATAACGTGTTGATAGATTTTGGGACGGTCCATGAGGGGGCCTCTGCTGTAACGTGGTAGAGCATGACCCCAACTTCGATACACAGAGGGTTCTGCGCAGCAGCCTAGGCAATCAGGGTTTCCTGAAAATTGCCCATCAACATTTTCTTCAGCCGCTGTACTGTCAAGGCTAGCTTATGTTTTGCGCTTAAGGTTGGCCCTTCAGCGCAAGTCGTTCAGGCCGCGCCGATTTTTATCGATGCACCACACCCGGCAGCACACAGAGCATTTCGTACAGCAGGTTGGCACCTAGCAGTGAGGTGTTACCGGTAGTGTCATAAGGTGGCGAAACTTCAACCAGATCACAACCGACCAGGTCCAGGCCCTGGCAGCCGCGAATGATTTCGATGCCCTGAATCGTCGTCAGTCCACCGATTTCCGGCGTGCCGGTGCCCGGTGCCCAGGCCGGATCGATGCCGTCGATGTCAAAGCTCAGGTACACCGGGCCACCGCCGACTTTCTCCCGCACTTGCTCCATCAGTGGCGCCAGCGATTTGTGCCAGCATTCTTCGGCCTGAACCACGCGGAAACCCTGTTTTCGGCTCCAGTTGAAGTCTTCGGCGGTGTAGCCCTGCGCACGCAGACCGATCTGCACCACGCGATCACAATCGAGCAGACCTTCTTCCACTGCGCGGCGGAAGGTCGTGCCATGGGCGATCTTCTCACCAAACATGTGATCGTTGACGTCGGCGTGGGCGTCGATATGCACCAGCCCGACCTTGCCGTGTTTCTTGTGAATGGCACGCAGGATCGGCAGGGTGATGGTGTGGTCGCCGCCGAGGGTCAGAGGGATGATGCCGTGCTCAAGGTAGCCGTCGTAGGCCTCTTCGATGATGCGCACGGCGTCCAGCAAGTTGAAGGTGTTGATTGCTACGTCGCCGATGTCAGCAACCGATAGCGAATCAAACGGTGCCGCGCCGGTGGCCATGTTGTAGGGGCGAATCATCACCGATTCAGCACGGATTTCCCGTGGACCGAAGCGGGTGCCTGCACGCAGCGATGTGCCGATATCCAGCGGGATGCCGATAAACGCGGCATCCAGGCCCGCAGCTGTTTGCAAGTGGGGCAGGCGCATCATGGTGGCGATGCCGGCGAAGCGCGGCATTTCGTTGCCGCCCAGTGGTTGGTGGAGAATCTTGTCCACGCGATTGCCTCATCGGTTGGTTGAGTGGTGGTAAAGCCTGAAGCGGATTCTGCGAAGAGGGGACCTGTCGAACAATCGCTGGGGCAAAATACTTAGTTCAGAGATTTCTGAAGTATCGGGTAAGCTTCGTGCAAATGTGCAAGAGCACCCGTCGTCCAGACGAGGTTCTTTCGCGTAGCAAACACGATTCACTGTAGCAAGTGAAGGTGTTCGCGAGACGATCAATCGGATTCACTCTCTTTGAAACCGTCTCGCCAACACGTTGGCTCCTACAGTTCATCCGAGTCCCAGACATTGCCGGTACCCCGATGGCCAACGCATTACCCGACCTCAAATTGTTGCGCATTTTTGTCTGCGTGGTGCGCCATCAAGGTTTTGCCAGCGCGCAGCAGGAATTGAATCTGTCGACTTCGGCGATCAGTACCTACATGAGCCAACTGGAGGCTGCGTTGGGCATCGTGCTGTGCCATCGTGGGCGCGGTGGGTTCAGTCTGACCAGCAAAGGCGAATTGTTTCATCAGGAAACGTTGCGTCTGCTCGGTGAGCTCGAAGGCTTCGAGTTGTACGCTGCGGCGCTCAAGGGCGAGCTGCGCGGCACGTTGAACCTGGGCGTGCTCGACTCCACTGTCAGTGATCGTGCATTACCGTTTGCAGAAGTGATTGGCGCCTACAGCGAAGAATACCCCGCCGTGCATTTGCATCTGTCGGTGATGAGTCCTTACGAACTGCAGCTGGGCGTGCTGGACAACCGCTTGGATCTGGCCATTGGGTCGTTTTCCACGCGCATGAACGGTCTGCTGTATCAACCGCTGTATCGCGAACAACACTGGCTGTATTGCAGCAGTCGTCATTCGTTGTTTAACGAGCGGCGTATTCCGGCGCCGGTCATCACTCAGCAGCGCATGGTTGGCCGGGGTTACTGGAGTCAGGCCGAACTGGCGCGTCACGGTTTCAAACACAGCGCAGCGACGGTCGAAAGTATGGAAGCGCAACTGATTCTGGTGTTGTCCGGCGCCTACATTGGCTATTTGCCAGAGCATTACGCGCAGTCCTGGGTCGACTCCGGTCAGCTGCGTGTGCTGCTGCCCGCGACGTTCGGCTACCAGGCGCCGTTTTCGATGATCGTGCGTAGAGGCCGTAGTCGCGAGCCGTTGATCCAGACGTTCCGCGACCTGCTCAAGGCTCAGCTCAACCCGCTGTAGTGGCGCCTCAGAAGGAATAAATCCATGGCCCGCGCCCGTTGCGAACGTTGCCTGAGACCTGAAAACCATTGCCTGTGCGCGCTGATCCCGCAGCTCGACAGCCAAACGCGGATCCTTATTTTGCAACACCCGAGTGAGGTCAATCATGCGTTGAACACGGCGCGATTGGCAGCGCTGGGCCTGACCAATGCACAGTTGGTGGTGGGTGAAGTATTCGAGAACCTGCCGGAGCTGTTGAATGTGCCGGGTTATCAGCCACGGTTGCTGTTTCCGGGGGAGGGCGCGCAGCCGCTGAGGGCTACGCATCGGGCGTCATTGCCGACCTTGCTGGTGGTGCCTGATGGCACTTGGCGCAAGGCCCGCAAACTGCTGCACCTCAATCCGCTGCTGGCGGCGCTGCCAAGGGTGACGCTGGCGGATGCCCCGGTTTCAAGCTATCGCTTGCGCAAGGCGCCAGGTCCAGATGCACTGTCGACGCTGGAGGCTATCGTTCATGCGTTGCACATGCTGGAACCGCACACATCGTTCGAGGCGTTATTGAAACCCTTTGACGCGTTGATCGATGGGCAGATTGCAGCGATGGGCGAGGAGACGTTTCGTCGCAATCATCTCTGACCTGAAATAGCATGCTTTCGGTTGTGTAAGGGTTCAGCCGTTGAGCGCCGATGTTTGCGCGTGATGATTGCCTTGCATGCGTCGGATGTAAGCCTCGGTTTCTTTCACTGCCTCGTCTCGTGTGGGAAACGGGCCTTCCAGGGTGTTTTCGCGCGTGCTGAAAAAATACATGCCGTTGACGCGAGAGACGCGGTCGGCGCGGAAATGCACCGTGGCGTGGGGGTCTTGTTCGCGCTTACCTAACATAATCTTCCCCCGAGAATGGAGTGTTGTGGTGTATCCACACAGGACGGCTGAACCTGTGGTCCTGGCAATCGAATTGTATGCCGATGAACACTTTACTCCCCTTTGTGCGGTGAACTGTAGCTGTGTCCATCGCTGATCAACGCCTAGAATGGGCGGCTTGTCTTTTTCTATCAGGAGTCTTCATGCACATCTCGTCTGGCCGCTGGTTGTACGGCCTGTCACTGGCGCTGCTGACCGCGCTGCTCTGGGGCATCCTGCCCGTCAAGCTCAAACAAGTGCTACTAGTGATGGACCCGGTGACCGTGACGTGGTTCAGGCTTTTGGTGTCCGGCGCACTGCTGTTTATCTGGCTTGCTTCGGTCGGCAAGCTGCCAAGTTTCAAAGTGCTGGGGCGCAAGGGCAAAGTACTGGTGGCGATGGCGGTATTGGGCCTGGTGGGGAATTACGTGCTGTACCTCATCGGCCTGCGGATGCTGAGCCCCGGAACCACGCAGTTGATGATTCAGATGGGGCCGATTTTGCTGTTGATCAGCAGTATCTTTGTGTTCAAGGAGCGTTTCGGGTTGGGCCAGTTGCTCGGCCTGATCGTATTGTTGATTGGTTTTACGCTGTTCTTCAATCAGCGTCTGGTGGAATTGTTCACTTCGTTGAGCGACTACACGGCCGGGGTGCTGACGGTGTTTCTCGCCGCGGCGGTCTGGACGTTTTATGGCTTAAGCCAGAAACAACTGCTGACGGTGTGGAATTCGTTGCAGGTGATGATGGTGATTTACCTGTTCTGCGCGTTATTGGTTTCGCCATGGGCACATCCTGCGCAGGCATTGCAACTCAGCCCGCTCCAGGGCTGGTTACTGCTGGCCTGCTGTCTGAATACCCTGGTGGCGTATGGGGCGTTCGCTGAAGCGCTGGCCCATTGGGAGGCGTCGCGAGTGAGTGCCACCCTGGCACTGACGCCACTGGTGACCTTTGCCACAGTCGCTGTTGCGGCCTGGTTATGGCCGGATTACGTGAGCGTCGAAGAAATCAACGCGCTGGGATATGGCGGGGCGGTGCTGGTGGTGCTGGGGTCGGCCTTGACCGCGCTGGGGCCGTCACTGATTGCCGGGTTGCGGGCGAGGAAGGCACGGTTGACGGCCAGGGTTTGAATCTGGTGTCCGTCATCGCGAGCAAAAGATAGGTCATTGATTTAACAGGCGGTAAGTAACCTGTTGGAGCGAGGCTTACCCGCCAATGAGGTCGGTACATTAAGCCTGCTCTCAACCAGGTTCACTGCCTTCGCGGGCAATCGAACACGGCCCAGTGTTTGCTGCGCGACATCACTTCTTGCCCAGGCCCTCTGCCTTCCGAATCCACTGTTGGCGCTGCTCTTCAGTCGAAGTGCGCACCTGTGCGAATTCGGTCAGGCGTTTGGTCTTGATCCCGCAAAACTCAAGGATGGTGCGTGTCATCTGCCGATGCGCTGGAGCGCCATATATCCAGCGGAAATAGCGCGACGGCGTGTCCAGGGTTACCAATAGCTCGGCGGTACGGCCGCGCAGCAGCTCGTTCGACGGGTGCTTGCGACCATGGGTCTTGAAGGCGAAACCGGGCATCAACACCCGGTCGAAGAAACCGCTGAGCAGGCTGGGCAGCCCACCCCACCAGACCGGATAAACGAACACCAAGTGCTCGGCCCAGTGGATTTCGCGCTGGGCTTCAAGCAGGTCGTGTTCCAGGATCTGGCTTGATTCATACCCGCCATGCAGCACCGGATCGAACTCCATTTCCTCAAGCTTGAGCATACGCACCACATGGCCTTGGCTGCGTGCGCCCTGGGCGTACGCTTCGCCCAGAGCGTGGCAGAGGCTGATGCTCTTGGGCGTACCGAAGATCATCAAAATGCGTTTGCCGTACCCTTCCAGGGGAGTGGCGCCGCTGATCGGATCAACCATTGCTTCCTGCCTCTAGCATTTTTTCGGGACGGACCCATTTGTCGAACTCCTCATCGGTGAGGAAACCCAACGCCAGTGCGGCCTCACGCAAGGTCAGCCCCTCGCTGTAGGCCTTCTTGGCGATCTGCGCCGACTTGTCGTAGCCGATGTGCGGGTTCAGCGCCGTCACCAGCATCAAGCCGCGTTCCAGATGCTCGGCCATCTTGGCCGCGTCCGGTTCCATGCCCGCGATGCAATGCTCGTTGAAGTTGCGGCAGCCATCGCCCAGCAGTCGTATCGACTGCAAGATGTTGTGAATAATCACCGGCTTGTACACGTTCAACTGCAAATGACCCTGGCTGGCGGCGAAACCAATGGTGACGTCGTTGCCCATGACCTGACAGGCCAGCATCGACAAGGCTTCGCACTGCGTCGGATTGACCTTGCCAGGCATGATAGAGCTGCCCGGTTCGTTGGCGGGCAGCTTGACCTCAGCCAAACCTGCACGTGGGCCAGAGCCTAGCAGACGCAGGTCGTTGGCGATTTTCATCAGGGTCACGGCGAGGGTTTTCAGCGCGCCAGACAGTGCAGTCAGCGCCTCATGGCCAGCCAGCGCCGCGAACTTGTTGGGCGCCGTGACAAATGGCAACCCGGACAGGGCCGCCAGTTCAGCGGCCACGGCTTCGGCAAAACCATGAGGTGCATTCAAACCGGTGCCAACGGCGGTACCGCCCTGCGCCAGTTCATAGACGGCCGGTAAAGCGGCACGGATTGCCTTCTCGGCGTAATCGAGTTGCGCGACATACGCGGACAGTTCCTGGCCGAAGGTAATCGGCGTCGCGTCCATCATGTGCGTGCGGCCGGTTTTCACCAGTTTCATGTGGCGCGAAGACTGTTCGGCAATACCGGCCGAGAGCTCGGTAATGGCAGGCAGCAGCTGTTCCTTGACTGCTTGTGCGGCCGCGATGTGCATCGCCGTGGGGAAGCAATCGTTGGAGCTTTGCGAGCGGTTGACATGATCGTTAGGGTGGACCGGGCTTTTGCCTCCGCGGCTTTTGCCAGACAGTTCGTTGGCCCGGCCGGCGATCACTTCGTTGACATTCATATTGCTTTGCGTGCCGCTGCCGGTCTGCCAGACCACCAGCGGGAACTGGTCGTCGAGCTTGCCACCCAACACTTCGTCGGCTGCTTGTTCGATGAGGCGGGCAATATCGGCAGGCAGGTCGCCATTGCGGTCGTTGACCCGGGCCGCGGCCTTCTTGATCAATGCCAATGCGTGCAGCACCGGCAACGGCATGTGTTCCTGACCAATCGCGAAATTGATCAGCGAACGTTGAGTTTGTGCTCCCCAGTAAGCGTCTTCGGGGACTTCTATCGGACCTATGCTATCGGTTTCGGTACGGCTCACTGGACTCTCTCCTCAAGGTCGATGGCGCAGTTTAGGCCCTGAGAACCCGGCCGGGTTCCCCACCTGACTACGTGAAAAGAACGCGAGCCGACATAGTGCTTCAAAACGCCCCCTCAGGTCGTGTGAAACCGTTCTCGGATCAGGGCGTGATTTAACCGCTCGTAGGGTCGGGGGTTGAGCGCAACGCAAAAAGGGGCGCAGAATGACCGGCCTGGGGTAATGCCTCGCCTGCTATAAAGGAAACTCGATGACCCGTCTTCGTGCCATCTGTGCTGCGGTCGCTCTGGTATGTGCCAGCGGCCAGGTTCTCGCCGATACCGCCAGCCATGACGCCAGTGCCGTAACGTTCCTCAAACTGGCTCACGCCGATAAGTTGGGTACGCCGGTTTACATGCAAGTGCAGCAAATGTTCGCTCAACGCTTCGCCGAAACCAAGGCGCCAGCGACCAAGCAAGCTACTCTGGAAACCTATCAGGCCAAGGCCAATGCCGCGCTGGACCAAGCCATCGGCTGGGACAAGCTGCAACCTGACATGGTCAAGCTCTACACTGCCAACTTCACTGAAAAAGAGCTGAAGGATCTGGTGGCATTCTATGAGTCGCCACTGGGTAAAAAAGTGCTGACCAAAATGCCTGACCTGACACAGCAATCCGCTCAGCTGACCCAGAGCAAACTGGAAAGCGCAGTGCCTGTGGTCAACAAACTGCTGGCCGACATGACCAATGAACTGGCTCCAGCAGGCAAACCTGCCGCCGCTCCAGCCCCCGCCAAAAAGCCCTGATCAGCGAAGCCTCCCATGAGTATGCAACAGCGAATCGAATCCGCGCTGTCGGTCTTTCAACCGACGCACCTTGAGGTGCTGAACGAAAGCCACATGCACAGCCGCGGAGACGAAACTCACTACAAGGCGATCCTGGTCAGCGAGCAGTTCGCCGGGCTCAATGCAGTCAAGCGGCACCAGAAGGTCTATGGCCTTCTGGGTGGCTTGATGGGTGAGTTCCACGCCCTGGCGTTGCACACCTATACCCCACAGGAATGGTCGAAGCTTGGCGCCGTGCCAGCTTCGCCGACTTGCGCGGGTGGGCATGATTGACTTCGAGGGAATGTGAGTTGAGGGGGCTGATTTGTTTTTCGTGCTTTTTGAAAAAATAATCTGTCCTCCAAGCGCAAGCGGGAGACAGATTAATTTTCGATGAAGCGCTGAAAGTAAATCAGTCCCCTAGCCCTACTGTCCCCTAGCCCTAACTTGCCCGCGAAGGCTTTTGTTCCGCAGATATGTGTTGATCGGGACAACGGTTCGCGGGCAAGCGCCGCTACAACAGGACTTTCATACCGCTGTTGACCCACATCAATTCTCCATCGACCAGCCACCCTGTCTGAACCCTCCCGATTCTTGCTAGAATCCGCGCCGCGTTGCCAAGTCGGCACGCTCTTATCTGAATCACTTATCCGGTAGGCCCTTTGCGAGGGTCACCACCTGGAGACGCAACATGACCCAAACCGCCCCTATCGTTGTCGCGGCGCTGTATAAATTCGTCACCCTTTACGATTACGTCGAACTGCGCGCGCCGCTGCTCAAGGCGATGGTCGATAACGGTATCAAAGGCACGCTGCTGATCGCCGAAGAAGGCATCAATGGCACCGTTTCAGGCAGCCGTGAAGGCATTGATGGCCTGATGGCCTGGCTGAAAAACGACCCGCGCATGGACGATATCGATCACAAGGAATCGTACTGCGACGAGCAACCCTTCTATCGCACCAAGGTCAAGCTCAAGAAAGAGATCGTGACCTTGGGTATCGAGGGTGTAGACCCTAATAAAAAGGTCGGCACTTATATTGATCCCAAAGACTGGAACGCACTAATCGCTGATCCAGAGGTGTTGTTGATCGACACCCGCAACGACTACGAGGTGTCCATTGGCACTTTCGAAGGTGCCATTGATCCCCAGACCACCAGCTTCCGTGAGTTTCCTGACTACATCAAAGCCCACTTCGATCCATCGAAGCACAAGAAGGTAGCGATGTTCTGCACGGGCGGCATTCGTTGCGAAAAAGCGTCCAGCTATATGCTCGGCGAGGGCTTTGAAGAGGTGTACCACCTCAAGGGCGGCATCCTCAAATACCTGGAAGAAGTCCCGCAGGAAGAAACCCGGTGGCACGGCGACTGTTTCGTTTTCGATAATCGCGTGACCGTGCGCCATGACCTGAGCGAAGGCGACTACGATCAATGTCATGCCTGTCGTACGCCGATCAGCGCCGAAGACCGCGCCAGTGAGCACTACACGCCAGGCATCAGTTGCCCGCATTGTTGGGACAAACTAAGCGAGAAAACCCGCCGCAGTGCCATCGACCGGCAGAAGCAGATCGAACTGGCGAAAGCGCGCAACCAGCCGCATCCTATTGGTCGCAACTATCGCTTGGCGGGCACTGAGTCCAAAAATGAAGCCACGCCCTATGACACCCTGCTAAACGAGGCCTGACCCATGCCTGCCCGCCTGCTCTATGTGATGGACCCAATGTGCTCCTGGTGTTGGGGTTTTGCGCCAGTGGCCCAGGCATTGGTCGAGCAGGCAAGGGCAGCAGGTCTGCCGCTGCATCTGGTGATGGGTGGTTTGCGCACTGGCAGCGGCGCGGCGTTGGAGCCGACCACCAAGCGCTATATTCTCAAGCACTGGCAGGCGGTCAAAGACACCACGGGTCAATCATTTCGTTTTGAAGACGCGCTCCCCGACGGTTTTGTCTACGACACCGAGCCTGCGTGTAGGGCAGTGGTCGCGGCGCGTAGTCTCGATCCTGACGTGGCGTGGCAGTTGGTGAAGCAGATTCAGCAAGCGTTCTATCTTGAAGGCCGTGATGTCACCAAAGCATCGGTGTTGACGGAGTTGGCAGAGCGCGCCGGTTTACCAAAAATCGAATTCGCCGAAGCGTTCGACAGCGCTGAACAGCACGCTGCTACCGCTGCGGATTTCACGTGGGTTCAAGATCTGGGCATTGCCGGGTTTCCGACCCTGCTCGCCGAACGCAAAGGGCAGTTGGCGCTGTTGACCAATGGCTATCAACCGCTGGACGAATTGGCGCCTTTGCTCAGCCGTTGGCTGGAGCGCGCGGCCAGTGCCTGATCCCCGGAAAACGCCCCCATCCGTCGAGTTGCAGTCTCCACGACGCGTTGATCGCCTGAGTTGGGCTGAGATCCGTCGACTCGCCTTGCAGCATAGAAAATCTCTGTGGATCGCTAACGGCGTTGCTGTTTTGGCGGTGCTGTGTTCGGTGCCTATTCCGTTGCTGCTACCCCTGTTGGTGGACGAAGTGCTGTTGGGGCACGGCGATAGCGCGCTGAAGTTCATGAATCAGCTATTGCCAGACAGCCTGCAAAAAGCAGTCGGCTACATTGGCCTGATGTTGTTGGTGACCTTGACCCTGCGCCTGGGTGCATTGGTGTTCAACGTGTTGCAGGCGCGGCTGTTCGCGCGGCTCGCCAAGGATATCGTCTACCGCATCCGGATTCGTTTGATCGAGCGTCTCAAGCGCATCTCCCTCGGCGAATACGAAAGCCTGGGCAGTGGCACCGTGACTGCGCATCTGGTGACCGATCTCGACACGGTGGACAAATTCGTCGGGGAAACCCTGAGTAAATTCCTCGTTGCCATGCTGACGTTGATCGGCACGGCGGCGATTTTGCTGTGGATGCATTGGCAGTTAGCCGTGCTGATCCTGCTGTTCAATCCGCTGGTGATCTTCACCACCGTGCAATTGGGCAAGCGCGTCAAGCAACTCAAAAAGCTCGAAAACGACAGTACGTCGCGCTTCACTCAGGCGCTGACGGAAACGCTGGATGCGATACAGGAAGTACGCGCCGGCAACCGCCAGGGTTACTTTCTTGGGCGTTTAGGCGTGCGGGCGCAGGAGGTGCGTGATTTCGCGGTAGCGTCTCAGTGGAAAAGCGATGCCTCAAATCGCGCCAGTGGCCTGCTGTTCCAGTTCGGGATCGATATCTTTCGTGCGGCGGCGATGCTCACCGTGCTGTTCTCCGATTTGTCCATCGGCCACATGCTCGCGGTGTTTAGTTATCTGTGGTTCATGATCGGGCCGGTGGAGCAACTGCTCAATCTGCAATACGCGTTCTATGCCGCAGGCGGCGCATTGACTCGCATCAACGAACTGCTGTCGCGTGCTGACGAGCCTCAGTATCCCGGTGGTGTCGATCCTTTCCTCGGTCAGCAAACCGTAGGCATTGAGGTGCGTGAGCTGCGTTTCGGTTATGGCGACGAACCGGTGCTCGATCAACTGAACCTGTCGATTGCGCCCGGCGAGAAGGTCGCGATTGTCGGCGCCAGTGGCGGTGGTAAAAGCACACTGGTGCAGTTGCTGCTGGGTTTATATACCGCGCAGGCGGGGAGTATTCGTTACGGCGGGGCCACGCTGCAGGAGATCGGGCTGGAAACGGTTCGGGAAAACGTCGCCGTGGTTTTGCAGCATCCGGCGCTGTTCAACGACACCGTGCGCGCCAATCTGACGATGGGCCGCGAGCGCAGCGACGAAGCCTGTTGGCAGGCGCTGGAAATCGCCCAACTGGACGCGACCATTCGCATGTTGCCCCAAGGGTTGGACAGTGTGGTTGGCCGTTCGGGGGTGCGCTTGTCCGGTGGTCAGCGTCAGCGCCTGGCGATAGCGCGCATGGTCCTGTCCGAGCCGAAAGTGGTGATTCTCGACGAAGCCACCTCGGCGTTGGATGCCGCCACCGAGTACAGCCTGCACCAGGCGCTGGCGCGGTTTCTCAGCGGGCGCACCACGCTCATCATTGCGCATCGATTATCAGCGGTGAAACAGGCTGATCGGGTGCTGGTCTTCGACGGTGGCAGCATCGCTGAAGACGGCGATCACCAACAATTAATCGCCGATGGCGGTCTTTACGCGCGTCTTTATGGCCATTTACAGCAAGTTTGATGCTGTTTGTCGGTTATTCCTATCTCTTCCACTAAATGGCGTATCGCCAGTGGAACACGTCAATTCTTGAACTATGCTTGGTCTTCGGCGTTTAGCGCAGAGCCTAAAGCGTCATATTTACGTCTTCGCGATCCGGTGGTAGCGGACGCTTGTGTGTTTCACCTTTGAGAAGTCGATCGCTGCATCGTGGAAATTAGCCGAGTCCCATCAGGCTCAGAAGGGAGTGCCTGAAGCGGGAGTGAGTATCTGGCAGTGCTGATGAAAGGGACCCCATGAAGCAAAATCGGATTCTCGAGAAGCCTCGTCTTCTCGGTATCGTGTGGCCATTTATCGCCGTGGTACTGCTGCAAGCATTACTGGGTGGCGTGAGCCTTTACATGATGTCTGCTGTGCGCAGTTATGTGGGCGGGGAGAGCCTTTGGTCCAAGGGCCAAAAGGATGCGATTTATTACCTCAACCTCTATGCGAACAGTCGTGACGAGATCAATTACCTGAAATACCAGCAAGCCATCGCCATCCCTCAGGGTGGACATGCTCTGCGGGTGGCACTGGATCTGCCCGTCCCCGACATCGCAGGGGCCAATGCAGGCATTTTGCAGGGCGGTAACCACCCTGACGATGCCGCGAGCATCATCTGGCTCTACCTCAACTTCCGTCATTTCAGCTATCTGGAAAAGGCCATCGACCTGTGGAAGGTTGGTGACAGTTACCTGTTGCAACTGGATGACGTCGCTCGCGCGATTCATCAGCGTGTCGTGGATGGCAGCGTAACCAACAGCGATGTGCTGAGCTGGCGCTCTCAGATCAGTGCGATCAACGAAGGCGTCACGCCTGCGGCCATGGCATTTAGCGACGCGCTTGGGGAGGGCTCGCGAGTCATCCTGCGCATCCTGTTGGCGACCAACCTGGCGACCGCCCTGTGCCTGATTATTCTGGCGTTGTTGCGCACCCATAAATTGCTCGAACAGCGGCATGCATTCGCCAGTGCCTTGCAGAGGGAGAAGGAGCGGGCGCAGATCACCCTCGAATCCATTGGCGACGGCGTTATCACCACGGATGTTGAGGGTTCGATTACCTACATGAATCCAGCCGCTGAGCAGTTGACCCACTGGAAGAGTGAAAAGGCCGCTGGCCTGCCGTTGGCAGCGCTGTTCAACCTGCTCGACGAAAACGATCAAAAAGACAGTTCGACCCTGATCGAACGCATCCTTTGCGGCAAGCTGATCGGCGGGAGCGAGCATTCGAAACTGATTCAACGGTTGGATGGCAGTACCGTTTCGGTGGCCCTGACCGGCTCGCCCATTCAGACCGAAGGGCAGGTCAGCGGTGCGGTGCTGGTGCTGCATGACAGGACTCAGGAGCGTCAGTACATCGCCAATCTATCCTGGCAAGCGACTCACGATGCGCTGACGGGGCTGGCTAACCGGCGTGAGTTCGAATATCGCCTGGAACAAGCGCTTGCCAGCCTGTCGCACCATCCCGGCAATCACGTACTGATGCTTCTCGATCTGGACCAATTCAAACTGGTCAATGACACCAACGGTCATGCGGCAGGGGACGAACTGCTGCGCCACATCTGCGCGCTGCTGCAGCAAGGCATACGCGACGGCGATACGCTGGCTCGGCTTGGCGGTGATGAGTTCGGCATTTTGCTGGAGCATTGTTCGGCTGAGGTGGCGGAAAAAATCGCCGAAGGCCTGCGCCAAACGGTTGAAAGCCTACATTTTGTGTGGAAGGGGCGTCCGTTCGTGACCACTGTCAGTCTTGGGCTGGTGCATATCTCCAATGCTCCGGCCAATCTGGAAGCTTCGTTGCGCGCAGCGGACATGGCATGTTACATGGCCAAGGAAAAAGGCCGGAACCGGGTTCAGGTTTACCATGACGACGACTCGGAGTTGTCTACCCGCTTTGATGAAATGGCCTGGGTTCAGCGCTTGCACATGGCCTTGGAAGACAACCGTTTCTGTCTGTATTCCCAGGAGATTGCAGCGTTGGGGCGGGTGTCGGACAACAGCAGTGGGCATGTGGAGATTCTTCTGCGCTTGCGCGACGAATCCGGTCGGATGATCTTGCCCGACAATTTCATTCCCGCCGCTGAGCGCTACGGAATAATGACCACGCTGGACCGCTGGGTGGTGCAGAACGTATTCAAGATCATTGCCGATTGCCTGGGTGACAAACATCGACAAGGGCCGCTGGCGGTCTGCGCGATCAATCTGTCTGGAACCAGCATCGGCGATGACGCTTTTCTCGAATATTTGCGACAGCAGTTCCAGATTTACGCAATACCCCCCGAACTTATCTGTTTCGAGATCACCGAAACCAGTGCGATCGCTAATTTGGGTAGCGCTATTCGGTTCATTAACGAGCTCAAAAGTCTGGGCTGCAGATTTTCTCTGGATGACTTCTGTGCAGGCATGTCGTCATTCGCTTACTTGAAACATTTGCCTGTGGATTTCTTGAAGATTGATGGCAGTTTTGTAAAGGACATGCTCGACGACCCGATCAATCGGGCAATGGTGGAAGTGATAAATCATATCGGTCACGTCATGGGTAAACGAACGATCGCTGAGTTCGTCGAAAGCCCTCAGATAGAGCAGGCGTTATTGGAAATCGGTGTGGACTACGCTCAGGGGTATGTTATCGAGCGACCGCAATTATTCACCTGTGAATGTCTGCACGCACGGCCCGCGAGGCAGACACCCATGTTATTCAGCGCCCCCGGGACCTTTCGCTGAATGATACCGACGCAACACACTTCATAAGGAGCGACACAGTGATCGATATGTTCATTAGAACCGGTCCGCTGATGGATGCCAGTAGTTACCCCGCTTGGGCGCAGCAATTGATTGAAGATTGCAGCGACGCCAAGTCAAAGGTGGTAGGGCACGAGCTTTATCAACGTATGCGAGATGGAACACTGAGCTCCAAAACCATGCGCCAATATTTGATTGGTGGGTGGCCGGTGGTGGAACAGTTCGCGGTCTATATGGCCCACAACTTGACCAAGACCCGTTTTGCCCGGCATCCGGGGGAAGACATGGCGCGTCGCTGGCTGATGCGCAATATTCGGGTCGAACTCAATCATGCCGATTACTGGGTAAATTGGAGCGCCGCCCATGGGGTCAATCTCCAAGACCTGCAGGCACAACGGGTCCCGTCGCAACTTCACGCCTTGAGTCATTGGTGCTGGCACAGTTGCTCATCGGATTCGTTGGTGGTGGCGATGGCCGCGACCAACTACGCCATTGAGGGCGCGACGGGGGAGTGGTCGGCGGTGGTTTGTTCGCAAGAGACCTACGCTGACATGTTCGCGCCTGATTTGCGAAAGCGTGCGATGAAATGGCTGAAAATACATGCGCAGTACGACGACTCTCATCCTTGGGAAGCGCTGGAAATCATTTGCACATTGGCTGGCAACAACCCGAGCGTGCAATTGCAGTCGGACCTGCGGGTGGCAATCTGCAAAAGCTATGAGTACATGTACCTGTTTCTGGAGTGCTGTATGGCCCAGGAGCGACCGCAACAGGACGGCATTGCGTCATTGCGCGATAGTCGCTTCGCGCTCGTCGAGTAGCTGTTTAACTCGCCACTCCAGGCGATTGCCCTGTATCGTTTAGCCGAGTCCAGCACCGTATCGGCCAGGCGCGTATTTACAGGGCATTTACTTCTGCGCGTCAAACGCCTGCCCATTGATGCCAGTGCTGTCAGGCCCCATCAGGTACAGATAAACCGGCATGATTTCTTCGGGTGTCGGGTTGTTCAGTGGGTTTTCTGCGGGATACGCCTGAGCGCGCATGTTGGTGCGTGTTGCGCCTGGATTGATGCTGTTGGCGCGAACAGGTACGACACCATCGAGTTCGTCGGCCAAGGTTTGCATCAAGCCTTCGGTGGCGAACTTGGACACGCCGTAGGCACCCCAATACGCCCGTCCCTTGCGCCCAACGCTGCTGGAAGTGAACACCACCGACGCATCGCTGGAGAGTTTGAGCAGTGGCAGCAGGGTTGAGGTCAGCATGAACATTGCGTTGACGTTGATGTGCATCACCCGCATGAAGTGCTCGCCAGACAATTGTTCGATTGGCGTGCGCGGGCCGATGATCGAGGCGTTATGCAGCAGGCCATCGAGATGGCCGAATTCGCGCTCGATCATGGCGGCCAGTTCATCGTATTGATGGGGCAGGGCGGTTTCCAGATTGAATGGAATGACCACGGCCTGAGGGTGGCCGGCCTCTTCGATTTCGTCGTAGACCTGACTCAGGTTAGCTTCGGTCTTGCCCAGCAACAGCACTGTTGCGCCATGCGCTGCATAGGTCTTTGCCGCCGCAGCACCAATGCCACGGCCTGCACCTGTGACCAGAATGACTCGGTCCTTGAGCAGATCGGGGCGGGCGGAGTAGTTGAACATGGGAATACCTCATCAGTTCTGTCAATGCTGACTGCTGTGGAATCCGTCCCGCCACCTAGGCGTCGCGCTGTCGCGCAGTGGAGCGAGGCTTGGTCTGGGACGTATCCTGACGAAGGCAGTGACCCTGGTTCAGAGCAGGCTTAATGTACTGACCTCATTCGCGAACACGCTTCGCTCCCACGGCCTTCGGCCAGGATCAGGGTAGCCTCAACACCCACACAACGCATTATCCAAAACCTTGCGTAACTCCAGTGGGTGGTCCACCACTACGTCGGCGCCCCAATGATCGGGGTTGTCGTGAGGGTGAATGTAGCCGTAGCGCACCGCTGCGGTTTTGGTGCCAGCGTCCCGACCGGATTCGATATCGCGCAGGTCGTCGCCGACGAACAACACGCTGGCCGGGTCCAGATCGAGCATTTTGCAGGCCAGGATCAATGGCTCTGGATCGGGCTTGCTTTTGCTCACATGGTCCGGGCAGATCAACACCGCTGAACGCTGCGACAACCCCAACTGCTCCATGATCGGTTGCGCGAAACGTACCGGCTTGTTGGTCACCACGCCCCAGATCAATCTGGCGCTCTCGATGTCGGCCAGAAGCTCTGCCATGCCGTCGAACAGCTTGCTGTGAACCGCGCAGTCTTTTTGATAGCGCTCCAGAAACTCCAGGCGCAACGCTTCGAATTCCGGGGCTGCAGGAGAGAGCGCAAAGGCAGCCGCGACCATGGCCCGAGCGCCCCCGGAAATCTCGTCACGAATCAGCTTATCGGCAACCGGCGGGAAACCGCGCTCGGCGAGCATCGCCTGACAGATCGCGATGAAGTCCGGCGCAGTATCGAGCAGGGTGCCGTCCATGTCGAAAAGTACTGCACGCAGGCGCATGAATCAGGCCTCCCGCAGCGTCTGGATCATGTAGTTGACGTCAACGTCAGAGGCCAGCTTGTAGTGCTTGGTCAGCGGGTTGTACGTCAGGCCGATGATGTCCTTGACGTTAAGCCCGGCGCTGCGGCTCCAGGCACCCAACTCGGACGGGCGAATGAATTTCTTGAAGTCATGCGTACCGCGCGGCAGCAGATTCATGATGTATTCGGCGCCAATGATGGCGAACAGGTACGCCTTCGGATTGCGGTTGATGGTGGAGAAAAATACCTGGCCACCTGGCTTGACCATCCGGTAGCAGGCGCGGATCACCGACGAGGGGTCAGGTACGTGCTCCAGCATCTCCAGGCACGTCACCACGTCGAACTGCTCTGGCATTTCTTCGGCCAGGTCTTCAGCGGTGATTTGCCGATACTCCACGCTCACCCCCGATTCCAGCTGATGCAGTTGCGCCACGGCCAGGGGCGCTTCGCCCATGTCGATGCCCATCACTGTCGCGCCGCGCACAGCCATCGCTTCACTCAGAATCCCGCCGCCACAACCCACGTCCAGCACCTTTTTGCCGGCCAGATTGACCCGCTCGTCAATCCAGTTGACGCGCAGCGGGTTGATGTCATGCAGCGGTTTGAACTCGCTGTTGCGATCCCACCAACGATGGGCCAAGGCTTCGAATTTAGCGATTTCCGCGTGGTCGACGTTACTCATGAGTGATCCCTCTAAAATCTTGAAAGGCGGTTGTCCTGTTCCGGCGTGCTGGCCGAAACGGTACTAATTGAGTTCAGGCTGGCCGGCAATGCGTCGGCCCCAGGCCTTGGCGGTTTCGATCAATGCTTGTTCGTCCATGCGGGTCAGGCGTTTGTCGTCAAGCAGTTGCTTGCCTGCGACCCACACATGGCTCACGCAATCGCGGCCAGTGGCGTATATAAGTTGCGAAACCGGATCGTAAATCGGCTGTTGAGCCAACCCAGACAGATCGAAGGCAACGATGTCGGCAGCCTTGCCGATCTCCAGCGAGCCGGTTGTCTCTTCGATCCCCATCGCCCGCGCGCCGTTCAATGTCGCCATGCGCAGGGCGCGATGAGCGTCCAGCGCGGTCGCAGAACCGGCGACAGCCTTGGCCAGCAACGCAGCCGTTCGGGTTTCGCCCAGTAAGTCCAGATCATTGTTGCTGGCCGCGCCGTCGGTGCCGATAGCCACGTTGACCCCGGCTTGCCATAACCGCTCGACCGGGCAGAAGCCGCTGGCCAGTTTCAGGTTCGATTCCGGGCAATGGATGACACTGGAGTTGCTTTCTACCAGCAGTGCCAGGTCGTCATCGCTGATCTGCGTCATATGTACCGCCTGAAAGCGCGGCCCCAGCAGCCCCAGACGATTCAGACGGGCCAATGGCCGCTCCTGAGTTTGTTCGACCGCCTGATGCACTTCGAACGCGGTTTCATGTAGGTGCATGTGAATCATCGCGTCCAGCTCGTCGGCGACCACGCGAATCTTCACCAGGTTCTCGTCGCTGACGGTGTACGGTGCGTGGGGGCCAATGGCGACCTTGATCCGAGGATGGTGGGCGAGGTCATTGAACAGCTCGACACCGATATGCAGCGCTTCGTCGGCATTGCGCGCACCGGGTATCGGGAAGTCCAGCACCGGCACGGTGATCTGCGCGCGAATGCCGCTGTTGTGTACGCGCTCGCATGCGACCTTTGGGAAGAAGTACATGTCAGAGAAACAGGTGATGCCGCCCTTGAGTTGTTCGGCGATTGCCAGGTCGGTGCCATCGCTGACAAATGCCTCATCGACCCACTTTACTTCAGCAGGCCAGATGTGGTTCTCAAGCCAGGTCATTAGCGGCAGATCGTCCGCCAGCCCGCGAAACAGGGTCATGGCAGCATGCCCGTGAGCGTTGATCAGGCCGGGGCTGAGCAGCATGCCGGGCAACTCGCGGATCTCCCTGGCGTTTTGCTTCAACGCTTCGGATCTGGGCCCAATCCAGGCAATCACGCCATCACGGATGCCCAATGCATGTTCCTGAAGGACAACGCCAGCGGGTTCGACAGGGACCAGCCACGTGGGCAGGAGCAAGAGGTCGAGCGGGGCAGCGCAATCCAGCATGACGGGGCATCCAATGGCTTAATACGATGACGGCGAAGTATACCCGAGCGTCTTCGCGGTCGGCTCGCTATAATCGGCGGCTTTTTTAGCTGCTGGCTATTTGCTTTCTGGTAGCGGCGTTTGACGTTCTGTTTTCAAATCATCAGGTGGGGTGTGCAATGCGCGATCGGCTATTGGCTGCGGAAAAGGTGAAAGCCATCGATTGGCGGGACGGCACGTTGTATCTGCTGGATCAGCGGATTCTACCCTTCGAAGAAACTTGGCTGGCTTACACAACGGCTGCAGGTGTGGCCGAGGCGATTCGTTCGATGGTTGTGCGTGGTGCCCCGGCCATCGGTATCAGCGCAGCGTATGGCATTGCACTTGCGGTGGTTGACCGTTTTGCCGCTGGCGGCGACTGGCGTGCGGCCCTGGAGCAGGATTTCACGGTGTTGGCCAACTCGCGCCCCACAGCCGTCAACCTGTTCTGGGCGCTGAATCGCATGCGCGAACGCCTTCAACGTTTGAAGGATCATGAAGATCCGCGTGCGGCCATGGAAGCCGAGGCTGTCGCCATCCACCTCAGCGACCGCGAAGCCAATCTGACCATGGCCCAATTGGGTGCCGAGTTGATCCGCAAGCATCAGGGCAACCTGCAAACCGTGCTCACTCACTGCAACACCGGGGCGCTGGCGACCGGCGGTTTTGGCACTGCGTTGGGTGTGATCCGCGCAGCCTATATAGAGGGCATGATCGAGCGCGTTTATGCGGACGAAACCCGGCCTTGGTTACAAGGCTCGCGATTGACTGCCTGGGAATTGGTCAATGAAGGTATTCCGGTCACGCTGAACGCGGACTCCGCCGCCGCGCACCTGATGAAAACCAAAGGCATTACCTGGGTCATCGTCGGCGCCGATCGCATCACCGCCAACGGCGACGTGGCGAACAAGATTGGCACCTATCAGCTAGCTGTGGCAGCCATGCACCATGGCGTGCGCTTCATGGTGGTTGCACCGAGCTCCACCATCGATATGGCCCTGGCCAGCGGCGAAGACATCCCCATCGAAGAACGTGACGGTCGCGAATTGTTGGAGGTCGGCGGTCATCGCGTGGGCGCCGAGGTCGATGCGTACAACCCGGTCTTCGACGTCACGCCTGCCGACTTGATCGATGCCATCGTCACCGAGAAGGGGATCGTCGAACGTCCAGACACCGCAAAAATGACCCAGTTGATGTGCAGAAAACGCTTGCATTGACCACTTCGTCGCCCGGCTTGCCGTTCGTCATGCAGGTGCTATTGGGCCCTGTAAGCGTCTCTCAGGCGTCTGATGGCGAAATGGCCCATATTCAGCGCTTTCAAAGGCTTCGTGCCTGACGGCGATTGTGGTAACATCCGGCGGTTTCCAAGAGGGCTCGATGCAGCTCTCTTTACTGCGCAAATCCATGGCATAACTCGCTGATTTGTCGTAAGTCGCTGTCAGGCAAAAGTCGGCCGCGACGAGCTTCGTTCGTCTCGCATGAGATGTGACGAAGTTTCACCAGAAAAAGGAATCAGGCTTCATGGGCGAACTGGCCAAAGAAATCCTCCCGGTCAATATCGAAGACGAGCTGAAGCAGTCCTACCTCGACTACGCGATGAGCGTCATCGTCGGACGCGCTCTGCCGGATGCACGTGATGGCTTGAAGCCCGTGCATCGGCGTGTACTGTTCGCTATGAGCGAACTGAGTAACGACTGGAACAAGCCGTACAAGAAATCCGCTCGTGTGGTTGGTGACGTGATCGGTAAGTATCACCCGCACGGCGACACGGCTGTCTACGACACCATCGTACGGATGGCGCAACCTTTCTCGCTGCGCTACCTGCTGGTAGACGGCCAGGGCAACTTCGGTTCCGTCGACGGCGACAACGCCGCCGCCATGCGATACACCGAAGTGCGCATGACCAAGCTGGCCCACGAACTGCTGGCCGACCTGCACAAGGAAACCGTGGACTGGGTGCCGAACTACGACGGCACCGAGATGATCCCGGCGGTGATGCCGACGCGCATCCCCAACCTGCTGGTCAACGGCTCCAGCGGTATCGCCGTTGGTATGGCGACCAACATCCCGCCACACAACCTCGGTGAAGTCATCGACGGTTGCCTGGCGCTCATCGACAACGGCGACCTGACCGTCGATGAGTTGATGCAATACATTCCCGGCCCCGACTTCCCGACAGCCGCCATCATCAATGGTCGTGCCGGCATCGTTGAGGCCTATCGCACGGGCCGTGGCCGCATTTACATGCGCGCTCGGTCCATCGTCGAAGACATCGACAAGGTCGGTGGCCGTCAGCAGATCGTCATCACCGAGCTGCCGTATCAGTTGAACAAGGCTCGTTTGATCGAGAAGATCGCCGAGCTGGTCAAAGAGAAAAAACTCGAAGGCATCACCGAACTGCGCGACGAGTCCGACAAGGACGGTATGCGCGTCGTGATCGAGTTGCGTCGTGGCGAAGTGCCTGAGGTCATCCTCAACAACCTCTATGCCCAGACTCAACTGCAAAGCGTTTTCGGTATCAACATCGTTGCCCTGATCGACGGTCGCCCGCGGATACTCAATCTCAAGGACCTGCTCGAAGCGTTCATTCGTCACCGTCGCGAAGTCGTTACCCGCCGCACCGTGTTCGAACTGCGCAAGGCGCGCGAGCGTGGGCACATCCTTGAAGGTCAAGCGGTAGCCCTGTCGAACATCGACCCGGTCATCGCGCTGATCAAGGCGTCGCCGACCCCGGCAGAGGCGAAGGAAGGCCTGATCAGCACGCCATGGGAATCGAGTGCGGTCATGGAGATGGTCGAGCGCGCTGGCGCCGAATCGTCCCGTCCGGACAACCTCGATCCACAATTCGGCCTGCGCGATGGCAAATACTTCCTGTCGCCAGAACAGGCGCAAGCGATTCTTGAATTGCGTCTGCATCGTCTGACCGGCCTGGAACACGAAAAACTGCTGACCGAGTATCAGGAAATCCTGATTCAGATCGGCGAATTGCTGCGCATCCTCAACAGTGCCACGCGCCTGATGGAAGTCATCCGCGAAGAGCTGGAACTGATTCGTGCGGAATACGGCGATGTCCGTCGTACCGAAATTCTCGATATGCGCCTGGACCTGACCCTTGGCGACCTGATCACCGAAGAAGAGCGTGTGGTCACGATCTCCCACAGTGGTTATGCCAAGACTCAACCATTGGCGGTGTACCAGGCGCAACGTCGCGGCGGTAAGGGCAAATCGGCTACTGGCATCAAGGATGAGGACTACATCGCTCACCTGCTGGTCGCCAACAGCCACACCACGCTGTTGATGTTCTCTAGCAAGGGCAAGGTTTACTGGCTCAAGACCTACGAGATTCCGGAAGCGTCCCGCGCTGCCCGTGGTCGTCCGTTGGTCAACCTGTTGCCGCTGAGCGAAGGCGAGTACATCACCACCATGCTGCCGGTGGACCTTGACGCCATGCGCAAGCAGGCTGACGAGGAAGACGTCGACGCCATCGAAAACGAAGTCGACGACGAAAACAGCAACGAGACCGAAGAAGAGCACAAGGCGCGCATCAGGGCTGAAGACAAGAAGAAGGCGCCGTTCATCTTCATGTCCACGGCCAACGGTACCGTCAAGAAAACTCCGCTGGTGGCCTTCAGCCGTCAGCGCAGCGTCGGCCTCATCGCGCTGGAGCTGGACGAAGGCGACATCCTGATCTCCGCTGCCATCACCGATGGCGAGCAAGAAATCATGCTGTTCTCCGATGGCGGCAAGGTGACTCGCTTCAAAGAGTCCAACGTTCGCGCCATGGGTCGTACTGCTCGCGGCGTACGCGGCATGCGTCTGCAGGAAGGTCAAAAACTGATCTCCATGTTGATCCCGGAAGAAGGCAGTCAGATCCTTACGGCGTCCGAGCGCGGTTTTGGCAAGCGCACGGCAATCTCTGAGTTCCCTGAGTACAAGCGTGGCGGTCAGGGCGTAATCGCTATGGTCAGCAACGAGCGTAACGGCCGCCTGGTCGGTGCGGTGCAAGTGCAGGACGGCGAGGAAATCATGCTGATTTCCGACCAGGGCACCCTGGTTCGTACCCGCGTCGACGAAGTGTCGAGCCTGGGCCGAAACACTCAGGGCGTCACGCTGATCAAGCTGGCGAAAGACGAGAAGCTCGTCGGTCTGGAGCGCGTTCAGGAGCCTTCGGAAGTAGAAGGCGAAGAGTTTGAGGGCGAAGAGGTCGATGGCGAGGTGCTTGACGGTGAAACGTTGATCGTTCCGGACGCCGATGAATCCAGCGATCTGCAAGCCGACGCGGGTTCTGACGAAGAAGAGTCACAAGACTGATGTCGTAAGCGGGGGCCAGCCCAGGCCCCTCTGTATGAGCTGCCGAAGGCTGCAATGAAGATTACCATCGCAGCCTTCGGCAGCTCATACAGGGATACACCCGTTTCGAATTCAACGAGCTATATGACGAGAGTGGATATGAGCAAGCGAGCCTTTAACTTCTGCGCCGGCCCTGCCGCGCTTCCTGAAGCTGTTCTGTTGCGTGCCCAGGCGGAACTTCTCGACTGGCATGGCAAAGGCCTGTCCGTCATGGAGATGAGCCATCGCAGCGATGAGTTCGTCTCCATCGCCACCAAGGCCGAGCAGGATTTGCGCGATCTGCTGTCCATCCCCTCGAACTATAAAGTGCTGTTCCTGCAGGGCGGCGGGAGCCAACAGTTCGCTCAGGTACCCCTGAACCTTCTGCCCGAAGACGGTACTGCTGACTACATCGACACCGGCATCTGGTCGCAGAAAGCCATCGAAGAAGCTTCGCGCTTTGGTCACGTCAATGTGGCCGCCAGCGCAAAACCTTACGACTATTTCGCTATTCCCGGACAGAACGAGTGGAAACTGTCGAAAGACGCGGCCTACGTTCATTACGTGCCGAACGAAACCATTGGCGGCCTGGAGTTCACCTGGATCCCTGAAACCGGCGATGTTCCATTGGTTGCCGACATGTCTTCGGACATTCTGTCGCGTCCTGTGGACGTCTCGCGCTTTGGCATGATCTTCGCTGGTGCGCAGAAAAACATCGGCCCGAGTGGTGTCGTGGTCGTCATCATTCGCGAAGACCTGTTGGGCCGCGCACGCTCGATCTGTCCAACCATGCTCGACTACAAGGTCGCGGCAGACAACGGCTCCATGTACAACACGCCGCCGACGTTGGCCTGGTACTTGTCCGGCCTGGTGTTCGAATGGCTGAAAGAGCAGGGCGGTGTCGAAGCGCTGGCCAAGCGCAATGAAATCAAGCAGCGCACACTGTACGACTTCATCGACGCCAGCGGCCTGTACAGCAACCCGATCAACAAAACCGACCGTTCGTGGATGAACGTGCCGTTCCGTCTGGCTGACGATCGCCTGGACAAGCCGTTCCTGGCGGGCGCCGGGCAACGCGGCCTGCTTAACCTCAAGGGTCACCGCTCGGTCGGCGGCATGCGTGCCTCCATCTACAATGCCATCGACATCAACGCGGTCAATGCGCTGGTGGCCTACATGGCAGAGTTCGAGAAGGAACACGGTTAATGTCTGAACAAGAGCTCAAGGCACTGCGCCTGCGCATCGACAGCCTCGACGAGAAAGTCCTCGAACTGATCAGCGAGCGTGCGCGCTGCGCACAGGAAGTGGCGCGAGTGAAGATGTCGACCCTGGCCGAAGGTGAAGTGCCGGTGTTCTATCGTCCAGAACGTGAAGCTCAGGTGCTCAAGCGTGTGATGGAGCGCAATCGAGGCCCGTTGAGTAACGAAGACATGGCGCGTTTGTTCCGCGAAATCATGTCCTCGTGCCTGGCCCTTGAGCAACCATTGAAAGTGGCCTACCTAGGCCCTGAGGGCACGTTCACTCAAGCCGCAGCGATGAAGCATTTCGGTCACGCGGTCATCAGCCTGCCCATGGCGGCAATTGACGAAGTCTTCCGTGAAGTGGCCGCTGGCGCGGTCAACTTTGGTGTCGTTCCGGTGGAAAACTCCACTGAAGGTGCGGTCAACCACACCCTCGACAGCTTCCTTGAGCACGACATGGTCATCTGTGGCGAAGTCGAATTGCGCATTCACCACCATTTGCTGGTAGGCGAAAACACCAAGACCGACAGCATCAGCCGTATTTACTCCCATGCTCAGTCGCTGGCCCAGTGCCGTAAGTGGCTGGACGCGCATTATCCAAATGTCGAACGCGTTGCGGTTTCCAGCAACGCCGAAGCAGCCAAGCGCGTCAAGGGTGAATGGAATTCCGCTGCCATTGCCGGCGACATGGCGGCTGGCCTGTATGGCCTGACACGCATTGCCGAGAAAATCGAAGACCGCCCGGATAACTCCACGCGCTTTTTGATTATCGGCAGCCAAGAGGTTCCGCCGACCGGCGACGACAAAACCTCGATCATCGTTTCGATGAGCAACAAGCCTGGCGCACTGCATGAATTGCTGGTGCCTTTCCATGAGAACGGAATCGACCTGACCCGTATCGAAACACGACCTTCGCGCAGCGGTAAATGGACCTACGTGTTCTTTATCGACTTCGTCGGTCATCACCGTGATCCATTGATCAGGGCGGTGCTGGAGCGCATTAGTCAGGAAGCGGTGGCGCTCAAGGTGCTGGGTTCCTACCCGAAAGCGGTTCTCTGACGAGGTAAGTGATTCATGAGTGGCGACTTCCTCGCGCTGGCTCAGCCTGGCGTGCAAAAACTATCGCCTTACGTTCCCGGTAAACCGGTGGATGAACTGGCGCGTGAACTGAATATCGATCCGGCGCTAATCATTAAGCTGGCCAGCAATGAAAATCCGCTGGGTGCAAGCCCTAAAGCCCTGGCGGCGATTCGCGATGAACTGGCCGAGCTGACCCGCTATCCCGATGGCAATGGTTTTGACTTGAAGAAGCGTCTGGCCGAACGCTGTGGCGTTCAGGCCAATCAGGTCACATTGGGCAATGGTTCCAACGACATCCTGGAGATCGTCGCGCGTGCTTATCTGGCGCCGGGCCTGAACGCGGTGTTCAGCCAACATGCTTTCGCGATCTATCCGATCGTCACGCAAGCTGTCGGTGCCGATGCGCGTGTAGCGCCAGCCAAGGACTGGGGGCATGACCTGCCCGCCATGCTGGCCGCTATCGACAGCAATACCCGGGTGGTTTTCATTGCCAACCCGAACAATCCGACAGGTACCTGGTTTGGTCCGCAAGCGCTGGCGGATTTCCTCGCCGATGTGCCAGAAAACGTATTGGTGGTGCTGGACGAGGCTTACATTGAATACGCCCAAGGCGCAGATTTGCCGGACGGCCTGAATTTTCTGGCCGACAACCCGAATTTGCTGGTATCGCGCACGTTCTCCAAAGCCTATGGCCTGGCGTCGCTGCGCGTTGGTTACGGGTTGTCCTCGCCGGTGGTGGCGGATGTGCTGAATCGTGTGCGTCAGCCATTCAACGTCAACAGTTTCGCCTTGGCCGCGGCGACAGCCGCACTGGACGATGTTGACTACGTGGCTGAAAGCCGCCGCCTGAACGAAGCCGGCATGCAGCAGTTGCAACGCGGCCTGCGTGAAATGGGTCTGACGTGGGTGCCGTCGAAAGCCAATTTTCTCGCTGTCGACCTGGGGCGCGAAGCCGCATCTGTCTATGACGGGCTGTTGCGCGAAGGTGTCATTGTTCGTCCAGTCGGTGGTTACGGCATGCCCAATCACTTGCGCGTGAGCATCGGTCTGCCTGCTGAAAACAGCCGTTTCCTTGAAGCATTGAGCAAGGTTCTGGCGCGTGGTTGATGTCATCCCGGTGCAATCCTTGGAGCCTATGATCGGTCGCCTGGTGGTGGTCGGACTGGGTTTGATCGGTGGTTCGTTTGCCAAGGGGCTGCGTGAAAGCGGGCTATGCCGAGAGGTGGTGGGTGTTGATCTTGATCCGCAGTCGCGCAAGTTGGCTGTCGAGTTGGGCGTGGTTGATCGCTGCGAAGACAACCTGGCCGCTGCCTGTGTGGGCGCCGATGTGATTCAGCTCGCGGTCCCAATTCTGGCCATGGAAAAACTGCTGGGTATGCTGGCAACGCTCGATCTGGGCAATGCGGTACTGACCGATGTGGGCAGTGCCAAAGGCAATGTGGTGCGTGCCGCACGTGAGGCGTTCGGTGCGATGCCGACACGTTTTGTGCCGGGCCATCCGATTGCTGGGTCCGAGCAGAGCGGTGTGGAGGCGTCCAATGCTCAGCTGTTTCGCCGTCACAAAGTGATTCTCACGCCGCTCGAAGGCACCGACCCGGCAGCGCTGGCCTTGGTTGACCACCTCTGGTCGGCGCTGGGGGCGGATGTCGAGCACATGCAGGTCGAGCGCCATGATGAAGTGTTGGCCGCGACCAGCCATTTGCCGCACCTACTGGCATTTGGTCTGGTGGACTCGCTGGCCAAGCGTAACGAAAACCTGGAAATCTTCCGCTATGCAGCAGGCGGATTCCGCGATTTCACCCGTATTGCCGGCAGTGATCCGGTGATGTGGCATGACATCTTTCTCGCCAATCGCGAGGCGGTCCTGCGCACGCTGGATACCTTTCGCAGTGATCTCGATGCGCTGCGTGATGCGGTTGACGCGGGCGATGGTCATCAATTGTTGGGCGTGTTCACCCGTGCGCGGATGGCTCGCGAACACTTCGGCAAAATCCTTGCTCGCCGCGCTTACGTCGAGCAGGCGAACGCTGACGATCTGGTGTTTCTGGCCGCTCCCGGCGGGAGTGTGAGCGGGCGTATTCGCGTGCCGGGCGACAAGTCCATTTCCCACCGCTCGATCATGCTTGGCTCGCTGGCTGAGGGCACGACGGAAGTCGAAGGCTTTCTCGAAGGTGAAGATGCGCTGGCCACGCTTCAAGCGTTTCGTGACATGGGCGTGGTTATAGAAGGCCCGCATCATGGCCGTGTGACCATTTATGGTGTCGGACTGCATGGGTTGAAAGCGGCGCCGGGGCCTATTTATCTTGGCAACTCCGGCACCTCGATGCGCTTGTTGTCCGGCCTGCTGGCTGCCCAAAGTTTCGACAGCTTACTGACAGGTGATGCCTCGTTGTCCAAGCGGCCGATGAGTCGGGTCGTGGATCCGCTACGGGCAATGGGCGCGGTGATCGAGACGGCTGCGCACGGTCGTCCACCGATCACGATTCATGGCGGCAAGCGGTTAAAGGGATTGACCTACACACTGCCGATGGCCAGCGCGCAAGTGAAGTCCTGCCTGCTATTGGCCGGGCTGTATGCCAATGGTAAAACGACTGTAACGGAGCCTGCGCCGACGCGCGATCATACTGAGCGCATGTTGCGCGGTTTCGGTTATCCGGTTGCGGTGAGTGGGGCTACGGTTTCACTGGAGTCAGGCAGTAAGCTGGTCGCCACGCGCATCGAAGTGCCGGCGGATATTTCGTCGGCGGCATTCTTTCTGGTCGCGGCATCGATTACCGAAGGTTCCGAGCTGCTGCTGGAGCATGTTGGCATCAACCCGACTCGCATCGGTGTTATCGAGATTCTGCGTTTGATGGGGGCTGATGTAACCCTGGAACGTCAGCGCGAAGTTGGTGGCGAGCCGGTGGCTGATTTGCGCGTGCGCCACGCCGCACTGAAGGGTATCGAGATCCCTGACGCGCTGGTACCACTGGCGATAGATGAATTTCCCGCGCTGTTCGTCGCGGCAGCCTGCGCACAAGGGCGTACCGTATTGCGTGGAGCCCAGGAGCTTCGGGTCAAGGAATCCGACCGTATTCAAGCCATGGCCGACGGATTGTCGGCGTTGGGCGTGAAGGTCGAACCTACTGCGGACGGCATCATTATCGACGGCGGTTCGATAGGTGGCGGTGAAGTCCACGCGCATGGAGATCATCGCATCGCCATGGCATTTAGCATCGCATCGTTGCGAGCAACGGCACCCATTCGTATCCATGACTGTGCCAATGTCGCAACTTCTTTCCCCAATTTCCTGGCGCTGTGCGCACAGGTGGGTATTCGTGTAGCGCAAGAGGGGCAATCGTGAAAGTTCAAGCTCCGGTCATTACGATCGACGGACCAAGCGGTTCTGGGAAGGGCACAGTGGCTGGTCTGCTGGCCAAGCGTTTGGGGTGGTGTCTGCTCGACTCTGGCGCGCTCTATCGACTGCTGGCGTTCGCCGCGCGTAATCATGGCGTCGACTTGACCAATGAAGAAGCGCTGAAATTACTTGCAGCGCATCTGGACGTTCAGTTCGAAGCCGCCACCGATGATCACGGCCAGCGCATTATTCTCGAGGGTGAGGACGTCACCCTGGCGATCCGCAACGAGCAAGTGGGCAGCGGCGCCTCGCAGGTGGCTTCATTGCCGGCTGTGCGCGAATCATTGCTGCAGCGTCAGCGTGCGTTTCAGGAGTTCCCGGGCCTGATCGCCGACGGCCGTGACATGGGCACGGTGGTGTTTCCGGCTGCGCCGCTCAAGGTGTTCCTGACCGCCAGCGCCGAAGAGCGAGCCCGGCGCCGATACTTGCAGTTGAAGGCCAAAGGCGATGATGTTAGTCTGTCGAGTCTGCTAGATGAGATATGTGCACGCGATGAGCGTGACACCCAGCGAGCGGTAGCACCGCTCAAACCAGCGCACGACGCTATACAGCTGGATTCCACCGAATTATCTATCGAGCAGGTGTTGGAACGCATCCTGAGTGAAGTCGCGCTGCGCGACCTTATCGGATGACCAGAAAGCCATGCGGGAGACCAGTCAGAGTCCCGCAGGCTTTCTTTCATATGAACGAAACCCACGTTGTCTGGAATGTGGCAGATGGGCGTATTCTTCGCCCTTATCAACAGGAATTAAAATGAGCGAAAGCTTTGCTGAACTTTTCGAAGAAAGCCTAAAGACCCTTAACCTTCAGGCCGGTTCGATCATCACCGCTATCATCGTTGATATCGATTACCAGGCTGGTTGGGTAACGGTCCATGCCGGTCTGAAATCTGAAGGCCTCATCCCGCTGGAGCAGTTCCATAACGACGCTGGCGAGCTGACCATCAAGATCGGCGACGAAGTTCATGTTGCTCTTGACGCGGTCGAAGACGGCTTTGGCGAGACCAAGCTGTCCCGCGAAAAAGCCAAGCGTGCTGAGTGCTGGATCGTTCTGGAAGCGGCTTTCGCAGCTGAAGAAGTGGTCAAGGGCGTTATCAACGGTAAGGTTAAAGGCGGCTTCACTGTCGACGTTAACGGCATCCGTGCGTTCCTGCCTGGTTCTCTGGTTGACGTGCGCCCTGTGCGTGACACGACTCACCTGGAAGGCAAAGAGCTCGAATTCAAGGTCATCAAACTCGACCAGAAACGCAACAACGTTGTCGTTTCCCGTCGTAGCGTCCTGGAAGCCGAAAACAGCGCTGAGCGCGAAGCTCTGCTGGAATCGTTGCAGGAAGGTCAGCAAGTCAAAGGTATCGTTAAAAACCTCACCGATTACGGCGCATTCGTCGATCTGGGTGGCGTCGATGGCCTGCTGCACATCACCGACATGGCTTGGAAGCGTATCAAGCATCCATCGGAAATCGTCAATGTTGGCGATGAGATCGATGTGAAGGTTCTGAAGTACGATCGCGAACGCAATCGTGTTTCCCTGGGCCTGAAGCAACTGGGCGAAGATCCATGGGTTGCTATCAAGGCGCGTTACCCAGAAGGCACTCGCGTAACAGCGCGTGTTACCAACCTGACCGACTACGGCTGCTTCGCAGAGCTGGAAGAAGGCGTGGAAGGCCTGGTACACGTTTCCGAAATGGACTGGACCAACAAGAACATCCACCCTTCTAAAGTCGTGCAAGTCGGCGACGAAGTGGAAGTCATGGTTCTGGACATCGACGAAGAGCGTCGTCGTATCTCCCTCGGCATCAAACAGTGCAAATCCAACCCATGGGAAGATTTCTCTGGCCAGTTCAACAAGGGCGATAAAATCTCCGGCACCATCAAGTCGATCACCGATTTCGGTATCTTCATTGGTCTGGACGGCGGCATCGACGGCCTGGTTCACCTGTCCGATATCTCCTGGAACGAAGTGGGCGAAGAAGCCGTACGTCGCTTCAAGAAGGGCGACGAGCTCGACACTGTAATCCTGTCGGTTGATCCAGAGCGTGAGCGTATCTCGCTGGGTATCAAACAACTGGAAAGCGATCCGTTCTCCGAGTACGTCACTGTCAATGACAAAGGCGCTATCGTTCGCGGTATCGTTAAAGAAGTTGACGCTAAAGGCGCCATCATCACTTTGGCCGATGACATCGAAGCGACCCTCAAAGCCTCTGAAATCAGCCGTGACCGCGTAGAAGATGCGCGTAACGTCCTGAAAGAAGGCGAAGAGATCGAAGCCAAGATCATCAGTGTTGACCGCAAAAGCCGCGTGATCAGCTTGTCCATCAAGTCGAAAGACGTTGAAGACGAGAAAGAAGCGATTCAGAGCCTGCGCAGCAAGCCTGAAACCGTTGAAAATACTGGTCCTACCACGCTTGGTGACCTGTTGCGCGCACAAATGGAAAAGCAGAACTAAGTTCAGCTTAACCATGGAAAAAGGGCGACTTTGGTCGCCCTTTTTTGCACCCGCGATTTGTGTTGCTTTGCTTCTGCCTGGTATCGGCAGCAAGCCATATGCACATTGTTATTCCTGACACCACATCGCCGAACCCCTACGACCAAATCCCACCTAACCACCCTAATGGCGCTGTGCCTGGTCACAGGAAGCATTTAACTCGAAACATGGGCTGTTCAAAATGATTCGGTCATGCTAAAACCTTCGGAGCGCTTTTCCTAGCTGCTTGAAAAAGAAGGGAAAAATATGACGAAGTCGGAGTTGATCGAACGAATTGTCACCCATCAAGGGCTTCTCTCATCCAAGGATGTTGAGCTAGCCATCAAGACCATGCTCGAGCAAATGTCCCAATGCCTGGCCACTGGCGACCGCATTGAAATACGGGGCTTTGGCAGCTTCTCGCTGCATTACCGTGCTCCCCGCGTCGGTCGCAATCCTAAAACTGGACAATCCGTCAGCCTCGACGGCAAATTCGTGCCTCACTTCAAGCCCGGAAAAGAACTGCGTGATCGGGTGAACGAAGAGGAGGAGGAAGGTCTCCAATAGCGGGTTAGAGGAGCGTTAAATGCGAAACCTGAAACGCCTGATATTCTTCGTAGTCGTCCTGCTGATCGTATTGGCGACGGTAGTATTCATGCTGGAAAACCAGCAGCCTGTCGCATTGGTGTTCTTTGGCTGGTCCGCACCGCAGCTCTCAGTGGCTGTGCCGGTGATAGTGGCATTGTTGGTCGGGATGATCATCGGGCCGCTTCTGGCCTGGCTTGCTCGTCTGCGCAAGAAGCTTAAGCCTGCTCGGATAGTGTGACCTTTGGCTAGGCCGACCCCGGTGCAAGCTTGGCGTCTGTTATAGGGATCAACTCAGGTCCCCGACTCGCAGTTGTATTCCCAGATATTTCGGAAAAGTTTTGTAAAACGATGTGCGCTGATCTGCGTTCTCTACACAGTTAAGCTGCGCGGCGTTTTTGCGTAGCTCACTGAAAGGGAATCTCAATGCTTTATCCGGAAATTATCCATCACGGCGCCATCGATGGTGTCACAGGCTCCTGCCATCAGTTACAGATGGACGCCAATAGCAGCGTTTTGATCGACTGTGGGATGTTTCAAGGGGCGGAGGCTCACTTGAAGTCGTTGATTAAAACGGATGCTTCAGTGATCGACTTTCCGCTCGACACGATAAAAGCCCTCATCGTTACCCATGTTCATGCCGACCACGTCGGGCGTATTCCGCAGCTGTTGGCGGCAGGATTTAAAGGCCCAATTCTCTGTAGCGAACCTTCAGCCAAGTTATTGCCGCTGGTGCTGGAAGATGCGCTCAAGCACGACCCTGATTGCGACGAGAGCGAGCAGCAACGCTATCTGGACCTGATTGCCAAACGGACCATCGGGCTGCCGTTCGATAACTGGTTCAGCCTCGCTGACACAACGCAACTCAAGTGTCGGATTCGATTACAGCGTGCCGGGCACATTCTTGGTTCGGCTTTCGTGGAGTGCGATATCGACTACCCATTGGAAGTGCGCAATAAGCGCGTCGTATTCTCGGGTGACCTTGGTGCCTCGCATACGCCCATACTGCCTACTCCGAAATCCCCAGAACGAGCGGACGTGCTGGTGCTGGAAAGCACCTACGGCGATCGTCTGCATGAGGATCGTTTGACGCGGCAAGCACGACTGGAGGAGGTGATCGATAAAGCCCTGGCCGATCACGGCACGATCCTCATACCTGCCTTCAGCGTGGGCCGTACCCAAGAGTTGCTGTATGAGATTGAAGATATCCTTCATCACAAAGCACTGCTCGGAGCGGTAGAGCCAGTCGAGGGGGGCGATTCATCATTGCCTATCAATTGGCCACAGCTGCCGATCATCCTCGACTCACCGTTGGCCAGCCGTTTTACCCAAGTCTATCAAGCGTTCGACGATATCTGGGACGAGGACGCCAGGCAGCGGCTGGACAGTGGGCGCAACCCGTTGCGCTTCAATCAGCTCATTAACATCGACACTCATGCTAAACACCTGCAAACGGTCAACTACCTGACCAGTACCGGCCGACCGGCGATTGTCATCGCCGGTAATGGGATGTGTGCGGGTGGCCGGATCGTCAACTACCTCAAAGCCATGCTCGGCGATACTCGGCATAACGTACTGTTCGTTGGTTATCAGGCAAAAGGGACGCCGGGCGCGGCCATTCAGACTCATGGCCCCAAGGGTGGATACGTTGAGTTGGATGGTGAGCGTTACGATATCCGAGCTGGCGTCACCACCATAGGCGGCTATTCCGCACATGCCGATCAGCAAGGTTTGGTGGATTTCGTCACTGGTATGGCGCAATGGCCCACTGAGGTCAGGTTGGTGCATGGTGAGGCTCAGGCGAAGAAGGCCTTGGGGAGTGTGTTGAGCCGCAAGTATGGGTTGGCGCAGCATAGCCTCGATTTGAAGTAGCCTTTGAGGCGCCCATCTACCGCTGGAGTCACTCCTGATCGCGTGACTCCGTGCCCTATGTTACCTTTATCCGATTTTTCGGCGCACAGATGACATGCCAACAAAGTTGCTGATAACTGGCGCCTCAGGTTTTCTGGGTGGCGCGCTCGTCAACGTATTAAGTCAGGTTGCAAGTCTGGATGTAGTCGCATCCAGCCGCTCACATTCTCACCTGCCAGATGATGTTGTTTTTCATTCGGTGAGCGAGATCAACAGTCATACCGATTGGAGCGAGGCACTCAATCAAATCGAAGTGCTCGTTCATACTGCTGCTCGCGTCCACATCATGAACGATACCGTTGAGGATCCTCTCGCTTTATTTCGCGCGGTTAACACTGCGGGGACGCTGAACCTCGCTCGGCAGGCTGCGGCGGCTGGGGTCAAACGGTTCATATTTATCAGCAGCGTAAAAGTGAATGGTGAGTCAACCTCGCGAGATGGCTGCTTTTCAGCTGACGATCCGCCACAGCCAACCGACGCCTATGCAGTGTCCAAATATGAAGCAGAGCAGGGGTTGTTGGCGCTGAGCAGAGAAACCTCCATGGAGGTTGTAATTATTCGCCCTGTACTGGTTTATGGCCCCGGTGTGAAGGCGAATTTCTTACAGTTAATGCGCTTGCTACATAAAGGCATACCGTTACCTCTGGGGGCGATCCACAATCGTCGCAGCTTTGTGGGCCTTGAGAATCTGATCGATTTCATTCGTCTTTGTATCGATCACCCCGCTGCTGCAAATCAGATCTTTTTGGTAAGTGACGGACATGACGTGAGTTCGTCCGACTTGGCCCGTGCAATTGTGAGGTTGATGGGATCGAAACTTTGGCTGCCGCCCATTCCTGGGCAAGTCATTAGTCTCTTGGCGAAACTGTTAGGCCGGGAAGCGGCGGCGAGTCGGCTGTTGGGTTCGCTTCGAGTCAGTATTTCGAAAAATCGCGAACGGTTGAATTGGTCCCCGCCAGTCTCTCTGGATGATGGCCTTAAAAGGACGGTTGAGCAGTTTCTGATAATGGAAAGAAAATGAACTATGGTTGGTTGGTCGGCGGGTCGGCCGTAATGTCTCTGGGTCTGACGTATTGGTTGCGACGTTATGCGCAGCACAAAAGCCTATTGGATATCCCTAATGCGCGCAGTTCTCACTCTGTTCCCACACCAAGGGGCGGGGGTGTTGCGATTGTGGTCAGTTTCTTACTCGCCATTGTCATTATGGTTTTTACCGACGCATTTAGTTTCTCGTTATTTATGAGTCTGGCCGGAGCGGGTTCGATAATCGCCATTATCGGCTTTATGGACGATCACGGACATATTCCCGCACGCTGGAGGTTGCTCGGTCATTTTGCGGCTGCAGCATGGGGGCTATTCTGGATAGGCGGACTTGCTCCCCTGACAGTCCTGGGCGTTAGTGTCGACATTGGTTTCGTCGGTCATATGCTCGCTGCGCTCTATATTGTATGGGTACTCAACCTCTATAACTTCATGGACGGTATCGACGGCATCGCAAGTGTTGAAGCGATATGCGTCTGTGTCGGTGCGGCAGTGATCTACGCACTGAGTGGCATGTCGCAATTAATTTGGTTGCCTCTTATATTAGCCGCAGCAGTCTCCGGTTTTCTGGTTTGGAACTGTCCACCCGCAAAAATATTCATGGGTGACGCAGGCAGCGGGTTTCTTGGAGTCATTCTGGCGTTGTTTTCACTGCAAGCCGCCTGGGTCTGCTCACAACTCTTCTGGACCTGGCTTATTCTGCTCGGCGTTTTTATCGTCGATGCAACGGTGACCCTTCTTCGCCGGTTGGTGCGTGGCGAGCGGGTTTATGAAGCCCATAGAAGCCACGCTTATCAGTTCGCATCCCGTCGATATCGCAAGCACTTGCCCGTCACGTTAGCGGTGGGTGCGATAAACGTTTTATGGCTGTTCCCTATTGCTCTCGCTGTAGGGGCCTTCAATTTCGATGGTTTGGCGGGTACGGCCATTGCGTACATTCCTTTAGTGCTTTTGGCGCTGAAATTCAGAGCAGGGAAAGCTGAGCGTAATTGACGGCCCGAATCATGCATTATGGGATAGATTGTTGCGATATTTCGTCTGACCATGGAACTGATGCTTGCAGGATTCGTCGATAGGAGATTGAACAGTTGCTTGAGTCCATCATGAATAAATTACGTGCTCTTCTGCTGGCATTACCTCGCCGGCAGAAGCGTGTGATTCAAGTCGTCACCGATATAGTGATCGTCTGGTTCGCGCTATGGATGGCGTTCGTGGTTCGTTTAGGCATCGACGACCTGATCAACCCTCTGGAAATCCATACCTGGCTGTTCGCCAGTGCTCCTGTCATTGCGATACCGTTGTTCATCCGCTTTGGCATGTACCGTGCGGTCATGCGCTATTTTGGCAACGATGCGCTAGTGGCTATTATTAAGGCCGTCAGCCTTTCTGCGCTGATTCTCGGCGTTGTGGTTTATCTGTATAGCAATCATCAGCACGTCGTACCTCGCTCCGTGATGTTTAATTACTGGTGGCTGAGTCTGGTGATGATCGGCGGCTTGCGCCTTGCGATGCGGCAGTATTTTCTCGGTGATTGGTTTTCAGCGGCGCAGCATATGCCTTTTGCCAACCGGGACGACGGTCTTCCAAAGGTGGCTATTTACGGCGCGGGAGCGGCAGGCAATCAACTGGTGGCAGCCTTGAGAATGGGCCGTGCAATGAAGCCCGTGGCTTTCATCGACGATGACGACTCTATTTCCAATCGCATTATTTCCGGCCTTCAAGTCTACAAGCCCAAACATATTCAGCAAATGATCGAGGTGACGGGCGCCCAGGAGATTTTGCTCGCCATTCCGTCCTCTGCTCGGACTCGACGACGTGAGATTCTTGGGTTTCTGGAAGGCTTCCCTCTACACGTGCGCAGTGTGCCCAACTTCACCGATCTGGCCGCAGGCCGAGTCAAGGTTGATGACCTGCAGGAAGTCGATATCGCCGATCTTTTAGGACGCGATTCTGTGCCGGCTCAAGAAGAGTTGTTAGAGCATTGCATCAAGAATCAATGCGTTCTCGTGACTGGCGCAGGCGGTTCGATCGGTTCAGAGCTTTGTCGGCAAATTCTGTTGCTCAAGCCCACGACGCTGCTGCTGCTGGATCACGGCGAATTCAATCTTTATACAATCCTGTCGGAACTCGAGGAGAGGATCGTGCGCGAAGCGTTAACCGTAAAACTCTTACCGATTCTCGGTTCGGTGCGTAACCATAGCAAGCTACTCGATGTGATGAAGACTTGGCATGTGAACACGGTGTATCACGCCGCAGCGTATAAGCATGTGCCAATGGTTGAGCATAATATCGCTGAAGGCGTAATGAACAATGTCATCGGTACATTGAATACGGCGCAGGCTGCATTGCAGGCTGGCGTCGCCAATTTCGTTTTGATTTCGACGGATAAAGCAGTAAGACCAACCAATGTGATGGGCAGCACTAAGCGTTTGGCCGAGTTGACGCTGCAGGCGTTGAGCAGAGAGACCGCGCCTATTATGTTCGGCGACCGGTCCAACGTGCATCAGGTCAACAAGACCCGTTTCATCATGGTGCGTTTCGGTAATGTGCTGGGTTCTTCTGGCTCAGTTATTCCATTGTTTCATAAGCAAATTAAGTCGGGTGGCCCCCTGACCGTCACCCATCCAAAGATCACACGCTATTTCATGACTATTCCTGAAGCCGCTCAGTTGGTCATTCAGGCAGGATCTATGGGGCAGGGTGGCGATGTGTTCGTATTGGACATGGGGGAGCCTGTCAGGATCATCGAGCTGGCAGAAAAGATGATTCACTTGTCCGGTTTGAGTATTCGTTCCGAGAAGAATCCACAAGGCGATATTGCCATTGAGTTTACCGGATTGCGTCCTGGCGAAAAGCTGTACGAAGAGCTGCTGATCGGCGATAACGTCGCTGCCACCAGCCATCCGATGATCATGAGTGCCCATGAAGATCATTTGACATGGGATGCGTTTAAGTCGCGTCTTAGCGTACTCATCAACGCTGTAGAAGACGATGACTACACATTAGTCCGACAGATATTGCGTGAAACTGTAAATGGATATGCCCCTGACGGCGATATTGTTGACTGGATATATCAGCAGCGCCGTCAAGAACCGTAATGGTTATAGCGAGTGCTGCTTTCTAAGTACCGTATTGGTTGAATTCTGGGCGCCGAGCGAAATCGATAGACGCCTGGAAATATTAAGTGACCACCCGCATCGTTGACGCTCCCCGACTTTCGACTAAGTTGTAAAAGCAGCTCAGGAACGCTGCTTAAACCCCAACGATGTCATGGAGCGTTATTTATGCGTACTTCCCTTCTGTCCGCCCTCGCTTTCGCTTTTCTCACCAGCTTTTCGGTCGCAGCAACCGCTGCTCCGACAGCGCCGGCTTCCACATCTCCTGCTGTCGCCGTGCAGCAGGCCGACCAAGGAACTAAGGTCAACCTAAACACCGCCAGCGCAGAAACCCTGCAAAAAGAGCTGTCCGGCATTGGTGCCGGTAAGGCCAGCGCCATCGTTGCCTATCGAGATGAGAACGGATCGTTCACGTCTGTCGATGAGCTAATCGAAGTAAAAGGAATCGGCAAAGCGATCCTGGACAAGAACCGCGACAAGCTCGCCATCGAATAAGGGCATGACCTCCAAGAGGGCCGATCACTGATCGGCCTTTTTTATGCGTGCTCATTTAAACCTCCGACGCTCACCACCCAACCTTCCCATCTTGACACGATGAATGTTACTCACCATATAATCGTAAAATTGCATGCGTAATATCATCCCGCGTCTACCCTCGGAGCATTCCCCCATGAGCACTAAAGGCACAGCCCTGATCACCGGCGCTTCTTCAGGCATCGGCGCCACCTACGCAGATCGTCTGGCTAAACGCGGTTACGACTTACTTTTGGTCGCGCGCGACAAGGACCGGTTGGACAAACTCGCCGCTGAGTTGCGCGACAAAACCGGTGTGAACGTCGAGGTTTTAAAAGCTGATCTGACCATCAAGGCCGATGTCACGGTGGTGGCGGAGCGTCTGCGCCATGATGCTTCGATCACGCTGCTGTTGAATAACGCGGGTATCGCTGCAAATGGATCGTTGGCTGAGGCTAATCTTGATGAGGCGGATCGTTTGGTTCAGCTCAATATTGTGGCGCTGACTCACCTTGCTTCGGCCGCAGCGGCGAGCTTTGTGAAGAACGGCCGTGGGACGATTGTGAATGTGGCTTCGGTGGTTGCGATGCTGCCGGAGCGTTTTAACGCTGTATATACGGCGAGCAAGGCGTATGTTCTGAGTCTGACTCAATCGCTTCACGCTGAAATCGGTGAGAAGGGGGTTCACGTTCAGGCGGTTTTGCCGGGCGCCACACGCACCGAGATATGGGAGCGTGCCGGGATTGATTTGAATGCCTTCCCGCCTGAGATGGTGATGGATGTCAATGAGTTGGTCGATGCGGCACTGGCAGGTTTGGATCAGAAAGAACTGATCACCATCCCGTCGTTGTCCAGTGCGGCGGATTGGGATGCATTGGTCAACGCGCGTCTGGCGCTTGGGCCGAATCTGTCACTGCAGCATGCAGCGGCTCGTTACAAGACCACCGGCGCGTAATGTGTCGGTGAACCTGATGAACCTAAAAAAGGTGATTGCATGAGCGAACGTCGAATCGTAGTAACGGGAATGGGCTTGGTGACGCCTTTGGGCAGCGGTGTCGAGCCTGTATGGCGGCGTCTGCTCGCGGGGCGTTCCGGCATCGTTCAGTTACCCGAGGACGTGGTGGCCGATCTGCCTGGCAAAGTGGGTGGGCCGGTGCCGTTGCTTGCCGATGACCCGGAAGCTGGCTTCGACGCCGACGCCGCAGCGCCGCCTAAAGAGCAGAAGAAGATGGACCGTTTCATCCTCTTCGCTCTGGCTGCGGCCAAGGAGGCAGTGGCGCAGTCGGGTTGGGTCGCGGATACCGAAGAGAAGCGCGAACGCACGGCAACGATCATTGGCTCCGGTGTCGGTGGCTTTGTGTCTATCGCCGATGCGGTGCGCACTACCGATACCCGTGGGCCACGTCGTCTGTCGCCGTTCACCATTCCTTCGTTTTTGGTCAATCTCGCGGCGGGCCACGTGTCGATCCAGCATGGCTTCAAAGGCCCGCTGGGCGCCCCAGTGACTGCTTGTGCGGCCGGTGTGCAGGCGATTGGTGACGCAGCGCGGATGATCCGTTGCGGTGAAGCGGATATCGCGATTTGCGGTGGTGCCGAGGCATCGATCGATCGTGTGGCGCTGGGAGGATTCGCGGCGGCGCGTGCTTTATCCAGCGGCTTCAATGACACGCCTGAGCGTGCTTCGCGTCCTTTTGATCAGGACCGTGACGGTTTTGTGATGGGCGAGGGCGCGGGAATCATCGTCATCGAAACCCTGGAGCACGCGCTGGCGCGTGGGGCTACGCCGATTGTTGAATTGGTCGGTTACGGCACCAGCGCCGATGCTTATCACCTGACTGCCGGGCCCGAAGACGGCAGTGGCGCACGACGCGCCATGCAGACGGCGATTCGTCAGGCGGGTATTCAGCCCGCCGATGTTCAGCACGTCAACGCTCATGCCACGTCCACGCCAGTTGGTGACAAGGGCGAGATGGCGGCGATCAAGGCGGTTTTTGGCGATCAGAACGGCGTGGCGGTGACCTCGACCAAATCGGCTACAGGTCACTTGCTGGGCGCGGCGGGCGGTATTGAGGCGATCTTCACCGCGTTGGCGATCCGTGATCAGATTGCGCCCAAGACCCTCAATTTTGAAAAGCCGGACGAAGCGGCCACGGGTATCGACATCGTGCATGGCGAAGCCCGGCCAATGGCGATTGAGTACGCCTTGTCCAACGGTTTCGGTTTTGGTGGGGTCAATGCCAGCGTGTTGTTCCGTCGCTGGCACCCTTGAGCCGCTGAAGCCGCTCCCCTGTCGCCGATGGGCAGGGGAACCTGCACTTAGACTTCGCTGATGTGCTTTTTCAATTGTTTGCGCGTGGTGTCCAGAATCCGGTTGGCCAGTGCAGGGTCGCGCGCACTGCGGGAAAGCACCAATGCACCGACCAGGGTCGACATCAACATCAGGCTTTGATCGCTGTTATCCGTGCCGGGCAGTCTCGACTCAAGCGTTGCGAGCATGCGCTGAATCAGCTCATCAGTGATTTCGCTGGGCTGTCCACGCTGGCCCAACTCGGCCGCCATGGTCGGCAGCGGGCAGCCTTTGTCGGGTGAGTCCCGATGCGCGGTAGATAGATAGAGGTCGATGAACGCCTCTGCTGAATTGTCTTGCGCCAGTGCCTGCTTGTTTGACTCCTCCATCTGATCGACTGCGCAGCGCAGGGCTTTTTCAACCAGATCATCCTTGGATTTGAAGTGGGCATAAAACCCCCCGTGGGTCAGGCCCAGCGCCTTCATTAATGGCTGCAGGCCAGTCGCGCCAATGCCGTCCTTTCTGAAGCGTGCGGCCGCTTCGTGAAGGATGCGCTGGTGAGTTTGGGCTTTATGATCTTCGGCGTAACGCATGGAACGAGCCTCCCGACTATGGCTCTTGAGATGTTGATCGACATTCTCACATGGATGAGAAGTCGGTGCAGTATCCACTTTTCGGGCCACGTCACCATTGGTCAGTTGGTCGCAGCAAATGCGTGAGCCATTTTTGGATCAGTGCATCCTAGGCAGGGTCAGGCCATCAAGGCAAATTGGTGCCGGTTTACCGCCAATCAGATCGGCGATTATCTGCCCGCTGGCACTGGCGAGGGTAAAGCCCAGGCTACCGTGGCCGGTGTTCAGCCAGAAATTGCTGAACGGTGTGGCTCCGAGAATCGGCGCGCCGGTGGGGGTTGATGGACGAGAGCCCGTCCAGACCTGAGCCTGATGATAATCCCCCGCGTGAGGGAAGGTCGCTTCACATAAACCGCATAGGGCGGCGATGCGTTTGGGGTTGATCGCTGCATCGCTTGCGCCGATATCCACCATTGCTGCCACGCGAAACTGTTCTCCGAGGCGTGCATACACCACTTTGTTGTCGAAGTCGGTGACGCTGATGTCTGGCACACCGCTGTTGCCATTGAATGGTAGCGTCAAGCTGTAGCCTTTGAGCGGATAGAGCGGCAGTCGAATGCCCAGGCGTTGTGCCAGCCCGGTGCTGGCGTTGCCGGTCGCGAGGACGTAGTCGTCGGCCTCGAAAGGCGCGTCGTGTTCCAGGCTTAAGGCGTCGATGTGGCCGTTGTGCTCAATAAAGCCCTGCACGCGATGCTGCAATCGCTCATAGCTGCCGCTGGCGATCAAGCGCTCCTCAAGCTTGAGGCAGAACAAATAACAATCGGCGGCCTCGTCGGTATCGCTGAAAATTCCGCCTGCCAGATGAGCTTCCACGTCCGCCAATGCCGGCTCCAGCGCCACGCATTGGGAAGGGGTTAGCATTTGCGGGCCCACTTCGGAGATTTTCGTGCAGGCAGAGGCGAAACCTTTTTGGTTGCGATACACCACCAGCTTGCCGTTGCGCCGCCAGGCGAAGCCGTCCAGCAGGTATTCATCGCGCCACATATCCAGTATTTGTTGACTGAACAGCGACAGGCGCAGCAGGTGTTCGCCGTTGCGCCGATTGACGCTGGTGCGACAAGCCATCAAGAACGACAGGCACCAGCGCCATTGTGCGGGGTCCATGCGTGGGTGAAATTTCAGCGGTGCGGCCGGCCCGTCGAACATCCAGCCCAGCGCTTTTAGCGGTACTCCGGCATCGGCCAGCGGCGACACGTAGCGATAGCTCAACTGGCCGCCGTTGGCATAGCTGGTTTCTTCGGCGATGCGCGGCGCGCTGTCGATCAACGTGACGCGCTGGCCGCTACAGACCAACGCCCAGGCCGTGGCCAATCCGATGACGCCGCCGCCGATCACTGCAACATGTTTACTCATTACCACCGCATCCTCAGAGAGTGCCGGGACAATAAAAGACCGCTGCGCCGTGGAGCCAATGAACAATCAGGGTTAAGGTATTGCCAAAGGTTATGGTTCGGTGAGCTTATGCGGTTACGTCACATCGAAATTTTCCAGGCTATTTTGCAAACCGGCTCGGTCACTGGCGCTGCCAATTTGCTCAATATCTCCCAGCCAGCGGCGTCCAAGGCGTTGCAGCACGCGGAGTCGCAGTTGGGCTTCAGCCTGTTTACCCGCATGCGCGGCAAGCTTGAGCCTACGGCCCAGGCGCGTATTCTCGAAGGCGCTACCGTGCGCGTATTCGAAGACCTTCAAGCCGTGCGGCGTCTGGCCTTGAACCTGCGCACCCAGGAAGGCCAGCCATTGCGAATCATGGCTACGCCGACCCTGGCCCATACCTTGCTCCCGGTGATTATCCCAGCCTGGCACAAGAAATACCCTTCCAGCCCGTGCGAACTGTCCACCCATCACACCCGTGAACTGGTAGAGAGCCTGTTATTGCATGAGGCCGACATCGGCTTCTCGTTGCAGGACCCAAAACACCCAGGCTTACACGTCAAACCCTTGGCTCAGACGCGCATGTTGGTGATTGCCAGGAGCGGTTACTGGAGTCATGAAGCGATGCGTCACTCCTTGTCGATGGCAGAGTTGAGCGATGTTTCCCTGATAGGCCTAGACAGTCGCGACGCCCTTGGCGGGCTGTTGACGCATCATCTGTCGGAAGCCAGCGCGGCGCCGAATATCGATATCAGC
>NZ_DASWOT010000149.1:0-10482 GCF_036404235.1 Pseudomonas sp.
CAACTACCACGCTGGCAATGCGCGTCTTTATACCGACTACAGCCTGCTGACTTCCGACGACGCCTTGTGCGAAGACGTCGGCAAACTGTTCAGTCAGTTGATCGGCATGGGTAAGACGTTGCGCATGAAGAAGCTGCTGCATGCGCCGTTCACCCTGAAGAAGGGCATGCTCGACATGATTGCCCGGGAAACGCAGTTTGCGCTTGAGGGCAAACCGGCGCACATCATCGCCAAGTTCAACTCGCTGACTGATCCGAAGATCATCCGTGCGCTGTACAAGGCGAGTCAGTCGGGCGTAAAGATCGATCTGGTGATACGCGGCATGTGCTGTTTGCGCCCTGGCATTGCCGGTGTGTCGCACAACATCAGCGTGCGCTCGATCATCGGTCGCTTCCTGGAGCACACCCGCGTCTTTTACTTCCTCAACGGCGGCGACGAGCAGATGTACCTGTCCAGCGCCGACTGGATGGAGCGCAACCTCGACAAGCGTGTCGAGACCTGCTTCCCGATTGAAGGCAAGAAGCTGATCCTGCGGGTCAAGAAAGAACTTGAGGTGTATCTGACCGATAACACCCACAGCTGGCTGCTGCAGGCTGATGGACGTTATGTGCGCAGTACGCCAACCGGCAATCAGAACGCACGTAGCGCTCAAGCGACCCTGCTGGAGCGCCTGAGCAACCCGATTCTCAGCGTACGGTAAGGATGATACCGACTCGGGTCAGCCAATCCGCTTCCAGCGCGAAGTCGGCCTGAGTCAGTTGATTGTTCGCCAGCCAGCCGTCCGGGAACAGGATGTCCAGACTGTTGCCGTTGGCGGTCAGCACAGGCTGCGGCATCTCTTGGGTGCCGCGGATGTGATGGAACAGGATCGCGAAGCGTAGCAGTACGCACAGCCGGATCAGCTTCACGCCTTCTTCGCCGAATTCGGCAAACTTATCCTTGGGAATATTGCGTCGATGCCCGCGTACTAACAGCGCAAGCATTTGCTGGTCTTCGCGCGAGAAGCCGGCGAGGTCCGAGTGTTCTATCAGGTACGCGCCGTGTTTGTGGTAGTGGTAGTGCGCGATGTCGAGGCCGACTTCGTGGACTTTCGCCGCCCAGCTCAGCAGTTCGCGGTAGCTGTCATCTTCCAGCCCCCATGCTTTGGCGACTTGCTCAAGCGCATGCAGCGCTTTGCGTTCGACACGTGCGGCTTGTTCCAGATCGACGTGATAGCGCTCCATCAGCGAGCTGAGTGTGCGCTCACGCACGTCTTCGTGGTGATGACGGCCCAGCAAGTCGTAGAGCACGCCTTCACGCAGCGCGCCTTCGCAGTGATCCATGCGTTGAAGTTCGAGGGCGTCGAAGATCGCCTCCAGAATCGCCAGGCCCGCCGGGAAAATCGCACGACGGTCCGGTTTGATGCCGTCGAAGTCGATCTTGTCGACTTCGCCCAGCTTGAAAAGCTTGCGCTTGAGCCAGGCCAGCCCTTCGGCGTTGACCTCGCCAGTGCCGTGGCCGTTAGCCTTGAGCGCCAGACCAATCGCGCGAACAGTGCCGGACGAGCCGATCGCTTCATCCCAGCCCAGGCGATGCAGCGCGTGTTCGATGCTCATGATCTCCAGCCGCGCCGCCGTGTAGGCCTGGGCGTAGCGCGCCGGGGTGATCTTGCCGTCTTTGAAGTAGCGCTGAGTGAAGCTGACGCAGCCCATCTGCAGGCTTTCGCGCAGCAACGGTTCGAAACGCTGACCGATGATGAACTCGGTGCTGCCGCCGCCGATATCGGCAACCAGGCGTTTCCCAGGCGTGTCGGCCAGTGTGTGGGACACGCCGAGGTAGATCAGCCGGGCCTCTTCTCGACCGGAAATGACTTCAACGGGGTGCCCGAGGATGTCTTCGGCGCGGCGGATGAATTCGACGCGGTTGCGCGCTTCACGCAGGGCGTTGGTGCCGACAATCCGTACGGCGCCCAAAGGCATACCGTTGATCAGTTGGGCAAAACGCTTTAAGCAATCGAGCCCGCGTTGCATGGATTCTTCACTGAGCCGACGCTCGTCGTCGATCCCTGCGGCCAACTGCACTTTCTCACCCAAGCGCTCAAGGATGCGTATTTCGCCTTGATTAGCTTTGGCGACGACCATGTGAAAGCTGTTGGAGCCCAGGTCGATCGCAGCGATCAGCGAGAGGTTGTTAGCTGTGGATTGCGGCATGGTCAAAGGGTCTCAGTCGATAACCCCGACATCGTGCCACGATCCAGCACTGCCGCCAAACAGCAGCGCCCACAGTTTGATCGCGTACGGGCCTTATGCCTGATCTACCGAGCCAATGAAGTTCGCCAACTCCGGCGTTCTCGGGTTGGCCATCAACACCTTCGGATCACCGACTTCATGCACCTTGCCCTGGTGCATGAACACCAGTTTGTCGCCGACTTCACGGGCGAAGCGCATTTCGTGGGTCACCATGATCAAGGTCATGCCGTCTTTGGCTAACTGACGCACAACACTGAGCACTTCGTTGACCAACTCAGGATCGAGCGCTGAGGTGATTTCGTCGCACAGCAGGACTTTCGGTGACATCGCCAGCGCACGAGCAATCGCCACGCGCTGTTGCTGTCCACCCGACAGACGATCCGGAAAAGCGTCGAACTTCTCGCCCAGACCCACACGCTCCAGCATGGTTTTCGCGAGTTTTTTAGCTTCTGCCTTGGGTACCTTCTTCACCACTTGCGGCGCGAGCATTACGTTTTCGCCAACGGTCAGGTGTGGAAACAGGTTGAACTGTTGAAACACCATGCCGACTTTCTGGCGCAACGAACGCAGGTCCGCGCGGGCGGCGTCCAGGTATTCGCCATCGACTTCGATCACGCCGTCGTTGATCGATTCCAGACCGTTCAACGTGCGCAGCAACGTGCTTTTGCCCGAACCGCTGCGCCCGATGATAGCCACTACTTGGCCTTCTTCGACGGTCAGGTCGATACCTTTAAGAACGTGATGGTCGCCGTAATATTTATGCAGCGCGGAAACTCTAAGCAGAGGCATGCAATCTCCTTTCCAGGTAGCGGGCACTGAGCGACAAGGGGTAGCAAAGCAGGAAGTAGCCCAAGGCGACGAAGCCATAGACCATGAATGGCTGAAAGGTTGCGTTGGCGAGCATGCCGCCGGTTTTCGTCAGCTCGGTAAAGCCGATGATCGAGGTCACGGCGGTGCCTTTGACCACTTGTACCGAAAAGCCAACCGTGGGCGCCACGGCAATGCGCAACGCTTGCGGCACAATCACATAACGCAGTTGCTCAAGCGGTGTCAGTGCAAGGCTCGCCGACGCCTCCCACTGTCCGTTGGCTATCGATTCGACGCAGCCGCGCCAGATTTCGGCCAGATACGCGCTGGTGAACAGCGTCAACGCCAGTGCGGCGGCCAGCCAGGGCGAGATATCAATACCCAACAATGCGACACCGAAGAACACCAAAAATAGCTGCATCAACAGCGGCGTACCCTGAAACAGCTCGATGTAACAGCGGGCAAGGGTGCGAAACGCGGATTTGTCAGAGATGCGCATCGTCATCACTACCAGGCCGATCACGCCGCCGCCAATGAACGCCACCAGCGACAACGCCAGTGTCCACTGCAAGCCGGTCAGTAAGTTGCGCACGATGTCCCAAAGAGTAAATTCCATCAGCGGCTCCTTGCGATGTAGCGACGTCCGACCCATGCCAGCAACTGACGAATCAACAGCGCCATGAACAGGTAGATCAGGGTGGTGATGATGTACGTCTCGAAGGCTCGGAAGTTACGCGACTGGATGAAATTGGCCGCGAAGCTCAGCTCCTCAGTGGCGATCTGCGAACATACCGCCGAGCCGAGCATGACGATGATGATCTGGCTGCTCAGTGCTGGCCAGACCTTGCCTAGCGCTGGAACCAACACCACGTGGCGAAAGGTTTCAAAGCGCGTCATCGCCAGCGCCGCCGAGGCTTCAATCTGCCCGCGTGGGATCGCTTGAATGCCTGCGCGAATGATTTCCGTGGAATAAGCGCCCAGGTTGATCACCATCGCCAGAATCGCCGCTTGCCATTCGGAAATCTGGATGCCCAGCGAAGGCAGGCCGAAAAAGATAAAAAACAACTGCACCAGGAACGGCGTATTACGGATTAGCTCGACGTAGACACCAAAAATTGCCGAGAACGGCTGGATCTTCCAGGCCCTGACAATGGCACCCACGATGCCCAGGCTAACCCCGAGCAACGTGCCGATGGCGGTCAGCTCCAGCGTGAACATGGCCCCGCGCAGCAACAGATTGGCGTTTTGCAGGACCGGTATGAAGTCGAACTGATAAGCCATTTAAAAGCCCCGGATCGGATGCGGTGACTAAAGAGCAGCGATCAAAGATCGGCAGGCAGGGGTTGCTTGAGCCAAGTCTGGGAGTTTTTTTCCAGGGCACCGTCTTTCTTACCGGCTTCTATGATTTCGTTCACCTTGGCCAGCAGTTCAGGCTGACCCTTGTTCACGCCGACATACACCGGGGAATCCTTGAGTTTTATTTTCAGCGCTGGAACGCGCTTGGGGTTCTTCTCGCTGATCGCGACCATCACCACGTTGCCGCTGGCAATCAGATCAGTCTGGCCTGCCAGGTACGCTGCAATCGTTGAGTTGTTGTCTTCAAAGCGTTTGATCGTGGCATCCGAAGGGGCGACTTTGCTCAACTCGATGTCCTCGATGGCGCCACGGGTCACGCTGATGGTTTTGCCTTTGAGGTCATCCAGGTTGTTGATCGGCGCATCAGGTGGGCCAAACACCGCAAGGTAGAACGGGGCGTAAGCGTTGGAGAAGTCGATGACCTTCTCGCGCTCCGGGTTTTTGCCCAGGCTGGAAATCACCAGATCCACCTTGCCGGTGGTGAGAAACGGGATGCGGTTGGTGCTGTTGACCGGCGTCAGTTCAAGCTTGACCTTCAGTTGATCGGCGATCAGTTGCGCGGTGTCGATGTCCAGGCCGCGCGGTTTCATATCGGGGCCGACCGAGCCAAACGGAGGGAAGTCCTGCGGTACAGCGACTTTCAATGTTCCGCGCGCGGTCACATCGTCCAGGCCATTGGCGTGAGCGGGGGCCTGGGTCAGCATCAAGCTGGCAAACAGGGCGGCAAGCAGAGCGCTGTAACGCTTGGTCATGGGACGTCTCCGAATCGAGCGAAAGGTATTTCTGAAACCAGCAGTGCATAGCCCATGCCATCATTGCTCAATACCACGGGTACTGGGCTGTGGGGAGGGTTAGGTCTTACTGGTCTGAACAGTCGGCAGATTCTTTGCCCTTCTTTGGCGCGGCCAGAAGCCCCGGCGCACCTGGCTTGGGCGCCACTTGCTGTATTGCCGAGATGGATATACAAGAGGTCTTTCGACGACTATTACGCCTGAATCGTTATGTATCCCAGCCCCATTGCGGTACCTGAAGCAGCCTTCCAGGCGATCCGAAAATTGATCGCCGAGCAAGGCTATGTCCCCGGTGACAGCCTGCCCTCGCAGCGTGATCTGGCTGTACGCCTGGGGGTTAGTCGTGCGTCATTGCGTGAGGCGTTGTCTTCGCTGAGCGCGCTGGGGGTGGTCAGTGTTCAGCCGGGCAAAGGCGTGTTCGTTCAGGCGATTGCTGAACCACAACAGAGCACGGGTGGTTTTTCCTGGCCTTTTGCAGCAACGGCGTCGCCGTCTGAAACGTTTCAACTGCGCTATGCACTGGAAGGCTTTGCCGCGGGCCTTGCGGCCGTCACGCTGACAGCTGATGAGCGTGACAGCCTCGAAGACAATGTCGAGTCCATGCGCCTTGAGTTACGAGCCGGTGATTTCGATGCAGCGGCGCGCCTGGATTTTGATTTCCACCGGCGCATTTTGGTCGCCAGTGGCAATCAAGCGATCCTGAGCATTATTACCGCCAGCGCCGACATATTCCTCGAAAGCCAGAAGCTACCGTTCATCCGGTCCGGCAGGGCCATGGAAACCTGGCAAGAACATCGCAAAATCCTCCGAACGCTGGCCCGCAACGCCTCCGGTCCCGCGCAAAAAGCCATGCAGGAACATATACGTGGAGCCGCTCTGAGAACCGGCATTGTGTTTGTTGCGCCGTCAGGCTGAGTTTTCTTTGATTGGCGGGCTCATCCGGGGTCATAGCAAGAGACAATCAACCCCGTCTTCCTGTCGCGGTCAGGTGCCGCTATGATGGACCACGTTTTTTTGCCTACGACCTCGGAGACACTCTCATGAGTAGCGAACTTATCAAACACGTCAGTGACGCAAGCTTCGAAGCCGATGTCCTGAAGGCTAGCGGTCCTGTGCTGGTGGATTACTGGGCTGAATGGTGTGGCCCTTGCAAAATGATTGCCCCGGTTCTGGACGATATCGCCGGTACCTACGAAGGCAAACTGACTATCGCTAAGCTCAATATCGATGAAAATCAGGAAACTCCAGCCAAGCACGGCGTCCGTGGTATTCCGACACTGATGCTGTTCAAGGACGGCGAAGTTGCAGCGACCAAGGTCGGCGCACTGTCCAAGTCTCAGTTGCAAGCGTTCCTCGACGCCAACATCTGATGGTGCTAAAGCCCCGCAAGTTGCGGGGTTTTTTTTGCTGGCGTACTAGACGCCTGGAAAATCAGGTGGTACATTCGGCCCCGCAACGGCTTCTCCGTTGCCCCCTGCTAGCCGTCGCCGACGCTCTCCTTTCGATTTACTACGCGATCCTGTCGCCTTCTCTGCGGCGCGGCCTCATTAAGCCAAAAGCTTAATTCCCCCTCCATACATGATTACGTCATTCCTATATGAACCTGACTGAACTCAAGCAAAAGCCTATTACCGATCTGCTCGAAATGGCCGAACAGATGGGCATAGAAAATATGGCCCGTTCGCGCAAGCAGGATGTGATCTTCTCCCTGCTGAAAAAGCACGCTAAAAGTGGCGAGGAAATCTCTGGTGACGGCGTGCTGGAGATCCTCCAGGACGGCTTCGGCTTCCTGCGCTCGGCTGATGCTTCGTATCTTGCGGGCCCTGATGACATCTATGTCTCGCCTAGCCAGATCCGCCGCTTCAACCTGCGTACCGGCGACACCATCGTCGGCAAGATTCGTCCTCCGAAGGAAGGCGAACGTTATTTCGCACTGCTCAAGGTCGACACGATCAACTACGACCGCCCGGAAAACGCGAAGAACAAAATTCTTTTCGAAAACCTGACGCCGTTGTTCCCGACCGTTCGCATGAAAATGGAAGCCGGTAACGGCTCCACCGAAGACCTCACCGGCCGTGTCATCGACCTGTGTGCGCCAATCGGTAAAGGTCAGCGCGGTCTGATCGTTGCGCCGCCCAAAGCGGGCAAGACCATCATGCTGCAGAACATCGCGGCGAACATCACGCGTAACAATCCGGAAGTGCATCTGATCGTTCTGCTGATCGATGAACGTCCAGAAGAAGTGACAGAAATGCAGCGCACCGTGCGTGGCGAAGTCGTCGCTTCCACCTTTGACGAGCCTCCGACCCGTCACGTTCAAGTCGCCGAAATGGTGATCGAGAAGGCCAAGCGCCTGGTCGAGCACAAGAAGGACGTGGTAATTCTGCTCGACTCCATTACTCGTCTGGCCCGCGCCTACAACACCGTCATCCCAAGCTCCGGCAAGGTATTGACAGGTGGTGTCGATGCTCACGCCCTGGAGAAACCAAAGCGTTTCTTCGGTGCCGCGCGCAACATCGAAGAAGGCGGCTCGCTGACCATCATCGCTACCGCGCTGGTTGAAACCGGTTCGAAGATGGACGAAGTGATCTACGAAGAATTCAAAGGCACCGGCAACATGGAGCTGCCTCTGGATCGCAAGATCGCTGAAAAGCGCGTCTTCCCGGCCATCAACATCAACCGTTCCGGCACACGCCGCGAAGAGTTGCTGACGGCTGACGATGAGTTGCAGCGCATGTGGATTCTGCGCAAGCTGCTGCACCCGATGGACGAGGTCGCTGCTATAGAGTTCTTGATCGACAAGCTGAAACAGACCAAGACCAACGATGAGTTCTTCCTGTCGATGAAGCGCAAATAACAGGCTGAACCGCAAAAAATCAATGGTGTCCTTTTTAGGACACCATTTTTTTTGCCCGCGCTTTAAACCAGAAGGCGCGACAAGGAGCGTCATGCATACGTTCGGTAATCGTCGAGACATCGACGGCCTACGGGCTCTGGCCGTCATTGCGGTGGTCCTGTTCCACTTCGGTCTGTGTGGTATCAGTGGCGGCTTTGTCGGAGTGGACGTATTTTTCGTGATTTCCGGCTATCTGATCACATTGATCATCTTGCGCGAAATCAGCGCCGGACGTTTCAGCTTCGTCGATTTCTGGGCGCGTCGGGTCCGGCGCATCATTCCCGCGTTGAGTGTCGTGATGCTGGCTGTGTTGTTGGTGGGTTGGGTACTCATGCCGCCCAACGACTATTCACAACTGGGCCGCTCGGTGCGTTACCAGGCAATGTTCATTTCCAACATTCTGTTCATGCGTCAGGATGGTTATTTCAACCCCGCTTCTGATTTCAAGCCGCTACTGCACACGTGGTCGCTGTCGGTGGAGGAGCAGTACTACATCTTCTTCCCGCTGTTGATGGTCGTCCTGACCCGCTATTTTCGCCAATGGCGGTGGGTGTTGTTCGGTCTGTTGTTGGTGTCTTTTGCGCTTAACGTGTGGATGATCAAGCGCGAACCCGATGCTGCATTCTTCCTGCTGCCGATGCGTGCGTGGGAGTTGCTGTGTGGCGCGATGCTCGCGGTGTTGCCTGATTCACAGCACAAATGGCCGCCGGTGGCGTATCAGTTGGTCAGTCTGGTGGGGCTGGCGGCAGTGCTGCTCGCTATTTTCGGTTTCGATCAATACACGCCGTTCCCAGGCTGGGCCGCGTTGTTGCCTGTACTCGGCGCGACAGCAATGCTCTGGGCCAATGGTCAGGCACCTACGTTGGTGGGGCGGCTGTTAAGCACACGCTGGATGGTGGGCGTTGGCCTCATTTCTTACTCGCTGTATCTGTGGCATTGGCCGATTTTTGTCTACGCCAACGCCGTATCGGTTGACGGTATGCAACCTCGCGAAGCGCTGATGTGGGTCGCCCTCAGCGCTGTGTTGGCGTGGTTGAGTTGGCGGTTTGTCGAGCTGCCGTTCCGGGAAAAACGCTGGTTGGCTGGGCGCAAGCCAGTGTTGGTGGGCGGTTTGATCAGCATGGTGGTGATCGCTGGCGCAGGGCAGGCGATACGCTCGACCGAGGGTGTGCCTGAGCGTTTGTCGGGTCAGGCGCTGCGCTATGCACAAGCGCGGTCCTGGCAGCAGGGGCAGATGGAGTGCTTGTTGCAACGTGACAGCCCCGACTTGACCAAAGTCTGTCGATTCGGTGGCGATGAAAATACGCCACCGGTTCAACTGGTGTGGGGTGATAGCCACGCCGCCGCATTGTTGCCAGCGATCCAGGCCGATGCTCAGCGGTTTGCGATCCCCGTGTGGCTGGCGAGCTTGTCGGGTTGCCTGCCAATTCTCGGTCATGAAATGCGTCAGCAGTGTCAGGACTTCAACCAGCAGACGTTGCAAACCGTCCGCCAGCAGAAAATCCACGACGTGGTGTTGGCGGCGCGCTGGAGTCTTTATCTGTATGGCGAAGAAGATGGTGACATGCGGCATGTCCTCTACCGTAACGACAGCCGCACTGTCGCTGAGCAAAAAGTGGCCAGGGACTTCGGTGAGATGGTTGCCAGCCTGCGCGCTGCCGGCGCACGCGTGTGGATCTTCAAAGAGGTTCCGCTTCAGCGTCAGGGTACGGTTGCGCGGCTCAGCAGCTTGGCGATGATAGGTCGTGGCGCAGAAAACGTTGGGCGGCCGATTGCCGACCACTATGCGCGGCAGCGGTTTTTCGATTCGTTGTTCAGTCGTTTGAGTGCGGAAGATCCGCAGGTTCGCGTCATTGATCCCGCGTCATTGATGTGCATCGCAGGCATCTGTCGCGCCGAGTTCGACGGTTATTCGCAGTACATGGATGAAAACCATCTGTCCGATCAGGGCGGCGAACGAATGAAGCCACTGCTGGCGCCGATTTTCCTCAGCGAAAACCCCAGATAACACGCGCAATTGCGCGTTCGGAAGCTGCTGTAGACCGCCAGAGCAGGTAGGATGTGCATCTATTTGTTAAGTGGCCGGGTTAATGAAATTCAAGGATCTACGGGATTTCGTGCAGCAGCTTGAGCAGCGCGGAGAGTTAAAACGCATTCAGGTCCCCATTTCCCCTGTGTTGGAAATGACCGAAATCTGCGACCGAACCCTGCGCAACAAGGGCCCGGCCCTGTTGTTCGAAAACCCTATCGGCTACGACATCCCGGTGCTCGGCAACCTGTTTGGCACGCCTGAGCGCGTGGCGATGGGCATGGGCGCGGAAGCGGTGAGCGAGCTACGAGAAATCGGCAAGTTGCTGGCATTTCTCAAAGAGCCCGAGCCACCCAAAGGCTTGAAAGACGCCTG
>NZ_DASWOT010000150.1:0-6911 GCF_036404235.1 Pseudomonas sp.
CTGCTCTATCGCCTCAACAATAATGCCAACGCCATCGCCTGTGCCGTTGAGGAAATCAGCAACTGGATAGATCAACGCGGCTCAACTGACGTATCTGGTCGTGTCGCCGATCACTTGGCAGTTGTATATGCCAATTCAGACCTGATCGCCGAGTGCATGGCTGAGATGATTGCAAAATCAGATCATGGATAGTTAGACCTGATACCGTAGCCTGCCGTTGAGCGGGCTTTCGTTATCGTCATCAGTGCTACCTGTCAGCGCCAGCAGGGACAGAGGCATGTCATCGCTGTCAATACCAATACTTCCAGCCATAGAAGATGGTCGTCGCCAGACCGGCGATGATCACCACCGATCTTACAGCCTGCGCTGGCAGCACACGCACCAGGTATCCACCGGCATAGCCGCCAAACAAGGCGCCAACCAACATGCTCAGTGTTTCGCGCCAATACACAGTTCCTTGGGCAATAAAAATGGTCACAGCTGCGAGACTCACTGCGGTCGCCAGCAGGTTCTTCAATACCTTGACACGCCGGATGTCATTCGGCTCCGCGACGGACAGCACCGCTGTCAGGATGATTCCCAGGCCGGCTCCAAAGAAACCACCATAGATTGAAGCGCCCACTATCACGCCCAACTCCACAACTGGAGACGCAGACGCACCTGCACGCCGTCGGATGGCCCAAGCCTGCACCTGTGGGGCGAACGCGAATAATGCTGTGGCAAAACCAATCAACACTGGCACTGGCAGCACGAAGTACCGGTCCGGCGTTGCGAGCAGCAGCAAGGCCCCGGCTACGCCACCGAATGCTGCTGCTACCAGCGAACGCACAAGCTGCCGGTTGAGTGGAGGAAACTTCTCCCAGTCGGCGATGGCGGCTATCAGATGACCGGGCGAGATTGCTACCGCGTTGGACGCGTTCGCGGCGATGGGCGGTAACCCCGCTGCAATCATCGCGGGGAACGTGATCAATGTGGCGCCGCCTGCGATTGCGTTGACCAGGCCTCCAACGACTCCGGCAAAAAACAGCATTAAGATGAGCTCAACCTGCATTTGTCTCTCCAAATCCAGAGAGACTACGAACGCGATGGAGCTCAAGCTAGAACGTTTGTGATTCACGCATGATATCGCGGTAGACACCGGGCGAGATGCCGAAGGTCCGTCGGAAATGGCGTCCAAAGTGACTCTGGTCAGCGAAACCCAGTTCGACTGCCAGATCGGCGATATCGGTGCCTTCCTGCAAGCGTTGGCGAGCATGATTAAGTCTGTCGACAATACGGAAGGCACCAGGGGGCATACCCACCCGGTGCGAGAAACATCGGGTGAAGGCCTCACGACTCATGCCAGCATGTTGGGCGATCTTCGAAATCGGTTCGTGCCAATCAAGACTAACGACATCTTGGGCATCAATCAGCAAGGCTGCCTGTTGGGTGGCCAAGGCCGAGAGATAGACGTTGATGCACGTCGTGCCGGCGTGGACGTGCGGCAGGCTCTGATGCGGCACCCCTGGTGGGATGATCAAGCATTGGCCAGCGTCAACACGGCAGTTCTGACCTTTGATACGAAATTGCCTGCTCCCACTCAATACAAACGTGATCTGCACTTCCCGGTGAAAATGGCTACGCAGCATGGGGGCGCTTGCGCCATTCCAGCATCCAATCTCCACGCCTTGAGTTCGGGTTCGCTGATAGTGCCAAGCGTTCTCCAACGGGATGGTCATGCATTCGATTCCAAATTGATGCAGTAGCACAGTGAAATTGGACTTATTAGAACTCAGAGAAGTCTATTTTGCATCCCGGAGGGCTGTGGCAGGCTGATGTCATCGACTGCGGCGGGCTCGGTCCACGAAAGTTCTTCCACGGTTGGCGGCAGTTAGAATCAAGCGGACAGTCCAGCGCTGCGCTTTTCGGTTTAGATAGATACTTGAGCTGTCGGTAAAGACCAAGGAGGTTTAGATGAGCTGTCTGATATGCGCTGGTGTTGCGCAGACAATAGATGAGTCTGATCAGTGGGAGGAACGCGACTGCCCCAACTGTGGCCGGTATCGAATGGATGCCAACTTGGTGCTCACACTTATGGAACAGGGGCAGATTTTCGATGTAGAGAAGATGCGCTTGTGGCTAAAGCATCAGCGCAGAACAGTCAATATCCCGCATATCGTTGCTCATGAAGCTTTACTGGCCTTGTAGCGATCACTGGAAAAGCGCCCCATTCGAAATGCTGCCGACGCCCTCGTTCTGGTCCGCCGTTGAGCGGACTTTTTTGTGAGCGCCATCCAATAGAGTACAAATGTACTCTACCCCTATTGCCGCCTCCGCTTGTTTGGAATACTGTTTATCCGTCCAGCAGTACCACGGAGGATGACATGGATAATGGCAGCAGAGAGACAACGCCCTTCCCCACTTCCTACGAACAAATAGGCCGGCGAATTCAGCGATTAGTCGCCGCGCCTAGTGTTCAGAAGATCCAACACGTCACGGTATCCAAGCGAGAGGACGAACCGCTTGAGGCTTGGAATAGCGTGCTTCAAGAGCTTGAAGAAACAGACGGCGTCCAGTTGGAGCAATTACCTGACGGAGCGGTCCGGATAGGTTGGCAAAAGTACATCGATGCTTAGAACGAGCCCGCCATTGAGCGGGCTTTTTACTACCCGCGAATTATTTTATTACCTGCGGTCTTGACATAAAATATTATCGCTAGTAATTTAAATCCATCGAATCGCAAACACAGCGATTCGCAGGGCCGACAGGCCTCGGGAAACGCTCTTTAAAAACTTGATGGACGCCGAGCTGGCCGATGCATAGCCAGCGGACGTACCGCGCAACGGTACGCAGCGATTCGACCTCATGTCGGCGCTGGGCATAGGAGACCTCATTCGGATGGCGTAGCTGGAGAGGCTGCGTGATGGTGAGTAGGTGTATGGCTTATGGGGCCTTGACCCCTTGTCGCACCGAAAGACATCAACGGGAAAGCGACCGTTGGCCTATGCAAGGAAAGAGATTACCTGCCCGTTACCAGCGGGCAGGATGCTCTCCAGAATGTCTTGAGAAGGACTTTGTGGAGGCCAGTTATCTGGAGGATCCGTAGCTGCCATCCACCACGTAGTGGTAGACGCTGCTGAGCTTGGAAATTACATGCATTTTCTGAATTCTCAGCTCTTCACGGCAAAGTCTGAGCTGTTTCTCAATGCTGCCAGCAGCCCTGCCTTCTGCCTCCGGCAGCTTCCTCTCAAGGTCCGCTATCTGCTTTTCAAGTAGTACAACTTTCTCTCGAGCGCTTTTTTGCCGTACGCCGCTGCGCCGCTTTTTCTTCTTCACATGCCGCTCCTTTCAGTGATGCGAAAAGATTAGCAGCGGCATGCAACAGCAGCCAGTAAGACCGAACATTTCACTGATGCAGCTTGGCGACAGGCTGCATTGGGAAAGCCCCCAACCCAGAGGAACACCCATGAAATCGAAAGCGTTACTGCTCGCGGCGCTGCTGAGTGTTTCAGCACTCGCCAGCGCGGCACCACCCACCCTTCGCTTCTGCACCGGCGGTGAAGGCGGCTTCTACGAGAAGCTAGGAGCGACCATAGGCAGCACCATCACGAAACAAACCGGTGGCGAGCTGAAGGTGATCAACACTGGTGGCAGCGTGGACAACGCGGAGAAGCTGAAGGACGGCACATGCGACATTGCCGTGATTCAGAACGACGCCGTGATCAGCCTGCCGATGCCCGCCGACATCAAGGTATCGGATGCGCATGAAGAGGTCGTGTACTGGCTGCACAGCAAGGCGGGTGTTAACGACTTTGGGAAGATGGAAGATGATGAAGTAGCGAAGAAATACGCCTTCGCGGCGGTTTCGGGTTCTGGCGCGCTGGTCACCGTGCGCAACTGGATCAAGACCGACAAGGACTATGAAGGCGCCCGCATCGTCGAGTTCGATAGTTGGTACAGCGCTGCCGAAGCGGTCAGCCAGGGCTACGTCAGCAAGGCCGGTGTGCGTATCGAAATCGCGGGCATGCTTTACATCGGTCGCGCTGGAGCAATGACCAGCGATATCACAGAGGATTTCGGCAAACAGATCCTCGTCGGCGAGGTGAACGACAACTCGTTCGAAGACGCCAAAGACGCGAACAACAACCCTCTGTACCGTCACTGCTCGGTGCCGTCAGAAGCCCGCAGCGGCCTAGCCACATCCAACTCGTTCAAAGCCCCCAAAACCTACTGCCTGCGTGCTCAGATCGTTTTCAACAACGACTATCTGACAGGTCTAGGCGCGGATGAAGCCAAGAAGGTTCGCCGTGCAGTAGATAAGGGAATCAACAGTGTCGTGAAGGTTGTGCGGTGATCACCCGCCTGCTTGCGGCACTTCTGATCGGCACCGCCCTGCTCTTCTTAGCAAGTCTGCTTCACATCATCTCAATCGCTTATCTGCTGGGTGTGATCAGCGGCTTGGTGATGGGCATGGTGCTATGGTTTAGGTTCGGTCGCTAGGAGGTCAGTTCAGAGATGCGGAAGGAGTCAGTATCTGGCCTAGCCGTTTCATGGGCGACCTGCATCAGGAGTCAACGGGCTGCGCCACTCTCAAAGGAGTCGTAATAGAGCTGATAAATTTCAATAGATTTGCTGCATCTCTGCAAGTAATCCTTGACTGTCCAGCCAAGTCTCGCAGACTCAGTGTTGAGAAAGCGCTCTATAAATTGGTCACCACCTGGCATCTTCGTGGAGGCTTGAAAGCTGGTCATCTGAGCAAGAATTCCACACCCACCGGAAAACTTGGCAGCAACTAATATTTCCTGAACTTGCCCCTCTTCTTTCCCCGCAGCCCAAATATTTACTCCACAAACCATCAATGCCACGCACAAGGCAAAGCGAAAAACAAAGTCCATTAGATTCTCCGACACTTCATTTGGCCCACCGGGCTAGCGTAACAACATTATTCCAACCTGTGCTTCCAGTCACATCTAACTGCTCATCTACCATCCGTTCCACCCGTGCGACGGGTGCGCATCGCGATACTCGCGTCATCAAAAGCGGCGCAAACCAACTGCCGAGGATTTCTCGGTTGTTCACTTCAGCAAGAGGATTTGCAGCCATGTAAAAGTCAATCAACGGCCAACAGCCTCACGCTGCGGCCGGTGCAGGTTCACGTATGGAGGCGTACTTGAACCCAATAAAGCCCGATTTTGATCGGGCTTTTTCATACCCGCGATTATCCGCCAGTGCTTTCCAGCAGAGCACTGACGAATAGACGCGAACCAAAAGGAGAATCCCATGCACCCAGCAATACAAGAACGCGTGAATGGGCTAAATGCCATGCGCGCACGTTGCAAGCTCGCCACTGTGGAGATGTACGCCATGATCGGGAAAGAGCCTCCAGCCCAAAAGATTCGCTACCAGGTCGTCGCCAAGGGCGTCAGCGCCTATCACGTCGTTGAGATCGAGACTGGCAAGGTGCGTGGATTCCGCTTCAACTGGAAGGACGCAATCAACTTCGCCCAGGCCCTTGAAGCTCGCGCTGATGGCGTGAAGGTCACGCTGTCACAGGCGGTGCAGCAATGATCGGCGAGAACGTGCCTGATCAGCACAAACAGATCACCGCGCAGCTTTCAAGTCAGATTGATCAGTTCTTTGCTTCTGGCGGCAGTATCCAGCGGCTCAAGTCCTTCTCTGACAAAACCCTTCCACCAGTTCGCTGCAACAAGATCGACCCGGAGACAGTCTTGAAGCGTCGGCGCATCTCTCCAACCAGAGCGGAGCGCAAGACCCTGCGAAAACTCGCGGAGGATCTATGAGCAAACGAAAACCTCACAGCCTACGCGCTCGTGTTGAACGGTCATGTCGCGCCCTGCTGAGTTCCAACCATGTCGCAGTAGTGAACATCGATCCGAGCGGCAGCCAGGCGATGTTCAACTGGAAGAACTGCAAGCGGATTACCAGCCTTAAGGTGGCGAATGCGATCTTCGAGGTCGCATACAACTGGACGGTCTACATCGGAGTGATGTGCATTGACCAGCGCGGCGGCGAATACATCAAGTCAGTCGAGATAGCCCCGCAAGGCATGTACAAGGTCGACCAACTCACCGATGCCATCGAGCATTGTTATCTGGAGCTGCGAGACAGCTGCAATCAGCAGCACCTCGTTGCATCGGGTTGGATCGCCATTCCCTCCGCACTGTCGCTGGATGAAGCCCAGGCCGCGCTTCTGTTCAACCAGGCCGGCGCCTGGAATCAGGTGAAGGCTGCATAAGGCGCACCTTCAAAGGCCCGCAACGCCGCGATCCACAACACCACCTCCCACCCAGCGGGCTCAAGGCCCAATCGGAGAAGCACGCATGTCCATACCAACAGATACCGCCGAGTTCCTCGAAGAGCTAAACGGCGGCGCATTCGCCAGCCAGATCGGTCACGCCCTCTCAGAAGTTGCCGCCGGTGTTGTTGACCACGGCAAAGCGGGGAAGCTGGTCATCACGTTGGACCTCAGCCAGATCGGCGAAGGCCAGATGGTGAAGATCAAGCACAAACTCGACTACAAGGTGCCGACCAAGCGCGGCACCCGCAGCGAGAACACCAGCCTGGACACACCGATGCACGTCGGCACCGGCGGCAAGATTTCGCTGTTCCAAGAGAAACACGACCAGCTGTTCACCCGTGACGAAGCGCCGATCAAGCCTCGTACCTAATTCACCGCTGCACTCTCCCTTCCCCATAGAGACCTGACCAATGTCACTGATGAAAGAAGCAATTCAACACATAACCGATACCGCCCTCGAGGCCACCGGCAAGACACTGGCAACACTCGTGCCTACGGTGGTGCTCCCAGAAAGCGCCAAGGTCATCGACCTGGAGAAATTCCAGGCGCTGCGCAGCCGGTTTCGCGGCACCTTCTCTACCCACTCGCTGGCTGACTTCAGCGCTTATGTGGC
>NZ_DASWOT010000151.1:0-16369 GCF_036404235.1 Pseudomonas sp.
GCATGCCTGCAATCCCATCGAAGATCAGCCATGGTCCTACATCATGCTGTACCTCGATGCCCGATGGTTGACATCGATTCAACAGGCCTGTGGCGTCAATGAGAAACAGGAGTTCCAGCCCATCGGTGTCACGCACACGCGTTCAGCCGAGCTGTTTGTGGGGCTGATCGAGCTGTATGACGTGCTGACCCATCCGACGCTGGAGTCGCTGCGCAAACACGAAGCCGCCCTAGCCTATTTCATGCTGATGCAGCACACCCTTGGCGCTTCGGCGTTGCCGGCGCGCAAAGCCAACCTGAAAGTCGAACGCGCCGCCCGTTTCATCAACCAGCACTTCATGCGGGCGATCCGGCTGGAAGAAATCTGTCAGGTGGCGAGTCTTTCCGAGGCGTATCTGATTCGCGCGTTTGAACAGCGCTATCACATGACGCCCCACGCCTACTTGATCAACCGCCGGGTACAACACGCTCAAACGCAGTTGCGCGACGGCGGCCAGATCGCCGATATCGCCCAACAGGCAGGGTTTGCCGATCAGGCGCATTTTCAGCGAGTGTTTAAAAAACACCTCGCTGCCACGCCGGGTCAGTACAAACCTTAGGTTGCGTACAACTGACTCAGAAAAACACCATCGACACCGCGCAACTCGCCAATAACAAAGCCATGCAGCGGTTGAATCGGCGAATCCGCGCTGGGCTGCCAAGATACTGAGCGAGAAACGCCCCGGCATACGCCCAGCACGCCACCGACAGGTAGCAAATGACGAAATAAATCAGCGCGAAGATGCCGATCAGCCGCGCCTCACCGCTGGCAACGAATGCGCCCATCCCCGCCACGGCGGCCAGCCAGGCTTTGGGGTTAAGCCATTGCATCGCCGCACCGTGGAGTAACGATGGCTGCCGCGTTGCCCGACCGACATTCAACTGGCCGTTGTCGACCGCCAGCTTCCATGCCAGGTACAGCAAAAATGACACCCCTGCCCAACGAATGATGTCGGTCAGGATCGGCCATTGCTGGAGGACTTGATGCAGGCCGAACCCGGTGAACAGCAACAGCACCACAAACCCCACCGTCGCCCCCAGCACATGCCGCAAACTTGAACGCAGGCCATATTGCGCGCCGCAGCTCAGCGCTACCACGTTCACAGGTCCCGGCGAAATCGACGCCGCCAACGCGAACAGGGTCATGGAAATCAACAGGCTTATCACATCATTTCTCCGCTCACTGAATGTCTGATCAGGGTAATCAGCACGGGAAACGCGGTATTGAAAAAAACCACCCAATCAGCGCAAGCGCCAGCCCTGTCAGTCGTTTTCGACTAACAATCCTTTTTTTGTGAGCTTGCTCGCGAAGGGGCTATTGGCTCATAAAACACATAACTATATGAATAAAAATGATTTTATGTAGATACTCTGCTCCCGGTTAGGCCGTCAGCAGGTGTATTTCGCTGAAAAGCTTGACCATATCAAATACTTCACCGCTACCGATGGCGTATGTCTTCCATGTGTCGGGTGTAGGAGCGAACTTGTTCGCGAGGCGGTCGCGTTGGTATCTCCGAAATCTCCGAAATCTGCGAACGATGCTGGAGGACCAGCGTCAATGCGAGCAAGCCTCCAGTCATTTTCAGCTATCAATCACCTTCCGATAAAACGCCCATTCCGTTTCCAGTGTATGGATCTGGTTGGCGGCCTTGCGAAAGCCGTGGCGTTCGTCTGCATAGAAATGCCCTTCAGCCGCGATGCCTTTGTCTTGCAGGGCCTTGAGCATTGCGCGGGTCTGTTCGGGGACGACGACGGCGTCGAGTTCGCCCTGGAAAAAAATCACCGGCACGCTGACCTTATCGGCATGCAGCAGCGGCGTGCGGGCCACATAGCGTTCCATGTCGATGTCCGGGTCGCCTATCAGCCAGTCCAGGTAATCGGCTTCGAACTTATGGGTTGCCTTGCCCAGCGCGATGGGATCGCTTACGCCATACAGGCTCGCGCCTGCGCGGAATACCTTGTGAAAGGCCAGCGCGCACAGCGTGGTGTAACCACCGGCGCTGCCACCGCGGATGAACGCTTGATCCGGGTTGATCAACCCGCGCTCGGCCAGATGCTCGACCACGGCGCAGGCGTCTTCAACGTCCACTACGCCCCAATTCAGAAACAGTGCTTGGCGATAGGCGCGGCCATAGCCGGTGCTGCCGCGATAGTTGAGGTCGGCGACAGCGAAGCCTCGTTGTGTCCAATACTGGATGCGTGGGTCGAGCACCGGATAGCACGCTGAGGTCGGGCCGCCGTGGATGAAAACAACCAGCGGTGGTTTTGCCGTGCCGTCCATGGCCGGGTAGAAGTAGCCGTGTGCTTCACTGGCACCGCTTGGGTAGCGCAGCGTTTGTGGTTGGCTGATGCGCTCGGAAGGCAACGGCGCAACACCCCCGGCCAGCACCTGAACGCTGTGATCATCGCGACGAATCGCCAGTACGGCTGACGGGCTGACCGCCGATGCGGCAATGCAATAGATGTGCTGATCGTCGATGGCCAGGCTACGAAAACGGCTGTAATCGCCGCTGAAATCTTCCACAGTGCCGTCGGCTGAACGGATTCCCAGCTTGCCGAAGCCATCTTCAGACCAACTGGCGAGATAAACGCCATCGCCCAGTGGCAACCAACTGCTGGCGCCCAGTTGCCAAGGCGCAGGTGCATGATCGGCATTGGCGGCGGGCAATGGCTCCAGACCTTGCGCAGTTTGCACCCATGGCTGCCAAAAGCCGCCACGATCTGTCAGGCAATACAAGCGACCCTGGTCGTCGAAACGCGGTTGCTGCAGCGACTCGGGTTCAGCACCGGCGAGGCATTCTGCGGTCGACCACGCTCCATCGGTCTGACGCGTGGCTTGCATCAAGCGGGTCATCGTCCAGGGCTGGTGCGGTCGCCACCATTCGATCCACGCCAACCGTTGCCCATCAGGGCTCAGCGTCGGCGCTGCATAAAAGTCAGCGCCTTCGGCCAGTAGATGACGTTGACCGTCGGCGATATCGATGGCTACCAGCCGGTGGGTGTCGTGATCTTCCTCGACAGCCAGAATTTGCCCACGCGCATATCGGACGTCGCCATAGCGTTTATCGCCCTGGGTCAGCGGTGTCGGTGTGCCGTCGAACGGCTGAAGATACAGCTGTTGATCGCTCGCGTTAACGAACGCCACGGCATTGACGGTCAGGCAAAAAGAGCCGCCTCCGTATTCGTACACGCGACTTTGCACGCTGAAACCTGACGGCGTCAGGCAGTGCGCAGCGCCGTTTTGCCAGCGCCAGACGCGTGAGGCGGCGTCTTCGGGGCGGTACTCGTTCCAGAACAGTCCGGCGGGACTGACGCTCAGTTCGGCGAAGTCGATCCCTGCCGCCACAGCCTGGGCGGCAGAGAACAGCTCAGGATTTGGCGATGAGGCGAGAGTTTCGTTCATTGCGGAAGGCCAGCTGCTCAATGGTCTGGCTAGCATACTCGGCTTCTTCGCGCGCTTGGGTGATCAGGCCGTGGTGCGGGGATTTGCTGCACACCGGATCAGCATTGCTCGCATCGCCAGTCAACATGAACGCCTGGCAACGGCAGCCGCCGAAGTCCTTCTCTTTTTCATCGCACGAGCGGCAGGGCTCGGGCATCCAGTCATAGCCACGAAAACGATTGAAGCCGAACGAGTCATACCAGATGTGCTGCATCGTGTGATCGCGCACGTTGGGAAACTGAATCGGCATCTGTCGTGCGCCATGGCATGGCAGCGCTGTGCCGTCCGGGGTGACGGTCAGGAAAATATTGCCCCAGCCGTTCATACAAGCCTTGGGCCGCTCTTCGTAATAATCCGGCGTGACGAAAATCAGCTTCACCGGGTTGTTGTCCAGGGCCAGTTTGGCGCGGTATTCGTTGGTGATGCGCTCGGCACGCACCAACTGTTCTTTGGTCGGCAACAGCCCGACCCGATTCAAGTACGCCCAGCCATAGAACTGGCAGGTGGCGAGCTCTACGAAGTCGGCTTCCAGCGCCAGGCATAAGTCGATGATGCGGTCGATTTTGTCGATGTTGTGCCGGTGCGTGACGAAATTCAGCACCATGGGATAGCCATGCCGCTTAACCGCTCGGGCCATTTCCAGCTTCTGCGCGAAAGCTTTTTTTGAGCCGGCGAGCATGTTGTTCACTTGCTCGTCGCTGGCCTGAAAGCTGATCTGAATGTGATCGAGCCCGGCTTTTTTGAAGTCGATGATTTTCTGTTCGGTCAGGCCAATGCCCGAGGTGATCAGGTTGGTGTAATAACCCAGGCGCCGCGCTTCGGCGATCAGCTCGGCCAGGTCCTGACGCACCAGAGGTTCGCCGCCGGAAAACCCGATCTGCGCTGCACCCATTTGTCGCGCCTCGGCCATGACCTTGAACCACTGCTCGGTGGTCAGTTCCTGGCCCTGCCGCGAGAAATCCAGCGGGTTGGAGCAATAGGGGCATTGCAGCGGGCAGCGGTAGGTCAGCTCGGCAAGCAGCCATAAGGGCAGGCCGACCTCGGGCTTGGGCGGAATTCTCAAGCCAGGATCAGTTAAAAAAGCATCAGTCGCGCCCGGCGAATGGTCAGCCGGCTCAGGCGAGTTCAATCCAGTATTCTGCACGAGCGACCTCCATAAATTGCTCGACGTCGGTGCCGAGCTCGGGAACGCCGGGGAATTTCTCATCGAGCGCTGCGATGATCGCTTCGACACTGCGCTCGCCGTCGATCAAGTCGCCAATCGCGCTCGCGCTTTCGTTGAGCTTGATCATGCCCTCCGGATAGAGCAATACATGGCTGTTCTGCGCGGGCTCGAACTGGAAGCGATAGCCTTGGCGCCAACGCGGGGTCAGTTGTCGATCAAAACTCATAGGGTGATGCCTTTATGCCAGACATGTTGGTCGGTCACGCTGTGATAGGGCGGTCGGTTCAGCTCGTAAGCCATGCTCATGGCATCGAGCATGCTCCATAAAATATCCAGTTTGAACTGCAAGATTTCCAGCATGCGCTGCTGACCTTCATAGGTTTTGTAGTGCTGCAACGTGATTGCCAAACCATGCTCGACGTCGCGGCGGGCCTGGCCCAGGCGCGTGCGGAAATACTCGTAACCGCTCGGGTCGATCCACGGATAGTGCGCCGGCCAACTGTCCAGGCGTGACTGGTGGATCTGCGGCGCGAACAGTTCGGTCAGCGAGCTGCTTGCGGCTTCCTGCCAGTTGGCGCGCCGGGCGAAGTTGACGTAGGCATCTACCGCAAATCGTACGCCGGGCAATACCAATTCCTGCGAGCGCAGTTGGTCCGGGTCCAGGCCAACGGCTTGACCCAAACGTAGCCAGGCTTCGATACCGCCATCTTCGCCGGGTGCGCCGTCGTGATCCAGCAGCCGCTGAATCCATTCCCGTCGAATTTCGCGGTCCGGGCAATTGGCCAAAATCGCCGCGTCTTTCAGGGGGATGTTCACCTGATAATAGAAGCGATTGGCGACCCAGCCTTGAATCTGTTCGCGGGTCGCGCGGCCTTCGTACATCGCCACGTGAAACGGGTGGTAGATGTGGTAATAGGCGCCTTTGGCACGCAAGGCCGCTTCGAATTCAGCGGGGGACAACGCAGCGTGTTCGCTCATGTCAGCTCCTAAAGCTCGATGCTCATGCCGTCGAAAGCCACTTCGACGTTACGGCGGCTTAACTCTGCGCGTTCGGCGGAGTCTTCGTCGAGGATCGGGTTGGTGTTGTTGATGTGGATAAGCACTTTGCGTTGATTGGGCAGCCGCTCCAGCACCTCCAACATGCCGCCGGGGCCGTTCTGCGCCAGGTGGCCCATTTGCGTGCCGGTGCGGGTGCCGACACCGCGCCGTTGCATTTCATCGTCGTCCCACATTGTGCCGTCTATCAGCAGGCAATCGGCGGCGCTCATTTTTTCCAGCAGCGCATCGTCGATCTGGCCCAGCCCAGGCGCGTAAAACAGTTTGCCGCCGGTTTTCAGGTCTTCGACCATCAGCCCGATGTTGTCGCCAGGGTGTGGGTCGAAGCGGTGCGGCGAGTAGGGCGGTGCTGCGCTGCGCAGCGCAAATGGTGTAAAGCGCAGGTTGGGACAGGCCGGGATGACGAAGCTGCTTTCGAGTTCGATGCGGTTCCAGATCAAACCACCGTTCCAATGCTTGAGCATTTCGAACAGCGGAAAACCGGTGCTCAGGTCCTCGTGGACCATGTTGGTACACCAGACTTGGTGCGGGCAGCCTTCGCGCAGGCTGAGCAGGCCGGTGGTGTGGTCAATTTGGCTGTCCATCAGCACGATGGCGCTGATACCGGTATCGCGCAGTGCGCGATTGGGTTGCATCGGGGCGAAACTCTGCAGTTGGGCACGGATATCGGGGGAGGCGTTGCACAGCACCCAATTTACGCCGTCATCTGACAAGGCAATGGACGATTGGGTGCGCGCCTTGGCGTTCAGGCTGCCCTCGCGAAAACCAGCGCAATTAACGCAGTTGCAGTTCCACTGCGGGAAACCTCCACCAGCGGCGGATCCGAGAATCTGGATGTGCATTGTCGCTCCGTACCGGCCCTGTGGCTGGGCCTGAAAACATGCTTTCTAACAAAAAAGCCCCGGCGAACCGAGGCTTTTCAGTGCGCAACAATCAACGGCTTGCGAAGTACATGGTGACTTCAAAGCCGATACGCAGATCAGTGTAAGCAGGTTTGGTCCACATAAAAGACTCCTTTTGGGTTAATACAGCGGTGGGTGAATACATCCTTAGTACACCAGTAGGAGGAGGCGTTCAAATACTTAGCGGGCTATGTAGGTAAATATTTCGGATCTTTATGGCGCCGAGTTTGGGACAGAGGGCACCACTATCAGTTGCGTGAGCATCACCCATCACGCGGGTTAGAGCGATTAGAGAGATATAGCCAGCCATTGCCCGGGCTGGTTAATTGATCGACTGCAGCGAGCAGATCGGTTTCATGAAGATTTGATAAATCGCGCTTCATGTCGTCAAGGTACTCGGTGCCATGCCCGGCCAAATGCGCCTGCCACAGCAGTTCGGCAACTTGCTGGGTGTCTAGCGCCGCGAGATCGAACTGCGCCGCCAACGTTTGTCGCTGGTTGGCAATGTCCGACGACGCTATCAGCGACGGCAGGCCCGCTATGACCTGTTCCATGTGCCGAGCGAGCTCTCCTGCTGTTGCGTTCGGCGACTGCACGCCAAACAGCATTCCTGATTGCCCGGCGATTTGTCGGAAACCACTGAATACCGCGTAGCCCAGTTGCAATTCGACCCGTAGGCGCTGGTAGAAGGGGGTCTGGAGCAAGTGTGCGAGGAGTCGCCAGCAGGCTTGGTCTTTCAGGGTGTGGCTCAATGTTGGGCAGAACAGGAGCACGGCGCTTTCCGAGGATTCTGACGGTTGCGTGTGCCAGCTTTTGCCCGAGCATACAGCGGGTGGCTGTGGCAACTGGGTATCCGAGATGCCAGGCACTTTGCCCAAGGCGCTGAGTAGGGAGTTTTGACCTTTATCGGGAAACCCTATGGCGAAGCCGGTCCAGCGAGTGTTTTTCCAGTCAGTCAGAAGATCTTCGTGAGCATGGGGCATCTCTATAGGTGCGGTGCTCAACACATGATCGGGCAGGACCTTCAGCAATTGCCGGATCGGAATCAGGGCGGGTTCATTTTTTGCCTGTTGGTAACGCGCGAGAGTTTTGCTGTCGGGGTTTGCCAGCAAACTCAGCGCGTGTTCGACAACGGCAGGCATAGGGTCTGCAAGGCCGGAGATTTTCAGCTGCCAATAGTTGCCGTAAGTGCTGAATGTCAGATTGACGCCTGCTTGCTGCGCATCGTCGGTAAGGGGCGTAAGGCTGTCGTTGAGTACCTGCCAGAGTGCGGGGGCGGGGTTTTGAAGCGTCCAGCGCAGGTAAACGGCGCCCTCGCCTGTTGAATCGGGTAGGGCATTGCTGAATGTGAGCGCGGGGATGGGGTGTGCGACCGTCGTCGAATGCGCTGTTGCTTGTAGGAATGGGTTCGATTTCGGCAGGCACCATTGAGCGTCGTCGATGCTTGTATTCTCAGGCAGGCTGTTTCTGCCAAGAAGCGCGTCATCCGGTTGCAACTGATCAATCAACGCGTCCAGGGCCGCAGCACCTTGATCTGAAAGGCCCGGCGTCGCATCAGCCGCCCCGCTGTTGCTGTAATGCCGAGCGAGCATCAGCGCACCGCCGACGTCCAATTGTCGTTGTTGCAGCAGCGCGTATTCGTTGCGCAGGGCTGGGTAGTGGGCTTTGAAAAAGTTGAGCCAGTTGAAGAACAATTGGGTGATGAGTGTTTGCTGATTTGGTGGTGGTGATTGTGCTGACGCTTTAGTGAGCAAGCTCGCCTCCAGAGCAATCTCAATGTCGATCAAGACCTGCCCCTGAAATTGATACAACACCTGTGCTTTAAGGGATTCAATCAAGCTGCGCTCTTTCAGCTCGCTAAGTAATCCACCGGGCTGCGCATTCCCCAGCCAAAAACAGAAAAAAGCCACGGCCTCTTCAGCACCGTCAGGTAGATCCTCGCACGCAAACATCAGATGCATCCGACGTGAATCGATGTTGGTTTGATCCTTCTGCACTTCATCCCGCAAGGGTGGCGGTGCGGTCTGCTCGACCTTTTCACCTTTGGGAAACGTCCCACCCAATCGTTCGGCTAAGGCTTTCAATTCATCCAGCGATTGCGGCCCGGCAAGGCTCAACGTCATCTGCCCCGCCTGATAAAACCGCCGGTAAAAATCTTGCAACGCCTGCTGAAACGTCGGACGTGGCACCGGGAGGCTGTAGCGATTACCCGCATGAAACCAGCGTGACGGATGCGCTGCCGAAACCGGCTCAAGCAGCTTCATTTGGTTGCGCGCTGCATCATCGCGCATCCAGGCAATGAACTCCGCATGCAGCACTTCGCGTTCGCGCAACTGATCCTCAAACGCCATACGCGGATGAGCGAGCATGTCGCACAGCCGCTCCAGGCCATCGGCGAATACCGGCTGCGCTAACTCGAAGAAGAAGTCAGTCGTGCGTTCGCGAGTGCTGGCGTTGATCTGGCCGCCATGACGCTGCACGAACGCCATCAGGTTTTGCTCGGCAGGGAAGCGCTCGGTGCCAAGAAAAAACAAATGCTCAAGAAAGTGCGCCAACCCCGGCCATTGCGGCGCGACATCATGACTGCCCGCCGACACCCGCAACGCTGCTGCACAACGCTTCAAACGCCGCGCATGACACAGCGACACCTGCAGGCCGTTGGGCAAGATCAGGGATTGGGCAGTGGGCGACGCAGGTGCAGGCATGACAGTTTCCGGATGGGCTCGGGAAGCGAGAGGTCATGCTAGCGGATAACAGAGTCGTCGTGCGGGCAAAGGTTTTTTGCTGATACCGTTCTTCTTTCAGGGCATGCAAAACCTGTAGGAGCCAACGTGTTGGCGATACGTGGTCAGGCGATACAGGTGCGTTGCGTAGGATGCCCCTTCGCGAACAAGTTCGCGCCTACAGAGGCGTGGAGGATTAAAAATACGGTTCAGCGCTCAACCAACCCCGAGTAAAGCCCCGGCCGTCGATCATTGAAATAGGTATTGAGCGCCCGGGAGTCGTCCAAGAGCTGCCGATCAAGCGTTGCGATGATCAGCGACTCGTCATGCCCGGCCAGCCCAATCTGCTTGCCATCGGGCGTACAAATGCTGCTCAGCCCGCAGTAATGGATATCCTCCTCGCTGCCGCAGTAATTGGTATACGCCAGAAAGCACTGATTCTCGAACGCCCGTGCTCGCACTGTGACCTGCGCGACGAACTCATACGGTGCCATGTTGGCGGTCGGCACCAAAATCAGCTCCACACCGGCCAATGCCAAGCGCCGGGTATTTTCCGGAAACTCGACGTCGTAGCAGATCAAAAAGCCCAGCTTCCAGCCCTTGAATTCCACGATAGGGAAGTCGTCTTCCCCGGCTGAGAACATCGATTTATCCAGGTCGCCATACAGATGCGTCTTACGGTAATTGCAGAGTCTTGTGCCCTGATCGTCAATTAGCTGCACGGCGTTATAGATCTGCTCGTCAACGCTGCGCTCGGGGTAGCCATAGAGAATGGCGACACCCGACGCCCGAGCGACGGCCGCGATCTCAAGCGCCGCCGGACCGTCGTGCAATTGCGCCAGGGCTCGCGCTGCATCCGCGCCGATGTTGTAGCCCGTCAGGAACATCTCCGGGCAGACCAGCAAATCGACGCCTTGCGCAGCAGCTTCAATGGCTTGAGCTTTGAGGCGCTGCAAATTACAACCTACCTCTAGGGGCAGTGGGGGACATTGATAAAGCGCGATACGCATCGGGTGCTCCTTTTGACTGACGGCAGCGTTATTCGGGTAGCACAATCGGCCCAATTGCATCGAACACATCGCCTGGCCCTGGGTTCTCGGTGTGGGTCTTGCCGCCGAAGTGGGTCATGATGCCCCATACCGCATTCAGCGAAGTTTGCACCGCGCCTTCGACCCAGGCCGGCGTCCAGGATACGTCGTCGCCAGCGATGAAAATGCCGCGTTGTTCGTCAGGCATGTTCTTTTGCACGAAGTGCGCGTACATGCGCTGGTTGTAACGATAGTGGCCCGGCAGCGCGCCCTTGAAGGCTCCGAGAAAGTGCGGGTCGGCCTCCCATGAAACAGTGATCGGGTCGCCAATGATCCGCGCTGCTATGTCGACTTTCGGATAGATCTTCTTCAGTGCATCGAGGGCCAGCTTCACGCGTTTCTCAATCGGCTGTGGCAGCATTTTAAGCGCGTCGCTCATCCATGAGTAGGACAGGCAAATCACCCCCGGCTTTTCTTCGCCGTTGGCGTAAGTACCATTATCGAACAGGTAAGTACCGCGGGTCAGGCGGTCGGTGAGTGTCATGCTCATCAGGTCGCGACCGGTTTCAGGGTCTTTGTCTTTCCAGAATGGGCGGTCGACCATGACAAAGGTTTTTGACGACTGCATGTAACGCGTGCGGTCCAGGGCCATCCACATTTTTTGCGAGAACAACGACTCTTCGCACTCGATCTGCGTGGTCAGCAGCCAGCTTTGGCAGGTCGTCAAAACGGCGGCGTAATGCCGGGTGTCGCCCCAGTTGTCGGTGACCGCGAAGTTACCGTCGGGCGCGCGGGCAATACGTTTGACACCTGTGCGCGGCGCGCCATGGTGCAGCGAAGACAGCGTGGTGCCTTGTGGCCAATGCGCACAACGTTCAGGCGCATGGCGCCAGATGCCCAGCGGCACTTGCTCCACGCCACCCACAATCAAATGCTGGTGGTCGTCGCAGTTGGTCATCACCACGCGGAAGATTTCCAGCATCGAGTTGGGGAAGTCAGAGTCCCAGCCGCCTGTGCCGAAACCGACCTGGCCAAATACTTCACGGTGGTAGAACGACAGTTTTGCGAAGGCCTTGGAGGTGGCGACGAAATCGTAAAAAGTGCGGTCGTCCCACAGCGGCACCAGCGTGTTCCACAGCGCTTTGAGGCGTGGTACGTCACGGTCGCGGATGGCTTGCTGGATGTCGGCGAATTGTGAGCCTTCTTCCAGTGCATCCGCCCACGCGTCAGCCACTTCCTGAAACAGCGCAGGTAAGTCCGACAGCTTCTGTGCGTAATGGGTAGTGCCTTCCAGGTCGATGACTGTGCTGCCCGACGCGGCCGTCAGTGGATTGGGGAAGGGTTTGGATTCGAGGCCGAGCTTGTCAACGTAGTGATAGAACGCGGTGGAGGACACCGGAAAGCGCATCCCGCCGAGTTCGGCAATGATGCCTTCGGCGCCTTCGAATTGTTGCGAGCGCAGTCGCCCACCCATTTTCGAGGCTTCATAGACGACCGGTTTAAGGCCGAGCTTCATCAGCTCATAAGCTGCTACCAGCCCTGCGATGCCCGCACCGACAATGGCCACTTCGGCCCCGTGGTTTTCAGTGGGGATGCTGCCCAGGCCAGCCGGGTGCTCGATCCAGTCATCGAAGGCGAATGGGAAGTCTGGGCCGAAAATGGTGATCGGTTTTTTTCCGTCGGCGGGATGGCGATTGTTGTTCATGGCTGACCTTGTTCGACTGGGGCGCGAAAGTGAACAAGTCTAGATAACAGTTGAGACGTTAATAAGACGCAAAGTGTCGTCGTTTTGTAGAGATTTTAAGCGATATGACGATATTAGACGTCGTTTTGATGTGGGAATGCGCTTCCCCTGTTAGGGTTTGAACAAGGCCTGTGTAGGAGACGTCGAGAATGTGTCTAGCAAGCGTGTTCGCAGAAGCCAATCTCCATAATGCGCGTCAGTCTAAACCGGCTGCCCGCGATCAATCTTGCTGCTCAAAATGATCGAGGTCGTGGTCTTCTCGACCCCATCCACGCTGCCGATCAAATCCAGCAACTGATCCAGTTGTTCAGGCGAGTCCGTACGCAGCCATGCCACGTAATCGAATTCGCCGCTTACCGCACACAACTGCTGAACCTGCGCCAGTGCGCTGAGCCGGCGCAGCACTTCCTTGCCGGAGCGCGGCTGCACGGTAATGCCGACGTAAGCCTGCAAGCCGCCATCCACGACTCGTTGACTCAACCGCACGCCGTAGCCGGTGATGATTTTGGCTTTTTCCAGACGAGCAAGGCGCGATGTGACGGTGGTCCGCGCGATGCCCAGTTGCCGGGCAAGCATGGCCACAGGTTCGCGGGCGTTGATCTGCAGCGCTGCGATCAACTGACGGTCGATGTCATCGAGCGCGGGAGGGCGGGTGTCGGACAAGGGCAGATCTCCTTCGGCAAGCGGACCATATTACCTGTCGAGGAAGATCGCGGCGCAGATGCAGGAGCGAATTCATTCGCGAGGCGGCGACACACGCCCACGGATGACCAGTGGCTGAGGGTACAGCTCAAACTGTAGGAGCCAACGTGTTGGCGAGGCGACCGACGCGATGCGCCTGAAACGCCGCCTCGCGAACACGTTCGCTCCTACAGAACTCACCCCAACCGGAGAGGGCACATCCTCAGTTTTTGTAGTCCGGCGCCACGCGATCCAGCAATCGCAACAACGCCGCCCAGGCGAACTGCACGGCATCCGGGTCGCTCAGCTCACCTTCGGCCACATCCTGTCCTGGCGCGTTGAATTGTTTTTCGGTGCGCTGACAGACTTCGTCCGGCGGATAGCGCAACGCACCACCGGCCTGCGCCGCAATTTGAATCTCGCAGGCCTTCTCCAGGTAATACATGCGCAAAAACGCCTGCTTCACGCTGTCGCCCACGGTCAGCAAACCATGGTTACGCAGGATCATCACCGAATGGCTGCCTAGATCTGCCACCAGACGCTGCTGCTCGCTGAAGTTCAGCGCAATGCCTTCGTACTCGTGATAGCCCAGGCGTCCATAGAACTCCAGGGAGATCTGGTTCACTGGCAATAACCCGCACTCCTGCGCGGCCACGGCGCAACCGGCCTTGGTGTGCGTATGCAGGACGCATTGGGCATCTTCCCGAGCGCGGTGGATAGCGCTGTGAATCACAAAACCGGCCGGATTGACTGGGTAATCCGACGTTTGCACCTTATTACCATCAAGGTCGATTTTTACCAGGTTCGACGCGGTGATCTCTTCAAAGAACAATCCGTATGGATTGATCAGGAAGTGATGTTCGGGGCCCGGAATACGCACCGAAATGTGGGTGGAGATCAGATCGGACATTTTGTAATGCGCGATCAGCCGGTAACAGGCCGCGAGTTCCTGCCTGAGTTGCCATTCTTCCTGGGTGTACGGGTGTGCCATTGTTCCTCCGGATATCTTCGGTCTGTGACTGGATTAACGTGCCAGCCAAGCGTTCAGGCGTTCTTCAAGCTCTTCGCCGTGATCGACCCAGAACTCGATGTTCAGCGGTAACGCTACCGCCATGTTTTGTGGCGAGGTCGCGATCCATGGCGCTTTGGTTGGGTCCAGTTTGTCGCTCAGGGCTTTGTTGGTCACGCCGTAAGCGATGGCTTGTGAGAAAGCCTGCTGTGGCGCTTGTTCGTTGGCGTAGGCGATGAATGTGTTCGCTGCGTCTTTGTGCTTGGACCCTTTGACGATGGTCCAGTAATCCATGCTGTACAGCGAGCCATTCCAGATAGGCGCGACTTTCAAGCCTTCACTGGCGGCTACGGCGCCACGGCCGCTGAACGTGGTGGTCATGACCACATCGCCCGAGGCGAGCCACTGCATGGGTTGCGAGCCTGCTTCCCACCATTGGATGTACGGCTTGAGTTTGTCCAGTTTGGCGAACGCACGATCAACGCCCGCTGGCGTGTTCAGCACTTTATAGACATCTGTGGCGGGCACGCCGTCAGCGAGCAGGGCGTATTCGAGGGTGTACATCGCGCCTTTGCGCAGGCCGCGTTTGCCAGGGTATTTGGTGGTGTCCCAAAAGTCAGCCCAACTGGCCGGGACGCTTTTGACTTTGTCGGTGGCATACACCAGCGGCATGCCCCAGACCAGTGCCGCCGAGCCGCACTCCTGCTCCGCGCCAGCAATCAGTTGCTGGTTGCCACGCAGTTTGGCCCAGTCGAGTTTCTCGAACAGGCCCTCGGCGCAACCGCGCTCAAGGTCAGGTGCTTCAACTTGCACGACATCCCAGTCGGCATGACCGGTTTCGGCCATGACTTTGATTTTTGCCATTTCTCCGTTGTATTCGGTTTGCACGACGCCGACACCAGTCTTTTTGGCGAAGGGCTCGAAAATCGTGGTGTTCTGGATTTTCTGGGCGGCCCCGCCAAAGCCCACGATGACCATGTTTTCCGCCGCCAGGGCCGGCAGTGGCGAAAGCATCAACAACGCACACGCAATCTTCAGGTTCTTACTGTTCATCGACATTTTCCTTACGGCCTAAAGGCCTTGTTCGACAGGCAAGAGCGCACGCTGAAGCGCCCATGGCTGCGCAGGGGTAAACGGATAGAAACAGGCAATGACACGTATAACGAGAAAGCTGGAGCTGTGCCGCTGCGTTGGCCTGAAGGCTGCGAGCGGCGTGATTTTTTTATTGGCTGCTCGCGGTGGGATGCGAGTGATTTAAAGCCTAATCCAGAGCTTGTGAAATAAAAAGACAGAATTGGCGATTTAGTGAAAAAAATGTCATAAATTTCACTGTCGGTAAAAATCGTTGGCCCAATGGACTATTTTCACCACGACAGCTTTAAACTTCGGCCACGCTCACTGGAGCCCGCCCGACATGCACCGAGGTAGTGATGACATCAGGAAACCCCCGCGACAACGCCAGGAAGGCAAAACAGGTGCCGGACGAGACGCCCGCAGGAGAAAGCTTTCTCGGAGAGCGCATCCGTGGGCTGCGCAAGCGTCAGGGCTTGACCCTTGCCGAACTGGCGCGGCTCAGTCAACTGTCGGTGGGCTACATCAGCCAGCTTGAGCGTGACTTGTCGCGGCCTTCGGTCGACACGTTGCTGAAAATCGGTCGTTGCCTGGGCGTGAATATTCAATGGTTCTTTTCGACCAAAACAGACGTTGCTGAAGCCGACGCTGGATACGTCGTACGTAAGGACTGCCGTCAGAACATCCATTATGACGATGGCATTCACGACCAGTTGCTCACCCCCAGCCCAAGCGGGCAGATCGAAATGGTCCATTCTCGCTTTCCGCCCGGTGCCTACAACCGCACCAGTTATACCCATGAAGGCGAGGAGGTCGGTTATTTGCTGACCGGAACCTTTGAGTTGTGGGTCGGGGAAAAGCACTTTCTGTTGGGTGAGGGTGACAGCTTCCGCTTCGCCAGCAATGAGCCCCATCGTTACGGCAATCCGGGGCAGACCGATGCCGTGGTGCTTTGGGTAATTACGCCGCCGACTTATTAGCCATGGTTCTCTGGCGTTCGATACGATGCTTCGCAGCCTCCGGCAGCTCTAACTGATCAACCGCTGTCTGACACCCGTCTGAAGGAGCCAACGTGTTGGCGATGCGACCCACGCGGTGTGTCTGAAACCCTGCCTCGCGAACAAGTTCACTCCTACAACTGATCAACCGCCCAGATTGAAGACATCCGCCAATGGCGCGCCGTGACGGATGAGCAGCGGTGGGTCATTGTGGTCGAGGTTGCAGAACGCGCTTCATCTGTAGGAGCCAACTTGTTGGCGATGCGACCCACGCGGTGTGTCTGAAACCCTGCCTCGCGAACAAGTTCACTCCTACAGCGGATCAAGCGCCACGTTGAATATTTGCCAATGGCGCGCCGTGACGGATGAGCAGTGGAGGGTAATCGTGGTCGAGGCCGCAGATCCGACGCTGTCTGACCCTCGTCTGCAGAACGCGCTTCATCTGTAGGAGCCAACTTGTTGGCGAGGCGACCCACGCGGTGTGCCAGAAACGCCGCCTCGCGAACAAGTTC
>NZ_DASWOT010000152.1:0-16937 GCF_036404235.1 Pseudomonas sp.
TGGCGGTTGTAGAGGAATTTCACGCCCTCTTCCTTGGCGTTCTTCACTTCCTTGCGCGAACCGGGCATGTTCGCTTCGTCACGACGGTAGGCGCAGGTCACCGACTTGGCGCCTTGGCGAATCGACGTACGGTTGCAGTCCATTGCTGTGTCGCCGCCGCCGAGCACCACAACCTTCTTGCCCTTCATGTCGACGAAATCTTCCGGCGACTTTTCAAAGCCCAGGTTGCGGTTAACGCTGGCGATCAGAAAATCCAGTGCGTCATGCACGCCCGGCAGGTTTTCGCCGGGGAAGCCGCCCTTCATGTAGGTGTAAGTGCCCATGCCCATGAACACTGCATCAAACTCTTCCAGCAGTTGATCGACGCTGATGTCCTTGCCGACTTCGGTATTGAGGCGGAACTCGATACCCATGCCGGTGAACACTTCACGACGGTTGCTGAGCACGCTTTTTTCGAGCTTGAACTCAGGGATGCCGAATGTCAGCAGACCACCGATTTCCGGGTTTTTGTCGAACACCACAGGTGCAACACCACCGCGCACCAGTACGTCGGCACAGCCCAGGCCCGCAGGACCTGCGCCGATGATCGCCACGCGCTTGCCAGTCGGCACCACACGGGACATGTCCGGGCGCCAGCCCATCGCGAATGCGGTGTCGGTGATGTATTTCTCGACCGAGCCAATGGTGACTGCGCCAAAACCATCGTTCAGGGTGCAGGCGCCCTCGCACAGACGGTCTTGCGGACAGACCCGGCCGCAGACTTCCGGCAAGGTGTTGGTCTGGTGCGACAGTTCGGCGGCAGCGAGGATGTTGCCCTCGGCCACCAACTTGAGCCAGTTGGGAATGAAGTTATGTACCGGACACTTCCATTCACAATACGGGTTACCGCAGCCCAGGCAGCGGTGGGCCTGGTCAGCCGACTGCTGGGGCTTGAAGGGTTCGTAGATTTCCACGAACTCCTTCTTGCGCTGACGCAACAGCTTCTTCTTCGGGTCTTTACGCCCGACATCAATGAATTGAAAGTCGTTACTAAGACGTTCGGCCATTCTGTAGAACCTCTAGCAGCAGCTTCAAGCGGTAAGCTCCAAGCTGCAAGAATCGTATTCGCAGGCACTTGCGCACTGCCGTTAACTTGCGGCTTGTCGCTCGCCGCTTGCAGCTGCCTTTATTGCGGATTCGCCCGGGTGCTGGACAACAGGGACTTCAGACTCGCAGCCTTTGGCTTGACCAACCAGAAGCGTCGCAGGTAGTCGTCCAGGTTTTCCAAGAGGTTACGGCCCCACTCACTATTGGTTTCTTCAACGTATTCGGCGAGCACGTGCTCCAGGTGATTGCGATGCGACTCCATCGCTTCACCACTGATGCGCTGGATTTCAACCAGCTCGTGGTTGACCCGATCAACAAAGGTGTTGTCCTGGTCAAGCACGTAGGCGAAACCGCCGGTCATCCCGGAACCGAAGTTATAGCCAGTTTTGCCCAGAACACAGACGAAACCACCGGTCATGTATTCACAGCAGTGATCGCCTGTGCCTTCCACAATTGTGTGAGCACCGGAGTTACGCACTGCGAAACGCTCACCTGCGGTGCCCGCTGCGAACAGCTTGCCGCCAGTCGCGCCATACAGGCAGGTGTTGCCGATGATCGCGCTGTCCTGGGTTTTGAACGGGCTGCCTTTGGGCGGCACGATCACCAGCTTGCCTGCGGTCATGCCTTTGCCTACGTAATCGTTAGCATCGCCTTCCAGGTACATGTTCAGGCCACCTGCGTTCCACACGCCGAAGCTCTGACCCGCCGTGCCCTTGAAGCGGAATGTCACCGGGGCATCGTTCATCCCCTGGTTGCCGTGCAGCTTGGCAATTTCACCGGAAATACGCGCGCCAATGGAGCGGTCGCAGTTGCAGATGTCCATCGAGTAATCGCCACCCGATTTAGCGACGATTGCCGCCTTGGCCATTTCGACCATTCTTTCTGCCATCAAGCCTTTGTCGAACGGTGGGTTACGCTCGACCTGGCTGAACTGTGGTTTGTCAGCCGGGATGTGGTCGCTGCCCAACAACGGCGTCAGGTCAAGATGCTGCTGTTTAGCGGTTTCGCCCGGCAAGATTTCCAGCAGGTCGGTTCGGCCGATCAATTGCTCCAGCGAACGCACACCCAACCGAGCCAGCCACTCGCGGGTTTCTTCAGCCACGTAGGTGAAGAAGTTGATCACCATCTCGACAGTGCCGATGTAGTGGTCCTTGCGCAGCTTCTCGTTCTGCGTTGCAACACCGGTGGCGCAGTTGTTCAAGTGGCAGATACGCAGGTATTTGCAGCCCAGCGCGATCATTGGCGCGGTGCCGAAACCGAAGCTTTCAGCCCCCAGAATGGCCGCTTTGATCACGTCCAGGCCGGTTTTCAGACCACCGTCGGTCTGCACCCGGACTTTGCCGCGCAGGTCGTTACCGCGCAGGGTTTGGTGGGTTTCGGCCAGGCCGATTTCCCACGGAGAACCCGCGTACTTGATCGACGAAAGCGGCGATGCACCGGTACCGCCGTCATAGCCGGAAATGGTGATCAGGTCGGCGTAGGCCTTGGCTACACCGGCAGCGATGGTGCCGACGCCTGCTTCTGCCACCAATTTGACCGATACCAGTGCTGCCGGATTGACCTGTTTGAGGTCGAAAATCAGCTGTGCCAAGTCTTCGATCGAATAGATGTCGTGATGCGGCGGAGGCGAGATCAGCGTCACGCCTGGCACTGCATAACGCAGCTTGGCGATCAGGCCATTGACCTTGCCGCCTGGCAATTGACCGCCTTCGCCCGGCTTGGCACCTTGCGCGACCTTGATCTGTAACACGTCAGCGTTGACCAGATACTCAGGCGTCACACCAAAACGGCCGGTGGCAATTTGCTTGATTTTGGAGCTGCGGATGGTGCCGTAGCGCGCAGGGTCTTCGCCGCCCTCACCGGAGTTTGAGCGCGCGCCCAGACGGTTCATCGCCTCTGCCAGCGCTTCGTGAGCCTCAGGGGACAGCGCACCCAACGAAATACCTGCCGAATCAAAACGCTTGAGAATCTTCTCCAGCGGCTCGATTTCGTCAATCGACAACGGCTGGTCGAGCTCCTTGACCTTGAACAGGTCACGAATCATCGACACTGGGCGGTTGTCCACCAGCGCGGTGTATTCCTTGAACTTGCTGTAGTCGCCCTGTTGCACGGCGGCTTGCAGGGTCGCGACCACATCCGGGTTGTAGGCGTGGTATTCGCCACCGTAGACAAACTTCAGTAACCCGCCCTGCTGGATCGGCTTGCGCGGGCTCCAGGCTTCGGCGGCCAAGGCTTTCTGCTCGGCTTCGATGTCGACGAAACGCGCGCCCTTGATACGGCTTGGCACGCCACGGAAGCTCAGGTCGCAGACTTCTTCGGACAGACCAATGGCCTCGAACAACTGCGCACCGCGATAGGACGCGATGGTGGAGATGCCCATCTTCGACAGGATCTTCAGCAGGCCCTTGGTGATGCCTTTGCGGTAGTTCTTGAAGACTTCGTACAGATCGCCCAGCACTTCGCCGGTACGGATCAGGTCACCCAGTACTTCGTACGCCAGGAACGGATAGACCGCCGACGCGCCAAAGCCGATCAGCACAGCAAAGTGATGCGGGTCACGCGCAGTAGCGGTTTCGACCAAAATATTGCTGTCGCAGCGCAGGCCCTTTTCGGTCAGCCGGTGATGCACAGCGCCGGTCGCCAGCGAGGCGTGTACCGGCAGTTTGCCCGGTGCGATGTGACGGTCGGTCAGCACGATCTGGGTACGGCCGGAGCGCACGGCTTCTTCAGCCTGATCGGCGATGTTGCGCACAGCCGCTTCCAGACCGAAGCTTTCGTCGTAGTTCAGGTCGATGATCTGACGATCAAAGCCCGGACGCTCCAGGGTCATCAACGAACGCCACTTGGCCGGGGAAATGACCGGCGAGCTGAGGATCACGCGCGAGGCGTGTTCAGGCGACTCCTGGAAGATGTTGCGCTCGGCACCGAGGCAGATCTCCAGCGACATGACGATGGCTTCGCGCAGCGGGTCAATCGGCGGATTGGTGACCTGAGCGAACTGCTGGCGGAAATAGTCGTACGGCGTGCGCACACGGCGCGACAGCACGGCCATTGGCGTGTCGTCGCCCATTGAGCCCACGGCTTCCTGCCCCTGCTCGCCGAGCGGACGCAGCACCTGATCACGTTCTTCGAACGTCACCTGATACATCTTCATGTACTGCTTGAGCTGGTCGGTGTTGTAAAACGCCGAACCATGGTCGTGGTCTTCCAGCGTTGCCTGGATACGCAGGGCATTCTTGCGCAGCCATTGCTTGTATGGATGACGCGACTTCAGGCGGCTGTCGATGGCATCGGTGTCGAGGATCTGGCCGGTTTCGGTGTCTACGGCAAAAATCTGCCCCGGCCCGACACGGCCTTTGGCGATGACATCTTCGGGTTTGTAGTTCCACACGCCGATTTCCGACGCGAGGGTGATGTAGCCGTTCTTGGTGGTCACCCAACGTGCCGGGCGCAAACCGTTACGGTCAAGCAGGCAGACGGCGTGGCGACCTTCGGTCATCACGATACCGGCCGGGCCATCCCACGGTTCCATGTGCATCGAGTTGAACTCATAGAACGCCCGCAGATCAGGGTCCATGGTCTCGACGTTCTGCCATGCAGGCGGCACCAGCATGCGCACACCACGGAACAGATCGATGCCGCCTGTAACCATCAGTTCCAGCATGTTGTCCATGCTTGAGGAGTCCGAACCCACGCGGTTGACCAGCGGGCCGAGTTCTTCCAGGTCCGGGATCAATTCGTTGGCGAACTTGGTGCGACGGGCCTGGGCCCAGTTGCGGTTGCCGGTGATGGTGTTGATCTCGCCGTTGTGAGCGAGGAAGCGGAATGGCTGAGCCAGCGGCCATTTCGGCAAGGTGTTGGTGGAGAAGCGCTGGTGGAACACGCAGATCGCTGTTTGCAGGCGCTCGTCGCTCAGGTCCGGGAAGAAGGCCGTGAGATCACGCGGCATCATCAAGCCTTTATAGATGATGGTCTTGTGCGAAAAACTGCAGATGTAGTGGTCGGTGTCGGCGGCATTGGAAACCGACGAACGACGACGGGCGCTGAACAGCTTGATGGCAAATTCCTGATCGCTCAGGCCTTCGCCGCCGATGAACACTTGCTCGATCTTGGGCAGACGCTCAAGCGCCAGACGGCCAAGTACGCTGGTATCGATCGGGACCTGGCGCCAACCGATCAGTGTCAGGCCGGCGGCAAGGATTTCGCGATTCATGTTCTCGCGGGCGGCCTCAGCTCTGGCGTCTTCCTGGTTGAGGAACACCATGCCCACGCAGTACTGGCGCGGCAGTTCGCTGCCGAAATGCTGTTGGGCAATCGCGCGCAGGAACGTGTCAGGTTTTTGCATCAACAGCCCGCAACCGTCACCGGTCTTGCCGTCGGCGTTGATCCCACCACGGTGGGTCATGCAGGTCAGGGCTTCGATAGCCGTCTGCAACAGGTGATGACTGGGCTCGCCTTGCATATGGGCGATCAGGCCAAAACCACAGTTATCCTTGAACTCTTCTGGATGGTACAGACCTGCTTTCATAGACACATTCTCACCAGGCTGCCCCTTGTAGAGGCAAATTTCTTTTGAATTCAACCAGTTACCGTCCACACTGAACGTACGCCAGCTTTGCGGAAGCAAAAGGGAGGTCATTGTACACACCGACACAAAACCTCACAAATTTGGCGACGAACCGTCGTAAATTTATGTCGCATTTATGAAAGGTGTTAAATCGATTCTCGTGCTAGCCAGCGCTTTTGGTGCGAGTCTGACTGGAGCGAACCCGAACTTCAATGGGTGCCTGGAACGCAGACACCACAAGGCGCGCTGCTCAGTGGGCAGCACGCTTTGCGTGAAAATCAGGGGAGCCAGGCGAGCGACCCGGATAGGGTCGCTGCGTCATTAGCGAGCTGTGGCGAGTTCCTGTTGGATGCTGCCGACAGTACGAGGCCAAGGTTTACCAGCCTGAACCTTTGCTGGCAAGACTTTGATAGCGGCAAGCGCTGCATTGCGATCGGCAAAACTGCCGTAAGTCACGACATACAACGGTTTGCCTTGCAGGGTTTTCTTGAAGTACCGGTACTCTGCGCCCTGCTCTTTCACATAGGCCTGCGCGGTCGCTTCCGAACTGGTCCCAAGAATCTGCACGACATAGTGAGTCGCTGCTTGACCGGCGTACCAACCACTGCCGGCACCACCCGCAGCAGGGGCTGCGGCGGGTTTTTCAGCAGGCTTGGGCGCAGGTTTGGCCGTCGCGACCTGAGTCGGCGCAGGCTTGGCCACTGGCGCAACCGGAGCAACAGCGGGCTTGGTCGTCGCAACAGGACGAGGCGCCGGCGTTGGGGCGGGTCCCGCAACCGCACCCACAGGTGGCGCAGTGGTGGTCACGGTCGGTGGCTGCAGCGACTGATTAGACGCCACGCCACCGTCCTCTGCGTCGCCCTCGCCAGAACCTGCGGCCTCAGCCAACGGACCGCGCATGACCGGCTGCGAGTTGCCGACCAGCGGTAACGGCATCGGCTGAGAATTACCGGCGAATTCAATCGCCGGTCCGCCGTTGTTGGATTGCTGAGCGGGTGCCTGGCCTTGCCCCAAAGGCAACTGAGCCTGGGAGTTGGCAGGTGCAGTCGTTGGCGCGCTGCCATTGCGACCGGGAATCAGCCACGCAGCGAGCAACGCCGCTACCACAACACCACCCAAAGCCAACACGTGTTTTTTAGGCATCTTGAACCCCATATTTGGACGCTTGACCGCAGAGCGGCTGGCGATCATGGCTTCGATCATTGAGTCGCGAGCGACCTGGTTGATCGCGCCTGGCCATCCACCGGACTGTTCATGAATATCGGCAATCTGCTCGGCACTGAACAGTTCGATGCCCTGTCCAGCACCGTCCAGGCGTTGAGCCAGATATTCACGGGTTTCTTCCTCGGTATACGGCGCAAGCTCGATAACGTGGAAGCGTTCTTCTTCGGTGCCCGTTTCAGCGCACAGCTGATCCAGACGATCAATGATCGATGCCTCGCCGAACAGGAAGACATGCGGACGCCCTTCTGGAGTGCCCGCCGCCAATCCCAACAACGCTTCGAGTGCAGATTCGCCAAGTTGTTCGGCATCGTCGACGAGGATGTAGACTTCTTGCCCGGTCAGCGCCAACTGCACGACCTGCGACAGAATCGCGCGCATTTCTGCCTGCGCAACGTTCAGCGCCTGCGCAACCTGACGCAGCACACCCGCAGCGTCGCTTGCGCCACGAGCCGAAACCACCACGCTTTGCACCGACTGCTTGTTGGTACTCGCCACCAGCGCCTGACGCAACAGGGTTTTGCCGCTGCCATGTGGACCGGTCACCACCAGCAGCAACTGGCTATAACGCGCGAGATGATGAAGCTGACCCAGCACAGGTTTGCGCTGGGCCGGGAAGAACTTGAAGCCCGGGACCCGAGTGGCAAAGGGGTCATGACTCAACTGGTAATGACCGAGGAAGGCCTCATCGGCGTGCAAACTAGTCATGGATTTTTCATTAACCTCTGAGCTGATCCACCAGACTGCGGTAGTCCGCAGCCAATGTGGCCTGTAGTACTTCTTTTGGATATTCGTCGGTTATGACCGCTTCGCCCATCCGGCGCAGCAAAACCAGACGTAGACGACCGTCGATCACTTTCTTGTCGATGGCCATGTGTTCAATGAAATGCTCTGGCGTCATCTCCTCAGGCGGCACCACGGGTAGACCCGCACGCTGAAACAGACGAATGCCGCGATCACGCTCCTGCTCGGTGATCCAGCCCAGTCGCGCCGACATCTCCAGCGCCATGACTGTACCAGCAGCAACCGCCTCGCCATGCAGCCAGACACCGTACCCCATGTGGGTTTCAATGGCATGGCCAAAGGTATGCCCCAGATTGAGCGTGGCACGCACGCCAGATTCGCGCTCGTCCGCACCAACCACCGCAGCCTTCGCGGCACAGGAGCGCTCAATGGCGGTGGTCAGCGTCGCCTGATCCAGACCCCGCAGCTTGTCGACGTTTTCTTCCAGCCAGGTCAGGAACGGTTCATCGCAGATCAGGCCGTATTTAATGACCTCGGCCAGCCCGGCAGACAGCTCACGTGCAGGCAGGGTGTTGAGCGATTGGGTGTCTATCAACACGGCCTGGGGCTGATAGAACGCGCCGACCATGTTTTTGCCCAGCGGATGGTTGATACCGGTCTTACCACCCACCGAGGAATCCACCTGGGACAAGAGCGTGGTAGGCACCTGGATGAAATCCACGCCACGCTGGTAACACGCGGCGGCAAAGCCAGCCATGTCGCCAATAACGCCGCCGCCCAACGCGATGACCGTGGTGCGGCGGTCATGCCGCGCGGTCAACAGCGCGTCGAAAATGAGCTGCAGGGTTTCCCAATTCTTGAAGGCTTCACCATCAGGCAGGACAATCGGAAGGACGTTGTAACCTTCGAGCGCTCTGGTCAGGCGCTCCATATACAGCGGCGCGACCGTCGTATTGGAGACAATCGCTACCTGCCGTCCGGCAATGTATGGTTTCAGCAACTGCGGCCGATCCAACAAGCCTTCGCCAATATGAATCGGGTAGCTGCGCTCGCCAAGCTCGACTCTAAGTGTCTGCATGTGTCCCCACACTGTTCAACGATTTGGACGCCTGGACACACTTTCTGATGCGTCGATACAGGCGATAGCGCAAGGCCATATTACGACCCTGCTTTTTATGGTCGCCGAGGATAACGCATTTCCGTCTGCGCTTTAACGGGGAGGAAGCTCGGCCAACAAGGCGAGGATGTCAAGAACCACCATCCGCGGTGGCCGCTCATCGGTTTCGATGATGACGTCGGCGATTTCCCGGTACAGAGGATCGCGAACAGCCAGCAGCTCGCGCAGCACGCGGGCCGGATCAGCGGTGCGTAAAAGCGGACGATTGCGATCTCTAGCGGTACGCCCGACTTGCTGCTCAACCGATGCGTGCAGGTACACCACCCGACCACCGGCATGCAACGCTCGGCGATTCTCTTCGCGCATGACCGCGCCGCCACCGGTTGCCAGCACTACGCCATCGCAGGCACACAACTCGGCAATCATGGCTTGTTCGCGATCACGAAAGCCGGCTTCACCTTCTTTATCGAAAATCCACGGGATATTGGCGCCTGTTCGCAATTCGATTTCCTTGTCGGAATCCTTGAACGGCAGTCGGAGCTCTTTGGCCAGCAAGCGACCGATAGTGCTTTTGCCAGCCCCCATCGGTCCCACAAGTATTAAATTTCGCACAGAATCAACGACTCACAGCAATCGCCTGGTTGTTCATGATACGCGGAGTGAGAAACACCAGCAGCTCGGATTTTTTCTCCGAGACCACATCGCGCCTGAAAAGGCGGCCAAGATACGGCACATCGCCGAGAAATGGCACTTTATCGACGACTTTACTCTGCGTATTGGAGAACACACCACCGATTACGATGGTTTCGCCGTCCGCCACCAGCACCTTGGCGTTGACTTCGTTTTTCTTGATTGGCGGTACGCCCAGTACGGTATTGATGTAGTCCGGTTCGTCCTTGGTGACTTTCACTTCCATGATGATGCGATTGTCCGGAGTGATCTGCGGGGTCACTTCCAGCGACAGGGATGCCTCTTTGAAGGACACCGACGTCGCACCACTGGAGCTCGCCTCTTGGTACGGGACTTCCGTACCCTTGAGGATCTTCGCGGTCTCTTTGTCCGAGGTCACGACCTTGGGTTGCGAGACGATTTCGCCGTTACCGGTTTTTTCCATGGCACTGAGCTCAAGGTCCAGCACAGTGTTGTTGGTCAGAAAACCAATGCCGATGGAAGACGTTGGACTACTAACCCCCATGTCTACGTACGTACTGTTGGTGTTTGTGACAGCAGCATTGGTGCCGGTCACGGTTGTACCGCCGCCTGTGGTGTAATTACCGCTGGTTTTCGAACCACTCCAGCTCACACCAATGGCCTTGTCGTAGTCGACGTTGGCTTCGACGATGCGCGCCTCGATCATCACCTGACGCACGGGAATATCCAGCTGCGATACGATCCGGCGCAGCTCGTCCAGGCGATCCTGGGTCTGGTAGGCAATGATGTTGTTGGTGCGATCATCCACGGTGATCGAGCCACGCTCGTCAGACTTAGCGTCGGCACTGGTCACCGACTGGAACAGCTTGGCGATGTCCGCCGCCTTGGCGTAGTTCACCTGCAGCAGTTCGCGGCGCAGTGGGGCCAACTCGGCAATTTGCTTGATCGATTCCAGTTCCTGACGTTCACGGGCGGCAATTTCATCGGCTGGCGCTACCAGCAGCACGTTGCCAATCTTGCGCTTGTCCAGGCCCTTGGTCTTGAGCACCAGGTCCAGCGCCTGATCCCATGGCACGTTTTGCAGGCGCAGGGTAATCCCGCCCTGAACCGTGTCACTGGCCACCAGATTGAGGTTGGTGAAGTCGGCAATCAGTTGCAACACCGAACGCACATCGATGTCCTGGAAATTCAGTGAAAGCTTTTCTCCGGTGTACACCAGTTTCTCGGCGTTACGGCGCTCCAGGTCTTCGTTGGTCAGCGGACGCACACTGATAGTCAGTTTGTTGTCGGTCTGAAAGGCCGAGTAATCAAAGGCACCCGACGGCTCGATCAGGATGCTGGCTTTATCACCGCTGACGCTTGAGCTGACGTACTGCACCGGCGTGGCGAAATCCTTGACGTCCAGACGCACGCGCAATTTGTCCGGCAATTGGGTTTTGGCGAATTCCACTCGAATCTTGCCGCCAGTCTCTTGAATATCCGGCGCGATGCCTGGATCGCTCAGCTCAATGACGACGTTGCCCTCACCCAGCTCGCCACGCTGAAAGTCGACGTTTCTGACCGCTTTACCCACAGGCGTGTAGGGCTTGGGCGTCGTTTTCGCGGTTGCTGGCGGAACATTGACACGTGGCGCTCCAAGCGCAGTGCTCGGCTGGGAGCCTTGAGCGGCAGCAGCCCCCTGACCGATGACAACAAACAGGTTGTTGCCTTCAACCCGAGAGCTGTACGGCGCCAGCACGGTCATATTAATGATCACCCTCGTGCGATCCTTGGCCTCAACGACCACCACACTGCGTGCGTTGCCAGTCCCAAGATCACGACTTTTGATGGCCAGTTCGCTGGTGACACCCGGCAAGTCCAGCGCAATACGTGCAGGCTGCTCGGTGGTATATGCGCGAGGCGCGGCAACCGGGCCGTCGAAGGACAGTTTCAACTCGACCCGATCCCCCGGCAACGCGGCGACATCCAGGGTTTTGAGGTTGGCCGCCTGGAGAATCGGCGAGACCATCGCCATCCATAGCGATATGCCGATAATCGAAAGAATCCTATTCATGATCACATTCCACCACTGTGCAGACCCGAAGGTGTTTCGCGTGCTTGCCATTGTCATGAGCGCTCCTTAAGGGAAATGCTGCGCGGGCGCTCAAGCCACGCTCCCTCCCCATCGGGCACGATTTCCATCACGTCTACCGCCGAGTCAGTGATGCCGACGATCCGGCCATCATTACGCCCCAGGTAATCCCCCACCTTGACCCGATGCACGCCGCCAGCACCGCGCAACAGCGCGAATGTGCCAGTGGGGTTGCTGATGGTGCCAACCATTTCAAACGTTTCGATGTTGAAACCTTCGAGAAACTGCTTGACCCGCGTCAGGTCCGGCTGGACCAACAGCGAGCCTTTTTGACGCTTGGTCAGATCGACCTTGACCGGCGGCTGAAACGGGCTGCGCAAGCTCGATGCCGCATAAGTAAATGCTTCGTAAGGACGAAATTTCGGCAGCGGCTCAATCGTACCCACTGGCCGTGCGCGCACGTCATTCATGAACTGCGTCAAATCCGCGAACTCGCTCTCGTTATTGCATCCCGCCAGCCCCATGAGCGCCACACTGACGCACAACCATCGCGCCGTCCTCATTTCTGCAGTCCTTTATCGTTGTAACGGTAGGTCTTGGCGAGAATGCTCATGCGCAGCTTGTTAGGTGCTTTAGGATCGACCGGTTTGATTTCAAAATCGTGCAGGGTGACGATTCGGGGCAGGCTGGCGACGCCGCTGACAAACGTGGCGAGGTCATGGTAAGTGCCGACCACTGTGATTTGTATTGGCAGTTCGATGTAAAACTGCTGCGCCGCTTCAGGCAGCAATTTGATCTCTTCGAACTCCAGGCCACTGCCCAACCCAGTGCGAGTGATGTCCTCAAGCAAACCTGGCACTTCGGTATCGCTCGGCAGTTGCCGCAACAATGCGCCGAAGGTGTTTTCCATCTCGGTCATCTGGGTTTTGTAGGCGGGCAAGTTCGCCGCCTGAAAAGCCTTGGTCGAAAACTGCTCCTTGAGTGTGACTTCATCGGCACGCGCCTGATCGAGCTGAGCCAACATGTCCTGGATGTAGAAGAAGTAGCCGCCAGCGAGCACCAACACCAGCAGCAGCACTCCGGCGATGGCTTTCACTGCTGCGGGCCATGAGCCGAGGTTATTGACGTCCAGATCGGCTACGTCGATCTTGCGCAGGCTGTCCAGCCATTCAGGCACATTCATGGCTTGCCCCCCTCTATGGCGGGCTGCGTCTGAAGCACCGTCAGCCGGAACGTGTTGGCCTGATCCACAGCGCCCGCCGTGGTGGCCTTGACTTCAGTAAGGCTCGGCGCCTCCAGCCAATCCGACGCCTCAAGATTGCGCAACAGGTCCGAAACGCGGTTGTTCGATTCGGCCGCGCCGGCAATGCTGATGAGGTTTCCTGCCATCTTCACTTCACTGAAATACACGCCATCGGGCAGCGTACGTGCCAATTGATCGAAAATACGCCCAATGATCGGTCGGTTGCCTTGCAGGTCCTGAATGATCTTCATGCGTTCAAGCAACTGCTTGCGCCGCGCCCTGAGCTCACTGATCTCTTTGATCCGCTTATCGATCTGGACAACTTCAGCCTTGATGAATTGGTTACGAGCATCCTGATGACTGATCGCACTGCTGATGTATTGATCTGCCAGCAGGACAACGCCAATGCCTATGACCAACACGCCTGCCAACGCCATCAGGAAACGCTTTTTGCGCTCTTCGCGAAGCTGTTCGCGCCAGGGTAAAAGGTTGATCCGAGCCATCAGTCGAAGCTCCTCAACGCCAGCCCGCAGGCGATCATCAAAGCGGGAGCATCACTGGCCAAAGCGCCTGCATTGACCTTGGCGCTGAGCGCCATGTCGGCAAACGGGTTGGCGACCATCGTCGGGGTACCAATGCGCTGCTGAATCAAGTGATCGAGTCCGGAAATGGATGCCGTCCCACCTGCCAGCATGATGTAGTCCACGCTGTTGTATTGACCGGCGGCAAAGAAGAACTGCAACGAGCGAGACACCTGCTGGACCACCGCATCCTTGAACGGCTGCAGTACCTCCATGGCATAGTCGTCCGGCAGACCGCCCTGCTTTTTCGCAAGACCGGCTTCCGACACCGACAAGCCATAGCGCCGCTGAATTTCTTCAGTTAGCTGACGACCGCCGAACAGTTGCTCGCGGGTATAAATGATGCGGCCGTTATGCAGCACGCTGAGAGTGGTCATGGTGGCGCCGATGTCGATCACCGCAACGGTCAGTTGCTCGTGATCGTGGCCCAACTGCGCAGACAGCAGCCCAAATGAACGCTCCAGCGCATACGCTTCGACGTCCACGACCTTGGCGGTCAAACCAGCGAGAGCCAGGGCTGCTTCGCGCACTTCGACGTTTTCCTTACGACAGGCGGCAAGCAATACTTCAACCCGCTCGGGATTGCGCGTGGAATAACCCTGGACCTCGAAATCGATGGCGACTTCTTCAAGGGGATAAGGGATGTACTGGTCGGCTTCGATCTTGAGTTGGTTCTCCATCTCGTCGTCAGAAAGCCCAGCATCCATCTCGATAGTCTTGGTAATAACGGCGGAACCTGCGACCGCAACCGCCGTATTCTTGACATTTGTTTTGGCTTTTACCAGCAAACGCGTCAAAGCGCTGCCGACCCCTTCGAGCTCGGCAATGTTCTTTTCCACCACCGCGTTAGCTGGCAGGGGCTCGACCGCATAAGACTCAACTTTGTAACGAGTGCCGGAACGACTCAATTCAAGGAGCTTTACCGAGGTGGAGCTAATATCGATCCCTAGAAGGGTATTGGCCTTCTTACTGAAGAGTTCGAACACAACCGATTCCCTATGAGTTTCCGCCACTTACGGACGTTTTTTTATCCAGTGCCACTGTCGGCAGCCTTGACAGTAGCTCAAATAACGCTCGGCGATGAAAAATGCTTATAATGCCGAGCGTTTTTTCGTGTAACGAAGCTTCAAGGCGTGTTCATTTGTAAATGCCTGCGCTTAACCCATTCTTTTTTCTGGAAATCCAAAAGCCTTGATACGCCTGCTGAAGTTTTTCTGGTGGTCATTCGTCGCTATCGTCTGCGGGCTGTTGCTCGGTCTGAGCGGCGCTTTTCTTTACCTGGCCCCGAATCTGCCCTCTGTCGACGCACTCAGGAATATCCAACTGCAAATTCCGCTGCGCGTGTTCAGCAGCGACGGTAAGTTGATTGCCGAGTTTGGCGAGATGCGCCGCTCGCCCATCCGTTTTGCCGACATTCCGCCCAATTTCATTCACGCCCTGTTGTCCGCCGAGGACGACAACTTCGCCAATCATTACGGCGTAGACCCCAGCAGCCTGATGCGCGCCGCGAGCCAACTGGTTAAAAGCGGTCATATTCAGTCCGGCGGTTCGACGATCACCATGCAGGTCGCCAAAAACTACTTCCTGACCAGTGAGCGCAGTTTTTCACGCAAAACCACCGAGATTCTTCTTGCCCTGCAAATCGAGCGCCAACTTACCAAGGACGAGATCCTTGAGCTGTACGTCAACAAGATTTACCTGGGCAACCGAGCCTATGGCATCGAAGCCGCAGCGCAGGTCTATTACGGCAAATCCATTCGTGATCTGAGCGTTGCGCAGATGGCAATGATTGCCGGCCTACCAAAGGCGCCATCACGCTTCAACCCTCTCGCCAACCCAACGCGTGCAAAAGAGCGTCGCGACTGGATTCTCGGGCGGATGTACAAACTCGGCAAAATTGACCAAAACACCTATCAGGTCGCCCTGGCCGAACCGATCAACGCCAGCTACCACGTCCAGAGCCCGGAAGTTAACGCGCCATATATCGCTGAAATGGCCCGCGCAGAGATGGTCGGTCGCTACGGCAGCGAAGCCTACACAGAAGGCTTCCGTGTCACCACTACCATTCCGAGCAATCTTCAGGAAAGTGCCAACAAGGCGGTGCAGGACGGCTTGATCGAATATGACCAGCGACATGGCTATCGCGGCCCTGAAAGCCGATTCCCTGGCCTTACGCGTGACGCCTGGGCACAGGAACTGGTCAAGCAGCGTCCGATCAGCGGTCTGGAGCCGGCGATTGTCAGCCAGGTCGACAAGACCGGGATCCACGTCCTGACCCGCAATGGCGAGAATGAGGAAACCGTTTCGTGGGACACCATGAAATGGGCGCGCACTTATCTGAACACCAACAGCGTCGGCGCCACCCCGAAACAACCCGCCGATGTGGCGCACGTAGGCGATCTGGTTCGCATCCAACGTCAAAAAGATGACTCATTGAAGTTCAGCCAACTGCCGGTTGCGCAAAGTGCGCTGGTGTCTCTTGATCCGAGGAACGGCGCCATTCGTGCATTGGTCGGTGGTTTTGCCTTCGAGCAGAGCAACTACAACCGCGCCATGCAAGCCAAGCGACAACCTGGCTCGAGCTTCAAACCGTTCCTCTATTCTGCTGCACTGGATAACGGCTATACCGCCGCCAGCCTGGTGAACGACGCACCGATCGTATTCGTTGACGAGTATCTGGACAAAGTCTGGCGTCCGAAGAACGACACCGGCACCTTCCTTGGCCCGATCCGCCTGCGTGAGGCACTGTACAAGTCACGCAACCTGGTATCGATTCGGCTCCTGCAAAGCCTGGGCATCGATACGGCGATCAACTACATCACCCGTTTCGGCTTCAACAAGCAGGATTTGCCGCGCAACCTGTCGCTGGCGCTGGGTACCGCCACCCTGACGCCGATGGAAATCGTCAGCGGCTGGAGTGCATTCGCCAACGGCGGCTATAAGGTTACGCCGTACCTGATCCAGAAAATCGATGATCGTGAAGGCAAGACGCTGTTCGTCGCCAACCCGCCCACCGTACCCGCCAATGACCCTGATCCCAAAGCGGTCAGCTCGACGGCCACCAGCGGCACAGAAGCATTTTCGGCGCCCGAAACGCCAGCGTTGACCGCCAACGTAGTGCCGAACGCTCTGACCAACACCGGCGAGCCGCCCGCACCCGTGATTGCCGAGCGTATCGTCGACGGCAGAACGACGTACATCCTCAACAGCATGCTGCAAGATGTGATCAAGCGCGGCACAGGTCGCCGGGCGCTGTCGATGAACCGCCCGGACATCGCGGGTAAAACCGGTACTACCAACGAATCGAAAGATGCCTGGTTTACGGGCTACAACGCAGACTACGTGACCACGGTCTGGACCGGCTTCGACCAACCCGAAAGCCTTGGTCGTCGCGAGTTTGGCGGCACGGTGGCGCTGCCGATTTGGATGAGCTACATGAGTGCAGCCTTGAAAGACAAGCCGCCACATGTCCAGGCCGAGCCGGATGGCATCCTCAGCCTGCGGGTCGATCCGATCAGCGGTCGCGCGGCCACGCCAAGCACACCGAACGCGTTCTTCGAACTATTCAAAAGCGAAGACACACCGCCTAGCGTGAACGAAATGGGCGGCGCGCCTGCCCCGGGTAGCCCGCTGCCCGCGGATGAAGCTGCGCCGAT
>NZ_DASWOT010000153.1:0-5547 GCF_036404235.1 Pseudomonas sp.
CCCTGGCGTTTCAACGCATCGGCAAGCGCCACCGATTGTGTGTAGGGGACTACAGGATCTGCCGTGCCGTGTATCAGCAACACCGCCGTTTTTTCAGCGCCAGGCCGTGGCGCTGCGCTGGTGGCCTTGACGGTGGCAGTCGCGCAGGGGGTATTGGTACAACCCATGAATCGGCGTGCCGCGTCGCGGATGCGCGGATAGTCATCGTCGGCGAGAATGCGCTGCATGTCGTAGATGCCGAACCAGCCGATCAATACCTTGGGGCATGGATGGCTACGGGTATCCGCATCGCATCCGAGCGCCGTCAGCGCTGCCAGATGGCCGCCAGATGAATTGCCCCACACCGCCAGGCGTTGGGGATCGAGCGCGTACTGGGAGGCGTGATCCTGCAACCAGCCGATTGCCGCGTGAACATCGTCCTGCGCTGCCGGGAAGATCGCTGTCCCGCTCAGGCGATAGTTTACCGACGCCACGGCGTAGCCCTGAGCGGCGAAGCGAGCCAGCACAGCGGGAAAGTCCTCGAAGGCGCCGGTGGTCCGTGCATCACCGCCAGACCATCCGCCACCGTGGATATAAACGATCAAGGGTCGACGAACAGCTGGCGTGGCGGGCAGATACAGATCCAGGGGCAGGGGCGACTGATCCGTGCTGGGGCTGGCATAGTGCAGATTAGCCATTCGAGTCACTCCGTTGGCGAAGCTGCGCTGCGCCGCGTCCGCACCCGGAGCACGATAGCCAGTGTCGGTAATGGCGATGTCTTGGGTAAAAGTCGATACAGCCGGTAGCGAGGTAGGCTGGGCGGCCAGCACGCCTGTCCACAGCGTCAGTACTATTGTGCCTACGCGCGACAGACAGGCGGGCCAAGCTCTGGGGAGCGCTTTCATCTTGTTCCTTGATCTATCGGGTAGGAGAGCGCCATGGCCCCACATTGCTCACAGCTGCAATGGTGTCGAGGCCGGCATTCGTTGCCGAAAAAACAGGCATAACGCCTATTAAGCCCCCTGCATTCTGTAGATCGCCAATGCGTTTCTGCCAAATTTTTTTTGCGTTTCTTACATAACCGATACGGCCATACAGCGTCGCGCTTATCTCTTTTGCGCATAGCAGCATAAGGTTTCGGTCTTTGGTCATCTGGCATTGCGCGTGATTTAACGTCGCCGTGCCACGAGTGGCTACCTAATCCTTTTCACCCATACCCAAGCATTTGCCATCGACAGCGCGTCGATGACAGGCATCGGCTCGCATGCTGGATATTCGAATGAAACATCACAGTCAGCAGAAAAACTCTCTCTGGGTGGCCGGCATCGCCCTTGGCCACACCATGTTCCTGTCGTCTGCGCCCGCCAGCGCAGCGCCAGAGCAACGGCTAGACACGGTGCAGGTGCAAGGGGTGCGCCAGGCCGATGCGCAACAACCGCCTGCGTCCACGCAGCGACTGACGGGCAAGACCCTGGAGCAGCAAGGCGTGTATCGCCTCGAAGATCTGCAGCAGATCGCTTCCGGCCTGGAAGTGACAGCCTCAGACCCGTTCGATACGCGCCTGACTATCCGTGGCCTGGGTGACGGCGGTGGCAGCGAAATCAACATCGGCATGCCCAGCAGTGTGGGGTTGTTTCTGGACAACGTTTACCTGAGCCGCCCTGGCATGCTCTCCAACGACCTGCTCGATATAGAGAGCGCCGAGGTCTTCAGCGGGCCCCAGGGTACGCTGCATGGTTTCAATACCACGGCGGGCGCCATCGACATTCATAGCCGCAAGCCGACATTCACCCCTGAAGGCTCAGTGAGCCAATCCATCGGCCAACGCGGCTACACACAAACGCAATTCATGTTCTCCGGCCCGCTGACCGACACCCTGGCGGGGCGCATCAACCTGTCCCATACGGAGAAGGGCGGCTTTATCAAGAACGAATACACCGGTCACGAATTGGGCGGCAGTAACCAGGATGGCGTTCGCGGACAACTGCTGTGGCAGCCTGGCGACGATTTCAACCTGCGGATCATCGCCGACCTCAACACCTCTACCAGCTACCCGGTGCAGACGCTCGACAAGCTGTACACCATCAACGGCACCCAGCCCTATCTCGATCGCGCCAATCAGGTGGGGGCCCACGTGGTGGGCGGCGGCCGCAAGGTCAATACCGATGACGAGAACGAAGCCTATGTGCGTCAAGGCGGGGTGTCGGCCGAAGCCAACTGGAAACTGGGTGATGGCTACAATCTGCGATCCGTCTCGGCCTACCGCTATTTTGGCTATCAACCCAACAGCACCGACACTTTGGATATCCCCCTGTATTCGGGCAGCGGTGCGGACGTCTGGGACCGCGTCTGGTCTCAGGATCTGCGCCTGGACTCGCCCAAGGGCGAGCACTTCGACTATGCACTGGGCGCTACTTACTGGGGCGAAAACCTCGACACTCTGGCACACGATTACTACGCGCCCGGTGCGCGAACCACGCAATGGTATGGCACTGCTGCCAACACCGGGCTGTCGGTCAGGCGCTGGGGCCAGGTCGACGACAGCGTGTTCTCGCTTTACGGTCAAGGGACGTGGCACGTTAACGACCGCTTCGATATCACCGCGGGTGTGCGTGACAGTTACGAAAAAAAATCCGGATCGTTTCGCCGCGTCAACAAAAATCCATTCGACTCCGGGGAGCTCAATCAGTACGAACAGCTGCCCGCCGGGATGCTCAACTTTGCCTATTACTTCACCCCACAGTTGCAGGGTTACATGACCCTGGCCTACGGCAAGAAATCTGGCGGCATGAACGTGTCCTCAGGGGCGGCAGGCAAGGCGGGCTATGACAGCCTGTTGGTGGAACCGGAAAACACCCGCGGCGGCGAAGTGGGCTTCAAGAGCCAATGGTTGCAGAACCGCATCAACTTCGAGCTGGCGGCGTTCTACTCGCAGGTGCGCAACTACCAGACCTCCGCCTATGACCTCGAAACTGAGACGAGCTACCTGATGAATGCCGGGACCATGCGTTCGAGGGGCCTGGAAACCAATCTGGAGCTTAAGCCGCTTGAAGGTTTGAGCTTCAACTTCAACGGTACCTTGCTGGACAATAAATATCAGGACTTCAAAGGTGCACCCTGTGCGGCCGAAGTGACCTTGGGTGGCAGCAAGGCGACTAGCTGCGACTTGAGCGGCGAACGTGTGTTCCGTTCACCTAAAGCCACCTATTCCCTGACCAGTCGTTATGAGTGGCAGACGTTCGACGCACTGCAAGCGTTTGTGGCTGGCCGCTTCTCCTACCGGACCTGGTCCTATGGCGCGGTCGACAACTCGCAGTACTCGCGCATTCCGGGTTATGGCTTGCTGAATCTCTCTACCGGACTTAGCGGCAAGTACGCGGACGGCACCTGGAATGCCTCGCTGTGGGTCAATAACGTGGCCAACAAACGCTGGTTCCGCACGCTCAATACCGGCAGTTATGCCTCCTCCTTTGGTGTGATGGGTGACCCGCGCACGCTTGGAATGACGGTCGGATACAACTTCTAAGGGCCACATCCAGCTCTCATATGACGACGTGTCGATTGCTACCCCATCCGGAGTTCAGCCTCGTGAGCAACCCCTTTGACAGCCTGGCGCGCAGGCACTTCCTCGAATTGGCGGGCACTACCCTGGCGATGGCCGCGCTACCCAGCATGGCCCAGGCAGGAGCGCGCAAGCCGAATATCATCTTCATCCTTGCTGATGACCTGGGGATTGGCGATGTCGGCTGCTATGGTCAGCACCGTCTTCGCACACCGCACATTGACAGCCTGGCCCGTGAAGGCAAGCGTTTCACCCAAGCGTATGCCGGAGCGCCCATCTGCTCCCCTTCACGCTGCACTCTGTTGACCGGTCTTAATACAGGGCACAGCCGAATCCGCGCCAACTTCGCACTGGCGGGGGGCACCGTGGGGGAGTCGGGCGGCAAGACTATTCGCCGCGCCAGCCTTGGGGCGCGAGACGTGACGGTCGCTCAGCAATTGCAAACGCAGGGTTATCGCACCGGCCTGATGGGCAAGTGGCACCTGGACGGCTATGACCCTCAAGCGACGCCCATGGATCGCGGCTTCGATGAGTTTCGTGGCTGGTTGATCCAGACACCAAGCACCCAAGGGTATTTCCCGACCCAGCGCTATCACGACCGGCAACTGGTCGATGTTCCTCAAGCGCTTGGGCATACCGCCGCGCATTACGAAACCGATCTGTGTACCGACGATGCCTGCGATTTCATCCGTCGCAACACCGATCAGCCGTTCTTTCTGTTTCTGGGCTACAGCGCGCCGCACAGCCCGTATATCGCTCCCAGCTATGGATCGTTTGCGGGTGAGCCCTGGACTCAGGATCAAAAGTCCTACGCGGCGATGATCGAGCTGATGGACCAAGGTGTGGGGAACGTCCTGCGAACCTTGGCGGAGCAGGGGCTAGACCGCGACACCGTGGTGTTTTTCGCCTCGGACAACGGTGCCCGTTCGGAGCCCACTGCCGCACAAACAGCGGTGGTCGAGTTTTTCGACTCCAGCGGTATCTATCGCGGCTACAAGCGTGATCTCTATGAAGGCGGCATCCACGAGCCCTTCATCGTGCGCTGGCCCGGCACCATCAAGGCAGGCAGCCTGAGTGATGAGCCGATCTACTTTCCGGATTTCTTGCCGACGGCGCTGGCGCTGGCCGGCGCGCCCGCTGTAACCGGCGATGGAGTCGATCTCGGTGAGCTGTTGAAGCATGAGGGCGCCGGTCTCAAGCCGCGCTATTTCTACTGGGAGACCTTCGAGCCGGAATTTCGCCAGGCGGTGCGATGGGGCAACTGGAAGGCGATCCGCATGAGCAAGGGCCAGGCGTTGGAGCTTTACGATCTCAAGGCGGATCCGAAGGAGAGCCACAATATCGCGGCCTAGAACCCGACTGTCATCGCCCAGTTGGAAACGTATCTGGCCCAGGCGCGAGAGCCGTCGGTGGAATATCCATGAGCGACTGCTGCGGCCCCGTTCGTGATCAAGCCACATGTGCAAGCGTGTCGCTGCTTCAGTCAACTGATGTGCCAAGCGCTGAAATGCTTGCGATTCCCGCAGGCGTGTATCGATTGGGCGGGGAGGGAGGTGAATGCATCACTGCCGACGGCGAGGGGCCCGTCCGAGAGGTGTACGTCGATGGGTTCCTGATGGACGCCCAAGCAGTGACCTCTGAGCAATTCGCGCTATTCGTGGCGCATACGGGCTATGTGACCGATGCCGAAGTTTTTGGTTGGTCATTTGTTTTTGCCGGGTTGTTGCCCCCAGGCACCGCATGCCTGGAACAAGGTCCCAGCGCCACGCCCTGGTGGTGTGCCGTACCCGGCGCATCATGGCGCAGACCGTTGGGGCTTGCATCGAGCTACGACGATTGTCGTGACCATCCGGTGGTGCATGTTTCCTGGAACGATGCTCATGCCTACGCACGATGGGCAGGTAAATCACTGCCTACCGAGGCGCAATAGGAAGCAGCCGCGCGAGGTGGGAGTGTCGATCAGGTGTTTCCATGGGGCGATGTGCTGGAGCCTGATGGAATACACC